>NZ_NUQE01000108.1 GCF_002582035.1 Bacillus pseudomycoides
AAATAAAACGTAAAAAACACCTTCAATCAAAGAATAGGATGAGGGTGTTTTATTGCTGTTGGGGGAATCGTTTTGAAAATGTGTGCTTATCGTTGTAAATCCGCACTTTCCTGACTCTATCCCATGCCCATCAAGCTAATATTTTAGAGTATCCTCAAAACGAAAATTGTATCTCTTCATAGTTGTTTATAAAAATTCAGTTCATTTTTTTCATTTTGGGGAACAATTAGTCTCTTAAGTTGATGGGCATGGGGTACTGACGGCAAAACGCGGATTTTATACGCTAAGACAGTTTCTAAAAGTGAAATCTCATCTTTGCTACTGTAAAAAAAACAACTAGCCCCCCGCAAGAGGTGCTAGTTGACGTAAAATTCGAAAGCGGAAGTTAATAATTAAGCTATATTTTCATACTTAGTTCTCTATTTGGATTGTAAAATTGTAGCCATTCATTGGCTTGATCAATCATCCATTGTCCGAACTCATTTAAGAATGATAACAATGTTTTTGTATCTATTATGGGTGTTATCACGTATTCAAGTGCTTTTTTCATATCATTTTCCTTTTCAGGAAAGTGTTTTGAAAAAAGTTTATAAGCGGGGTACAAATCTCTTGTATATACCTTTTCCTTGGTTATGATAAGTGCAAGGCCCGCTCTTATTATGTTTTTCATAATCCATTTACAACAGTCTTTAATATCTTCTGTATCAGTGTTGCCTTGAAGGTCATCACAAGCATTTTCAATTTGTTTCTTCAAGTGAATAAGATGATTGTTTGCTAAAGGTTCATTGGCTTTATAATTTGGTAATTGAGGTATTAAATCTTCTCCAAATACACATACTCCATGGGTTTTAATTATAAAACTCATTATAGAAAAAGATGAGTTGTTTAAAATATCTTCTAAGGAGTGAAAGCTCAGTTCAATACCATCCACGCAACTATGTTTTTGATTTAATTCATGTTCTATTTTTTTTGTCCAACTTAACTGTAAGTTGTTAGGGTCTTGTTTGACAATAGCTATGCTATCTAAATCAGCTATTCCTTTAATACCTATTCCTTTTGGAATGGATCCTCTTATATATACACTGTGTAAATCATTTCTGAGATAAGTGGAATATATATGAATCACATCGTCTATTACTGGGAGAAAAATAGGATTAATCTTGTTTTTATTTGAATGGTTAATAATATATCCTTCTTTATCTGTCATACATAAACTTCCAATTTCTTTAATAGTAGTCATAACATTCCTCTTTTTTTATTTTATGGTAATTAAATCTATTATAAAGCTCGTTCCCTTTTCTGTATATCGCATACATGCTCGGTTAACATAACACATCATTATCGGTATTCAATGTATTTAGAAGACTATTAAAAGTCCTCCAGATTGTTTAACTGGGGGACTTTTGTGTTCACGTAATTTTCGAACTCGAAAGTCAATGAATCTCTTTTTACAAATTTAGATAATGCGTAGTGTGGGGGTAGGTATCACCTTTTAGGAATCCTGTGGAGATGTAGAATTTGTCAGCTTGTTCTGTGTCCGTATAAAGTACCAAGACTTTATAATGCTTTCTTGCACCACAAATGATGGTATTTAACAGGAGCTTTCCTAGCCCATTTCTCCGATTATTCTTAGCAATATAGAATCTTCTCAATCGTCCAATCTCTTGACTCTTTGAGGATGGGTCTATATTAAGCCCTCCAATACCAACTAATACATTTTCTTTGTTAAATACACCGTATAAGGATTCTCCGGGCTTATCAAAAGTGTTGATACCAGCCTTATAATCATTAACTAGTCTTTCAAGAAAACGAAAGCCATCTTTCTTACTCTCTTGTACTAAATGAGTGAGATCATTATAAAAAAGATCTTGTATCTGTCTGACTTCAAAATCTTTCATATTTCCCTCCCTGATGATTAAGTCTATACACTATATTCTTGTTAAAAAAGAGTAATCCTTTTCTGTATATTCCATACATGAGAGGTTAACATAACGTAATATTATAAAAAGTTGGATATCGTCAGGAATCCTTTTATACCAAGGGATTCTCTTACTCTCTGATATTATAAAACATGCAGGATTCTATACATTTCCGCAATGGTGCAGGTTTTCGAGTTCCTGTTTGTTACTGGATTAGCCAAAAAACTGTATAAAATCTTGCATGCTCTTAGTGTAGCTTTGAAATAAAGTTTGATTAAAAATACCTCACAAACCCCTATTTTACGATAAAGAAAAAGAATCCATTTTGAAAAAAGATTGATCAAAATGGATTCCACTTTTGAGATTGACTATTTATCTTTCATAAAAAAGTATGATCATTTTTGTGATCTTTCCTCCATTAAAGCGCCCTATACCAAAAGAAAAGGCACAATTCATTTTAGAGAATTGCCCCCGATTGCTTAAATAAGATACTTAACTAGGTATATTTTATTTCATCATCTCATTATAAATATAGAGACTTTATAATGCAGGTATCAACAAACCAAGAGCAAGGCAAAGAACAGAACAAACCACCACGCTTATTCCAAAAGAACAAAATTCAATCTTATACTACCAAGAATAATAACGGAAATACGGCAGTCATGAAAAAAGGAAGCTGCCAAAACTTGAATTTACTTGCTTTATCTAAAATCGTCCCTGGTTGATTGTTTACACTTTATACTTCGCTTGAAGAAATTTTTCTCAACTTTAAGGAGGAAATTTAATTGGAACCAGTGCCATCTACCCAAACGAAGCTACAAGCTCGTGAAGACACGAAAAAAAATGCACTTATTTTCATTGCTGTTGTGGCTATTCTTATTGGAACTATTTTTGTCAGTTTATTACAACTTCAGCCACCAAAGGTTGTACCAGCTACTGGTTCAGCAAATGAGTTTTCTGCAGAGAGAGCACTCTCCCATTTAAAAGAGTTTGCTGTAAAACCACATCCTCTTGGATCGGTAGAACATGACAGAGTTCGAGACTATCTTGTTCACAGTTTAGAAGAGTTAGGATTAAATCCTGAAATCCAAAAAGCCAATTCTTTAAATAGTGTCGGCAGATGGATAGTAGGCGGCACGGTGGAAAACATTGTTGCCAAAATAGAAGGAACGAACTCTACAAAAGCGATTATGCTCGTTGCACATTATGATTCTGTACCAGGATCAGCAGGTACAGCCGATGATGGCTCCGGAGTGGCTGCCATCTTAGAAACAGTAAGGGCCTTCAAGGAAATGACACCTCTTCAAAACGATGTCATTATACTCTTAACTGACGGAGAAGAAAATGGATTACTTGGAGCAAAAGCATTTGTAGAGGGACATCCTTGGGTAAATGATGTCGGATTAGTATTAAACTTTGAGGCACGGGGAAACGAAGGTCCCTCTTTCATGTTTGAAACAAGTGATAACAATAGCTGGCTAGTTAAGGAGTTTACTCAGAGCGCTTCCACACCTGTCGCTCATTCCTTCCTTTATAGTTTATATAAGCAAATGCCAAATGATACTGATTTCAGCGTGTTTAAAGAAGCCGGTCTTAAAGGATTAAACTTTGCCTTTGGTGAAGGAGTTGATCATTATCATACAACCAGCGATAACATTCAAAGCTTAAGTTTAGATAGTCTCCAGCATCACGGTGAATATATGTTACATCTTGTCACCCATTTTGGAAACATCGATTTCACTCAAACTCATGAAGGAAATCAAGTTTTCTTTAACATTTTGGGTTCCAACATGATTACCTACTCAGACAAACTTGTCATTCCGATTATGGTGTTGGCGGTTATTCTTTTTGCCGTTACGGTCGTACATGGATATCAGCTCAAGAAACTGTCCCTTCTTGGAACGCTTGCAGGTCTCTTTGTTTTCGTCGTAGGGATCATCGGGTCTTTTGCCATCGGATCAGGATTATGGTCCGTACTCACTTATATTTTTACGGATCAAGAATGGTTGATGGGAACCAATAAGAATGTTGGCAGTCTTTACTTCATCAGTTTTTCCATTATGATCTTTGCTTTCTTGACGATCCTTTATGGGTTGGCCCATAAAAAAATCAAAACCATTAGCTTAATGATGGGTGCCTTATTTCTTTGGCTAACCCTTTTAACTGCCTCCAGTTTTCTACTCCCAGCAGGCAGTTATGTGTTTGCATGGCCGCTATTATTTGCTCTAATCGGCGTTAATATTTTGATTCGTTTAGATGAGCATTCATGGAAGAGTTATCTTGTTACAGCTGGTTTTGCCATCCCGGTATTTCTTATTCTATCACCAGTTATTTATCTCTTTGAAGGACTCATATCCATGCATATGGCTGGTGTGCTCATGGTCCTTGTTTCTCTTTTAGGTGCCATGCTGGTATCTATTTTCACCACCTTAAAAATAAAATTCAATTGGGTGATACCATCCATCTTCTTAGTTACAGGATTATTGGTCATGATCACTAACAGTATCAACCTGAATAACATGCCGACAGCAGAACATCCACAAGCAAGCGATATTGCTTATTTTATGGATGCAGATTCAAACAAAGCATATTGGGCGGCCCGTCAGCCATTAGATGAATATACATCGAATTATATTAATGAAAATGTGAAGAAAGGCCATACGTCAGAATTTTTTCCTATTTTAAACTGGGATGCAAGTTATACCCAAGCTGATTTATATAGCATGGAAGCACCTAGTGTGACGGTATTATCTGATAAGGTTGAAGGTGCCAAGCGGACAATAGAATACCAATTGAAAACGAATCGCAATGCTGAAGAATTGTTAATGGAGTCTTTTTCAACGATGAATGTATCTCAACTGATCATCAATGGAAAAGAAGTGGAGTTGAAGCAAAAAGAATTCACAAAGGAATCGCCATTTGAATTCAATTACGTTCTAGGTCAAGCCGAAGAGTTACATGTAAAGGTAACCGTAAATGCTAAGGATTCTATAGAGTGGATGATAGCCGATCGTTCTTACAGCATTCCAGAATCAAAAGGGGAACGGTCGTCAAAATACAGTACCTATGGGGATAATTCATACATCATGAAAACGATTAAACATTAATGACCATTAAATAAAGGCCGACATATACAATGTTTGATTCTCCAAACTAGTATATGTCGGCCTTTTAATACGATTGACTGCTTGTAAAACATCGGGAGGTATTTGAATGGAAATTAAATAATAAATGCCATTTAAATGGTAAAACTTTAACAATAAAACTCAATTACTTATGATACGGTTCACCACCATTAATCTTAAACTAATTTACCTTCTGTAAAATCGGCAACTCTTCCTCAACAATCTGGCCCGATTGCTGAATAAGAAAAAATCCTGCACAACAACACAGGATTTTGATCAAACTTTTTTACATATTATCAATCTTTATTTTAAACGATCAGACTTTATTGTAAATTAAACAACTTTATTATCACTCAATACCGAAAATGCGGATTTACAACGTTAAGTTGTTTATATCATTAAAAATGAATAACTTAACAACGATAAGGATTTTGAGACAAGTCATATGAGTCACTCGTAAGCCTTATTTGAAGAAAAATTAATTAAGTATCAATAGAATAAACCCTATTGATACAAGGATTTCTACCTAAACGTTGTAAATCCGCAAAATCCTGATGCTACCCCATCGCCATCAAGTTAAGGGTGCTAAGAGGATATATGTGAGGGTTATTTTTAAAAATTTCTACGGCTGTACTAAAGGTGGGCATAACAAATAAACCTATTAAATAGGTATTTTAAAAAATATTATGCAACTTTGAAACTTTGTGACAACGTATAATCATACACAACACCTAAGATATCAAAGACGGTTTTCTTTTCGTACCGATGAGATTTTCTACCGTTTTTCTCTAAAAAATAAAACAAGCGCAATAAAACTTTTAATAATTCATGGATGTCCTTTTGTAATCCTTCATAAAACAATAGATAATAATTTTTTATCATATAGATGGATTTGTATTCACTTAACTCTTTCTTTTTCTTATCCAAGAGTAACTGACGCATTTTGAACATCGTCGATGAACAGAGTAGGATACTAATGAGTTGCCCATATAAATGACATTCTAAGCGTTCTTTCTTGATTCCTTTGCACCTGTCAATTTGAAAGAAAGATTTCCATGTTTTAAATAAAATTTCAATTTGCCAACGTAATGAATAGAAGTCATGGATATGTTCCGTTGGAACATTTTCTGCAGAAATGTTCGTAATATACACGTTGATTCCACTCAGCCTTTTACTCCGTTCTTTGTAGATAATACCTTTCTTTTTTTCTCTTTTGGCTTGTTCTTTCAACCTTTTTTCGGTTTGTTCCTTTGTTAATCGATGAATAATAACACGAGCTGGCAATTTTTGATATTGTCCAATGTATGCCTCTGAAATCTCCATAGTTTGACCAGGTGGCAATTGATTCATGAGTTCTTCCATATCTAACTGAATATAGAGTGTTCCTTTTTTCACGGTCCCACTTCGAAAATACTCTGGCTCATCATTCTTACGATAGATTCGAGAATTTAATTTCAAACGTGAGACATAGTAAGCTCCTTTATCATGGATCATCTGTAAGTCATGTAAGTCAAAATAGCCTAAATCTCTTATGTACAAGTCTTTTGGTTGAATGGTCTGTAGACTTGTTGAACCAAAGGTTTTATCATTTTCTCTTCCCTCTCCTACATAAACGTGTAGGAATTTCCCACTCAATAGGTCATACTCCAATTGAATTTTAACTCCTGCCGTATGGCTACTTCCACCCGAACCTCGATAATGTGAAGAGAACTTATCTGGAAGCTGAAATGTTGTAGAATCTAGAATCCGAATGTGCTTAAAGGTCGTGGTATATTGATGAATTATTTCTTGTGTTGAATAAATCCTTTGAGTTAGAAGGTTAGATAGAACTTGTTCAAGAAACTGTACTGCGGAAGCATTAAATCGTTGGTTAAGCCCTTCAGGGCTGATAAGAACACCTGTAGATACTTCCAGACAGCTACATAATTGTGTGAGTGATGTACTTGCGACCTGTTGACTAAGCCATACACATAAAGCAACTAACTCCTGTGCTTGATATTTACTCTTTCGCTGAACGAATCCTTTTTCTTTGGCTAGGTGTTCTAGAACATGAGGAGACATATGTCGTTGTAATTCTTCAGCGATCGGTTGAAGTTCGTCAAGAATCGAAAGATTCATAAAGAAACGCCATCCTTTCCTATAATTCTACAGAAAGGATAACGTCTTTTTTGCTTTATGGATAGTGCAAAACCTTAGTTCCTTTTATATATTTACATAATTAGCGAAGGAGGGTCTATACTTTCTCTAAAAAACCGCTTCTATTTTATAGGGAAGCGGTTTTTTAACTGAATACAACTATGAATTAACTTTAACTGTTCTGTTCATATATTTTTTCACTTTTGTTTTCTACGCGATGTATAATGCTTTCTCCTTCAACATCAATGTTAGGCAAAATTTTATCCAGCCATTTTGGCAAGTACCAGGCTGACTTACCCATGAGAATCATGACTGCAGGTACGATTGTCATTCTTACGATGAATGCGTCAAAGAAAACACCGAATGTAAGAGCCATGCCTATGGATTTAATGATGGTATCAGGCGCCAACATGAATCCAATAAATACAGACATCATAATTAATCCCGCTGCGACTACGACTCTCCCGCTCTCCCGCATTCCTTCTACAATAGCTCTCTTCGGGTCACCTGTATGCGTATATACTTCCCGCATCTTGCTCACTAGGAACACCTCATAGTCCATGGCGAGTCCGAACAAGATGCCAATCAGAATGACAGGCAAGAAGGCTAAGATCGGACCGGCAGCCGGGAACCCAAATATATTTTGGAAATGCCCATCCTGCACGAAAAATACCACGGCTCCCAACGTAGCGCCAAGAGAAAGTAGAAACCCTAATACTGCTTTTAATGGAATGAGCAGAGATCTAAACACTAGAACTAAGAGTACATACGCAAGTCCCACAATAAGGGCAGCGAAAACTGGCAAGGCGTCACTCAGCTTTTGCACAATATCAATATTCATCGCTGCTGTGCCCGTTACCATTAGTTCAATTCCATTTTTTTTCTCGGTCTGGTTTGATTTGTCCCGGATTGCTTTTACCAAATCCTTCGTCTTTGTATCGTCAGGTCCTGTTTTTGGTGTGACGGAAATCATATAAATCTTTCCAGAAGGCCCAGGGATAGCTGGTGTCACACTTTTCACTTCAGATAGGTTCCCCAATTCTTTTGCAATGGTGTTCATAGCATTTTGCGTTTCAGCTGTTGCTTCCTCTGATTTTGCTACTACCATTAAAGAGGCATGAAATCCTTCCCCATATGCTTCCGTCAATAAATCATATGCTCTTCTTTCTGTCGTTTCTGTGGACTTTGTTGTTCCATCAGAAGGCAGTCCAAGGTTCATATGGAAAAACGGAATCGTAATCACTGCAAGTAGTCCGATTGCGAAAATTGTAACAATCAGAGGACGTCTTATGACAAATTCCCCCCATTTATTTGAACCAGCATGTTTCTTACCTGCCCCAGTCATCTTTTGCAAGAATCGATTTTGTTTAGATGGGGCAATCTTATGGCCGACAAGTCCTAAAATGGCTGGTAATATGATGACGGAAACCAACACAGCTGCGAGCACAGTAAAGGCAGCGGATACGCCCATCGCTGTCAGGAATGGAATCTTTGTTACAGACAGTCCCAAAAGACCTATAATAACAGTTAATCCTGCGAAGATTACGGCACTTCCCGCTGTTCCCGTTGCGATGGCAACAGATTCTGGAACAGAATCTCCTTGTGCAAGCTGCTGTCTAAAACGATTGATAATGAAGAGCGCATAGTCAATGCCTACTGCGAGTCCCAGCATGGCAGCTAATGATAAGGAAACTGATTGGATTTCCACATAATTGGTCCCAATCATGATTCCTAGCATTCCAATTGCTAATCCGATTATCGCAGTGAGAATCGGCAGTCCAGCTACTAGAAAAGACACAAAAGTAAATGCCAGAACTACGAAGGCAACAAGTACTCCGATAATTTCAGTCATACCTGAAGTCTCTGAGTCGGAAAACTTGATATCGCCTCCTGATAACTCCGTTTGAATGCCGGCATCCCTTGTTGTTTCGATACTATCTAAAATCTTATCCTTAGAAGCTTCTGTGACCTTTTCTGCTTTCACTTTGTACGTAACGACTGCATATCCGATTGTCTTATCTTTACTGAGGTTCTGCAGCTGCATCGGTGCTGCCACAGAATCAACAGCTGAATCTTTTTTTATCTCATCAAGAACTTCTGCAATTTTCTGTTGTACTTCTGCTGACTCCAAGGTTTCGTTTTTTGGTGCTTGAAACACCACTTTTACTTGGGCACCTGCTGGTTGCATCGCTTTAAACTCTTTTTCAATTACTTTTCCTGCTTTATCTGCCGGTGTATTCGGAATGCTCAGCTCCTCCCTGAAAGAGGAACCTATGTTGACTGCAAAAAGCACTAATGCAATAAGAATTGCGAGTGCACTGAATACAACCTTTTTCCTATGATTTACTGCCCAATATCCTAACTTATACAGATATTTTGCCAATTGAATCTCACCCTATTCTTGTCGAAAATTTTTCTTGTTCTTACGTTGTAATCAAGAAACGCACAAACACCAAATTACATTTTATTAATATAATAAGATTTTAAAATATTAATTATAAATTGTATCTGAGTATCCCTCCCTATTTATAGCTTGCAAAACGGCGGTAAATTTCCAATAGGAAACAAAGGAAATGGTACACATTGACAGCAATAATGTACTTTTATACAATGACATTATCATTACACTAACATTTGTACTTACATGTGTAAGTATAACAGTGAATTCTCATCTTTCAAGCACTATGTGATGATTTGCACTTAAAACAAACAGAATGAAGGGATGTGTTAGCTTTGAGGAAGTCAAGAGAAGACAGTATACACTCTCAGAGATACATTATGGAAGCATTAAGCGCACTGTTGCATGAACATAAACTGCAAGATATAACCGTAACAGCTATTTGCAAAAAGGCTGGAGTTGCCAGAGTCACATTCTACAAATACTACCGCAACGTTTACGACGTCGTGCAAGCATCTGTGGATGAAATTGTTCAACAATTCTTGAAAGAGGTTGATAGTTTGGATCCGTATGAAAGTATGCAGCTAATTATTGAATATATCATAGAGGGATTTGTGTCTGCACAGAAGCCGTCAGGAAAGTTAATTGATTCAAATATATCTAATATGATGCTTGATTACTTGAATTATACAATGGAAAAGGTCTTTCAAGCGGATATTACACACGATCATGACATGAGCAGAATGCAAATTCTGTTTTTAGCAGGCGGTATCTTCAATATTGTTACCGATTGGATTAAAAGAGGGTCAAGGGAGTCTCCTCAGGCACTTGCTGCAAAAATATACGAGATTCTTCCATATGGGACAACAGATACAAGGAATTTGGCAAATTCATGACACAACTGTTCTACCTTTTAATACATCTTAAAAAATGGGCACCACATAAAAAGCTGTAAGTAGTTCATCTAACCATAAACGACCGTTTTTGGTTAAAAGAGCAAAACTTTCTTTCATATAGTCTCGCCACACATCCATCAACTTAAGATCTCATAATACCCTCAGAACGAAAAATGTGTACATTTTTCTCGCTTTTTATTGTTTTGGGGTAACTCGTTCTTTTTAGCTTGATGGGCATGTGATGCTACCCCAATAAGAACAATAGGCTTATTTTTATTTGAAGTCTAGAAAACAACCAATGTAAACTTTTATTTAAAAGTTTACATTCATGTTTTAGGTCTAAGGAAAGGGAAATTAGAAGGGGCTAGTTCCTTGTTGGGGGGGTAGGTTGATAGAATGATAAGGTGTTTAGGGTCATATGAACAAGAACTGGCCTGTGTGTAGCAACGGAACTAAAAGACGCAACAAGCAATAGCGGACATTCCAAATGACCCTAAAAAGGGTAAAACCAGCAATTTAAATGACGAAACGCAAATTGCCCAAAAACAGGAAAATAATATTCGTTTTTTATACAACATTAAAGGGTTTGACCGGAATTATATTGAAAAGGTTAGGATTCTTTCTTTTAACTGACTACCTTTGTCAGGGTTGACGTTTTAAAATGAAAGGGACAACTAATTAAGGAGGCGACCAACGATGGTCATGACATTGGAGCAATTTCGCGAAATTTTGGATGAGAATCGTCGTTTAACCATTCGAACAATTGCGGCTTTTCCTGAAGACAAGTTATTCACCTTTGCACCGGTCGAACCGCTGCGGCCATTCTCAAAAATGATTTTAGAGATACTAGATATTGAACGCGGATATATACGCGGTATCGCTCTCGGTGAATGGGAATATAGCCAACCTTTTGCTGGTGTTTCGACCAAAGAGGAACTTTTAGACGGTTGTCATGAAACAAAGGAGGTTGTGCAAAAATGGTGGCCAAAAATCACTGAGGAACGGTTGCACACCGTAGAAAAAGATCCCTTTTTTGGTGGCGAAATGAGTCATTTCGAACGTCTACATTATGCGTTGGAAAATGAAATCCACCATCGAGGCCAAGGTTTTATTTACTTACGGTTACTTGGGATTGAACCGTCAGCGTTTTGGGATCGATAATAAAAAGGGACAACATTTTCATTTAACCCGGATTCGTTCCGGTTTTTTTTATACTGGGAAACATTAATGCTGAAATTTATTTGGTCTTTAGTTTTTGCTCTTATATTTTTTTGGGTGGTACGTGGTCCACTGATACTATACATATCTTCAAATCAAAATATTGTTGCTATTTTAGTTATTTTCACAGTAGTTATTATTAATTCTTGGATTATTGATTTAATAAATCGTTTATACAAGAAAAAGAAGAATGAACTAGAGAGTTAATCTAGTTCAGTTTTTTTTTCATTTAATTGAAAGTAAACTAATAAATATTAGTTTACTTTCGTATCTTTGATTTTATTAACTTCATTACAACTTACCCATTTTCTCCAAAACCACTGACAAAAGTATACATTCAAAACATCATAAATAAAAAGATTAGAACACCTGTAAACAAAAAAAGCTAGATCGATGCTAGCTTTTTTAACAATTATAACTATCCATAAATATAAAATATTATTATTGATTTTGTTTTTCTCTTTTACCTACAACCCAAGCTAATAATAAAATAGAACTAGTTACTAACACTGCTGTAAAAATTCCCATTAAGATCTCTCCTTTTTATAAACAGAATTAACCATATTATACCATGGTGATAATACTTACAAAGACTTACTTACTCTATATAATTTTAATTACCATAACACTACTTAGCAGAAGTTAAATTTATCTTTTAAGAAAATCAATTGCTTGTTCAGGTGTTAAACTAGTTATATATTATCTAAACAGCTATCTGAACAGAAAAACAAGGAAATCCTTGTCAGCTATAGAATTGTTTAGTTGTTTGAATAGTGTTTAGTTCAGATGTTTAGAAGGATGGTGATCTAAACAATGCAACAAAAAGACTGGTTATCAGCTGAAGAAGTAGCCAAAGAAATAAAAGTATCAGCTATGACTATAAAACGAAACTGTCAAACCTACAGTAGTTTTTTAAAATTCCAACAAGGTGAAAAGAACAAGTATTTAATCCATCAAGAATGTATACCTGTTTTTCAATTTATAGCTAAAATGAGAAATAAAAGAAATCTCCAAACAAAACAAATTATTGAGCTCCTCAATAAAGAAGGATTCCCTGAATATATAGACATTGAACCTATCCAAACAACTAAACAACAACCTGAACAAATCCAAGTAGAACAAGGAGTTATAGCTGTTCAAGAGTTGGATAAAATTGTTGCTGAAAGAGTATCTGAACAACTTAAAAAACATGAAGAAAATTTAAAAGACTGGTTAACTGAACAGCAAAAACAACAACAAGATTTTCAAAAAGCTATTATTCAAAGAATGGATGAACGTGATCAAAACCTAATGGCTATGATCCGTGAAAACCAGGAGACTAAAAAATTGATTGCAGCCACTCAACAAAAAAAAGTGGTGGCAATTTTGGAAATAGAAAAAGCCTTGCTTATATGCAGGCTTTTTTTATACAGAATTCTATACAGGTTTTTGTACTAATACAGGACATTCGTTAACCTAAAAAACCCCAATATCTCCACAATGTATAAAATGATGCATAGCACGATAAAAAGAGAAAACGCACAAACCTAATGAAGCCAAAGGTTTGTGCGTTTTCATCGCTTCCCATAATGGGACGTTATGTTAACCTCTTATGAATACAATATTCATCTACATTTCTATGGTTTAAAATAGCTTTATGGAGTTTGAATTGGTATTACATTCAAGCAAAAAACAAACAAGGGGACAGAAATATGGACAAACCAATTGTAATTGAGGAGTATACACCAAATTGGGCGTTACAATTCAAAGAAGAATATAGGCTTATAAAAAATATAATGCTTGATCAAGCTATTGCCATTGAACACATTGGAAGTACATCCGTTGAAGGATTAGGAGCTAAACCAATACTAGATATTATGGTCGGAGTTCATGATCTAAAAGAAATAGATAAGTATATTGAACCCTTAGAACAGATTGGATATGAACATGTCTTTCATAAAGAATTCCCAAATAGAAGGTTTTTTAGAAAGGGATTATGGAGAGCAGGAACACATCATTTGCACATTTATAAACATGAAAGTGAAGACTGGAGTAATAATATTTTATTCCGAAATTATTTAAGAACTCATCCTGATACACTTCAGCAATATTATCAGTTAAAAAAAACATTAGCTGAAAAACATCATTCTGACAGAGTTACATATACAAATGCAAAAGCACCATTCATAACAAATGTTATTCAAAAAGCTAGAATCGAAAGTAACTTCCAATAACGCAAATTATGTTAACAGTAAAGCCACCATCAGGATGGCTTTTTTGGTTATTGTTATACGCTTATCCTACAAAATTCACGTTTTGTTGGCGCACAAAAAAAACGCCATTACTGGCGGCCTGTATACAACGCTCCGTTAGCGAACCTCAGCTTCTGTTTCAACTACGACCAAATCCTCGATTTGTATTTCGAGCGCTCTCGCTATCTGCACAAGGCGTGTTAGATCGTGCCGTGCCGTCCTATCGAATCTTTGAATAGTTGTCAATCGTACGCCAGCTTTAAGCGCAAACTCTTCCTCGCTTAACCCTCGTTCCTGTAATAGCGATGCTAATCGTGCTTTCGCTTTTATGTTTTCGTACATATAAACCCCTCCTCATATTTTCGCTCACTTATATATTCGGAGGTTGTTCGATTCATACCTGCGTCTTACATGTTACCTACTTCCGATAAGATATGTTAACTTCACTTCACATGAATAGGACATACATTGATGATTAGGAATAAATTGAGATTTAATGATTTGCATGAGTGATTTATTGGTATGTATGGAAATGATGAGTAAACCATTATAACGGAATGGTTTTTGCTTTTCTATTGGTAAAGTGCTATATTGATTTTAAACCATTTTACTTTTAATACCATAGAGATTTAAATAAGCTGTAACTTCAGGGGGAGCTGGCAAGGTTAAATCTTCTCAGAGGTTACAGTTTTTTAAAATCTTTTTATTACCTGTAAAATGGTCGAAAATGGATATGTACATAAAGGTACATTGTAGGAGGATTTTTTTCATGGAAAACGGTAAAGTAAAATGGTTTAACAGCGACAAAGGCTTTGGATTCATCGAGCGTGAGGGTGGAGAGGATGTATTCGTTCACTTCTCAGCTATTCAAGGTGAAGGGTACAAATCATTAGATGAAGGTCAAGAAGTTACATTTGACATTGAGCAAGGCAATCGTGGACCTCAGGCTACTAATGTAAGAAAAAAATAATTGAAATGAAAGAGAAGGGGATTCCCTTCTCTTTTTATGTTGGTAGGTTCTTTCTTTATTTTGGTTTTGTTACATATCTACGTTAATTTTAACGTTCTTTTTTACATGGGCGTGTTAGGTAAAAAATGAAGCACCTGAAACGAACGTATAATACGTAAAAAGGGGGTAGCCGGTGTTCGCGTTGCAATGAAGTCTCAAGGTCAAACGTTGTACTATCACTACAACCCGCATGGAGATGTTATTGCCATGACGGATCAAAGCGGAAATGTAGTAGCACAGTATGAGTACGATGCATGGAGCAATGTATTACAGAACACTGCACAAGGTATAGCAGTAGATAATCCATTTGGCTACGCTGGATAGATGTATGATAAAGAAATTAGGGTTTTGGTGCAAAAAAGAATAAAATGCATATATTCCTAACGGAATTGTATCTTATACTGCAAGTTCAAACAATTGATGGATGAATTCTTTCTGTTTTTGGACAGACTGATCCCATAAATCAATCTGTTCTTTTTTAATCATATGCATGGCTTCTACTCCAGAAAGAATGATTGTAGCTGTGTCAAAAGATTTGAACCCTAGCATAGAACGGATTCGCTTTTTTATAAAGCGATGTTCTTGCTCTACTATGTTATTCAAGTACTTTTGTTGTCTAAGTCGCATACCGTCAGGTATGATTTTCTCTTTTTTCAACTGTTCAATTGCTATAGGATAAGCCGGATTTTTATTGACTGTTATGACACGAGGCTTAGAAACATGAAAAGACCGCAAAGCTTTCTTGAAAAAGCGCTTTGCAGCCTGTTTGTCTCTTGTTTTGCTTAGGAAAAAATCGATTGTGTTTCCTTTCGAATCAACAGCACGGTACAGATACATCCATTGCCCTTTAACTTTGATATATGTTTCATCGACTCTCCAAGAGTCATTGGTCTGCTTGAGGTGACGACGAATTCGTTTGTCCAATTCAGGACCATACTGATGAACCCAGCACATAATCGTTGTATGAGAAATGGATAAGCCCCGTTCCTCCATCATTTCCACCAAATCACGAAAGCTGAGATTATACCGTAGGTACCATCTCACTGTAAGAAGGATAATCTCAGGCTGGTAATGCTTCCATTTGAATACATTTTCCTTTTCTATACTGATCACACACCTTTTGTAGAGTAATAGTATCAGTATATCCAATATTTATAGATTCGTTGCAATGGTCCTGAAGTTTTTGCACCAGAACCGGCTTAACAGCTTGTGCCTTTTTTTGTTTTTGTTGAAAATAACGAAGTAGTCAACTCGAGTGTTAATTTTAAATATTTAAAAAAATAAATCAGAAATACTATATAATATACTTATAACCATAATGAAGAGGTGAAATTTGGTTGTATTGAACAAGAAAACTATTATTATGTAGAAATTCTTTAAACAGGGGGCTAAACAATATGGCAAGAAGTTTAACTACGGAAGAAGTGTTTTACATAGGTATAGTTAATCTTTTAGAAAATGAAGAATTACTGCGTCAGGCAATTAATGAACATAATAATGAACAGAATAAAGAATTATATAAAGGTGCTTCTATTGGTGTAAGAATGTTTTTACGTAGCTTAGGTTATAATGGGCAGGACATTCAACGTGGAATAGAAGCGGTTAAAAAAGGTGAAGTATCATTAGACTTTATGAAAGAAGTCGAAAATGGAACTAAACAAGGTTTACACTAAGAAACGAAAGGCACAGCTTCTAATGAGGTTGTGCTTTTTTCACTTGTTTTTAACTTAACTTCAGGCGAGTTTAAACCTACCATTACACAACTAAATAAAAATGGTTCTGGTGCAAAAAATCCAGGGAGCTTGGACATACTAATACTATCAATCTAGAAAAGAGATGGTATTCAATATGGAAAAGCAAAATTTATTCAAATGGAAACATTATCGATGTGCTTAATAGTTAAAACCGAATCCAATCATAGAAATAGGGTCCTAATATAGGACTCTATTTCTATAGCAAATTCATTTATTATTTATTGAAAAAACCTCAATTTTAAATAAAATCTTTTTTAAGCGCTTGTAAACCAATAAACAGCAAAATAACTTGCTTCCGTTTCCATAACAAAAAATACATCATTCCACTCTGGTTCATATGCATAAGAAAATCTGATTCCATCACTAGGAAATTCAATAGGTTTGATAAAGGGAGCATATCTATTTCTTACTTTGATAAATTCTTCTTTGGATATCGACTTTAATTCTTTTTGTTCTTCCCTAATTCTTTCTTCGAATTCCTCCATAGTCATTTCTTTAACATTTTTCCCTTTATGCCAATACCAATGCGTATTTCTTCCTTCAATGAATTGGCATTGTACTGTAAACTCCTTTAGGGTTTTAATACTGTCGTATACATCTTTTCTTTTAGTATGTTCAAAAACACATATTCTCTCTTCACATTCGCCTATTAATTCATCGTCTTCAAATACAAGATTTTACCTTTTTACAGTTATTTATGAGAATGCGGCTCATTTTTTTCGTTTTGGGGAACAATCAATTTCTTAAGTTGATGGCGATGTGGCGGTACCCCTAATACATGTTTTCATATTATTAAAACACTCAAAATTTCTCTTAAGGATGGAAAATTTGCATATCATATTTATGTAATTTATGTTATGGTTTCATATGTTAATTCCTTACAATTATTTTCAAAAGGGGTATGAGGTATGAAGGCAAAGAAACTAATATGTTTAGCATTTCCACTTATGTTAGTAGCAGGGGTAGGGTGTTCTAAAGACAATACAGAAGAAAAGAAGACTGAAACTGTTAGCAAAACAAAAATGAAAGTAGTTCTATCAGAAAAACAGTATCCCTATTATATTTGTGAACAGATGGTAGAGTTTCAATTCAAGAAGGATGAAATATTGTTAAAACTAGGAGAAGCTTCAAAGGATAATAAGAAATATAAAGATGTATTTAAAACAGCAAACGATATGGATGAAGCCTTAGACCGCATGGAGAACATAAGAGTACCTGATAAATACAAAGACATTCATAAACTCGTACAAGAAGGGATAACAGATGCAAGAAAAGGAACAAAGTTAATAAAAGACGCTGATAAAGAAGATGGACAGAAGATTCAAGTAGCTGTATTAAAAAGTTCTCCACATATGTCAGGTGTAGATGGAGAACAGTGGAGAGAAGCAATTTATAAGTTAAATCAGGAAACCAAAGATGCCTACGCCAAAGCACTTGATAAGAAAATGGAAGAACATACAAAGTAATAGAGTAACTTGTAATTATACATACAATCATTCAACTAATAAGGGGTAATAGGTCTCACCATACATGCCCATCAGCTTAAGAGATTTTAATACCCTCAAATACCAAAAAACGTTATCCTTTCTAAATAAACTAAATTAGAAAGGATGACGTTTTCTTATGCATTTTTCGATTCAAGATGAATTACAATCATTTGCGGAAGAATTACAACGATATGTTACACCTGTATTCTTAGAAAAACTTGCAAGAGAAATTGGATTTATAAAGAGAAAACTTAAGTTTTCTGGCTCAGACTTAGCTACTATGTGTATTTGGATTAGTCAACAGGTGGCAAGTGATCCCTTAGTCCGATTATGTAGTAGGCTTCATGCAGCTACTGGTACTTTACTTAGCCCTGAAGGCTTAAATAAACGTTTAAATACGAAAGCAGTTTTGTTTTTACAACATATTTTTTCTTTACTCTTACAACAAAAAGTATGTGAACAAACGCAAATTTCTAACCAGCTTTTCTCTTATTTCCAACGAATCCGTATCCTAGATGCCACCGTATTTCAAGTGCCAAATGCTTTAGAAAATGTATATCCAGGCTCTGGAGGATGCGCCCACACAGCCGGAATCAAAATTCAATTAGAATATGATCTGCACAGTGGGGAGTTTCTTAACTTTCAAGTTGGATCAGGAAAAAATAATGACAAAACATTTGGTACGGAATGCTTAGATACCTTACGGCCAGGAGATTTATGTATTCGTGATTTAGGTTATTTTTCATTGGAAGACTTAGATCAAATGGATCAACGAGGTACATATTATATTTCTCGTTTAAAATTAAATACAAATGTATATATGAAAAATCCAAACCCCGAATACTTTAAAAATGACGCTATTAAGAAACAATCGGAATACATACAAATCGATGTAAAACAGATTTTGAAACAACTACAGCCCGGGGAAACATTTGAATTAAAACAGGCCTATGGCGGTGATAAACAACAACTGTTTGCACGTGTTATTTTTCATCGATTAACAGAAAAGCAACTACAAAAACGACGAGCAAAGATTGCAGAAAAAGAAAAATCACAAAATAGAACGTACTCAGAGAAAAGTAAAATGATAGCAGGGTTAAACGTATATGTGACAAATACACCTTGGGAATGGGTTCCGATGGAACAGGTACATGAGTTGTATACGTTGCGTTGGCAAATAGAGATTGTCTTTAAAACATGGAAATCACTCTTTAAAATAGACCAGTATCGTCATGTAAAACAGGAGCGATTAGAGTGCCAGTTATATGGAAAGCTAATCTCTATTTTTCTGTGTTCCTCTACGATGTTTAAAATGCGTCAACTTCTTTTACAAAAAAAGAAAAGAGAATTAAGTGAATATAAAGCAATTGGAATGATTCAAGATCATTTATATCTGTTATATCAAGCTATACAACAAAACATCTAAGAAACAACAAAGATTCTAATCCGCCTGTTCCAGCTCCTACAAAAGAATGGACGAAAATCTCATCGATATGAGAAGAAAACAGTCTTTGATATTATGGGCGTTGTCTATGAATATAGTGGATTTAGAAAACAAAAGAAAGCTGCATAATTTTTAAAAATGATACCTATCTAGGTTTATTTAGTATACTTATTTTTAAGGACACAAAATATTTTAAGAGTTTTTTAGTTCATATAAACAAAAGTTCATTTTGTTTCCGTTCTTAAGTTGATAGGCATGTATGGTGACCCCTAGAAGCTGAAATGTTGTAGAATCTAGAATCCGAATGTGCTTAAAGGTCGTGGTGTATTGATGAATTATTTCTTGTGTTGAATGAATTCTTTGAGTTAGAAGGTTAGCTAGAACTTGTTCAAGAAACTGTACTGCGGAAGCATTAAATCGTTGGTTAAGCCCTTCAGGGCTGATAAGAACACCTGTAGATTTGAAATAAAGTCGTACCGTTTGTAAAAAAGATGTACTGTTTTGAAAAAAGTTATACCGTTTATAAAAAAGTCGAACCGAAATGTTATTATTTCAGTTTTCCTTCTTCCACAAACGGTTAGTTCAATAGCTTTATTTGGGCATTGCGTTCAAATTAAGATAATATTGATTTGAAAGGCGTTGGAATTAGTAGTATAAAAAATAGGGGATGCAAAGCAGTGAATGAATTTTATAATGCGTTAACATATGTAAATAAAATGTTTTATGAACCCAATCACTTAACCATAAAAGCTGTCCGAGAAGAAGCTCAAAATTCAGATTATGGGGCTGGTATATTTCAGCTAAATTCAAAATCGATTAGATTTAGAGTCGCAAAAATAACACCTACTAAGATAGGACAGTTTGTTGCTTTTTGGGAAAAAGATGGGGATAATAAAAACCAAGCCTTTTCATATGAAAAAGCTACTGATTTATTGGTTATCAATACTTTTACTAGAAATAATAATTTTGGACAATTCGTTTTTCCAAAAGAAGTACTTGTAAAACAAAATATCCTTAAAACAGCCACTACAAAAGGAAAAATGGCAATTAGAGTTTACCCTAGTTGGGAAAATCTCACTAGCAAACAAGCTATCGAAACACAGAAATGGCAATTAGAATATTTTGTTGGGATGAACAATACAAATAGTTTACCAATACAAGAACTATTAAAGCTATACTCTAACTAAAATTGGATAGCCCTAAATGTGGTTTTAAAATAAAGTTCGATAATTTA
>NZ_NUQE01000109.1 GCF_002582035.1 Bacillus pseudomycoides
GGGGAATTATAGTATCCAATGCCGTAGACGCTACGTTACAGCGCATGGAGCCATCGACGCTTTTTAAAGCGCGATGGGAATCTGGGTGGAATCACGGGTTTTAACGCACTCGTCCCTGTTTTAGGGATGAGTGCGTTTTTTATTTTCTCAACTTCATGTAACAATTGGCAACGAAAAGGACACGAGGTATTCTTTACGGTTTTACAG
>NZ_NUQE01000110.1 GCF_002582035.1 Bacillus pseudomycoides
GGCCTTTACGGGCAGTTTATCTCCCCCCTAACTTCTATGCTTTCACCGAATTTTGAGGTGGGAGTATTACTGCCCGTTAATGCGGGGTAAACTTTGAAAAGGAAGGTTAACATAACAATCGTTTTTTTATAACATTATAATATCTACCTTATACTTCCCTATCATTTATTATTTTGTTTTTACATAGAGATTTCTTCAAAATAAATGGGATCATGTATTGTAATTTTTTTATCTAGGACCGTAACAATACAATCATTTTTTAGTTGCTTTAACACTCCACTAACCGTCTCACGTGATGTCCCAGATATTTTAGAAATTTCAATCGTTGTAAGAGGACATGAAATTATAATTTCTTCTCCCTCTTGTTCTCCTAAATCATTCATCAAATAACATAACGTTTGAATAACGCGATCTTGTGCATTTGGAACTGTGATATTTTGGATACGTCTTTCATTCACCTTCAATATAGAAGATAGCTCCTGGACAATATACATGAGCTGCTTTCGATCTGATTTCACCATATCCTCAAAAACGAAAGTGGGGATATAGTACACATCCACATCCGTCATTGCTATAGCTGTATAATTATATGACTTATCCGTAAACATACCATTGCAAGGAAAGATCGAAAAACGCTTTATGTAATCTTCATATAATAAATTTCCGCTTTGATTAGCTCGCTCTAATTTTACAAATCCATCTAGCATAAGATAAATTCTTTCTCTTGAATCACCTTCTAAAAACAAAAATTGCCCTTTTTTATAGGTACGCCAATAGACAAGCTCTGCTAGGCTTTTTAATCTCTTCTCTGTCAAATCAGCAAATAATTCAAATTGCTTCAAGTCTTCAAGTATATTGCGTCTTTGCATGAAACGTCCTCTCTCTTTCCATATATCATAATAAAATAAAGAAAGCGTATTCAAAAATTATTTTATCATAATTAATTGCTGAGTCTCCTTTTGATAATGAATACTTTATGAACTCTTTAAATTTATACATAAAAAGAATGAAGCACATCACTTCATTCTTTCGGTAATCTAACTCCTATTTATATAAACACATGTGCCCTACTTAGAAATAATGGTACCTGCATTCTCTTCTAACGCTTCATATACTTTTTCTAATGAAGTAATAATCGTTTTTCGTTTTGGATTTGTATTAACAAATTGAATAGCTGCTTGAATTTTTGGAAGCATGCTGCCTGCTGCAAATTGGTTGCCTTGTATATATTGTTCTAGTTCATCAACTGTAACATTCTCTAATTTCTTTTGATTTGGTTTATTAAAGTTTATATATACATGATCAACAGCAGTTAAAATAACAAGAATATCAGCATCTACTAATTCAGCTAATTTTTGAGCTGCAAAATCTTTATCTATAACAGCCTCAGTTCCTTTTAAACCATCGTCCGAATCTATAACTGGAATTCCGCCGCCTCCAACAGCAATGACAATATCCCCGTCCTCCACTAATGCATTGATTACTTTATGTTCATGAATACTCACTGGTTTTGGTGATGGTACAACTCGCCGCCATCCACGCCCAGAATCTTCCTTAAATGTAGCTCTTGTTGTCTCCATTAATTTTCGTGCTTCTTCTTCCGTATAAAAGGGGCCAATTGGTTTTGTTGGATTTTTGAACGCCTCATCCTTTTCATCTACTACAACCCGAGTTATAACTGTTACTACATCTTTTTCTATATTGCGCTTTTTTAAAGCCTTTTCAATTGCATTTTCCATCCAATACCCTATCATCCCTTGACTCATTGCACCGCAAGTATCTAATGGCATTGCAGGTGTTTTTTCCGTTTCCGCTGCTTTTTGCTGCAATAAGATGTTACCTACTTGTGGACCGTTCCCATGTGCAATGACAACATCTACATTATTTTCCATAATTTTAACTAATTGTTCTGCCGTTCTTTCCAAAGCTTCCTGTTGTGCTTGTGCAGTAGCATCCCCAGATTGTATTGCGTTTCCTCCCAATGCAACAACGATTTTTTTTCTTGTCATCTTTTACCCCTCCAATTCCTTTTCAAAAGAGTTTTTAAAGAGTAATACTACCTGTAGCTAATTGATAAATTGCAAACATTGCTAAAGCTCCAATAACTATCGAGGACACAAATTCAGCACGAGTAAATATTTGTTTGGAGTTTGTTTGCTTTTGAACTTTGTAAAAGATAAAAATTCCTGGTGCATATAGTATCATAGTCAGAACTAAATAATCTAAGCCTGCTGCATAAACTAACCAAATCGCATACACACTCGCAACTAAACCAATTACGAGATTTCTTGTTCGACCTTTCTCTTCAGTCTGCAAACTATACTTAAATTGATAGAATGCTGAAAAAGCATAAGGAATTAAAATTGCAGAAGAAGCGAGAGAAAATGCAAAATGATAAGCTTGATCTGAAACAACAAATGTCAACAAGAAAACTTGAATCAGACCATTTGTTAACCATAATGAATTAACAGGAGCTTTATTTTTATTTTCCTTTGCAAACCATTTTGGAAATACGCCGTCTTTAGCAGCCAAATAAGGAATCTCAGATGCTAGTAACGTCCAACCTAACCAAGCACCTAATACAGAGATAATTAAGCCTAAATTAATAAAAATAGCGCCCCATTTTCCAACTACGCTTTCAAATAAATACGCCATAGATGGATTTTTCAAATTCGCAACATCAGCTTGATTCATAATCCCTAAGGATAATAGTGTCAGGAGAATGTAAATAATGAGAGTCCCTATTAATCCAATAACAGTTGCTTTTCCAACATCACTTCGATTTTTTGCACGACTCGATAAGACTACAGCTCCTTCTACTCCAATAAATACCCAAAGCGTTACAAGCATTGTACTCTTAACTTGACTTCCTACAGCCGCCCAGGAAAAAGTAGCACTTTGTCCCCAAAAACCATCTAAGAAAGTATCAATATGAAAAGCAAATATCCCTACAACAATAAACACAAAGACAGGTACTAACTTTGCTATTGTCGTTACTAAATTTACAAGTGCTGCTGATTGGACACCGCGTAAAATTAGCATGTGAACACACCATAGCAATACGCTCGCGCCAATAATCGATGCTATATTTTGTCCGCCTTCAAAAACTGGGAAGAAATAACCTAATGAAGAAAATAGTAACGTACCGTAAGCTACATTCCCAAGCCAAGCAGATAGCCAATATCCCCACGCACTATTAAAGCCCATAAAATTACCAAATCCTGCTTTTGCATAACTAAAAATACCACCATCTAAATCCGGTCTTTTTACAGTTAAATTTTGAAATGATAATCCAAGGGCAATCATTCCAATTCCCGTTATAACCCAGCCAATAATAATTGCCCCTGCACCTGCACCCTTTGCCATATCACTTGCTAGGTTAAATGCTCCGCCTCCGATCATGGAGCCTACAACAAGAGCGGTCAAAGTAAACAGTCCTAATTTCTTTTCTTCACCCATTACACTCACCTCTCTTTTATCAGATAGGAATAAAGTGAAACTTTAATCAGTGGGGGTTTTCTCCATCCCCCACTGATTATTAGTTGAACCAATCGGGCTTTTACGGGCGGTTGATCTCCTACCTAACTTCTTTAGAAAAGCGGAAGCGGCTCGCTCAGAATCGCAGGACGTTGGAGCCCCCGACAGAGAGGTGCTTTTTGCCTCATCCGAGGGTGCGAAACGACCGGAGATTCTAGC
>NZ_NUQE01000015.1 GCF_002582035.1 Bacillus pseudomycoides
CCGACAGAGAGGCGCTTTTTGCCGCGTCCGAGGGGGCGAAACGACCGGAGATTCTAGCAGCTATAGCTGGACAACACTTCTCTCTCCATCTTGCGGTTGGGGTCTTACTGCCCGTTAATGCGGGATAAAGTGAAACTCCCAGCAGTGAGGGATCCTTCATTCCCCACTGCTGGAAGTCCCTCCTAGTCAGGCGCATGCCAGCAATTACCCCCACAAATTTATACGGTCTATCGCGGGCGTTTCAATGATAAATTAATTAAATATTCAAAAAATATTATATATAATTATATTTAAAAACAAAAAGCACATTTACATTTTATTATTTAAATGAAGCATATCCGTGGTCAGCCATTACTACACTCCCATTAATGGCATCTGCTTCTTCTAATGAAAGAAGGTAGACTACATCAGCAAGTGCTTCTGGATTCATTAACTCATTACCCATAACTTTCGTTTTCATAGATTCGATCATACTATCGTTATATCCACGAAGAATAGGTGTATCGACAACTCCTGGTGCTACTGCTACTACACGAATTCCATATTCAGCTAATTCAAGGGCTGCAGATTTTGTCATCATAATAACAGCACCTTTTGTTGCATGATATGCAAATGTACCTGGAGAAGCTAAGAAGCCATAAACAGAAGCCGTATTTATAATTACACCTTTTATATTTAATTCTTTCATCTTCTTCCCTGCCGCTATGATTCCATAGGCAACACCATGTTGATTAATCCCAATTACTTTTTCATAGCGATCCATATTTTGATTAAGCACTGGACCTGCGCCGCCAATTCCAGCATTGTTAAACATAATATCAATTCGACCATACGTTTCTACTGCAATATTAACTAGATTTTCTACTTGCTCATACTGTGAAACATCCGTCTTAACAAAAATAGCTGTTCCACCTTCAGCTTTAATGAGCTCTACAGTTTCTTTTCCACCTGTTTCGCTCACATCAGCGACTACCACTTGATCCCCTTTTCTTGCAAATTTAATACATGTTTGTCGACCAATTCCACTTCCTCCACCTGTAATTACAGCAACTCTTCTTGTCATCATAACTACTCCCCCTATTCGCTATCAGATTTCTTGCAATAATTGTAACACTTCTGTACATTAAATATTATTAAAACATACTTATCATTGCTTAAGTAAGACTTAATAAAAGAGGTCGTGTTTATATGAACATTGAACAATTAGAATACATAGTTGAGGTTACAAATGCAGGTTCTTTAACCATTGCAGCACAAAATATGCATGTCACATTATCTGCTATCAGTCAATCTATCTCAGCATTAGAAACAGAACTAGGGATATCATTGTTTACACGTTCTCGATTAGGTACAATCCCTACCGCTGAAGGAAGAATTATTATTAAAAAGGCGGCTGAAGCACTAGAGAAAATCCAAGAGTTAAAGGATGAAGCTCACGGATTCGCAAATACCGTACGTGGCGAATTAAGAATTGCAACAATTCCTGGCCCTATGCCGTTATTGGTTCATACAGTAACAAATTTTAAAAAGGATTATCCAAATGTAAAAATAGAGATATTTGAAAAGGGTTCACAGGAAATACTAGATGATATTCGCCAACATAAGATTGACATGGGCCTAATTATTCTATTTGAAAACATTATTCATAAAAGTAATAGATTATTGTTTGAACCATTATTAAAAGGAAAAATGGTTATTGCGGTCAACCGTAATTCACCTTTAGCATTTAACAAATCAATTACTCCAGAAGAACTGTTAACCCATTCTTTAGTTTTATACAAAGATGATTACATGGAATGGTTTATGAACCAATTTACAGCTACATATGGCCCTGCTGATATTCTTTTTACCACTAACAATACAGATGCTATCCAAAAAGCTATTGGAGACGGATTAGCTATCACTATTGGTCCAGATTATTCTTTTCCTAGTGAGTCTACTTTACTAGAAAAAGACGTCGTAATGATTGAACTTGAAAGTCCTCAACAGCAAGATATCTATTTTGCATGGGCACGTTCAGAAGGAAAACATTATTCTCAAATTTGTAAGAACTTCATTACTAGATTGAAACATGAACTTTAACGTAGAATTAGATGGGATTGATGAAGAAATTAATAATATTATTTATCTAACAATAATTTTTGATACCATACCTCTATATTAGTTCTGGTACGAAAATCTATTAAATAAAAAAAGGACAGACCTTTCAAAATGAAAAGTCTGTCCAAAATCACATCACACAACTTCCGTATCCCACTGATGCTCTTGTTCTACAAAAACAATTCCCAGTTCGTGATGCTCTCCTGCATAAATCGCATGTTGTACAAGACGAAGTTCACCATTCGTATCAATAACTTCCATTTTACAAAAAACGCCTGTTGTTTTTGATTGCAGGGCATTGTAAAACTCGTCCACATTGGTCGGAATGATTCCATTCACTTTCACAATCACTTCTCCTGGTTTCAAGTCCAGCGTTGTTCCAGCTGTACCTGGTATTGTGTCTAATACAACTAAGCCATGATCACGAGAGGAAAAATATGCAGGACGCTTTTCATCCTCAAAACGTTCTTGCACAGCAATCGTAAGACGGCCAAGCATTGCTACTCCCATAGCTACAATTGCTAGTGTATGCCACCAGTAACTTGCTATTCCTAATAGAAGAACAACTGCTGCTAGTCCAAACACACGACGACCTGTAAATAACAATGCTCCTTTTGGCTCAAAACTTTTAATTGTTCTCGTAAACCCAATTAAAAATGGAATTAAGAATAAAGAAAACTTTTGCGATCCAACAGATACAACTGGCCACCAAGACGCAAACTGCGTTATGGCGTCACCTGGTACAAGAACAAATAGCGGCACTAACCATAATCTTTTTGATTCATGCAATCCAATATTTAAACCACGTTTACCTTTTCGTAATTTCGGCGTCGAATAGTTCGCTGCGTTATTAGAAATAAGGAAACCTTCCACAACTAACATAAGTCCAAGTAAAATCGCTAATGACACGACACTGCTCTCTTCTCCCTCGCGAAGCTGCAAGAAGGAGAATGGAAGTTTTGAAGATAATAACGTCGCTGCAATCGTAATTCCGAATGTGTATGCAGGAGATAAGTATCTATATTGAGCAATAAGAGCAAATAGTACCGTCCAAATTGCTATCATAAACACACTTGCTTGTGAGATAACAAGCCCCGTTCCAACTGTAATCAATGATAGAATGAGCCCAAAACCAATTCCTGCGAATGCAGACGTACGTACTTCATACAAAATATCATACACTTTAAAGGAAAAATCTTTCCGTTCTCGTAGTACTCGTAAATATCCAACAAAAAAACTACTTATAAAGAAAACATACAAAGCAGGATGCGTAAAAAAACGCACAATTGCCTTCACAACTTCTGACGACCAACCCTCCACGAAACGATTCACCACCATTTATCATATATTTCATTTCTGCCGTACTTAATAGGCAGTAAGATTTCCTGCATGCAAGAACTTAATTTCCATTATGTAGGATATGCCCTCAATAATGGAAGTTTTATTTTATCTTATCACAATTAATCAAACGTTTGTTTAACACATAAAAAAAATATACAGGCTACGTAAGCCTGTATACTTTTTTAGCTTTCACTAGTGAAATAAAAGTCCCATTCAGAGAAAAAGCATCTCCAGATGGAAGTTTCACTTTACCCCGCATTAACGGACAGTAAGATTCTCTCAAAAAATAGATATAGAAAACTGTCCGTAAATGCCCGATTGGTTCAACTAACCATTCGGAGAAAAAGCATCCCCAAATGGAAGTTTCACTTTATTTCGCCATTAATTTTAAAGCTGTTTGTAGCTGCAGATCGTTTTCACCAGAACGAATCTTTTCAACGATTTTGTTTTGGATCGCTTCTGCGGTCTTTTTATCAAGCTGACCCGTTGCATCCATACCGTTTGCATTTTGGAATGCTTTCACAGCTGATTCTGTTTCTTTACTAAAATAGCCATCTTCACGCCCTGGCTCATATCCAAGACTCTTCAACATCTCTTGCGCATGCTTCACTTGTTCATCGTTATCATTGTAAGACAATGTTTTTTCAATTTGAATTGGCGTTGCATAGTAGTAATCAGGCTGCTTCACTTCGACCGTCGGTTCAATTCCTTTTTTATGAATCCAATTGCCGTCCGGTGTTAACCATTTAAACATCGTCAGTTTAATGTTACTACCATCCTTAAACGGTACAGCTTGCTGAACAGTACCTTTACCAAACGTTTTCTCACCAATAAGAGGATAACCTTCTCCCTCATGTAAAGCTCCTGCTAAAATTTCAGAAGCAGATGCGCTGCCTTTATCGACCAATACAGAAATTGGATATGGTTTCTTCTCTTTTAATGATGTGTAGAACTTTTGCTTTTCACCATTACGTTGTTCTATTTGAACCATTGGCTTTTGGTCTGTCATCAACACTTTCAAAATATCTTCAACACTCGTTAAATAACCACCTGGATTTCCACGCACATCAATAACAAGTCCTTGTATATTTTTCTTTTCAAGATCTTTCAATTGATCTTTAAACTCTGTTGCTGTTTTTTCAGAGAATGATGTGATTTGCATATACCCAATATTTTTCCCATTCTCTTGCTTCACAGAGCTAAATACAGTGGCAATCGGAATTTTATCACGCTTAATTTTAAATGTTAACGGATCACTAACTCCGGAACGTTTTACCTCAAGCGTAACCGTTGTTCCTTTCTTTCCGCGAATCTTCATAACTGCTTCTTCGCGAGATAAGTCTTTCACACTGTTTCCATTGACTGTTAAAATTTGATCATTCGGTTTAAGACCAGCCTTTTCTGCTGGAGAATCTTTAATCGGCGAAACAATCATTAACTTATCATCCGTTTTATTTACTTCAGCACCAATTCCTTCTAACTCTGGATCAAGCGATTGCTCAAATTGCGTTGCTGTTTTCTTATCCATGTATGTAGAGTATGGATCTTTCAGCGTTGCAAGCATCCCTTGAATAGCCCCCTCAACAAGCTTGTCGTCGCTCACATCCTCAACATAACGTGAATCGATTAGTGCATACGCTTCGCGAATCTTATCCAAATCCGCTTGGTTTACATTGGCATTTCTCCCTGTAATTGATTGCACTGTGTAAGAGCTATTTTCAACCCAATACATACCTGCAAACATTCCGCCAGCGCCAATTAAAAACGCAACAATCATTCCAATAATCGCAACTCTACGTTTCAATGCGGAATTCCCCTTTCCGAACACACAATGGTGTATGAAAAGGCATCACACTTTGTGCGATGCCTTTATCTATTTCTACTATATGATAAGCTTGTACGAAATATGTTTGCAAGTTTTTATGCTTATATTTTTAAGAAACGACGGATAGACATAACGCTTCCCCACATACCGATTAATGCACCGATTAGCATTAATAATCCAGATAGCTCGAAAACGAATGGGCTATATGAAAGCAATTCAAAAATTGTTCCGCTAAATTTCTCATTAAACATAGCTTGAAGCGAATTATACGAAGTTAAGATTACAACAATTGGAATGATTGACCCTAGTACACCTAGGAATAACCCTTCTAATAAGAATGGCCAACGAATAAACCAGTTTGTCGCTCCAACAAGTTTCATAATTTCGATTTCTGTGCTTCGTGCATAAATTGTAATTTTAATTGTATTAGAGATTAAGAACATTGCTGTAAATAAAAGACCAGCAATTAATACAATACCAATATTACGACCAGCTTTTACTGTATCGAATAGTTTTTCTACTTCACCTTGTCCGTATTGTACTTGATTTACAAATGACATTTTCTCAATTTTCTTTGCAATACTTGCTGTATCAGTTGGTTCTTTTGCTTTTACAATATATACGTCTTTTAACGGGTTATCTTGTTCAAATAACTCAAATGATTTCCCGCTATCTCCTAAACTTTTAATCAATCTTTTTAATTCTTCATCTTTAGAAGAAAATGTAATAGTATCGACTTTCGAAATCTTTGAAATATCTTCTTTTAATTTCTTTTGATCTTCTTTCGTAGCCGCTGGATCAATGTGTACACGAATCTCTACATCTTGCTCTACGTTCGTTGCAAAATGGTTCATATTCATAATTGCTGTTAAAAAGACACCTACAAGCAGTAATGTAACTGTTACTGCACTTACAGAAGCAAATGTCATCCATCCGTTACGGGATAAATTTTTGACACCTTCTCGTAAATGTCGACTAAGGGTTTTAGTCTTCATATCCATATCCTCCCTCAATCTCGTCTCGAACAATTTTTCCATCTTCTATCGCAATTACACGGTGACGAATTGTATTTACAATATCCGCATTATGCGTTGCCATAATAATTGTTGTGCCACGATCATTAATGCGTTTGAAAATATTCATAATATCCATCGCTGTATCCATATCAAGGTTACCTGTTGGTTCATCGGCAATTACAACTTTCGGACGATTCACAATCGCTCTTGCAATTGCAACACGTTGTTGTTCACCACCAGAAAGCTCACTTGGCAATCCATCAGCACGATCATCAAGACCTACAAGACCTAACACTTCCATAACACGCTCACGAATCACGTCTCGTTCTTCTTCAATTACTTCTAAAGCAAACGCAACATTTTCATATACAGTTAACTTCGGAAGTAATTTAAAATCTTGGAAAATCACGCCTAGCTGACGACGAAAATACGGTACATCGCGCTCTGCTAAAGATTCAATTACTAAACCATTTACATTAATAGAACCTGTAGATGGTTTTTCTTCACGATACATCATTTTAATAAATGTAGACTTCCCGGCTCCACTCGGTCCTACTACATATACAAATTCACCTTGCTTAATTTTAACTGTGAGTCCATCAATAGCTTTCATGCCATTTGGATACTCCTTATAAACATTCGTCATTGTTATCATTATTTATCACCCAATACTAATGATTTTTTTCGACACTATATATTCTTCGTTGTTTAGCCATAGCAATCGCAGTATTCAATCTTTCGCTGCACCTCTAAACAATCGCTATTCCAGCTTCTCATGTATGTATAACTTTTTCTTCAAAATTCTACAAAAAACACTACGACCTACATTGTACCATTATTCGGTTTCCAATTCGTATACAAGTTTGTTACAGTTGTGTTACATAGCGCCGAATATATGACATGACACAAACAAATAAGACCTTCTGTTATTAGACAAAAAGGTCTTATTTGTTTGAATTTCATACAGCGATGACTGGAGGCTTCCGCATAAGAATGCTAATTTTCTTCTATATAGAAGAAAATTAGCATTTATGTTTGAACAACTGCTTCTGCTTTGCTTTTCTGTCCAGATCCAGCGGCTAGAATCTCCGGTCGTTTCGCCCCCTCGGACGAGGCAAAAAGCGCCTCTCTGCCTTGGGCTCCAACGTCCTGCGATTCTGAATGAGCCGCTTCCGCTTTTCTTTTTTATTGCTTCTCAGCTAGCCATTCTGCAACTTTTTTCGCGTCGTCACCTTGGATTACACCAGCTGGCATAACACCGCGGCCTTTAGCAATAATTTGTTCAATATCTTGTTCTGAATATTTTCCGCCCACTTTTTCTAGCGATGGTCCAGATAATCCTTTTAGATCATTACCATGGCATCCTGCACAGCTTTTTTGGAATATTTTTTCAGCGCTATCTGTGCTTGCTGTTTGACTAGGACTAGAAGATTTACTTTCTTCCTTTGTCCCGCATGCGCCTAATGTAAGAGCTACTGATGCACCTAATACAGTCATCAACAATTTCTTTTTCATCTATATCGCTCCCTACTGTTAATTAATCCCTCAATAGCATTATAATGATTTCCCTGCAATTTCAAAACTTCCCTGCATAACCAATATTACCCTAAATGAGAAGAAACGCTTACAGGCATAATGCTTTTCAGTAATTGTTTCAATTTCGTGAACAAATAATATGATGCAAAACAACGAATTTTCCTAGCATACAGAATACGAAAATCATCCCATTCTTCTGATCAATTACTTCTAACATTTTGTTATTTTCTACTTTTTACAAAACAATATACAAGCTTGTATGCTACAACTACATCCACCAAAAAGAGAAGTTGACTTGCAACTTCTCTCCTCTTTCTCTCCCTCTAGATAGAAGATATACTTCTCATTGCCTCACGTATGTGCCAACGACCTGTTGGCATTTTTTCGTACTGATGGAAGTTTCACTTTATCCCGCTACTTTGGACAGTAAAACTCCCTCCTCAAGGTTTTGAGAAATACTTTATTAAATACGAGAACGTAAATATGCATCAATAAATGGGTCAATTTCTCCGTCCATAACCGCTTGAACATTCCCAATCTCTGTATTTGTACGGTGATCTTTCACAAGAGAATATGGATGGAATACGTATGAACGAATTTGGCTTCCCCATCCGATTTCTTTTTGCTCACCGCGAATTTCATCAAGTTCTGCTTGTTGTTCTTCTAACTTTTGTTGGTACAGTTTCGCTTTCAACATTTTCATTGCATGTTCACGGTTTTTAATTTGTGAACGCTCAGATTGACATGTTACCACGACATTTGTTGGGATATGTGTAATACGTACAGCGGAGTCAGTCGTATTAATATGCTGTCCACCTGCACCACTTGCACGGTACGTATCTATTTTTAAATCCTCTGTACGTATTTCAATTTCAATTTCATCGTTAAACTCTGGTACAACTTCACAAGATACGAAAGATGTATGACGACGGCCAGATGAATCGAATGGCGAAATACGTACAAGACGATGTACGCCTTTTTCTGCTTTTAAATAACCGTAGGCATTATGCCCTTTAATTAATAACGTAACGCTTTTAATCCCTGCTTCATCACCAGGAAGATAATCTAACGTTTCTACTTTAAAACCGCGTTTTTCCGCCCAGCGCGTATACATACGAAGCAGCATAGAACCCCAATCTTGTGATTCTGTTCCACCTGCACCTGGATGCAACTCTAAAATAGCATTATTCTTGTCGTGTTCTTCACTTAGTAATAATTGAAGTTCGTATTCGTTCATATCTGCAGATAAAGTTTTTACTTCCGCTTCAAGCTCCGCATGCAATTCTTCATCGTATTCTTCTTTCACAAGTTCATGCGTTACTTCTAGATTTTCAAACGTTTCGTTAAGCGTATTAAACTTACCAACCATGTCTTTTAAAGCATTTGCTTCATTGATGACTGTTTGTGCACTTCTTTGATCATCCCAAAAGCCTGCACCCATCATAATTTCTTCTAATTCTGCGATTCGCTTTTCTTTTCCAGCGAGGTCAAAGAGACCCCCTAAAAGCCGCTAATCTCTTAGCCATTTTCTCTAGTTCTTGTCTAATTTCTACTAATTCCATTTTGGTCACCTCTATGTAATTACTATTACTTTCCTCATTTATCAAGCTGCTTACGTGTAGTAAGACCCTACTTCACTTTATACGAACAACAAGGCAAACTCTCCCTGCTTTTGCGAGAGAGAGTTCATCTCTTGTTATTATATGAATGTTCACGGAAATTTTCCATCCATGAGGTAAAACATCCTAAACGAGCTGCTTCCGCTTTTCGTTATTGTCTAGCTCCAGCGGCTAGAATCTCCGGTCGTTTCGCCCCCTCGGACGAGGCAAAAAGCGCCTCTCTGTCGTGGACTCCAACGTCCTGCGATTCTGAACAAGCCGCTTCCACTTTCTTTATTTCCCAATTCCACAGCAGTTTTTGTATTTTTTCCCGCTGCCACATGTGCATAATTCGTTACGGCCTACTTGTTCACCTTTTACGACTGGTTTCTTTTTTGAAACTCCAGCTCCATCTCCATCTTTTGGATGAACCGCTTCCCCTTGTGCCACTTCTTGACGTTCTAAGTTTTGTTCGATTTCCGCTCTCATAATATAACGAGAAACCTCTTCTTCAATGGAAGCAATCATTGCTTCAAACATCGCAAAGCCTTCCATTTGATATTCACGAAGCGGATCAATTTGACCATATGCACGTAAATGAATACCTTCACGTAAGTGATCCATTGCATCGATATGATCCATCCATTTCGAGTCTACAACGCGGAAGACAACTACCTTTTCAAATTCACGTATTTGTGCTTCTGGCATTTGTGCTTCCTTCTCGTCGTATCGCTCTTTCACTTTCGCAAAAATGCTCTCGATCATTTCTTCTGGCGCTAAGCGGCGTAATTCTTCTTCTTTCACATCACCGTCTTGTAGAAGAGTTGTATTTAAGTATTCAACAAGACCAGCAATGTTCCATTCTTCTTCTAATTCCTCTTGCGTATGAAGAGCTACAACACGTTCTACTGTAGAATGCATCATTCCTTCAATAATGCCGCGCAGATTATCTGATTCCATTACATCTTGACGCTGCTTGTAAATGACTTCACGCTGCTGACGAAGTACATCGTCGTATTGAAGAAGTTGCTTACGAGCATCATAGTTATTACCTTCTACTCGCTTTTGTGCAGATTCAACAGCGCGAGATACCATTTTACTTTCAATTGGCTGAGTATCATCCATACCGAGACGATCCATCATCGCTTTCATATTATCAGAACCGAAGCGGCGCATCAGTTCATCTTCCATTGATAAGTAGAACTGCGTCACACCAGGATCTCCTTGACGTCCTGAACGACCGCGCAGCTGATTATCAATGCGTCGGCTTTCATGACGCTCTGTACCGATAACAGATAAACCACCGACTTCACGTACGCCTTCTGCAAGTTTAATATCCGTACCACGTCCAGCCATGTTTGTTGCAATTGTCACTACACCTGGATGACCTGCTTCAGCAATAATTTCTGCTTCGCGCGCATGGTTTTTCGCATTTAAAACATTATGGCGCACACCTTTTCTCGTTAACATATTCGAAATTAACTCGGACGTTTCAATTGCTACTGTACCAACAAGAACTGGTTGTCCTTTTTTATGACGAGCAACAATATCATTTACAACCGCATTAAATTTCCCTTCCATCGTTTTGAAAATTAAATCTGCACGGTCATCACGAACAATTGGTTTATTCGTCGGAATAACAATAACTTGCATATTATAGATGTTACGAAATTCTTCTTCTTCGGTTTTCGCTGTTCCTGTCATCCCAGAAAGCTTCGCATACATACGGAAGTAGTTTTGGAATGTAATCGTCGCAAGCGTCATACTTTCATTTTGAATTTCTACGCCCTCTTTTGCCTCAATTGCTTGGTGCAATCCTTCGCTGTAACGGCGCCCTTTCATAAGACGACCTGTAAATTGGTCAACAATTACGATTTCGCCTTCTTGCACAACATAATCTGTATCACGCAGCATCACAACATGAGCACGCAACGCTTGGTTAATATGGTGAAGAAGCGCTACATGTTTTAAATCAAATAAATTTTCAATGTGGAATGATTTTTCTGCTTTGTTGATCCCTTCCTCTGTCAACATAACATTTTTCGTTTTCACATCAAGTGTATATTCTTTTTCATTCGTTAATGTACGAACAAATGCATTCGCATATAAATATAATTCTGCAGACTTTTGCGCTTGTCCAGAAATAATAAGCGGTGTACGTGCTTCATCAACTAAAATCGAGTCTACTTCATCGATGATCGCAAAGTTTAACGGACGCTGTACGCGTTGTTCTTTATAAAGCACCATGTTATCACGTAAATAGTCGAATCCAAGCTCATTATTCGTGCTGTACGTAATATCAGCAGCATACGCAGCTTGCTTCTCTTCTCGTGACATATGATTTAAATTGATACCAACTGTTAAACCAAGAAACTCATGTAATTGCCCCATCTCACTTGCGTCACGCTGCGCTAAGTATTCATTGACTGTAACAACGTGAACACCTTTTCCTGTAAGGGCATTTAAATATACTGGTAATGTAGAAGTTAACGTTTTACCTTCCCCTGTCTTCATCTCAGAGATATTCCCTTCATGCAGGGCAATACCCCCCATTAACTGAACAGGGTATGGACGCATGCCAAGTACACGTGTTGCCGCTTCACGTACAACTGCAAAAGCTTCTGGCAGTAAATCGTCTACTGTTTCACCTTTTGTTAATCGTTCTTTAAACTCTACTGTCTTTCCTTTTAATTGTTCATCTGTCAATGGTGACATTTGAGGTGCTAATGCTTCGATTTGATCCACGGTTTTCTGCATACGTTTTACTTGACGTTCATTTACATCAAACACCTTTTTAAAAATACCGATCATGGGAATACGCTCCTCTTTTATTAAAATAAAACTTCCATCAGTGCGATTTATTATTGCTCTTTTCACTGATTGGTCGCTATAACACTCAATCTCATTTCGTTACTAAAAAATAGGATTCTTTTCCTTAAAAAAGGATAAACCTAATGACAATTGTAACACTTGTTTTATATCTATGACAACAATCGGCCTAATGCCTCTTCAGCAAAGTAAGAAGTCGTTCTTATGAAGTGAAACTTCCATTCGAAGGTGCTTTTCCTTCGAATAGTTAGTTGAACCAATCGGGCTTTTACGGACAATTATCCCCCACCTAGCTTCTTCACTTTTCTCTGAATCTTGAGATAGAAATAGCGGGATAACATCAATTTATTGGCAAGTTTACCATATACAACTCAAAAACAGCTGTCAGGACGTTCCCGACAGCCTAAAAAAACGCAGCCATTACAGCTGCGTTTTCCTTATATTATTATTATTATTATTTAGTTTCAATTAAACCGTATTTCCCATCCTTACGTCCATATACAACATTTGTTTCATTTGTTTCTGAATTTGTAAAGACGAAGAAGTTATGGCCTAACATATCCATTTGTAAAATTGCTTCTTCTACATCCATTGGTTTTAAGTCAAATCGCTTTGTACGAACAAGTTCTAATTCATCTTCAGCAACCTCCTCTTGCGCAGTTGGTTGATCTGGAAGAATCAACATTGTTTTTGTAGAACCTTTCTCACGCAACTTGCGATTTACTTTTGTTTTATGTTTACGAATTTGTCGTTCAAGTTTATCTACGACTAGGTCAATAGCCGCATACATATCGCTATTTGTTTCTTCAGCGCGAAGTAAGAAATCCGGAAACGGAATTGTTACTTCCACTCGTTGCTTGTCAGAGTACACTTTTAAATTTACCTTAATTTCTGGAAAAGCATCGAAATAGCGCTCTAATTTACTTAGCTTTTTCTCTACATATTCCTTTAATGCTGGAGTTACTTCAATATTTTCACCGCGAATGTTAAATTTCATAAGATGAACTCCTCCTTTCAAGCCTATGTATAAGGTTTTCGACAAAGGAATCAAAAACCCTTCTTTCCTTTTTAAATTTTTTGACAAAATCGATATTTTTTTATCGAATTTTGTAGAAAAAGAAGTATAACCTCTTTTCTACTATTATTTTATCCTATTTATATCGTAGTTATCATATATAAGTGTGAAAAATCAGTTACAAAAATGCTACAACTTTTTGACAACTCTTTCTTTATTCCACATGAACGGGCAGTAAGACCCCCACCTCAAGATTCAGAGAGAAGCAAAGAAGATAAGTGGAGATAACTAATAGAAGCTTCCCTTTATGATAAAGCCTCCGTTACTTATGTAACGGAGGCTCTCCTATGTGAAACGCTGGTCTTTGAAGCTGCCCATGTTTCAATTATATATAATTATAACTTCACAACGTTTGCTGCCTGAGGACCACGCGCACCTTCTACAATATCAAATTTAACTTCTTGTCCTTCTTCTAACGCTTTATATCCGTCATGTTGAATCGCAGAGAAATGAACAAAAACATCATCACCGCCATCGCGCTCAATAAACCCAAAACCTTTTTCTGCATTAAACCACTTTACTTTTCCTTGCATGTTCTTCCCATTCCCTTCAATCTTAAAATAAGGGGACCTACCCCGTACATTGAATATAACGAATGGAAAAGTGCAAAGTCAAAGAAGACTTGTCGTCTTTTTATTATACCTTTCGACATATCTTATTTCTCAATATACACAGAACGCACAATCGTCCGATTATATGCTTTTCCCTCTTTATTCTTCCCCTTAATATCAATCGTTACGTTATACACACCTGATTTGGCGACATCTGGCAAATTCCCGGTGAATGTGACTGTATCTGTCTTTTGCAGCTTATTGGAGTGCGATACTAAATTCCCATCCCTATCTACAATACGTACATCAAAGGAAAGATCCCCCTGCTGTAGGGAACGTTTTGTAGATTGCTTTAACTTAAATTCCCCTTTATTTTTCTTTACTTTACCCGGCATTTCTAACGTAAACGGTGCAACCTGTTTATAATTAACTAGCATGAGATATGCATCTTTTTGTGCTTGCGACATCATTTTCAAGCGCCACTCACCTACTTCCATTTGATCAACCTGGAAGGTTCGGATTGTCGCTCCGCTAAAATACGCATATTCTTCTCCCATCGTTGCTTTGCTGCTTTGATTGGTGTACACCTTGCCAGATGGAGCGATAAGCTGTATCTGTACGTCTGGAGATGCAGTCAACACAGAAATGTTTCCATCTGTTACAGTATCCACCGCAAAGGTTTGCTCCACCCAATTGTTTGATGTGAGCGGTCCCCCCAACACCGTTTGATTAGCATTAACAGCTAGATTTCCTTGTGATTCTTCAAATATATTTTCGTTTGCAATAGAGGTAAACGAAGGAGTATTGCGCAAATAAGGCTCAATCCGTGAAAATACAGCTGATCCTTTTCGAATACTGTCATGATCCAGACTAGAATCCGTAAACAGATGCGTTCCATAAGGAAGCTTTGTGCTCCATTCATTAACTAACCCATCATTAGAACCATACCAGGAGAGATAAAGTCCGCCCATAGACAACGCAGAGAAGGCAGGTCCCCAGCTTGTACCCGCGACTGTATAATAACGGTTCAACTTTGCGTTTGGATTACTATCCGTTATATTACGAAACTGCGCCATTTCCCCTGTCTGTAAAGAGTACGTGCCGTCATCCCGTTGTCCTAACAAAGAAGCGAGCCAGCCTGCCCACCAACTATACGCCAAGTCTGCTAAGTTAGAGCCATAGTGCGGGGAAGCAAGCGTCACTACGTTTCCAACAAAGCGACTTGCACCGTAGTGAACGAGCGCTGCTTGCGTGTCAGGTCCGCCTTTGCTGTGTGCGACAATATTGACCTTCTTACCAAAATGATTATAGATTTGTTCCAGCATAGAAGCGAGCAAACGCCCATTATCCCACTCACTTGCCGAACCCTTTCCAGCCGCATCATACAGCTGAACGAAGACAGTTTGATACCCTGCATTGTAAGCATAATTGTACATATCGTTCATACCGTGATAGACCGTTTCACCGTACCAGTCCTTTGCAGTTCCATTCTTACCTTGAACGAAAACGATAGGTGTTTTATTCGCATCATGCTCAGGTGTCGCTCCTAAGAACCAATTCCCAGGTGTAAATGATTCTGATGGGGGAAAAATCCCCCCTGACATTTGCACAGAACTAGCTGAAGCAGACGAAATACTAAAAGAACAAGAAATAAACATAAAAACAGTCAATAATGTGAGAAAACGTTTGAACTTATGCAACACAACCGCCCTCCCTTATCTATTTATTTACCATCTTCATGCAAATATATTATTCTCCAATTCATCCTATAATTTGTAGCTAAGTAAATGATGAACATGTGCTAGAAAATCCGCTCTTGTATTTAACTGAATTTTCTGTCACTAAAATCATCAATTTGGCAACTGCACTTAATGGTGATGGACCTATTCTTTCTTAATCCCCTAAAAACCTTCCCAAAAATTAACAATCCAAGTTGAGAAAATGCCCATCAACAATTTATTACTAAATTAATAGAATTAGAGTGATCATAAGAGTCCCATGTATATCCAAAAGTAAACAACATTCTGGAACGCTGCGAAAGTGCATTTGAGCTGAACTACATTAACAAAGAGGACACCAAACAAGAATTCAACGGCAAAGCGTCAATGATGAAACATTCCGTGCTCCTCTTTCATAGAAGCATTGCGCCGCCTGACGCACCGTAATCCCAGTTGTGTATACGTCATCAATTAAGACAATTTCCTTACCATGAAAAGACTCTTCCCCCTCAAAATAGAAAGGCCGAGGGCGCTGCAAACGCTCCGTTCTTGTTTTCTTACTTTGCTTCTCTGCATCGCTTCGCATGAGTGATGTTTTCATAATTGGAATAGATAAGCATGCCGCTAACAATTCTGCCTGATTAAATCCTCGTTCATATTTACGAGACAGACTAATGGGAATAGGAACAATACAATCACAACGGGGGAAATACTGCCGAAAAGCATTCGCAAAAGAAGAAGCAAATACTTGAACAAGAACGGCGTCGCCGCGAAACTTAAAACGGGCTAACACTTCTTTCATCCAATCATTATATACATAGACAGATCGATTTTTTACACATACATGCTGAAAAGACGGATCTTGCTTCCAGCGTAAACAATCCTGGCAGTATTCTCCTTGCCTATATTCATCTGCTAAATATTGAAAGGGCCTTCCGCAATCCGCACAAATGTCCCCTATAATATAAGAAAATCTTTGTTCACAGTATGCGCATACATATCTCTTTTCTTGTTCAACAAAAAAAGAAAACCAGCTCGGCAAAACAGAGATAACATCATCACAAAGAAGGCAATGCATTAGTCTATCAACCCTTCTTGCTTCGCTCGTTTGTTCATGGATTGAATTTGTTTTTTCGCCGCAACCATCGCCTCTGTCTTTCCATAATGAAAGTAGATGACATCACCATAAGGAGCATGACTACTACGCCCTGCTCGTCCTGCAATTTGAACGAGTGCACTTTCTGAAAACACATGCTCTTCTGCGCCTAACACTGCCACCTGTAAATTCGAAACGGTAACTCCCCTCTCTAAAATCGTTGTCGTCACTAATAACGGAATCTCTCCTTTCCGGAACGAAACCACCTTCTCTTTCCGCTTTGGATCTTCCGCATGTACACCCTCTATACGGTTATCGATACGTTTTAAAATAGAAACGATTTCTTCTACATAACAAACATGAGGAACAAATAAAAACATAGGATATTGCTTTTCTAAATATACATAAATCCACTGCAAAATGATGGAAGGTAGAGTTTTCTTTTGAATGGATTTTCGCCAATTACCGCACCAGCGAAAAATAGATACAGGGAGGGGATAACGATGGTAGCGCGCCGGAATAATCACGCCATTTTGTTTTCCATTACGAAGCTTTCTCTGCCACTCTTTAGATGGCGTTGCTGTCAAATAAATAAACGCAGCGTTCTCTTTACTAGCAGAATGAACTGCATATTGCAGCGTTTCATCCATTGAATAAGGAAAGGCATCAATCTCATCCACGATCATGACATCAAATGCTCTATAATAACGCAGAAGTTGATGAGTTGTCGAAACCACAATCTGTGCATTTTTGTATAAGTCATCACTTCCACCATATAATGCGCACACTGAAACAGATGGGAATACCTCCTGCAAACGCGGATAAAGTTCAAGTACAACATCTGTCCGCGGCGTCGCAATACAAACGCGTTCACCTTTACTTAAGGCTTCTTGTATACCATGAAATAACATTTCTGTTTTCCCTGCACCGCATACAGCCCAGACGAAAAAGGATTCTTTTCTTTGCACTGCCCTTATAATTCCGTCAGCAGCCTTTTGTTGTCCTTCTGATAACTGACCGTTCCACTCAAGACAATTCGCTATGATTTTATTTTGTATAGGGCCAATCCAGCGAACGAGCTCTGTACATTCACTCACTCTTCCCATCACGATGCACTTCCGGCAATATGTGCACATTTTATTACAGCGATAGCATAAAAACGAAAAAAATAATCGCTGTTTTTCATTTCCGCAGCGCTGACACATATAACGAGAATTTTTCTTTATCACACCTTGCTCATAACAAATATAGCCATCTCGTTCCAGCTGATAAAGTTCTTCCTTTGATACGGATACTTCCTCTAATAATAACTGTCGGCCTTCTAGCATCCTCCCTCCCCCTTTCTATTTTCACTATAAAAAGATTGAAAGAGTTTGTAAAAAAGCAAAAAAGCCGATAGCCTACTTTGAAAATAGTAAGCTATCGACTTTATACACGTATTTTATATAATTAAAATTCTAGAATCTACCGTAACCTAAGAAATGTTTTTGGTTGTAGCTGCTGTTAATGTTAGAATATGCAATTCCGTCATCACCAGCATGAATCATTTGTCCGTTACCAACATAAATACCGACATGAGATGGACCTGCTTTATACGTACCTTGGAAGAATACTAAATCACCAGGTTGTGGGTCGCTAATATGTTGAACAGAATTCCAGTATCCAGCTACATCTTGACGACCTACGCCGTAAATGTAAGAAATGAAACCACTGCAGTCAAATCCGCCGTTTGATGGAGATGCACTACCCCAAACGTATGGCATACCAAGGTATTGTTGTGCCTTTCCAATTACACCTGAAGCTGGTGCTGGTGCTGAATTATTCCCGCCACCTTTTGCAGGTGCTGGCGCTGGAGCTGGTTTTGAATCAGAAGCATTTTTAGCTTGTCCGCCGCCATTATTTGCTGGTTGTTGCGTTTGTTGTGCTGGTTGTGCTTGTTGTGCTTGTTGTGCTTGTTTTTCTTGTTGGTCAGCTAAGCTTTGTAAGTATAGAGCTTGTTTCTCTAAATCTTTCAATTGCGCTTCTGTGCTAGACATTCCATTTACAACTGTTTGCATTTTTCCACTTAAATCATCTATCGCTGCTTGCTTTTTCGCTTTTTCAGCATCAAGTTCTTGTTTCGCAGTTTCAATTTTTGCTTGTGCATCTTTTAATTCTTGTTGTTTTGCTTTTACAAGATCCACATCTTTTTTCACTTTATCTTGGTCTTGTTGTTGCATTTTCATAATGTCTTGGTCAGACTGAAGAATTTGTGAAACAGAAGTTAAACGATCAAGTAAATCAGCAAAGCTTGTAGAATTTACAACTACTTCCGTTACAACATTCGTATTTGGTTTCTCTTGAAGAGCAACTAAACGCTTCTTCAATAGTTCTTCACGCTGTGCAATTTTCGTTTGTAAATCTGCAATCTCTTTATCTTTTTGGTCAATCAATTTTTGTGTTTCTTCTACTTGCTTCGTTGTGTCAGTAAGTTTAGCTTCGTTCTCTTGAACAGACTTATCTAAGTCTTGAATTGTCTTCTTTAAGTCGTCCATTTGTTTTTGAAGATCATCACGTTCTTGTTGTTGGTTATGTAAAGTGTCATTTTGTTGTTGAATTTGTGTGTTTACGTCATCTTTTTTTTCAGCAAATGCATTTGGTGTTACTACTGAAAACATCATAAATCCTGCTGCTAATGCGCAAGATGCGATTTTTATTTTTTTCATTCTGTTTTACACCACTTTCTTTTTCTTGTTTTCCGAATTTGTCTACTAAAATTTATACCATAATTACCAATGTTTTTTAGCGATGTTACGCTTTTGTAAAAGAAATGTAATATTACGTTTGTAATTTCTTGCCGTTTATATTCTAATATTGTGTTTTTTTGTAGAGAAATGGAGAATGAGAACGATATTCCCCCTCTTTTGTCGCACAATTTTACTTTATTGTTATATAATGTATAACAAAAAAAACTCTCTTGCTATCACACATGAGAGTATACTAATCTATTAAGCTTTTACTTCCTCTAACCAAATTCCTTCATTTTACATATTACCCGGATTAATAATTTTTTTATTTTCATTTCCACAAAAAGGGTTGTATTACGCTAAAAATACACACAAGTCATTTTTGTAACTACACTGTAATATTTTTAATTAAAAAGAAATATTTTTTCTCGTTGATAAAATAAAAAAGTACAGGAATATTTCCCTGTACTTTTTACCCCACTACTTTCGGATAGTAAAATCCTAATTACTGAACCCACTTCTCTGCCCATTTTTGTACTTCTTCCATTACACTCTCTAATGCTTTTCCTTTATCTGTCAAACCATATTCAATACGAACTGGCACTTCCGGATAAACAGCACGTACAACAATTCCTTCACTTTCTAATTCCTTTAAGCGTTCTGATAGCATCCGATCGCTCATATTTGGAATAATGTCAGCAATTTCTCGAAATCGTTTCGGTTCTTCTAACAGTGATTTAATAATTAATCCTGTCCACTTTTTACTAAGAAGTGTAAAAGCAGACTCGAACTTCGGACATAAACACGGATTATGTTCCATATGTTTCACCTCTTCTCTATTATAAAATAGTTTCTTATAAAAAGTAAGTAATCAAGCTTATTTTGTTTGTTATATTTTTACCAAAAAAGCTCTCTATATAAAAGAGAGCTTTTTTCATTATTCCGCATTAACGATTGGTGAGAGCTTTCCATCAGTGAAAAAACCGCTCACTGATGGAAGTTTCACTTTACCCCGCTCTAACAGGCAGTAAGTTGCTATTCATTGTTGCAAAATCAAACTCCCTGTAAGAGCCCGATTGGTTCAACTAACCATCAGTGAAAAAATCGTTCACTGATGGAAGTTTCACTTTATTTCGTATACCACCCTAAACCAAGAGCACCTTCACCTAAGTGTGTACCAATTACTGCTCCGAAATAACCGATTTGAAATTCCACATGTGGGTATTTTTCTTCCAATTCTCGCTTCCATTCTTTTGCTTCTTCTTCCCGATTTGCATGAATGATAACTGCTTCCATTGGTATACCTTTACTTGCTTGTTCATCAAAAATTTCAACAATACGCTTTAATGCTTTTTTACGCGTACGAATTTTTTCAAACGGAATAATAACTTTATCACGGAAATATAGTATCGGTTTCACTTGCAATAAGCTTCCAATAAATGCCTGAGCACTATTTAAACGACCGCCGCGCTGTAAATGATGTAAATCGTCTACAACGAAATACCCATCTGCTGTTTTCTTCATTTCATCAAAATGAGCAATAATCTCTTCTGGACTTTTCCCTTCACTCGCCATTTTTGCGCCTTCACGTGCATAAAATCCTTGCACTTCGCAGCTAATTTCCGAGTCGTATGTGTATACCTTTACTCCGTCTACCATTTGACCAGCTGTCGTCGCAGTCTGGTATGTACCACTAATACCGCTAGAAAGATGAACGCTAATTATTGCATCATATTCTTTCCCTAACTCTTCATATAACTTAATAAACTTTCCGATAGCTGGCTGAGATGTCTTCGGCAGCTCTTCCTGTTCACGAACTTTCACATAAAAATCTTCAGCTGTAATCTCAACTTCTTCTTGGTAAGACTCATTCCTAAAAATAACGTTCAATGGGATTATATGTATATTTAATTCTTCACGAACATGTTTTGTTAAATATGCCGTACTATCAGTTACAATAGCTATTTTCATTTTTGTACCTGCCTTATAAACAAATTTATTATTTATTGTACATGAAAATGGAAAACGGTGCATTAACTACTGAAAAAACGAGAGGTTAAATTATAAATACTATTTCAACAATTTACAACAACAAAATTCAAATTATAATAGAAAGATCTAAATTTCTACAAAAAAAGATTTGAAACTATACACTAGCCCTTTTAGAATAAAAAATATTGATAATTTATCTCTCTAACAGGTAGTATGTTCTTCACCTTCTGAAAAACGAAAACAGATGCAGATAGAATCATGTTTCATAAAAACCAGATTTCATAAAGCTAACCATCGCTAATGGAAGTTTCACTTAAAAAAGATAGGGGTGTATATCATTGCTACTACAATATTTCACCGTAAAAGGATGCGGCGAACATGAAATTGCGATTCAAAAATCGCGTTTTATTTGTCATGTAAGCCGCGCAACAACAGAAGAAGAAGCGCAAGAATTTATCCAAAATATTAAAAAACAACATTGGAATGCAACCCATAACTGCTCTGCCTACTTAATTGGCGAGCGTGACCAAATTCAAAAAGCTAACGACGACGGAGAACCTAGTGGCACAGCTGGTGTTCCAATCCTAGAAGTATTAAAGAAGCGTCACTTAAAAGATACTGTCGTTGTTGTAACACGTTATTTCGGTGGCATTAAACTAGGAGCAGGCGGTTTAATTCGTGCATATGGAAAATGCACAAGTGAAGGCCTAAATCATGTCGGCATCGTTGAACGAAAGCTGATGCGCGTCATGAAAACTGAAATTGATTATACATTACTCGGAAAAATTGAAAATGAACTACGCAACTCCATATATATGATTAAGGATATACACTACTTAGATCGTGTCACATTTGATACATATGTGGAGGAAACTCAAAAACAATCATTCACAGAATGGATGATTGAAATCACAAATGGGAAATGTACAATTAATGAAGATGAAATGCTATATCTAGAACAAGATATAGTACAATACTAATTTATACTTAAAGGAGATTATTTATGGAAGATCGTTATCATCATCTCCAGAATAGAAAGAAGAAAAAGAAAAGAAGACGCAAATCGCTCATATTCCTTATTCTTGCTCTCCTTATCGGAGGCGGGGCAGTTTATGCTTATAATTCTTATTCCTCTTTAATGGGGATTTATAGTGGCTCGAAACATGATAAATCTAAGCTCCGCACAGAGGATGTAGAAATTACGAAGAAACCATTTAGTGTTTTAATCATGGGAATTGAAGATTATGCCACAGGCGGCCAAAACGGACGAACGGATTCCTTAATGTATGCAACTATTGATCCAAAATCCAAGAAAGTATCTTTAATGAGTATTCCGCGTGATTCCCGTGTAACAATCGCTGGACGTAACAAAAAAGATAAGATAAATGCAGCTCATGCCTATGGCGGAGAAAAAATGACAATGGACACAGTGGAAAACTTTTTACAAGTACCTGTCGATCATTATATTAAGTTAGATTTTAAAGGATTTAAAGGCATAGTCGATGCAGTTGGCGGCGTTACAGTCGATGTTCCATTCGATTTCTGGGAACGCTCTGATGTTGACTATTACAAAAAGATTGAGTTTAAAAAAGGACCACAGCATTTAAATGGGGAAGAAGCCTTGGCTTATGTTCGGATGAGAAAGCAAGATCCGAATGGGGACTTTGGCCGTGCTGAACGTCAACGTCAAGTACTTGAGGCGGTGGTACAGGAATTAAACTCACCTTCTACTGTATTTAAAGTCAACGACCTTGCAAAAGTAATCGGAAAGTATATCAAAACAGATATATCTGTATCAGATGGTCTTGCACTCTATAAAGAATTCTCGGGCTTTGATACATCTACCATTCAAACTGTAAAATTAGAAGGAAAAGATGCAAAAATAGATGGAATTTACTATTTCATTCCAGACGAATCAAGTGTCCAGCAAGTTCATCATACCTTTATGCAAAACTTAGGACTTGAAGATTCAGCTCCTGTGTCGGATACACAAGAGCAATCTGGAACACAAGAACCAGATACACAACAGCAAACTGGAAAACAGGAACAATCTACATCATCATCTAAATCGCATGAACAAAAGACAAATACAGACTGGCAAATGTCTACACATTAAAAATAGCTATCTCCGTAATGGAGATAGCTATTTTTTTACCCCGCTCTAACGGGCAGTAAGATGTGATTCATTGGTGCAAAATCAAACTGCCCCTAAGAGCCCGATTGGTTCAACTAACCATTTGGAAAAAAACATCTCCAGATGGAAGTTTCACTTTACCCCGCTCTAACGGGCAGTTGGGTGTGATTCATTGGTGCAAAATCAAACTGCCTATAAGAGCCCGATTGGTTCAACTAACCATTTGGAGAAAAAACATCTCCAAATGGAAGTTTCACTTTATTTGTTATGAAAATACTCCACAATCGCTTTCACAATGCGCTCTGATGCATGCCCGTCACCATATGGATTCGACGCTTTTGCCATTGCACTGTGTGCTTCTTTATCTGATAATAGCTCATTTGCTAAAGTAAAGATTGTTTCTTCATCTGTACCAGCAAGCTTTAATGTACCAGCTTCAATACCTTCTGGACGCTCTGTTGTATCACGAAGAACAAGAACTGGTACACCAAGTGATGGTGCTTCTTCTTGTACCCCGCCAGAATCCGTTAACATTAAGTATGAACGTGATGCAAAGTTATGGAAATCAATTACATCAAGCGGCTCAATTAAATGAATGCGATTATGATCTCCTAAAATTTCTCCTGCAATTTCACGAACAACAGGATTCATATGTACCGGATATACAACTTGCACATCTTCATGTGTTTCAACAAGACGTTTAATTGCACGGAACATATTGCGCATCGGTTCACCTAGATTTTCACGGCGATGTGCTGTCATAAGGATAAGACGGTCATCTCCCACCTTCTCTAAAACCGGATGCGTATATGATTCTTTTACTGTTGTTTTTAACGCATCAATTGCTGTATTTCCTGTAATAGAAATATTTGCCTCTTTTTTGTTCTCTTGCTGTAGGTTTGTTGCAGATTTCGCTGTCGGTGCGAAATGAAGATCTGCCATGACGCCTGTTAGTTGACGGTTCATTTCTTCTGGGTATGGAGAATATTTATCCCACGTACGAAGACCAGCTTCCACATGACCGATTGGAATTTGATTATAAAATGCAGCAAGGCTTGCAATAAATGTCGTCGTTGTATCACCATGTACAAGAACGATATCTGGCTTTGCTTCTTTCATGATCTTATCTAAACCTTCTAAGCCACGCGTTGTAATATCAATCAACGTTTGACGGTCTTTCATAATATTCAAATCATAATTCGGTGTAATACCGAAAATATCTAATACCTGATCTAGCATTTGACGGTGTTGTGCTGTTACTGTCACAATCGACTCAATTTGTTCGGAATGTTTTTGTAACTCTAACACAAGAGGGGCCATTTTAATAGCTTCAGGACGTGTTCCAAAAATTGTCATCACTTTAATACGTTCTGTCATATTCAGTTCCTCTTTTCTTTTAGTGTTCCAATTCATTATATATGAGAATTCCAAGTAAAAGAAGGAAATATTTACTAAAACGCATGTGAAACATCACGCCCTCGAATCGCTCTTCTGCCAATAGAATAGTAATCAACAGCATGCCTCTCTATCTTCTCTAAAGCGTAACAATTTCTTCCATCAAATACAATCGGTTCATTCATAAGCTGTACATACTTCACAATGGGATACGTTCGAATACTTTCCCATTCCGTTACAATAAAAGCTGCATCTGCTTTCATAAGGGCTGTATCTATATCTGTCGTATATTGTACTTGATTTGTCAATACACGCTTCGCATGTAAAATTGCCTTTGGATCGTACACGATAATATTAGCTCCTAAAGCCAGTAACTGTTCAATCATCACAAAAGACGGTGCTTCCCTTATATCATCTGTATTTGGCTTAAACGAAAGACCGAGAACAGCAACTCGTTTCCCGCGTAAATCCATCACCTTTTCTGCCTTCTCCACGAGTAAAGCTTGTTGTTTATTATTTACTTCGATAACTGCTTTTAATAATCTGAAGTCATGCGCCACATTCCCAGCAATTTGTACAAGTGCGTTTGTATCTTTCGGAAAACACGAGCCGCCGTATCCAATACCCGCTTGCAGAAAATGCGGACCAATCCTTTTATCGATTCCCATACCAGTTGCCACTTCTGTCACATCGGCCTGTACTTTTTCACATATATTTGAAATTTCATTGATAAAGCTAATTTTCGTCGCTAAAAAAGCATTCGATGCATACTTAATCATCTCTGCACTGCGCACATTCGTTGTAAATATTTCAATGGGGAGCGATTTATAAAGCGCAGCAACTCTCTTTGCAATCTCTGCTGTTTCTGCTCCAATGACAATACGGTCACCATGAAAGAAATCATGCACACCGCAGCCTTCTCGTAAAAACTCCGGGTTTGATACAAGATGTATACTTACATCTGTTTGCAGTGACTCTCGAATCCATTCTTTCATAGCATCATTTGTCCCAACCGGAACCGTACTTTTCGTCACAACAATAACATCTCGCTCTGCGTACATACCAATGTCACGGCACACATTTACAATATGTGTTAAATTTGCAGATCCATCTGAGTAGGAGGGTGTACCAACCGTAACAAAAATAAACTCAGCTGCCTCGTAAGCTTCTTCTCGCTTTGAAGTAAATGATAATCTTCGTTTTAAAACAGCCTCTTCCAATAATTCTTGTAAGCCCGGTTCATAAATCGGCAGTTCCCTTTTCTCTAACAGCCTTATTTTTTGTTCATCAATATCAAAACAAGTCACAGAGTGCCCGAGTGTCGCTAAACCAACACCTGTCACCAATCCGACATATCCAGTACCTACTACTGCAATTTTCATAAACAACACCTCCTACTCATGGTTCGTTGCACTTTACTTTTATTATATGAGACATCCTTCGCTTCATTTTTTAAGCTTTTGTAAAGAAAAGTGTTGGAGCAAGACATCTTCAACTTTTATAAAGTGAAACTGCCATCAGTGAGGGCTTTTACGGGCAGTTATCCTCCCACCTATCTTCCTTGTTTCTCAGAATCTTGAGGTGGAAGTTCTACTATCCAAAAATAGCGGGATACATTTTTATCTTGTAAAAAAACAAGTCAGCTGCTTTATTCGCAGCTGACTTGTTTTTACTTACTATATCCGTTCGGGTGAGCTGTATGCCATTTCCAAGCTGTTTGAATCATTTCTTCAAGTGAATATTTTGCCTTCCAGCCTAATTCGTCATAAATCTTTGCTGAAGAAGCGATTAGTTGTGCTGGATCTCCAGCGCGGCGTTCTGTGTAAACAACATTTGCCTTCTTTTCAGTTACACGCTCACACGTTTCAATCACTTCTTTTACAGAAAAGCCTTTGCCATTCCCTAAGTTATACACTTCATTTGTTTTTTGTTTATTTTGTAAACTTTGCAGTGCTAAAATATGCGCCTCTGCTAAGTCCGTTACATGAATATAATCACGAATACAAGTACCATCATTTGTTTCATAATCTGTGCCAAATACAGAAATGGTTTCACGTTTTCCTAATAAGTGCTGCAGCACAAGCGGAATTAAGTGTGTCTCTGGTGTATGATCTTCTCCAATTGTTCCTGATACGTGAGCACCTGCTGCATTAAAATAACGCAGTGCAACATATTTCATGCCATAAGCTGCATGAAAATCTTGTAAAATATGTTCAATCATTAATTTAGAACGTCCATATGGATTGATTGGGTTTGTTGTATTCTCTTCTATAATGATATCCGTATCCGGAATTCCGTACGTTGCTGCTGTTGAAGAGAAAATAAACGATTTCACACCATGTGCCATCATTTTCTCAAGCAACGAAATCGTTGCCGTTACGTTGTTTTTATAATATTTCAATGGATTCAAAACAGATTCTCCGACAAGGCTATTTGCCGCAAAGTGCATAACAGCATCAATAGAATATTTGCCAAATACACGATCTAAATCCGCTGCATTACTTAAATCCCCTATTTCTAGAAGCGCTCTTTCATCAACGCTCTCACGATGACCTGTCAATAAGTTATCTAATACGACCACTTCAAAATTTTTGTCTAACAATTGTTTTACTGTATGACTTCCGATATATCCAGCACCGCCAACTACTAAAATCATGCTTTCTCCCCCTGAAAAAAATTTATCATCAGACACCTTTGCTCCATATTATAAAGTGAAACTGCCATCAGTTGAGAGGATTTCATTTTCCACAAACGGAAATTTTCCTTTATTATACATTTTTTCAACATTTACGCATGACACACGTATGACAAAAATAATTAAAAATCATATCTCAACATATGTATATCTAACCTATACGATTCCATCATGATTGATAACCGATATTTACCATATACCCCTGAAGTAGGAACTATACATATTTTGCTGTAAAACATCCATATTAAGATTAATTTGTATCTATAATTCACTAAAAAATGTCACATATTTTGGCCGTTATCCATCAAAGGCAAGGGAAAAAAAGATTGAATTCTATTCTTTTTATGATACCATATGTTATGAGCCAAAAACACATATCGAACTTTTAAGTAAAAGAAAGATTTGCATACGTTAAAATATAAAAGGTGGGGTATTAATGGACTCACGAACTATTTATGCAGTATTGGCATCTTTCATTACCGTACTGATTGCTACCCCTTTCGTGATTAAGTTAGCCTTTAAGATTGGGGCAACAGACAAGCCAAATGCTCGTAAAGTACATCAAAAAGTTATGCCTCGTCTTGGCGGACTAGCAATTTTTATCGGAGTTGTTGTAGGATGCTTAGTTAGCGGCTTGTATGAACAACGCATCCTATCGATTAGTGTAGGTGCTGTCATCATCATCATCATTGGTATATTAGATGATGTGTATGAACTATCTGCAAAAGTAAAATTCGGCGGACAACTTGCAGTGGCATTGCTAATCGTGAAAAATTTACAAATATCGGTGCTTTATATTCCAATTTTAGGAGAAACTGAACTTGGATGGTTATCTTATCCGATTACAGTATTTTGGATTGTCGGTATTACAAATGCCATTAATTTAATTGACGGCCTTGACGGATTATCAGCTGGAATTTCGTCCATTGTTCTTGCAACGTTAGCTTACATGGCTGCTACTAGTGTTACTGGCGCTGGGAGTGCTATCATTTTGCCACTTGCGTTAATTGCACTAGCAAGTACAATTGGATTTCTATTCTATAACTTCCATCCCGCGAAAATCTTTATGGGGGATACAGGAGCACTGTTCTTAGGATATTGCATTGCTGTACTATCACTACTTGGACTGTACAAAAGCGTAACACTTTTTAGCTTTATCGTTCCAGTCATTATTTTAGGAGTACCAATATTCGATACAACATTTGCGATCATTCGCCGTATTGTAAATAAAAAACCAATTTCGGCACCAGATAAATCACATTTACATCACCGCTTACTTGCACTGGGATTCTCCCATCGAACAACGGTGCTGATCATTTATGCATTTGGAATTTTCTTTAGTGTTAACGCGATTATTTTTTCAAGCGCAACATTATGGTTATCCATTTTTCTTCTATTCGTTCTTATTTTAGTTACGGAAATTGTCGCAGAGATTATTGGTCTTGTACACGATCGCTATAAACCAATTATTTCATTCTATAAAAAAGTAAAAAAACGTGAAGACTAACAATAGTATAACCAATAAAATGTAAAACTATACAAACCGGATGATTTCTTCAAAGAAATCATCCGGTTTTTTGTTTTCCAAAATATAGTTCGTTTGAGAATACCACTATTGGAGCAAGATAAAGGTACAATCTTCAAATTAGGGTGAGCATCATGATTAAGCGAACACTTCTACTGATTTGTTTGTTTTATACTATCATCTCATGTTTTCTATCATCTAAGCAGGCTGCAGTTGTATCTTCACATGAGAATCGCTCTATCGCTCATCTTGAAACACAACTGCCTCATCAGCATACAGCTACTCCGCAAAGAAAAGTAGCTTATTTAACATTCGATGATGGACCGAACAAATATACATCACAAATTTTAAATATCTTAAAGCAAAAAAATGAAAAAGCAACCTTTTTCGTTATTGGCGGACGTGTCTCTCGTTATCCTCAAACGACAAAGCGATTGATTCAAGAAGGGCATTACCTAGGATTACATAGTATGTCTCATAATGCAAAATACCTTTATAATAGTGATCCCTCTATTTTAATTTCTGAAATGGAACAAGCGCGGACAATCGTTCAAGCTATCACCGGACTCGACACGCATCTCGTTCGCGTTCCTTACGGCAGCATGCCCTATTTAAAGAAAAACTATCGCGATGCTCTTGTTGCAGCTCACTATAAAATGTGGGATTGGACAGTCGATACATATGATTGGAAAAGTTATAATAATCCCTCTGCTGTATTGGAACGGATCATGAATCAAAGTGATAAACCAGTTGAAGTCATTTTAATGCATGACTCAAGCGTCACCGTGCAAGTTTTACCAGAAGTAATTGACTATCTTCATTCAAAAGGGTATACACTTCTTCCTTACAATCCTTCTTCTCATTTAGAAGTTAATTTTTGGAAGGATACGAGACTGTAACAGCTTTAGCCTCTGCTAAAGCTGTTTTCTCTTTCCCCAATTCTCACTTCAAATGTGAATTTCACTTTCTACAGGCGGGACTTCATTCTATTATAAATACGCTTACTTCTTTGACTACCTCACCCGAATTTCCAATCAAGTGAAACCTCCATCAGTGTGGGTTTTCTTCATCCCCCATCTATCTTCTTCGCTTTCTCTAAACTTTAAGTTTGGGGTCTTACTGCCCAATAAAATGATACTCGCAGTATGTGCAAATTTACACATTTATTACATTCTATCGATGCTTTTATTTACATATATTCAATATAATAGAAGAAAACATTCATCAAAAAAGGAAAGGGATTCACTTCATTTTGAAAACAAAACAAACCATTACAAATTACTTACAAGTATTAGTAGAAATCTTTCTCGTTTCTACGAAACTTGGACTCACTTCCTTTGGAGGACCTGTTGCACATCTTGGCTATTTTCATAACGAATACGTCCAAAAACGAAAATGGATGGATGAAAAAAGCTATGCTGATTTAGTAGCGCTTTGTCAATTGCTTCCCGGCCCCGCTAGTAGCCAAGTCGGAATGGGCATCGGACTATCTCGAGGCGGCATACTTGGGGCTATTGTTTCTTGGCTTGGATTTACGCTTCCTTCCGTTCTTGCGCTCGTATTGTTTGCCTCATTATTGCAGCAAATCGATATTACACACGCAGGATGGATTCACGGTTTAAAGCTAGTAGCTGTAGCAATTGTCGCGCATGCATTATGGGGGATGGCGCAGAAACTAACACCAGATCGGAGCCGCGCAACAATCGCAGTCATCGCAGCAGCTATCATTCTATTATTCCAAACAGCTTGGATACAAATCATCGTTATTCTATTCGCTGGTATCATTGGATGGCTCTTATATAGAGAGCACACAATAACAGCTGCAACAGATATATCTATTCCAGTCTCACGCAAAGTCGCAGCGCTATGCTTATCTCTATTCTTTCTCTTATTAATACTATTACCAATATTACGCCCTCTCTCGCATTGGATTGCCATGTTTGATAGTTTCTACCGATCAGGCTCTCTCGTCTTTGGCGGCGGTCATGTCGTTCTTCCACTCCTAGAAAATGAGTTTGTGTCAAACGGCAGTATAACGAAAGAGCAGTTTCTCGCTGGCTATGGAATGACACAAGCTGTCCCTGGACCATTATTTACATTTGCCGCTTATATCGGTGCTATTATGGACGGGGCCCTCGGAGCAACAATTGCAACGATTGCAATTTTCCTTCCAGCTTTCTTACTCGTAGTAGGTGTATTACCTTTTTGGGATGCACTGCGCCGCAAACCATACGTACAAGGTGCTCTGCTTGGTATAAATGCAGCTGTTGTCGGTATTTTGCTTGCCGCCTTCTATCAACCGATTTGGACGAGTTCGGTTGAGAAGTCTACTGATTTCGTTGTCGCATTACTCTTATTTACACTGCTTGCCTTTTGGAAACTGCCGCCGTGGGTAATTGTGATAGTTGGCGCGATAAGTGGAATGCTTTTGTCAGTATTATAAGAAAGACGGCTATTCCGAGAAATAGCCGTCTTTCTTATATATTAAAACTTTACAAGCTCCACTCCACTTGGAAGCTTACTCTCTGTTAAAATCCGTAATTCTTCAATACGCTTCATGGCATAAGACGAACATTTCATCAACTCCGCATCGACATAACCTGGATGGACCATAACTTCAACTGTTGTGCCGTCCCGTACACGCTCTTTTAAATTTGTAAAATAATCATCCGTTACACCACCTCCGTAAAAATTACGGAGAAATACATCAGAAAATGGACTTACTGCACGGTCCAGTTTAAGGCGGCGTGCTGAGATTTTATACTTCTCTGCTAATCTTTTTAATACATCATGTAAAATCGGCAGTGCATGTACGTGATGATGGCTATCAAGATGCGTCGGTGTTAAGCCATAGGATAGAAACTTGTCAATTTGAGCGGTCCACTCTCGCTCGGCGTCATGCGGATCTATATTTTCTTTCCGAATCGCATGTTGTGAATGAAACGAACCATCTTCTTTTATAAGAGAAGGCACATCAGAAAGCAGCGGTTTTCCCTCGGTTAATACGAGGTGCACGCCAACTCCTAACGTCTTATATTCCTTCGCTAATTGCACTGCATGTTCTACTCCCGGCATATTCATCATCATCGTTGTAGAATTGACAAGTCCGTTAACATGCGCATCGATAATACCGTAGTTTACACCTCGTGTTAAGCCAAAGTCATCTGCGTTTACGATTAATCGAATCATTCTATCCCTCCCATTACGTAACAAGAAAAAATCGGGCTTATATAGCGACGCTTTTAGTTCTCCACCTTTTTGAAGAATTGCGGAAGATACTCTTTATGAGCTTCTAGCATTTCATCTAAAATTTGCTTTGCCACTTTATCGGATGGTACAAGTGGATTAATCGTCATCGCAAGCAGCGCTTTATGATAATCACCTGTTATAGCAGCTTCAATTGTTACACGTTCAAACGATTTAATTTGCTGTACTAAACCGCGAACCGCTACCGGTAAGTCCCCAACTGCAATTGGCTTTGGACCATCCTTTGTAATGACACAGTTCACTTCAACAGCGGAATCAGCTGGCAGACTTGCAATTGTACCATTATTTCTTGTATTTACGGGCTGGATATCACCTTTATTGTTGTAAATAGAAGTAATTAAGCTACATGCTGCATCACTATAATATGCTCCGCCGCGTTTTTCTAATTGCGGTGGCTTAATGTCTAAATTTGGATCTTTATAAAGCTCAAATAGATCCTTTTCTAGCTTTTTCACGACTTCTGCACGTGTACCATTTTCCATAGATGCTTGTTTTTCTTCTTCTAACATTTCGCGTGTTTTGTAGTAGTAGCGATGATATGGACACGGTATCGCACGAAGTGCACGAAGGAAATCAGGCTCCCAATCAAGCGCTGCAATATTTTTCATCGTAATTTGTTTTTCTGGGTCTGTCACTAATTCCAACACACGGTCCATGACGCTCACACCATCTAAATACACATCCAATCCGTACACCATATGGTTTAAGCCTGCAAAATCAATGTGTACACGGCTTGGATCTACATCAAGAATCTTCGCTAATCCCATACGAATCCCAATTGGAACGTTACATAACCCAACAACCTTTTGAATGTTTGTATAGCGAAGGACAGCCTCTGTTACCATACCTGCTGGATTTGTAAAATTGATTAACCATGCGTTTGGACAAATCTCCTCTATGTCTTTACAAATATCTAAAATAACAGGAATCGTTCTCAAAGCCTTAAATAAGCCACCAGGACCATTTGTCTCCTGACCGATTACATCATATTTTAATGGAATTGCTTCATCTTTGCCGCGCGCCGCTAATAACCCAACGCGAAACTGTGTTGTAACAAAATCTGCGCCATTTAATGCTTCACGGCGATCAAGAGTAAGATGAATATCGATTGGTACTCCCGCCTTTTTCACCATACGCTTTGCTAAGTTACCAACGATCTCTAACTTTTCTTTTCCTTCTTCTACATCAACTAACCAAATTTCACGAACAGGAATTTCATGATAGCGTTTAATAAAACCCTCAATTAATTCTGGCGTATAACTAGAGCCGCCACCAATTGTTGTAATTTTTATTCCACGCATGCTGCATGTTCCCCTTTCGCATTGATTTTTTTATACAAATCGACAAATTCTAATGCTGATTCTTTTACTGTAATAGAATTCATTAAATGATCTTGCGCTTCAATTAACAGTACTGTAATCTCTGTTTTTTCCCCTCCTGCTTTTGATTGTATGAGCTCGGTTTGAAAATGATGCGCTTCATTCATCGTTTCCTCTGCCTCTTCTACTACGAATTGCAGCTAAATGACATTGCAATCCAATTTCCCCTGCGACTGAAACAATATAAAAACACACCAAGTGCTGTTCACACCTAGTGTGTTTTGTATGCTCCTCCTTATTTAACCCCTCAATTTTTTTCTTCCAACTTATAATAATTCCTAGTTCTTCATGTGATGATTCTAAATCAACCTGAATCTTCATGCCGCCCCCCCTTTCCTACTTCATTTTTACATAAATGTGGAAAAATAAATGGATATGCACATAAGTGGTTCCCGTTATTTGTTTAACTTGCTGCTTTCTACGCATAAAAAAGACCTTGCACATGCAAGGTCTATTTCCTATCTAACATCTTCCTATATAAATCAACGAACTCACTCGCTAGTTCCTTTACTGTTATAGCATTCATCAGGTGATCCTGGGCGTGAACGAACAGTAAGCTGAGTTCGACCTTTTCGCCTCCTGCCTCTTGTTGAATCAACGTTGTTTGCAAGCGATGTGCTTCTTTTAACTCGTTGGCTGCTTCTTGCAGCTTTTCTTCTGCTTCGGGAAGCTTTCCTTCCTTCGCAAATTGAATTGCCTCCATCGCTGAACTTCTCGCATTTCCCCCGTGTAAAATTAAATGAAAAGCCGTTGTCTCTAATGTATCCATGTTTCTTTATTGCTCCCCCTTTTCTTCTGCTAGCTTTTGCTTATCCCATATTTTTAAAAATGGGAAATAGATGAGAAACGCTAAGCAGAAGTTCACTAACTGCATAACAACACCTGAAATCTTGCCACCCGTTGCTAAATAACCGCTAAAGATAATCGGTGTTGTCCACGGCACAGCTGCTCCGCTTGGCCGTGCGACAAGGCCCCAGTCCATCGCAAAGTACGTCACAATCGTTAAGGCAACCGGAACTAGAATAAATGGAATGAGAAGAAGCGGATTTAATACAATTGGCATCCCAAAAGTCACCATTTCATTAATATTAAAAATACCTGGTGCGATCGATAATCTACCTAAGCTTTTTAATTGCTGGCTTCGCGCGAATAATAACATTGCGACAACGAGTGCCAGTGTTGCACCAGACCCCCCCATATAAATCCAAAGATCAAAAAATTGCTGCGTAACTGTATTTGGCAAAGTGTGCCCAGCTTGAAAGGCAACGCGGTTTTGATCCATTAATGAGAGCCAAATTGGACCCATAACTCCGCCAACAATTGCCGCTCCGTGAATTCCGCATGCCCATAATACATGAACAAGAATAACAGCGACCACAGCTCCAAACAAACTAGCACCAAGTTCACTAAGCGGTGCTTGTAATAATTGCCCAACAATATTATGAATACTTCCAAATGAAGTATGTTCCATTATTAATCGTAAAATCCAAACAACTGTTACAACAATAAAACCAGGAATAAGTGCAGCAAACGAACGAGACACAGCTGGCGGTACTGTTTCCGGCATTTTAATCACAATATTCTTCTGTATAATCAAGCGGTATATTTCTGTAGATATAAGTGCTAAAATCATCGCTACAAACAAACCTTGACTCCCCATAAGTACAGCTGGAATAACGCCTTCTACTATAATACTTTCCTTTGTTCCTTCTATAATATAAGAAACTTGAAATGGCGTTGCGAGCAAGAAAGACACAAGCGATAACGCCCCTGCAGCTAATGCGTCGACTTTATACTGCTCCGCTAATCTGTAAGCGATTCCAAAAGTAGCAATTAAAGACATGATATTAAATGTTGCGCTAACTGGATACCCTAATGCTTTTTGCCAACCATCGCCAAACACATTTGCCATAGAGTCATTATATCCAGGGATTGGCAATGCACTAATGATTAAGAAGAACGATCCGATAATTAAGAAAGGCATCGTTAAAATAATTCCATCTCGAATGGCTTGCAAGTGGCGCTGCTCCGCAATTCTTCCTGCTACAGGCATAATGTATCTCTCTAAAAACCCCGTCATCTTCTCCACTCTCCTTATGACTTCATTGACAATGCTGCTTGTAACACCGCTTCCCCGTTACAAAGTCCGTAGTGTACAGATTGAATGACATCAACAGGTATTCCTTTCTCTTTACATAGTTCTTTCATTTTCGGTAGCAGATAACGCACTTGTGGACCGAGTAGTAATACATCAGCTTCATTGATATGATTACGCACTTCCGATCCAGATACAGCCCAAATTTTTGCCTCTATACCTTGTGCCTGCGCTGCTTTCTCCATCTTCGTGACAAGCAAACTCGTTGACATACCAGCAGCACAGCAAAGCAAAATGTTCATACGATGCCCCCTTCCTTAGCCCACTCTTTACAATTGGCCATAATCATTTTAGGCATCTCCCATGATTATTAGTTGAATCAATCTGGCACATGCCAATACTTATCTCCCACCTATTTTCTTTAACTTCTCAAAATTTGAAGGCAGGAGTCTTACCGCATGCGGGTAGCGGAATAAGTTTAAGTTAACCTATGTATATGTCTAGGGTAATTTCCGTATGACGAGCATCCCAACAAAAATCCCCTATTCACGCTATTCTCTCTATCAACGAGCAAGTCCATCTAATAGATGAAATTTCCATCAATTAGATGATTTTCAAATCTCATTTCTTTCTACTAAACTTTAAGGCTGGAATTAAACATAAATTCCTTTAATATAGAAGCGATTCTCGTGATTTTCACTAGAAGGACCTTTTCTATTACATATACGCTTTATACGTTGACACTAAGTTGTTACCAGTTTCACAAAATGGCCCTATCCTACACTTTCTTTATCAAAAGAGAAAAAATAAAACAGCAAGTAATGATTACTTGCTGTTTTTTAATGACGTTTCTGCCAAAAACGGACATTGCAATGAACAGATAAAAGTATACAAAAAAGGCAACCTTTTGCAGATTACCTTTTTTATCCCACTACTCTCGGGTAGCAAGACTTTCACCTCAAAATTTTAAGAAATCAAAGGAAATAGCTATCCAACACGATGAATAGATACTTACACACTTTCTTTCTCTGGTCGATATAGTGCTTGTACGAGACGATCATATTCACGCCTTGTAATTTCCTTATTGTATAGCTTCAATAATAAATCTTTATGCTCTTTCGAAAATGCCATTTTTTTAATGACTTCTGGATACATGAAAACTTCCCCTCCGTTTCATGAATACGACTAAATCCAGTGCACATCCACATTTCTGCCTTACAGTTTGTAAAGAAACCTCGCAAGACAGAACTTGCGTTCGCATAAAGCATTATAAGATATTTTCCTTCAAAGCACAATTCTAAAATAAAAATTTTTTCTTTTGGTTATTTTCTGAAGATTTCAACATTATAATATCATAATCTCTCTTAAAGTACATATATATTTTTTGTCATTTTATTGAATAAAATTTCCATATCAGTAAGAAAATAATGGTAAAAACGAAGAGGAGTAGAAACATGGATACTGTTACACTATCGCGCGCTTTCTTTGGATCATCGTTAGCCTTTCATATTATTTTTGCAACGCTAGGAATCGGACTTTCCTTAATGATTTTTATAAGCGAAGTGTTATATCAATGGAAGAAGGACACTGATTACTCTGTGATGGCAAAAAGATGGACGAAAGCATTTGCGATTCTTCTTGGTGTTGCCATTCCAACAGGAACAATTGTAGGCGTCCAAATTTCCTTGCTTTGGCCTGGCTTTGCGAAGATTGTTGGGCAAGTTATTTCCGTCCCATTTCAAATTGAAATTTTCGCCTTCTTCCTAGAAGCATTGTTCATGTCCATTTACGTCTATGCTGCTGACAAGTTGCCACCATTCATGCGGTTAATATCGCTTTTTTTTGTCATGCTCGGCGCAACTGCATCCGCTGTACTTATTACATCAGCAAATACATGGATGAATACACCTGCCGGATTTTCAATGGCACCGGACGGATCAGTCTATAATGTGAATCCGTGGAAAGCCTTTTTTAATCCGAGCTTTTTCACAAGCTCAGTTCACGTTGTCATTACCGCTTATACAACAGGAGCTGCTGTCATTGCTTCTATCGCTGGCTTTAAATTATTAAAACGAAATAAAAGTGCACGGGAGATTGCTTATCATAAAAAAGGATTATACTTAGGTCTTATGGTCACATTCATTGCAGGCGCGATTATGTGGATTTCTGGACATGAATCTGCGATCGGGCTTCATGAGCACTCACCAGAGAAACTGGCAGCAGCAGAAGCATTATTTCATACACAGTCACATGCACCACTAGCCGTTGGAGGCATTCTCGATCCAGAAACACATGAATTAAAATACGCTATTGAATTTCCAAACATGTTAAGCATGTTAGTTGGTTTTTCTCCAAATACAGTTGTAAAAGGATTAAATGAATTTTCACCAGACACGTGGCCTCCTTTTTACACCCATTTATTCTTTGACTTAATGGTTGGAGCAGCTACATTTTCATTCGCCGTCGCTGCAATTTCACTTGGATATTGGTACTTCATTTACCGAAAAAAAGGCGGGCAATTGCCAAAATGGATGCTGGGGGCAATCGCTGCGGGCGGTCCGATTATGCTTCTTGGCATTGAATGTGGTTGGATTTTCAGCTGTAGCGGACGACAGCCTTGGACGATTTACGGTTTTCAACGTACAACAGATGCTGCAACGCACGCTGACTTTGTTGGGCCATTATTTGTCGTATTTGTTGTACTTTACATTGCACTTGGCATCTTAACTGTCATCGTATTACGAACATTCTTTAGACGCCATCCATTGAAACAAGACTTACAACCGAACGGGGGGGATTCACATGCCTGAAGCAAGTATTGCAATTATCATTCTCTGGACTGTCATCTTTGTATACAGTATTTTAGGCTCAATTGATTTCGGTGCCGGCTTTTGGGGAATGGTGTATGCAAACCACTCAACACTTGCCGGAAAACTTGCGAATCGCTACTTATCACCAACATGGGAAGTTACGAATACATTTCTAGTCTTTGTCGTTGTTGCGTTTCTCGGCTTCTTTCCAAAAGCTGCATTTACACTCGCAACCGTAATGTTTGTACCTGTTACCTTAATTCTCATACTCGTTACAATTCGCAGTTCTTTTATGGTGTTTGCTTATTCCTTGCCCAAATATCAGCGTATAATGCGCATTATTTCGGGCATTACAGGCCTATTAATCCCAGCTCTCTTAATTACAGTTCTTCCTGTAACAGAAGGACCCTTCATTACGACTGCTGGTGGCAAAGAAACATTATTATATGGAAAACTATTATCAAGTCCAGTCGTATACTGGTACATGCTCTTTGGTTTAACATCCGAGCTCTTTTTATCAGCACTCTTTCTCGCTGACTTTTCTAGAGAACAAGGCTCCGAAGATGCATATCGTGTCTACCGGAGAAACGCCATCGTGCTCGGGCCTGCAACGCTTATCACCGCCATCATCGCACTTGTTGTAATGGAACCCGAAACACATTGGCTCATGGAAGGATTAATTAAACAATTCAAATGGTTTACAATCTCGATCATCTTTTTTATCATTGGCTATTCTTCCCTTTGGTGGACAAACAAAAAACATGAAACTCACGGCTGGCCGCGCATTGCTGTTCTTTCTGTCGTTGCCCAGTATGGATTTGCAAGCTACGCTTACGGCGTTGCACATCTTCCGTATATTATTTATCCAGAAGTGACTGTGTTCACAAGTTTTACAACGAAAGAAACGTTTTATGCACTGCTCATCCTCTATGCAATCGGTATCGCAATACTATTACCAGGCTTCATCTTCTTCTGGAACCTATTCTTGAAAGATCGAACTTTTTTAAAATAAGGTGAAACTTCCTTCTGGGAACGTTTTTTTCCCAGAAGGTTAGTTGAACTAATCGGGCTCTTACGGCTGGTTTGCTCTTCTTCTTGCATTCACTTCTTACCAGCCGTTTGGGCGGGGTAAAGTGAAACTTTCCTCAACGAACGTTTTTTTCGTTGAGGATTAGTTGAACCAATCGGGCTCTTACAGACAGCATTACAAATACCCATACGGATAACAAAATTTCTAGTCAAATATCATCTACCATGAAATAAGTAGCATATTTTCATCCACATATACCTACCAAAGGAAAACTAGGTATATGCACGTAGCAATTTTTCTATTATAAATACCTAATAGGCACATACTGGATATGTGCCTATTTTCATTCAAATCCCCCTATATACTATGTCTTTTCCCCAAAGTACCAAACGCACATATTTACAATAGCTAGTGTAATCCCCATACCTTCTTTTAAGAGTTTGAATATGATTAAATATAAGCTTCGGACAAGTCAAAATGGGCTTGTTTAGATTAAAGAATTAAGAAGGGCAGGCTAGCTATGGGTATTGAAATTTGGATTACGGTTGTTGTTTTTCTTCTTACCATGACTGTTATATTTTGGCGGCCAAGAGGAATAAACGAGGCATGGCCCGCTGCAATTGGAGCGGGGATTATCATTATTACCGGACTAGTATCGCGCAGTAACATTGCCGATATCATTAGTAAAATCGGCGGCGCCTCTATTACCATCATCGCCACAATCGTTATGGCAATTGTATTAGAGAGTTTTGGTTTCTTCCACTGGGCAGCAGCTCGGCTTGCAAACTTAGCAAAAGGCTCCGGGCACCGCCTATATTGGTACATTCAATTACTCTGTTTTCTCATGACACTGCTGTTTAATAACGATGGTAGTATTTTAATTACAACTCCAATTTTAATTTTACTTTTGAAAAACCTTCAATTAAAACCACAGCAACAAATTCCGTATTTATTAAGCGGTGCATTGATTGCAACTGCTTCTAGCGCTCCAATTGGTGTTAGTAATATCGTAAATTTAATCGCATTAAACATCGTTCATATGACACTCTATATGCATACAGCAATGATGTTTGTACCTGCAACGTTAGGACTTATCTTTATGTCATGGCTCATGTATATAGTCGTGAAAAAGAAATTACCGAAAAAACTACCAACATCCGCTTATGACATTGAAGAAGTCTTTTTCACAAAACACTTTCATCCATTAAAGGGAAAAGATTCTGTTGATACAAAAAGCAAACGTACAAAATTTATGTTAAAAGTGTTACTGTTCGTCTTCCTTATGCGCTGTCTTCTTTTCGTAGCCTCATTCTTTGCAATTCCGATTGAAATTGTTGCCGTAATTGGCTCTCTCGTTCTACTCATCTGGAGATGGTATTATTTACGAACAAATCCAGTCGATATATTAAAGAAGACACCGTGGCACATCCTCATTTTTGCTTTTTCCATGTATGTTATTATTTATGGGCTTCATAACGCTGGGCTAACAGCTTGGCTTGTGCAAGTATGTGAACCAATCGTAAATCAAAGCTTATTACATGCAAGCTTTATGATGGGTGGACTCGTTTCAATTCTATCAAACTTCTTTAACAACCATCCTGCCTTAATGATCGGAACCATTACCTTAACAGAAATGGGATTAGATCCTGTTACCCTCAAAACAATCTACCTCGCAAACATCATTGGTAGCGATATGGGATCATTATTACTACCAATTGGTACACTTGCTTCCCTTATTTGGATGTATATCTTGAAACAAAATCAAATCAAAGTAAAATGGAAAGATTACTTGAGCGTCTCCTTAATTGTCATTCCACTCACCACAATTTTAACACTCTTCCTCTTATACTACTGGATACAGCTCGTTTTCGCTCGATAACCTATCAAACTGAATAGGGACCCTCTCCAATATATATGGAAGGTTCCTATTTCTATGGAGAATATTCTTCATAGAATACAAAATCCCCCTGCTCTCGCGCAGCAGGGGGACTATTATATATATTAGGTTAGGTGCACATGATCATAGATTAAGAGGTGTTCAGAAAGATTCTTTCTAATTATCGATATAATTGACTGCCTGTTTCTTTAAACTCTTCTGCTTTTTCTTTCATACCTTTTGAGATTACTTCTGTTGTTTCTAAATCATTATCCTTTGCATACTCACGAATATCATGCGAAATTCTCATACTACAAAACTTCGGACCACACATTGAGCAGAAATGCGCTGTCTTTGCTCCTTCTGCTGGTAATGTTTCATCGTGATATTCCATTGCACGCTCAGGGTCTAATGATAAATTAAATTGATCACGCCAGCGGAATTCAAAACGCGCTTTCGAAAGAGCGTCATCACGCTGATGTGCTGTTTTATGACCTTTTGCAAGGTCAGCAGCATGCGCCGCAATTTTGTACGTAATAACCCCTTCACGAACATCATCTTTGTTCGGTAAGCCAAGATGTTCTTTCGGTGTTACATAGCAAAGCATTGCTGTACCGAACCAACCAATCATCGCTGCTCCAATCGCAGAAGTAATATGGTCATAACCCGGTGCAATATCTGTCGTTAACGGTCCGAGCGTATAAAATGGTGCACCATGACAAATGTCGAGTTCTTTATCCATATTCTCTTTAATAAGGTGCATCGGTACATGGCCTGGCCCTTCAATCATCACTTGTACATCATGCTTCCAAGCAATTTTCGTAAGTTCTCCTAATGTTTCCAGCTCAGAAAATTGAGCTTCGTCGTTTGCATCCGCAATTGAACCAGGGCGTAATCCATCTCCAAGAGAGAAGGAAACATCATACTTCTTCATAATTTCACAAATTTCTTCAAAATGTGTATATAAGAAGTTTTCTTGATGATGATATAAACACCACTGTGCCATAATCGAACCGCCGCGCGATACAATTCCTGTTACACGCTTTGCTGTAAGCGGTATGTAACGAAGCAGCACACCAGCATGAATTGTAAAGTAATCTACCCCTTGCTCGGCTTGTTCAATGAGCGTATCACGGTATACTTCCCACGTTAAATCTTCCGCGATCCCATTCACTTTTTCAAGCGCTTGGTAAATCGGTACTGTTCCAACCGGTACAGGCGCATTACGAATAATCCATTCACGCGTCGTATGAATGTTTTTCCCAGTAGAAAGGTCCATAATTGTATCTGCACCCCAGCGTGTTGCCCATGTCATCTTCTCTACTTCTTCTGCAATCGACGATGATACAGCTGAGTTCCCGATATTCGCATTTACTTTCACATGGAAGTTACGTCCGATAATCATTGGTTCTGCTTCCGGATGATTAATATTTGCTGGTAAAATGGCACGGCCTTCAGCAATTTCTTGACGCACAAATTCTGGTTCCACACCTTCACGAATCGCCACATATTCCATCTCTGATGTGATAATTCCTTTACGCGCATAATGCATTTGCGTAACATTTGTCCCAGCTTTTGCACGAAGCGGCTTACGTCCCATTTGCGGAAATACAGGCGTATGCTTAGCTGCTGTTTTTACACCATCATCTTCCGGTTTCACTTCACGACCTTCATACTCTTCTACATCTCCATGTTCCACAATCCAGCAGCGGCGCGGCGTTGGAATCCCCTTTTCTAATTCCACTTTGTAATCAGGATCAGTATAAGGACCACTCGTATCGTACACATGAATAGATGGATTGGGTACACCGTTTGTATCGCTTTGCGCAATCTCGCGCATCGGTACTTTCATATCTTTACGTGTACCTTCTACATATACCTTCTTACTTCCCGGTAAACTTGACTTCAACTCAATTTGCTCAGCTGAAACAGATTGTTTCATAATTGTGTTTCCTCCCCTGTGTCTTAGCGAAGTAACCCCCGCTTTTCTTTAGATCAGGAAGAGAACTAGCGGCTAACGTATGCTCAAATAAAAAAGCCAGGTCCATAATAAAGAATAGGACCTGGCAACATAAGGCATTGTTATGTAAAGCCGTTAACTTCCCTCCGCTGGTACGAACCAGATCAGGTCCAAAGGGTTAAGAAGTTTCAACGCACTTCTCTCTCAGCCCAACTCTCTCGGGCACCCCTAGTTTATCACTGATTAAATTTTTACTACGCTCTTATCATACATCATTGTCTGAAAAATGCAAAGGTATTTATATTCATTTCTTTTCCTTATTCAAAAAATGGGTATTTCACTCAGTACAAGCCGAATCCGCACTTCATACATATAGAATATAAGCCAGTGCAGGACGTATGTCTTATGCAAACTTTTCACTATAAGAACAGGGGTGAAAGAGTTGATAAACCTACAATCTACAATAACCATACTCGCTTTTCTCGGAACCACGCTCATCATCTTTTGGCGTCCCAAAGGGATAAATGAAGCAATTCCAGCAACAGTTGGTGCAGTGATTGTCATTTTAAGCGGTACAGTTTCTTTTACCGACTTGGGTGATATTAGCTCAAAAATTTTTGGCGCCGCCATAACAATTATGGCTACCATTGTTATGGCAATCGTATTAGAGAGTTTCGGCTTTTTTAATTGGTGCGCCGTTCAACTTGCTAAAAAGGCAAAAAGCTCTGGTATTCGCCTCTTTTGGTATACAAATCTTCTTTGTTTTCTCATGACATTATTCTTCAACAACGATGGTAGCATCTTAATTACAACTCCCATTTTACTGCTTTTGTTACATCATTTACGACTCACACATGATCAAAAAATACCTTACTTACTAAGTGGTGCACTCATCGCTACTGCATCAAGTGCGCCGATTGGTGTAAGCAATATTGTGAATTTAATCGCCTTGAGAATTATTGATATGGACTTATACATGCACACAGCCATGATGTTTGTTCCCGCTACGTTAGGTCTCCTTTTTATGTCGTTTCTGTTACTCCTTGTTTTTCGGAAAAAAATCCCTGAAAAACTCCCGGTCTTATCGACATACTTAGATGAAAATTTCGTTAAAAAACCCTTTCATCCACTGCAACCACGTCCCGCAATTGATGAAAATCGTAAGCGAACAAGGTTTATGCTTGGAATTCTATTATTTGTTTTATGCGTTCGCCTCAGCTTATTTATAGCATCTTTCTTCCAATTTTCTATCGCCATTGTAGCAGTCACTGGCTCCGTTATTTTACTCGGGTGGAGATGGTACAAACTACGCATCCCACCTCATGATATGATTAAAAAAACCCCTTGGTATGTCTTAATTTTCGCATTTTCTATGTACGTGATTGTGTATGGACTTAATAACATCGGTTTAACCAAACTACTCATAGCTTCATTTCAACCACTCATTACTGATAGTTTATTTCATGCCACTTTTGTTATGGGCGGCTTAACCTCTATCCTTTCTAATCTTTTTAATAACCATCCTGCCTTAATGATTGGTACAATTGAACTCACCGAGATGGGACTAGATCCTATTACATTGAAAACCATTTATCTTGCAAACATCATCGGTAGTGACATGGGCTCGTTATTACTCCCGATTGGTACATTAGCAAGCTTAATGTGGATGTATATTGTGAAAAAAGGAAAAGTAAACATCGGCTGGGATACCTATATAAAAACTACATTTCTTGTCATTCCGCCAACCGTCATTTTTACACTACTATGTTTATATTATTGGGTTAAATTAATCTTCACAGCTTAAAACATCTCCCTCCTTCCGCCATGTTAGAAGGAGGAGATTATGTAATTACGAGAAAGGTGATTATTATGCTTCATTTACAAAAATATATTAATCAGCCCATACAAGTGACATTATCCAGGGAAATTATTCCATTTGAAGGAATTTTGATTGATAAAGGCTCAGATATTATTGTATTGTATGATGGAGAAAAATACATGTATATCTCTAGTTTACACATTCAACATTTAACCCCAAGCACCGATTCTTCATTATTTGATAACCTAACAATTCCAGAATCTTTACTACCGCAAGACATCATATCAAGTGAATCCACTATTTCACTTCGAAAAACATTGCAAGTGGCAAAAGGACAATTTATTGAACTTGCGCTATCGCATGAACACTTCTTATATGGATATGTTACCCATATTATGAATGACTATTTTGTCTTTCTCTCACCTGTCTATCGAATGTTATACATCCCATTTCATCACGTGAAATATATCGTTCCGTATCAGGAAGCAGAAACGCCTTACGGACTCGAAAATGAAAAACTCTTACCGTCAGCTTCAAAGATTACACTTGCACGTACATTTTCTGAGCAAATGAAAAAACTAAAACAACATATCATTTTACTTGATTTAGGCATACAGAATTATAAAATTGGCAAATTAGCTGAAGTAACCGACAACCAAATTGAACTCATTACAGCACGTAATCAGCGTTTTCATTTTAATTTACATCACGTTAAAACCGTACATCTTCCATCCTAAAATTAAAAATAAAGTGAAACTTCCATCAGTAGGCGCTTTTCCTGCTGATGGTTAGTTGAACCAATCGGGCTTTTACGGGCAGTTATCCCCCACCTATCTTCCTCGCTTCTCTCTGAATCTTGAGTTGGGGTCTTACTGCCCGTTAATGCGGGGTAACAAAAAGAGGTATCTCATCATAAGAGACACCCCTTTTTCCATTAAGGAATCATCCAAGTTAAATAATAAGCTTGAATATATGTGATAATACCAACTATTGTTACGAAGAATAAACTGTGCTTCACTGTGAAGCGGAATAAATCAGATTCTTTCCCAGTAAGTCCAACCGCCGCACATGCAATTGCAATAGATTGCGGTGAAATCATTTTCGCAGTTACACCGCCCGTTGTATTCGCCGCAACAAGCAATACTTCGTTCACGCCTACTTGCTGCGCTGTAATTGCTTGTAGATTTGAGAACAATGCGTTTGCAGATGTATCTGATCCTGTCAAGAATACCCCAAGCCATCCAAGGAATGGCGAGAAGAATGGGAAGAATTTCCCTGTTCCCGCTAACGCTAATGCCAATGTCGATGAAAGTCCTGAGTAATTTGCGATAAATGCAAAACCAAGTACTAAGCCAATTGACAAAATTGGCATTTTCAATTCTTGTAACGTTTCTTTAAATGTGGCTACTGCTTGTTTTGGACTCATTTTCAAAACAAACATTGTAATAATACATGCAATCAAAATTGCTGTTCCTGTTGCCGATAAAATATCAATCTTCAATATAGCTTCATATGGTGTTGGCTTATTAACAATTGGCTCTGCCTTCATCACTAAATTATGCAGACCCGGAATTTCAAATTTAAGCACTAAGCTTTCAAGCGCACCGCCTGGAGCAAATAGATCTTTAAAGAATTTTTGGCTCCAGATTACAACCATTATCGTTAAGATAATAAACGGTGACCACGCTTTCAAAACTTTTCCTGCTGTTAAATGTATTTTAGAACCATCATCTACCGTTGCCGCTGCTTCTGCTTGTCCTTTTCCAGAATTGTAAATTTCTTTTGGCTGCCATACTTTTAAGAATAGCGCTAAACTCACTAAACTCACTAGTGCCGATGTAATATCTGGAAGTTCAGGTCCAAGATATGTTGCTGTAATAAACTGCGTAATCCCGAACGAACCGCCCGCTACAAGTAATGCAGGCCACGTTTGTTTTACACCTTTTAATCCATCCATTAAGAATACAATAAAGAATGGAACAAATAATGATAGAAGCGGTAATTGATGCCCAGCCATTTGTCCTATTTTATGAGGATCAATACCTGTTACTTGACCTGCTACTAAAATTGGAATACCCATCGCTCCGAATGCTACCGGTGCTGTATTTGCAATTAAGCAAAGCCCCGCTGCGTATAACGGTTTTAAACCAAGTCCTGCAAGAAGCGCTGCTGTAATTGCTACTGGTGCTCCAAATCCAGCTGCCCCTTCCAAAAATGCACCGAATGAGAAACCAATTAAAATGACAAGCAGACGATGATCACTTGTAATAGAAAGAACAGATTCACGAATAACATCAAACTGTCCCGTTTTCACTGAAATTTTGTATAAAAATACTGACATGATAATAATCCACGCAATTGGCCATAAGCCATAAGCAAACCCATAACCCGTTGCTGCTATCGCCATCGTAAATGGCATTTTATAAACAAAAAGTGCAATTATAACTGTTAATACAACTGTAATGAATCCTGCAACATGACCTTTCATACGAAAAACTGTTAACGCTAAGAAGAAAAATATAATTGGAATCATTGCAACTGCTGCTGAAAGCCAAATGTTACCTAGCGGATCATAAACTTGTGTCCATGTGCTCATGGTTTCTCTTCCCTTCTAATGTCTCTTTTTTTATATACTTATAATCCTATAAGTGGACAATCCGGTCATCAGACCTTTAGGTCCAAAAAATAAAACGTTTTCAGAAAACGTTTTCATCAATATTTGATAATTCTACTTTATCATATTTCCCTATATTTACAATCCTATTTTCGATTTTTTTTCACATTTTCTTTGTTCATTCTTTCACAAAATGTGATATGATTACAGGTTTTTAAAATAAAGTGAAACTTTCCTCAACGAACGTTTTTCTCGTTGAGGATTAGTTGAACCAATCGGGTCCTTACAGACGGTTCGACTCTCTTCCCTGCCCAACTTCTTACCGGCTGCTTGGGCGGGATAAAGTGAAACTTCCTTCTGGGGGCGGTTTTTTCCCAGAAGGTTAGTTGAACCAATCGGGTCCTTACAGACGGTTCGGCTCTCTTCCCTGCCCAACTTCTTACCGGCTGTTTGGGCGGGACTTTAAAAAGAGATGCAACTGTAAATGATGAACGTGATCTAACAAGATTTTTTGTCTACAAAGCCCGGATTATTGGCAGTTTTTCTAATGTACGAATAGTAAAATGACATTTTCTTATACTAAGGTTGAAAAACGATTTCAGGAGGTATAAGGAATGACTGAACAAAATCAAAGTCAATCTGCTATTGATGAAGGGCGTAATAAAACAAAACGTGGAATTGAAGTAGCAAGTGATGCAGTCCAAAACGCAGTTGATACTGTCGGAGATGCTGGAAAAGCAGCAGTTGATGCTGTTGGAGATGCTGGAAAAGCAACAGTTGATGCTGTTGGAGATGCCGGAAAAGCAACAGTTGACCGCATTTCTGAAGCAGTTAAAGACGTCACAGCTAGATAAAGTGAAACTTTCCTCAACGAACGTTTTTTTCGTTGAGGATTAGTTGAACCAATCGGGCTCTTACAGACGGTTTGGCTCTCTTCCCTGCCTATCTTCTTACCGACTGTTTGGGCGGGGTAGAGTGAAACTTCCTTCTGGGAGCGGTTTTTTCCCAGAAGGTTAGTTAAACCAATCGGGTCCTTACAGACGGTCTTATTTTTATCCCATTACAATTTTCACGATCTAAACTTAATTCATGAAATTGAACTGAGATGACATGTATGAAAACTCTCTCCTTTGATTCCCCGATGTATCAAAGAAAAACCTCACTATCCTTTATATAAGAAAAAAAGTACTCGCACGCTGCGAGCACTTTTACCATCTTCTTTTTTTTCGTTTGCGGCGCATCATTTTTTTACGCCTTGTATTTACACCGTCCGCGATAATATGTAGTGCACTAGCAGCAATAACGCCCAGTACAAACATAACAATTTCCACTTTATGCACCTTTGCAATCTCTATCAGTTTTCCCTCTAGCACCGTTTTGTTTAAAATATATAAAAACGGTGAGAAAACGATTAGCATATAAAGAAGACGAATCAAATCACCAATAATAATCGTATGCGTAAGCGGTGACCGATGCGGCATCACAACTTGATATGGATACCAAAAGATGCGAAATAATCCCCATTTGCGGTAAGCAGAACTATGTATATCCAGATCCGGTGTTAAAAAATACGTCCCAATAATAAATCCAATCGCAAACGTAAGAAGAAAATCAAAATTAGTTAGCCCGTAAGAACCGAGCAAAAATAATACAATGGGAAGAGAAACTAAGTTTATCTTCGTGTGTGTTTTTCCTGATGGCATATCCAATTCCTTCCGTTCGATCCTAACTCGTTCGACTGCCCATTAATGAAAGAAACACCAATAGACATCTTACTGCATTAATCTAATTTTTGATCGATAAGTGACGTATCCACATCAGAACCAAACCACTGTCCCAACTTTGCACGAGCTTGTTCTTTCACTCCTTCATCTACATACATAGCAGCTTGTACGAGCGCAGCTGTTAATGCGCCTAAGTCATCTGTATAACCGAGTCCAGCTACAAAATCCGGAATAGCATCAATCGGTGCAATAAAATATGCAAGAGCACCAATAATCGTAACCTTCACTCGTTTGGGAACACCTGGTTTCTGCAATACATAAAACAATAACAAGCTGGTATAAATGACGGAATGCCCCGCCTTAATCGCTACATGTTTGACTTTATTCCAAAACGCTTCGACCGAAAATTTCTCCTTCATCATGCAATCTCCCCTTATTATTCTTTATACCGCTATTCGCGGACAGTAAGACACCCACCTTAAGATTCAGAAAGAAACGAACAAACTAGGCGGGGGATAACTGCTGGAATGCGCCCCATTGGTAAGAGCTTTTCATTCGTGTCGTGGATGAAAAATCCCCCACACGAATGGAAATTTTACTTTATTTTTATTATGCCGAATTCATTTACAACATAAGCAAACTTCACACACATACAATATAATGTAGATTCTAGCTTGGCAACGTTACTTATCATACATTCTTATTATAACAAAGAAACAAAAAAGAACAAGTGTTCGTTAATTATTTTTAATATTTCTCAACATAAAATGTTTTCTTCTCCTATGAAGTCTTTCCCATATTTGTTATATTTTTTAGTTGACGAGCATATAAACCAATGTTAAAGTTTTCACTGTCAGCTATAATGGAAAAAAAGACAAAAAATGTAAGATGCGAGCATGTTCCTACTAGCCAAATTCTGTTGTATAATCCAAAAATGGCTTTGTTCTTATGGAACAATACAAAATGACAGGAAAACAAAAGGGTATGCATAGTTTAAGTCATATATAGATGTATAAAGAAAAAACTCTATCCATGGCAAAGAAAACTATGTATTTTTTTTTACGAAAATCGACCAAGCCTGATAGAGAAAGGGTGAAATGGATGAAGGAATCTTTAAAATTACAATTTCAAAACGTGCGATTTACATTATTTGTTGCCATCACAGTGTGGCTAAAAACGTACCTTATTACACGTACTAGCTTTGACTTAAAACTAGAATCTTTCATGCAAGAATTCATTTTATTTATTAGCCCATTAGCCTCATCATTATTTCTAGTGGGTCTTGCATTATTTGCAAAAGGGAAAAAACGAAACTATACTGCGCTTGGAATTGACCTTATTCTTACCATCATTCTTGTTGGTAACGTAATGTTCTACGGTTTCTATAACGACTTTGTAACATTACCTGTACTTGGACAAACGTCAAACTTCAGTGGTCTTGGCTCTAGTGTGAAAGAACTTCTTGACTTCAAAACTGTTATCGCTTTTGCCGATATTATCGTCTTTGCAGTCCTTTTAAAGAAAAAGAAAGACTATGCAAAAACAGAGCGTGTTTCACGTCCAATGCGATCACTATATTTCGTATCAACAATTGCTATTTTCTTTGCAAACTTAGGACTTGCAGAAGCAGAGCGTCCTGAATTATTAACACGCTCATTTGACCGTGTTATGCTTGTCAAAAACTTAGGTATATACGTACACCAAGCGTACGACCTTGGCTTACAAGCAAAATCAAGTTCACAAAAAGCATTTGCAGATGGCAGTAAGCTGCAAGAAACAGAGAACTATGTGAAAACAATGCAAGAAAAGCCAGATCCAAATATGTTCGGCATAGCCGAAGGGAAAAACGTAATTGTTGTATCTCTTGAGTCCATGCAGCAATTCTTAATTGGTGCGACAGTAAACGGACAAGAAGTGACACCATTCTTAAACCAGTTTGCGAAAGAAAGTTATTACTTTGAAAACTTCTATCACCAAACAGGTCAAGGTAAAACATCTGATGCAGAGTTTCTCGTAGATACCTCTTTATATCCATTAGATCGCGGCGCTGTATTCTTTACGCATGGTAATAATGAATTTGTTGCAACACCAGAAATTTTGCATGAACAAGGCTATTACACATCTGTATTCCATGCAAACAACGCAACATTCTGGAACCGTAACATGGTATATCCAGCACTTGGTTACGATCGTTACTTTAATGAATTAGATTACAAGATTACCCCTGAAAATAAACTAGGTTGGGGTTTGAAAGATATCGAGTACTTTGATCAATCAGTGGAGATGTTAAAAAATATTCCGCAACCGTTCTATTCACGTTTCATTACGTTAACGAACCACTATCCATTTGAATATGATGACTCAACGAAATTAATTGAGCCATATAACTCTGGTGATGAGGTATTCGACCGTTACGTCGTAACGGCTCGTTATTTAGATGAAGCGTTAAAACACTTTGTTGAAGATTTAAAAGCATCGGGACTTTATGATAACTCTGTTATTGTATTCTATGGTGACCACTACGGTATTTCTGACAACCATAACCGTGCAATGGCGCAATTCTTAGGAAAAGACCAAATTACGGAATTTGATCGTATGAACTTACAACGTACACCATTCTTCATTCACGTTCCTGGTCAAAAAGAAGGAAAAACAATTACAGCACCTGCTGGAGAAATTGATGTAAAACCAACAATCCTTCATTTACTAGGTGTTGATACAACGAACGACATTAACTTTGGTCATGATTTATTCGCACCCGAGCGCAAACCATTTGTCGTACAACGTGATGGAAGCTTCGTTACGGATCAATACATTTACACAAATAATACATTCTATGACCGCACGACAGGTACAGTTGCAGATGTACCAAAAGCTGAAGCACAAGCAATGGTTGACCGCGCACAAAATGAATTGCGCATGTCAGATCAAATCATTGAAGGTGACTTACTGCGTTTCGATGATAATAACAAAGTAAAAACAGGTACAATCAAAACAACCATTAAAGAAAACAATAAAGAAAAAGACGCTAAGTAATTGGCGTCTTTTTTCTAGTTGCAACATCAATATATTGACGATTTTACAATATGCGACATGAAACACACCATGCAAAAACAGCTTTCAAGAAACACGCTGACTAATCATTACACAACCTTCACTAAAATTTTACATAAAATTCATGAAACATCTCTATAATAAAACATGTAAGCTTTGTCCCTATTATACAAGCTACCCTCCTTATACAACGTTCTGTCATAGAACGTTGTTTTTTTATTGCAAAGCAGGATTCTTTCTTCCAGTCTTCGAATTTGTATGTGCAGACAATATTTGGGGAAGGAAGGAGAAAAACATGAAATATGAACGCTTTATATTATGGAATGGAAAAATGATTGATACAACAAACGAACAACCTCATATTGACTTAGAAGAGCGCGGTCTACAGTTTGGCGATGGCGTATATGAAGTAATTCGTGTGTATAAAGGAACCTTGCATTTGTTAGATCCACATATAACAAGATTATATCGCTCTATGGAAGAATTAGAGCTCACCCTCTCTATCTCAAAAGCTGAGCTTATCGCATCCCTATACGAATTACTGGAAAAAAATCAATTTCAAGAAGACGGCATCATTTATCTCCAAATTTCACGAGGTGTCAAACCGCGTATTCATGCCTTTTCCTTTGATCCAACTCCAACTATTTATGCATACATACGCAAAAAAGAACGTCCTGCTTTATGGATTGAATATGGAATTCGCGCCATAACAGAGCCTGATATCCGCTGGCTGCGCTGCGATATTAAGTCACTAAATTTACTACCCAATGTATTAGCTAGTACAAAAGCAGAACGCAAAGGATGCAAAGAGGCTCTTCTCGTTCGTAATAGCATCGTCACTGAAGGAAGCCACTCTAACTTCTTTCTTGTGAAAAATGGAACGTTATATACACACCCTGCCAATCATCTCATTTTAAACGGTATTGTTCGGCAATATATTATATCGCTTGCCCATACATTACATATTCCCCTAGAAGAAGAATTGTTTAGTATTCATGATGTATACAAAGCAGATGAATGTTTCTTTACAGGAACAACCTTTGAAGTGATGCCAATGACACACCTCGATGGGACTGCTATTCAAAACGGACAAGTCGGCCCTGTCACAAAATTGTTGCAAAAAACATTTATGCAAAGCTTTTCTACTTCCAACATCTTTTGGCCTTAAAGACGGACAATTATGCCTTTAAAAACTTAAAATATATGGATATAAACTCCAAAAAAAGGTGCATATTTGCACCTTTTCTTTTTTTTGTTGTCCGTTTTATGATATTCGGATTTCTTCATAAGTATTGACATCAATCGACAACCATCTTAGAATTTTCATAGTTGGTAAATTTTTCATCACTTTAAAATACAGGCAGAAAGGAATCGACAAACTATGAAAAAATATCTTGCCGGTCTTGCGGCTGTATCTGTAGCAGGTGCAGCAGTACCGACAATGGATACGGTTCAGGCAGCTGAAACCGCACCTCAAACCACTCAAACAACTCAAGCAACAGCTCAAGCAAAATCACAAAGCACAACAAAGTACACAGTAAACGCAGACGTATTACGCGTTCGTACAGGTCCTGGTACTTCTAATGATATCATGTCTCGCGTATACGAAGGACAAACATTAAATGTTATTGGACAAGAAAATGGCTGGTATAAAATTAATATCAACGGAAAAACTGGCTATGTTAGTGGTGAGTTTGTAAATGCAGGCGATTCTAATACTGCTTCTAAACCAAACGATAACACAACTGTTAAACCAGCAAGCGGAAACTATACAGTAAATGTATCTTCCCTTCGTGTTCGTACAGGCCCTAGCACATCACATACACAGTTAGGTTCTCTACATAAAGGACAAGTTGTACAAGTCACTGGCGAAGTACAAGATTGGTTCAAAATTAACTACAGCGGACAAACAGCTTACATTAGCAAAGATTATGTAACAAAAGGCGGCTCTAATACAGATGCAACGCAGGATAACCAACAGCAAAATAATAACAACAATGTTACAGTTCAACCTGGTGGTACTTACGTTGTAAACGCAACATCTTTACGCGTTCGTACAGGTCCAGCTACATACAACAGTATCATTGGCGGCGTATTAAACGGACAAAAATTAGACGTTATTGGCGCTGAAAACGGCTGGTATAAAATTAAGCACAATGGAAAAGTTGGTTATGTTAGCAGTGAATTTGTAAAATTCGTAAAAGACGGCTCTTCTACATCTAATCCTAATCCGCCAGCAAACAACCAAAATCCATCTCAAGGAAGCGGAGAATATTACGTTAATGCAAGCGCACTAAATGTACGTAGCGGCGCTGGCTCAAACTACGGTGTAATCGGTGCCTTACCACAAGGACAAAAAGTACAAGTACTTGCAGACGAATATGGCTGGAGCAAAATTAACTATAATGGCCGCACTGGCTATGTAGGCACTCGCTACTTATCTAAAACACCTGTAAGCAGCGGACAAGAAAATAAGCCAGCTGAAAAACCGAATAACGGAAACAATAATAATAACAATAACAGCAATACAAGCAATAACTCTGGTGATATGTCAGCACTACTTTCATACGCAAAATCAATGGAAGGTGTTCCATACGTATGGGGCGGTACTTCTGCAAATGGCGTTGACTGCAGTGGTTACATTTATCACGTATATAATAAATTTGGTTATTCAATCAGTCGTCAAAGTGTAGCTGGATATTGGGGCAGCTTCCAACATACATCTAACCCACAACCAGGCGACTTAATCTACTTCCAAAACACATATAAATCTGGTCCATCTCATATGGGTATTTACCTTGGCGGCGGTTCATTTATTCAAGCCGGTGACAATGGTGTTAAAGTGGCTTCGTTAAACAACTCATATTGGAGCAGTCATTTCTTAGGATATTCTAAGCCTTATTAATTGATAGTTTTAGAGCCTTCTAGATTACTAGAAGGCTCTTTTCATTATATTATATATATAAATACAAATTGAAAAAACGACATAAGGTGAACCTTCCATTCGTGAGACGCTTTTCCTCACGAATGGTTAGTTGAACCAATCGGGCTCTTACAGACGGTTTGGCTCTCTTCCCTGCCTACCTTCTTACCGGCTGTTTGGGCGGAATAAAGTGAACCTTCCATCAGTGTGGATTTCTTCATCCCCCTATAAAATCTCATGACCAAATTTCATCCTAATATGTGTTTATCCCTCTCATTGTTTTCCTATTCTGACTTTTCCGTAGACGTTTGACCTCCGATGTCTGGTGTGATAAGTTACATAAGATAATATTTTCAGAGAAACGTAGCAATTCTACTATTTGCAATGTTTCGTCAATTTAGAGAGGAGATTTTACAAGCATGAATGTTTTATGGGGAATTGGCGGCGTGCTTGGAATTTTGGCAATTGCAGTTTTACTATCTTCCAACCGCAAAGCTATTAATTGGCGCACAATTTTAATTGCGCTAGCTATTCAAATCACTTTCTCCTTCATCGTATTAAGATGGGACGCTGGAAAAGCTGTTTTAAAATACGCTGCTGCTGGCGTACAAGGTCTTATTGATTTTTCATACGAAGGAATTAAATTCGTTGTGGGTGATCTAGCAAACACACAAGGTCCTTGGGGCTTCGTCTTTATTATTCAAGCATTACTTCCAATTGTATTCATTAGTGCACTTGTAGCCATATTATATTATTTTGGTATCATGCAATGGTTTATTACAATTATTGGCGGCGGGTTAAGCAAACTTCTTGGCACTTCAAAAACAGAAAGCTTAAATGCTGTTACAACTGTTTTCTTAGGACAATCGGAAGCACCAATTTTAATTAAACCTTACTTAGATCGTGTAACAAATAGTGAATTCTTCGCTATTATGGTTAGCGGTATGACATCTGTTGCCGGTTCTGTTCTTGTTGGTTATGCGGCAATGGGAATTCCGCTTGAGCATTTACTTGCAGCTGCTATTATGGCTGCACCTTCAAGCTTACTGATTGCAAAATTAATCATGCCTGAAACAGAAAAAGTAAATAACGATGTACAGCTTTCTACAGAACGTACAGATGCAAACGTTATTGATGCAGCAGCACGCGGTGCATCTGAAGGGATGCAGCTTGTTATTAACGTTGCAGCCATGCTTATGGCATTTATCGCGTTAATCGCTGTATTAAACGGTCTACTAGGATGGATTGGTTCTTGGTTTGATATAAAACTAAGCCTTGATCTAATTTTAGGTTACCTCCTGTCTCCAATCGCTATACTAATCGGGGTTCCGCCGCATGAAGCAATTCAAGCAGCAGGTTACATCGGACAGAAACTTGCAGTGAATGAATTCGTTGCATACGGAAATTTAACTCAGCATATGGGAGACCTTTCTGATAAAACAAACACTATTTTAGCATTTGCAATTTGCGGTTTCGCAAACTTCTCATCTATTGCAATTCAATTAGGTGTGACAGGTACACTTGCTCCTTCACGCCGTCAACAAATTGCACAATTGGGAATTAAAGCAGTAATTGCTGGTACATTAGCGAATCTCTTAAACGCTGCCGTAGCAGGCATGATGTTTTAATATACAGAAACCCCTTTTAAGTTTTTCACTTAAGAGGGGTTTTTATTTTTCAACTTACTCAGAATCACAGGAGCAGACCTAGCGACGATTCAAACGAGTTTCTACTATATATATAGAAAAAAATAAGCGCAGAGCTGCCGTATGCTCTGCGCTTATTTTAGCCGTAAATTTATATATCGAACTAATACCCCTTAGTTGAAAGCTACTTTACGCCCATCCCCCAACGAACGTAACACTTTCTTTATATACAACAAAAGTGGATCCTACTTTTGTGAGACCAATTGCTTTTCTGGTTCCTTTGTAGGTTTTTCTATCTTTTGCTCTTCGTTTTCATATACCGCTCGATGCGCAGCACGCTTTAAACAAATATGCTTCCACTTTCGTTCGTAACGTTTCATTACTATGGATGTCCTCCCCTTAGTTGCCGTAAAACCTAGATTGAAATCGCTTACAGGAAATAATATAACACATTAAGGTAGAAGTGACAACACATTTTCGACATTTTTTTGTCAATATCATACAAAATGAAAAAAATCCTAACTAAACAGTTTTTTCCCCTCTCGCTGCAATAAAGTGAAACTTCCTTCTGGGAACGTTTTTCCCAGAAGGTTAGTTGAACCAATCGGGCTTTTATGGGCAGTTATCCCCCACCTATCTTCTTCGCTTCTCTCCGATTCTTGAAGTGGGGATATTACTGCCCGCGAATAGCGGGATAAAAAATACGTATTTCATTCATTGTGATATGTTACAGAGATGAAAAGGAACGAATTTGTTCTATGACACCCGCTTTTTTTGTAACAATTATGTGGTGATTTTTCGTAAAATAAGGCTATAATTTGTGAAAAATAACACAAATTACTTATATTTCAATAACTATTTTGGTAATAAATTGATAAAATACACCAAGGAAGTAATTCTTTCATAACACTCTTGTAATACTACTGAAATACGATTAATCCTCTTAAAATATTTACTCCCCACCCCTAAATCCTGTAACATGTCATGAAATCCCTTCAATCTTAAGAAAAAGGCGTTTTTTTTATGTGTTCCTTTATATTACAAAGTATTAATACGGTGTTACGAATGGTTTGTAATTGTGTGATTTCCCATTTCCGCTGAAAATCTGTTGCTATAATGAGGACACGAAAACAAAAGCATTGGAGGCTATTCATGAAAAAGTTATTTGGTATAGCAACAGCTGCAGTTTTTGGTCTTGGGATTTTCACTTCTTCTGCTCAAGCAGAAACAGTTGTTAACGCAGACGTACTAAACGTACGAGAAAACCCGACTATTGATTCAAAAGTTGTAGGTAAAGTATTAGATGGTTATAATTTAGATGTTAAGAATACAGAAAACGGTTGGCTAAAAGTGAACGTAAATGGTAAAGAAGGATTCGTTAGTTCCGAGTTTACGAAAAGCACCTATTATGTAACAGCAGACGTATTAAATGTACGTGCTGATGCAAACACAAACTCAGAAATTCTGGGTACATTAAAGAAAAATGATGTCATTGAAACGACACATCAAGTTCAAAACGACTGGTTACAATTTGAATATAACGGAAAAACAGCTTATGTGAATGTTCCTTATTTAACAGGTAATGCACCTGTTGTGACAGCACAAGAACAAGCACCTGCTCCTGCAAAAGCACAACCTGCTCAAGCTCAGGCAACGCAGACTGCTACACAAACAAAAGCTGCACCTGCTCCTGCAAAAGCCCCAGCTGGCGGCCGTGAACTAACAGTTGAAGCAACTGCTTACACAGCTGACCCAAGCGAAAATGGAGGCACACATGGCGGTCATGTATTAACTGCTATGGGTCATGATCTAACAGCAAATCCAAACATGAAAATGGTTGCTGTTGATCCGAAAGTAATTCCACTTGGATCAAAGATCTGGGTAGAAGGATACGGAGAAGCAGTTGCTGGTGATACTGGCGGTGCAATTAAAGGAAACCGTATCGACGTCCTAGTCGGCTCTGATGCCGCTGCAAACCAATGGGGACGCAAACATGTAAAAGTGAAAATTTTAGACTAAATGCTATTGCTATAAAAAAAACAAAGCCAGCTCTCATCACTTGAGAGCTGGCTTTTATTTTGCTTATAATAAGAAGAAGAAAAGGAGGAACATGTATGAATATAAACGCAAAAGTTGACTGGATTGGCACGCCAACTCCGTATATATATAAAGACGATGTCACATATGATGCGACTGCAATTGATTTTTCATTGGAGCATGACGATAACCGTTATAGACTCATCGTCTTACAACAAGATAAGGGCGTGCAGTATAAAATCATACAATATGGCGTCAAACCTGGCGGACAAAAGCCATTTCCGATTGATACTGGCCATCACTACAAAAATAAAACCATTCCTTTAATCGAAATGATTTTGCAAGATCCTTACGTACAAAGTGTATTAGAACAAAAGGCTACCTCTTCGTGAATAACCCCTCCTTATCCACCTTCCGGTCTGATTGAAGAAGGGGCTTCCTGTTTCGTAGACCGTTGCATAGTGAGGTGTCCCACTACGTCTTACACAGTCTCCACAAGCGTAGATTATACTGTTCGGACATAACCTTGCCCTACAGTTTGTAGACTTTAGTTTGTGGCAAATAATTCTTCTAATCCTTTTTGTAAGATGTTTCGGCTCGCGTTATAGTCTCTATCCAATACCGTTCC
>NZ_NUQE01000111.1 GCF_002582035.1 Bacillus pseudomycoides
TTCACCGAATTTTGAGGTGGAAGTATTACTGCCCGTTAATGCGGGATAAAAGTATGCAGCGATTCATATGTTATGCAAATTAGTATACTTTTTGTGAAATGAACCATTGTTTTTTTCAATATACATCATGAGAAAGCAATGGTTTTGCTATGTGGTGATAAATTGGAACATAATTTGCATGGATTAATTAGAAAGAAGAAGGGGGTTGAAAAGTGGAGAATGGTATTAAGTTAAAGCGTTCGTTGAATTTTTTTCAGCTTGTACTATTAGGTTTAGCTTATATGGCTCCATTAACAGTATTTACTACATTTGGCGTTGTAGAATCTTTATCAAAAGGGGTAATCCCAACAGCTTATATACTTGCGCTATGTGCAATGTTGTTTACAGCATATAGTTATGGACAAATGACAAAAGCTTATCCAGTCTCTGGATCCGCTTATACGTATACACAAAAATCATTGAGTCCAGGACTAGGTTTCATGGTTGGTTGGGTGATTTTAATGGATTACTTGTTTATTCCAATGATCAACTTCCTCATTATTGCACTGTATCTCTCTGAATATCTTCCTTCTATTCCTTCTAGTATATGGATTATAACGATGATTGTAATTGTGACTGTAATCAATATTGTAGGAACAAAAGTAACGATTACAATGAATATGCTTTTTTTAGGTTTTCAATATATTGTATTAATTTCGTTTTGCGTTTTATGTGTTATATCTCTTCTCAAGGGGACTGGGGAGGGAACCGTATTTTCATTAAAACCGTTTGTAAATCCCGACTCTTCAATTTTCGCTGCGTTTTCAGGTGCTTCAGTTCTTTGTTTATCTTTTTTAGGATTTGATGCATTAACAACTTTTGCAGAAGAAACAGTTCAACCAACAAAAACGATTCCGAAAGCGATATTTTTTGTAATTGGTTGCTCAGGCATTTGCTATATTATTGTTTCTTATCTTGCACACTTAGTACACCCAGATTATTTATCTTTCAAAAGTTTAGATACAGCAGCTGCTGAAATCGCTAGAATGATAGGCGGGAATTTATTTAACGCTTTATTTCTTGCAGGAATGATTGTAACCGCATTCACTTCAGCTTTAGCCTCTCACGCCAGCGTTTCACGTATTTTATATGCAATGGGAAGGGATTCAGTACTGCCGAAAACATTCTTTTCCTACATACATCCACGTTTTCAAACACCTATCAAAAATATTGTTTTAGTAAGTATCTTTGCTTTGGCAGCGCTATTTACTGACCTTGTTACAATTACGTCTTTTATTAATTTTGGTGCATTGATCGCGTTTACATTTGTGAACATTTCCGTTATTGCACATTACTTTATCAAGGGGCGTCAAAGGTCTTTAAAATGTACAATTTTATATTTTGTAATCCCGTTAATTGGTGCATGTATAACGATTAAATTATGGAGTGATTTAGATAAGATGTCTATGATGCTAGGAGGTATATGGGCACTTGTTGGAATTGTTTATCTACTATATGTAACAAAATTATTCCGTGTTCAACCACCACAAATGAATTTTGATGAATTACAGAAAGAAGATGGACAAGAATTATCTGTTTAGGAGGAGAATGATGACGAAAAAAGCAGATGTTATTTTAAGTAGTAATGCAGTATTTACGGGAGTAGAAGAAACTCCTATTTCAGCTTCTATTATTATTAAGGATAATAAAATTATTGCTCTTGTTCCAAAAGGAAGCATTCAAGACTATGTAGATGCTGACACGATTATACATGATTTTGAAGATCAGCTTATTATGCCTGGGTTTCATGATTTTCATATTCATTTGATGCTCGGAAGCTTAGTAAATGAAGGAGTACAATTGATTCATGCACGTTCAGCTAGAGATGTTGCAGAGCTTGTAAAGGAACATGCTGATAGAAATGAAAATGCACCTTGTGTGATTGGGAGCAGCTGGGAGCAAAATTTGTGGGAATGCCAGGAGGAACCGCATCGAAATATATTAGATGAATACATTGCAGACCGGCCGGTATTTTTATATCATGCTGAGTTCCATAGTGCTTGGTTAAACAGCAAAGCACTAGAAATGGCAGGGATTCATAGAGGAACAAAAAATCCACCGTATGGAGAAATTGTGAAAGATAAGAACGGTGAGCCAACAGGAATCTTAAAGGAGAATGCAGTAGGATTAGCAACAAGTGTATTACAGTTTAATTCTGAACGTAATAGAGTACTGCTTCAGAGTTTTTTAAGAGAAGCTGCAAAATATGGGGTAACCTCTGTGCATGATTTATTGAGAATACCCGAAATGAGTGTGGAAGAAGCTGAACTATATGATGAATTTGAAAAAGAAGGTAAGTTAACAACAAGGGTTCATTTTGTCGCTCCTCTGAATGGTGATTTAAACTTAGCGAAATGTTTAAATGAAACATTTCGCTCTAATATGGTGCAATTTTGTGGATTTAAACAATTTATCGATGGCGTAACCACAAGTTATACTGCTTATTTGCTTGAACCATATTGCGATGAGACGACAAAGGGACATACTACTTATCCTCCAGAAATAATAAAGAAATGGACAGTGGATGCTGATCAAGAAGGATTTCGTGTAAGGTTTCATGCGATTGGGGATGGGGCTGTACGTTTAGCGTTAGATGCTTTTGAAGAGGCTCAAAAGCAAAATGGTAAAAGAGATGCAAGACACGCAATTGAGCATGTTGAAATGATTCACCCAAGTGATATTGAAAGGTTTCAAAAGTTAGGTGTACTGGCGTCTATTCAGCCGGAGCATATTAATCTTACAAGTAAAGAAGTATATACTAATTTAATTGGGCCAGAAAGAATGCAACACAACTATTTGATGAAAACATTAATGGATTCAGGTGCTAAGCTTGTATTCGGGAGTGATTATCCGGTCGTCACATTAAATCCACTGCCAGAGATCTATCGAGCTGTAACAAGATTAGATGATCAAGGTGTAGTGTGGAATTCACAGGAGAGAATTTCTTTAGCTGAAGCTTTACGAGCATACACATACGCTCCTGCGTATGCTTCATTTCGTGAAGATGAACTTGGAACGATAGAAGAGGGGAGATTAGCTGACATAGTCGTATTGGATCGGAATTTATTTGCTGTACCTGTGACAGAAATTAAAGAGGCTACAGTTGTTTTCACAATGGTAGATGGGAATATTGTCTTCCAAGCTGAAAAACAAAGTATCAAACATTAATAGCAAGAGGAAAGAAAAGGATAGGATAGGACATTCTCTGGGAGAGTTTCATCAGTAGTTCAATGGGAGAGATCATTTGTTCCTTAGAAGAAGATACTCATTCAAAAAAATGATATGAAGGAAATGGAAGAGATATGTAATCTTTTACAGTTACATATTTACCTTTGTTAGAAAAAGAAGCTCGAAAATCAGTAAAAAAAGGACCCTCGTATTTGAGGGTCCTTTCTTGATGGTATTATTATTCCATCATACGTGCAATTTTCTTAGAGAACATAAGAAGTACTAAGCCTAATACCATAACGATAATACCGATGCTTAAGAATACTTCTAAATAACCTAATGATTGTGTATAAGAAGCTAATTTACCAGCTATCCAGTTTGCGCATCCAGTACCAGCTGCCCATACACCCATTAATAAAGAAGCTAACTTTACAGGAGCGATTGCACTTACCATAGATAAACCGATTGGTGATAGGAATAGCTCACCAATTGTATGGAATACATACGTAATAACAATAAATAGTAAGTTTGCTTTTACAGCAATATTAGCTTCATCACTACCTGTTTTTAGAACTGCTAATGATAACACAAGATAACCGATTCCTAGTAAAATCATACCAAATGCCATTTTTGTCGGGATTTTTAGATCGCCATTTTTTGTTTTAGACAGTTTTACCCATAATGCAGAAACAAGAGGTGCTAATAAAACGATAAATAATGGGTTTACAGATTGGAACCAAGAAGTTGGAATTTCCCATCCGAAAATAGTGCGATCAACGAATTTATCTGTGTAAAGAGTTAAAGAACTACCTGCTTGTTCGAAGCCTGCCCAGAAGAAGACAACGAAGCAAGTTAAAATGACAATTGCCCAAGTACGGTTTTTCTCTTGTTTTGTTAAAGGTTTTTTCTCGACTACTTTTGCAGCGCCATCTTTTGATTTTTTACCAACAACTGTTGTGCCGAGATCACCAAGATAACGTTTAGCTAGTAAGTTAAAGAGAATTTGACCAACAATCATACCAATACAAGCAGCTAAGAAGCCGTATTTGTATCCTTTTACCATAACGCCGTTAACAGTTGATGCAAAGAAATCTTCTGCTAAGAAACCACAAAGCAGCGGTGCGATTAAAGCGCCAAAGTTAATACCCATGTAGAAGATTGTGAAAGCAGAGTCACGGCGTTTATCGTTTTCGCCGTAAAGTGAACCTACAAGAGTTGAAATGTTTGGTTTGAAAAATCCATTACCGATAATTAATAATCCTAATCCTAAATAAAGTCCAGTTGTCGTATTCATTGAGAAAAGAACAAAGTTACCAGCTGCCATAACAATACCACCGATAGTAATCGCGTGGCGTTTTGTTATAAAGTGGTCAGTTAACCAACCGCCAATAATTGGTGTGAAATATACGAGCATTGTAAATGTACCATAAAGTTGTACAGCGGTTGATTTGTCAAACCCTAGCCCCCCGCTAACAACTGCAGTTGTTAAATAAAGAACTAAAAGACTACGCATTCCGTAGTAGCTAAATCTTTCCCACATTTCTGTAAAGAACAACAAGTATAATCCCGGAGGATGTTTCTTAGGTGATTGTTGTTCTTCAGCTTTTTCTAACTTTAAAGCTGCATCCATTTTTCTTCCTCCTAATCCTGTCCTGTATAACGGATATTTATGTAATCATTTTAATTTACAAAATATTTAGAAGTCAATAGAATTATATGGAAATATAATAAAAAATTGCGTAAATTCTATAAACATGACTTTCTTTTTTGTATTTTCCCCTGAAAACCTTAAAATAAGCGTTTTCAAGTGCATTCTTTATCATCTGAAAGAACGAAAAAGAAACACTAATCAGAAAATTTTAATTAAAATAATTTTTCTGATATACAGAATACTTTTTTGGTATACTTTTGAAATATAACATATTTTGAATAAGAATACAAAATAAAAAACAACTCCTGTGTATAGGAGTTGTTTTTACGAGATATTTTATTTTACAAAGCAAAGCGTTTTTCAGTGTTATCTAGCTTTAAGTTAGTAGCCAGTACGTCACCAGCTGTATTTAAAATAACATTATCAATTTTGCATATTTTATCGTTTTTCGCAGCATTAATAAGGGAGCATTGATATATTCTTTTGCTAATTTTATCCCGCTATTTGCACGTAGTGAGATCCCCATCTCAAGATTGTGAGGTGGGGGATGAAAAAACTCTCCACTGATGGAGGTTTCATTTTGTACATGAAAACAATAAAAACAGAGGGATCCGCAGTCTACGTTTGTATTCTTCTTCACTTTGAAAATGCTGAGGTTCTGGTGTTGCTTCGCGTAAACTAGTAATTGTAAAACCAGCTTTTTGTAAGGAAAGGAAGTATTGCTCAATTGTACGATGGTATTTAACAACTTCCTCATTAATCCATGGCTCGACGCGTTTGCCAGCTTTAAAATAGTCATCAACAAGCCAGCTAGTTCGTTTTCCACTTGCTTGTAAGCTTTCAAATGCGGAAGTAATAACCGGGTGTTGAACACTAAAAGCGAAAGTGCCTCCAATTTTTAACGTTTGAAAAATCTGTCTGAAAGTATCATCAATATGTTCAATATAGTGAAGGACAAGTCTAGATGTAACGATATCAAAAGTAGAATTGGGGTATGTATAGTCTTTGAGGTTTAGAAGATGGACAATTCCATTTGTATTCTTTAATTGTTTTTGAGCTTCTTCGTACATACGATGAGAGCCTTCGATTCCGGTATAAGATTGGCAGCCCTTTTGTAGTAACTCTAGTCCAAATTGTGCATCACCGCAGCCAAGATCAAGTATACTTTTATTTTTTATATGACCAAGTAACTGTAAGAGAGCAGGTTTTTCAATTGTGTCGTTTGGGTTATCGGTTCGATGTCTACGTTTCATATATTGTTCAAAAAATAAGTTCTCATTGTAAACGTCAGATTCTGTATATGACATTCAATCATCTCCTTGAAAACATTTTTTCTATTCTAGAAAAATCCAAATAATAATAATAGATTTCTTTAATTATATAGGATATAATGGTTAGTTGTAAGCGTTTACTTTTAGCTATTTTCCTATAATAATTTATTGAAACGTGTTAAGCTATTAAAGGGAGTATTATGTATATTATGATAATGCTTTCTTTATATGAACAATAGGGAGGTTTCACGATGTCTAGCAAAACACTTGAAAAATTTTTAGTAGAAAACCTAGATGATTTGAAATCAAAGGGACTTTATAATGTTATTGATCCGCTTGAGAGTTCTAATGGACCAGTTATTACAATTGGCGGAAAAGAATATATTAATTTATCTTCAAACAACTACCTTGGTTTAGCAACGGATGAGCGTTTAAAAGAAGCAGCAATTGGCGCAATTCATAAATATGGCGTTGGTGCAGGTGCTGTTCGTACAATTAACGGTACGCTTGATTTACATGTGAAATTAGAAGAAACAATTGCAAAGTTTAAACACACAGAAGCAGCAATCGCATATCAATCTGGTTTCAACTGTAATATGGCAGCGATTTCAGCTGTTATGGATAAAAATGACGCAATTCTTTCTGATGAATTAAATCATGCATCTATTATTGATGGTAGCCGTTTATCAAGAGCGAAAATTATTGTATATAAACATTCCGATATGGAAGATTTACGTAAAAAAGCAATCGAAGCAAAAGAATCTGGCTTATACAATAAATTAATGGTTATTACAGACGGTGTATTCTCAATGGATGGCGATGTAGCAAAACTACCAGAAATCGTTGAAATTGCAGAAGAACTAGATTTAATGACTTATGTTGACGATGCACACGGTTCTGGCGTACTTGGAAAAGGTGCTGGTACGGTTAAACATTTTGGACTATCTGATAAAGTAGATTTCCAAATCGGTACATTATCTAAAGCAATTGGTGTAATTGGTGGATATGTTGCTGGTAAGAAAAACTTAATCGATTGGTTAAAAGTTCGTTCACGTCCGTTCTTATTCTCAACAGCACTAACACCAGCTGATGTAGCAGCATGTATGAGATCAATTGAAATTTTAATGGAAAGCACAGAGCTGCATGACCGTTTATGGGAAAATGGTCGTTATTTAAAACAAGGCTTAAAAGAGCTTGGTTTTAACATTGGGGAAAGTGAAACACCAATCACACCTTGTATTATTGGTGATGAAGTATTAACACAACAATTTAGTAAACGTCTAAATGAAGAGGGCGTATATGCAAAATCAATTGTGTTCCCAACTGTAGCAAAAGGAACAGGCCGTGTTCGTAATATGCCAACAGCAGCACATACGAAAGAAATGCTTGATGAAGCAATTCGCACGTATGAAAAAGTTGGGAAAGAAATGGGAATTATTTAATGCATTCGCATCTATGAAAGCTTGCAAATGAGGAGTGGAAAACATGAAAAAAATTCTAGTAACCGGTTCTTTAGGTCAAATTGGTTCTGAACTTGTAACGAAACTTCGTGATGTATATGGTGCATCAAACGTTGTTGCAACAGATATTCGTGAAACAGATAGTGAAGTTGTAAAGTCTGGGCCATTTGAAATACTAGATGTAACGGATGGTCAAAAATTACATGAGATTGCAAAGCGTAATGAAGTTGATACAATCATTCATTTAGCAGCACTGCTTTCAGCAACAGCAGAAAAAAATCCATTATTTGCTTGGAATTTAAATATGGGTGGTCTTGTAAATGCGTTAGAAGCGGCTCGTGAATTAAACTGTAAGTTCTTCACACCAAGCTCAATCGGTGCATTTGGTCCGACAACACCGAAAGATAATACACCGCAAGACACTATTCAGCGTCCAACTACGATGTATGGAGTAAACAAAGTAGCTGGAGAGCTTTTATGTGATTACTACTATCAAAAGTTTGGTGTAGATACGCGCGGCGTACGCTTCCCTGGTTTAATTTCTTACGTTGCTCCTCCTGGAGGGGGGACAACTGACTATGCAGTTGAAATTTATTATGAAGCAATCAAAAAAGGTAAATATACTTCTTACATTGCAGAAGGAACATACATGGATATGATGTATATGCCGGATGCACTGCAAGCGATTATTTCTTTAATGGAAGCAGATCCAAGCAAATTAAAACACCGTAATGCATTTAACATTACAGCAATGAGCTTCGAACCAGAACAAATTGCAGCATCTATTCGTAAGCACATTCCAACATTCACGATGGATTACGCAGTTGATCCAGCTCGTCAAAAAATTGCAGATAGCTGGCCAAACTCAATCGATGCAACAGCAGCGAAAGAAGAGTGGGGCTTTAAAGTAGACTATGATTTAGACAAAATGACAGCTGATATGCTTGCGAAATTAAAAAAAAAATTAGAGGCTGAGTTAGTACTTGGCTAATTGAAAGAAAGCCGATTCAATATATTGAATCGGCTTTTTTGTCAGCGTGCCCAGTTAAGCTGAGGACGATTTGCGAGTGAAAGTTCAGCTTAGATAAGAAACCTTAGTAGATGATAACTGGTGGAGAAATTATATAGATTTCACTTCATGTGCGTCTGGATTTTCCGCTTCGGGGTATTGTTGTTCTGTTTCCTCGTATTGTTTTTCATATTCGTAGCTAAATGCTTTATGTGTTTTTTGATCTTTATCCCAAGGAGTCGATTTTCCTAACTTTTTGTTAGTCGAAGAACCGTAAGGACCTTCAGGAAACTCTTCGGGAATAACATATTGATGTCTTGCTTCAGCAGCTGTCACATCCGTATATTGCTCATCTTTTTTGGGGGACAAATGAAACACCCTTTCAAATATATTCTAGGAGTAAAGCTCCTTTTTAATATACCCAAAAAGATTTCTATAAACTTTGGATATCCTTTCATTTTGTTTTAATAATAAAAATGTGGACAATAAAGTGAAACTTCCAGCAGTAGAGGGGGTCTTACTACCCACGAACAGCGGGATAAAAAGAGCAAAAAAAACAGGAGCTGCACCCAGCTCCTGTTTTTTATTCAATCGTCTTCAGTAATAACTTTTTCAATAACGGTTTAATCTTCAATCGTAAATCTTCAGCATGATTCGCCACTAAGAAATGGTGGTTATAAATATTTTTCATCAACTGATAGGTCGCTTCTTTTGCTTCGCCTTCTTCAATGAAAATCCCAATGACTTCTATGCCGCTTTTACGAGCTAGTTTTACAGCTTCATGTGTATCTAAAATACCATCTTGTTGATAATCTAATGCAGATGGTTCACCGTCTGTAAACACGAGTAGGAATTTATGTTTTTCGGAACGTTTCGCAAGTTTTTCTGCAACGATGCGAATAATGTATCCGTCGCGATTATCTTCTTCTTCCCGAAGTTGCATAACCTCCGGACCAATACTTGGAATCGTCGAATTTTGGTATGTTACGACTTCGTGAATGACGTTTGGTTTGTTTTCTGGCGTTGCGCTAGAAGCATCTTCCCAAAATCCACTAATTGCATGTGGGATTTTTAATGATTTTAAAGCTTCATGGAAAAGAACAACGCTTTTTTTTGTTTCTTCCATTTTGTTATACATCGAACCAGAGCAGTCAACTAATAGATGGAATACAACATCAAGTTCTTGTGATTCTTGTCCTTTTTTATAAAACATACGTGGTTGTTTTTCTGTATAAATACGTAGGAACTTTTTACGAAGTCTTCCGTAGTATTTATCAGCATTTGCGTTTGTTTTATTTTCAATTGTTTTTTCGATGATTTTCTTTAGTTCTTTCACATCTTTATTTATGACAGACTTTATAGCTTGATAGTCTTTCTTTTCATCATGGTTTGGTTTGCGAGCCTCTTTAAAAGTGTGTGATGCGCCAGCGTTATATTTACCGTATACACCTTCATTTTGGCCAGAAGCATGAGATGCTCTCGTATCTTCAGCATCTGCACCGTCGAAATTCGACTGCGTACTTTTTTGTGAAGTACCTTGCACAGAAGCGAGTGCTTGATCACTATCCTCAGATTCACGGGCTGTGTCACCCATCATGTTTGTTTTTGTACCACTCTCTAATTCAAAGCGTAAGAAGTTTTCGTTTTCATTGTTTTTATTTTCACGATGCCATGTTGAAAAGCTTTCATTTATTTTACTTTTATTATCGTCATCGTCAACAATTTGAACATCATCGTTTGCTAATTCATCTACTCGTTCCTCTATTTTTTCAAAAACTACAGAAGTATTGAGCGGTGCAAGGCCAAAGTAGTTATTAATCATATCATTTTCTAAGAGTTCTTCTAAACGATAGCGAATTTTTTCTACAACATACATCGTATCTTCTGTAGTATGCGTTTGGAATGTTTCGTGTAAGATGGATTCAATGTGCTCAAAGTAGTCATTGTTAAACATTTCGTATTTATCGCTTGTTAATGTTAAGTAACATAAACAAATGAGCATATCAGCATGATAGTTACGAATACGATTAATTTCGTATTGTGAACTGAAATAATTACGATACATTTCTTTTCGGCGTGCAAAAATCGGTTTTGTACCAGGACGCTTTTGTTTCACGATTTCTTCGATACGTAAATCCTCTAATATAACAAATAATTGTGTTAAAAAAGTTTTAAGTGGTGATTGCTGTAATTCTTTTGCATACTTACGAATAAGTTGCATATCGGAATGATGTTTGTAGCCGAGAGCTTTTAAATATACTTCACTTTTTAAACCGATGATTTTATCAGTTTCGCTTCGATCATCCCAAAAATGACTGATGACAACTTTATTTTCGATTTCGTCATAATATGCTTTATATCCATATTCTAAATATGCATTTTCTTCTTTTAGAAGGGCATACATTAAATTTTCCATTTGCAGGAACAGAGACGCATCGATCTTTTTGTCGCTAAAAATTTGTCTCATGAATTATCCCTCAAAGAAATAACTTTCTGCTAATTCACGCACTGTCATTTGTTCCGTTTCATCGCTTAACTTTGCAATAATGCTTCGTTCAATTGCACGCATCACTGGAATATATACACTTAAATCACATGCATCGATAATACCGCGAATACTTGCAGCTTCTTCACTTACACGGCCATCACGAGCAAGCGGCATTAAGTCACTTGCGAATGCTACAAACTTTTCGATTGTTGCTGTGTCTTTTAATTTCGATTCTGCTAATAAGAGTTCTTTTAGTGTTTCACCTTGAATATAAGGAACTTCAATAATAACAAAGCGATTTTTTAATGCTTCATTTAGTTCGCTCGTTCCTACATATCCTTCATTGATTGCTGCAATTACACGATACTCATCACTACCGTACACAACTTCTTGTGTGAATGGATTTGTAATCATTTTACGGTAGTCTAGTGCACCGTGAAGAAGTGGAAGAGTTTCTGGTTTTGCCATGTTAATTTCGTCGATATAAAGGAAGTGACCGTTTTTCATTGCTTTCATTAATGGGCCATCAACGAAAGTAACTTCCGATGCACCGTCTGTTGTTGTTAATGTGTTGTATCCTAAAATACCTTCTACATCTAAATCAACAGAACAGTTAATGCTATGCATTGGCTTTTGGAATAAATAAGACAACGTTTCAGCAAGAACGGTTTTCCCGCTTCCAGTAGGGCCTTTTAATAGAACGTTTTTCCCAAGAAGTAATGCAGTAATTGCATCTTCAATAATACTGTTATCCGATGCTTTATACATTTTCGTTCCAATTAAAGTAGCGGCATTGCCAGCTGCATGTTTATTTGTTTCGTGAATATTTACAAGTTGTTGCTTTAATCCCTCATGTATATGAAATTGCTCTAACATTTATTTCCCACCTAACATTATTTTCATAAAGTAAACAATCTTCCTTATGATAACGCGTTTTTATAAGTGAAGCAAAGAAAAAACATCTTCCAATTTGGAAGATGTTCCCTTATCCCGTAAAAGCCCGATTGGTGAGAGCTTTCCATCAGTGGGGGATAAAAAAAACCACTGATGGAAGTTTCACTTTATAAAAGTGGTGAAATAAGACGCATGAATGATTCAAGCGTTCTTTTTCGAATGCTTCTCTTTTTAAAGGCTTCCCAGCGAAGTTCTGTAGAATCCTTAAAATCTTGTTCGAAATCACGTTTAATATCAAGGACAGTCGGAGAGTCGTATAAGAAAGCGATTAATTCATAATTCAGTTCAAAGCTACGAATATCCATATTCGCTGTTCCAATTGTTGCAATTTCATCATCAATTAATACAATTTTCGCATGCATAAATCCATCTTTATAACGATAAATAGAAACACCTGCTTCTAATAATGGCGCAAAGTAAGATTGGGAAGCTTGATCACTTATAACGCTATCGCTTATGCCAGGATATAAAATACGTACATCAATTCCAGCAAGTGCACTTAAACGTAGTAATGTTAATGTTTCTGGATCTGGAATGAAGTATGGCGTCGCAATCCAAATGGAGCGCTTTGCTGATGTCATGGCCGCTAATAAGGCATTTCGAATCGTTTTGTCATTTGCACTTGGGCCACTTGCGACAATTTGGACAGCACCGTCTGTATCAACTGTCCACCCTGGAAAATACTCTTTATTCATGAAAGGTTCCCAAGAATAGCTATTTAATCCACTACATGCGTATAACCAATCTTCTAGAAAGATAGCTTGTAGTTTGTATAATGCTTTCCCTTCAAGTTTTAAATGACTATCTCGCCAAATTGGAAATTTCTTAGAACGACCAAGATATTCATCTCCAACATTTAATCCGCCTGTAAATCCAATTTTTCCGTCAATAATAATGATTTTACGATGATTCCGATAGTTAACGGTTTCTATTAGCCATGGGGAAAGAGCAGGATCAAATTCTACAACTTCAATTCCTACGTCCTTCATCGGTTGCAAAAAGGTGCTTCGCAACGTATAACTTCCAAGTCCATCAAATAAAAAACGGACAGTTACACCAGCTTTTGCTTTTTCAATTAAAGCATCACGGAGCTTTGTTCCAATTTCATCAGATCGATAAATGTAATATTGAATATGAATGTGATGTTTTGCCTCTTGAATAGAGGCAAGAATTTCTGTAAAAGTTTCCTCTCCGTTTGTTAATAATTTTGTTGCAGTTTCATTAGCAATAGGACCTCCACCAAACTTGTGAACGACAGTAGCCAAATGGGCAGAGCGTTCATCTAGAGATGGTGGTATTTCTTGTTCCAATCGTCTTCCTTCTAAAATTTCACGGAACAACTTTCTTTGCTCTTCAGCACGATGTAAATGTTTATTTCGGCGCCATCTGCTGCGGCCAAATAGTACATAAAAGAATACGCCAATAACAGGAAGAACTGCTAATACCCAAAACCAAGCTAACGTACTTTGGGGGGAGCGATTTTCAATAAAGATGATGAAAGCAATGCCAATAGCTGTAATAAGAAATAGCGATCCAACAAAGGTATTCAATGTTATGGGAGAATTGTTTAGTACTTTTAGTACAAGGACTGTAATTGCACTAACGAATAATAATTGCAGAACACGATTTTTCATTGGTATGAATGTCACCTTTTTCCGATTAATTATATCCTTACTATAAGATATTTTATATTTACTAAACTAACATGAAATATTATAGCTCACGCCTCTTAAGTTTGTCCTGTGTATATTTTAATTATCGAAACTTTTTACTTTAAAAAGGAAGATTACACTTTTTGTGTTCAAGCAGTATGAGGTTTTATGATAAGATATCTATACAAAATTTTATTAATTTAATATATTTATAATGAGATTTTAGATATTAAATATGATAGGAAAAGAAGGAGATGACTGTTGAATAAGCTGTATAATCGCAAAATCATTAAGTAATTATTGGTAATTAATTTTTAGTATCAATGCTGTGTTATTATATATTTCGTTATTCATCTCTTGTTCCCTCAATTATTGGTGTTATGAGTAGTGCTGTACTTCATTATGTATTTTCAACTAAGACAAATTCATATATCGTTTTTGTGTACCTATTAACTTTTATCCCGCATTAACGGGCAGTAAGACCCCCACCTCAAGATTCAGAGAGAAGCAAAGAAGATAGGTGGGAGATAACTGCCCGTAAAAGCCCGATTGGTTCAACTAACCGTCAGTGGGGGATGAAGACCCCCCACTGACGGAAGTTTCACTTTATCCCGCTATTTGCGGGCAGTAATACCTCTACCTCAAAATTCAATGAAAGCAAAGAAGTTAGGTGGCCCGTAAATGCTCGATTGGTTCAACTAATAATCGGTGAAGGATCACTGATTAAAGTTTCACTTTATATATTTCATATGATATTTTAGGTATTTCGTTTCAATATTTTAAAGTAAGTTCAGTAGGAGAAAGTTTTTTCTTAATTATGCAGTTCGTAATGTATTATTTACGAATGCTGAAAAATGGTTAGAGGAGAAATTGCAATGATTACAAAATATCGTTTACATTTTTATTTGAATGCAAGACATTATGTATCTATTAATGGAAATAAGTCTAATGTACATCCACATACGTGGGAAATTATATTGATTATTTCACATGATGGAGCTGAAGAGTTAAATTTTACTCATATTGAAGATGTCATTGAAGGATATTTAAATGAATACCAAGGAACATGCTTAAATGATTCTCCTAGATTCTCAGGAAAAAATTGTACGATGGAGCAAATTGGGAAAATCTTTTTTACAGATTTGACAGAAAATTTAAGGGAACAGCACGTGCCATTAGAAGAATTAACAATTAGTGAAAATCCGATGCGACAATATGTTATTCAAAGAGGATAGAGAGAGGAAAGTAGTATGACAATTGAACGACGAAAACGAGTTGGGCTGTTTCTTTTCCAATTTTCTTTATTAGTAGCATGTGCTTTACTTATGTCATGGTATGTGAATCGTTTTGGGCGTTATCCGTGGGGTTCGGACACTTATGGACACTTATATAAAGCAAATTTACTATATGAAGAATTTCAAAAAGGAAACTGGTATGTTAATTACAGTGCTGAATGGTATAACGGATTTCAACCCTTTCGATTTTGGGCACCTTTATCTTATTATATCTTAGCTGTATTACGAATGTTTACAACGGATATGGCTGGAGCTTATCAATTATTTTTTATTTTTCTTTTTATTGTAGGGGGCCTGGGCTGGTTAGCATGGGGAGTGTATACAAAACGACAATGGCTAGCATTTTTTATTGCTATACTATGGTTCTTTGTTCCAGAAAACCTTCGCATTTTATTTGCAGAAGGAAATGTTCCCTTTTGTACTATAACATCGATATTACCATTTTTATTTTTAATATTTTACCGTTCAGTACGTGAAAAAAGAATTCACTTATATATAACTCTTTCTATATTAATGGCAATTATAACACTCATTCATCCAATGTTAACAGCTATGATTGGTATTTCATTCTTTTTATTTTGTTTTATCGATTCAATTATAAACAAAGAGATGATTCATAAGTTTATTGTTCTTATCTATGCTGCATTAGGGATTTGTTTAGCTGGATTTTGGTTATTTCCAGCACTAAATGGCGGTATTATTGGAATGGATCGAGATGCTAATTTAGAAGTAATGGCACTACACTCTTATCCATTAACTGTTTCGTTAGATCCATTTTTACGTTTTAATGATATTGAAATGTATTATTTTGGACTTTCGTTTGCTTTGCTTGCTTTATTTGGTTTATTCTTTGGATCCAAAAAACAGGTGACAGGGTTTTCAGCTGCATTATTAATTATGATAGGCACAACAACATTAGCTCTACCACTCTTAAAGAATATTCCTTTTTCTCAAGTGTTATGGATGCGCCGCTTTACTGCAATGGCCATGGTGATGATCTTATTTTCTTTTTTATTATGGAAAAATCTTCGTAAGTCTCTTATGTGGATGTTTATTTTGTTATTGGCTGTTGATTCAGGTGCCTCTTTTTATACAGTTGGATTTAACAGAGAGTTTCCAAAAGGACAGGCTGAAGATTTAGATGTGGCGATTTCTGCAGCATCTCAGCGTATAGCGATGTTAGATAACTCCGAATATGGTTCTTTTCCGAGTTATTATTTATCCGATCATGGAAAACAAAATAAGGTAAAAGATCAAGTGTTTGGCTGGGCATGGCAAGGCGCAACAACGGCACAAAATTTAGTACAAATTAACACAGCATTAGAACATGAATATTATGATATTTTATTTGATCGTACTCTAGAAGCAGGAGCGGATACATTTGTATTAAAGAAGAATTTTGTTAAGCACCCAGAGGAAATGAAGGTAGCGGCAAAACAAGTAGGATATGAATTAATAAAGGAGACGCCTAGTAACTATATTTATAAATATCCTATTGAAGGGAATTTTGGAACGAAAGTGCAATATGATGGGATTGCAATTGGAAAATATGCGCCCAATATTACTTATATGTTTCCGCAATTGTTAATAGGGGACAAAATGAACATTGATGACTACACTTTTAGCGAGTTGAAAAATTATAAAGTTGTTTACATTTCAGGATTAGCTTACAAAGATAAGAAAGCAGCGGAACAGTTAGTAAAAAAATTGGCTGATTCTAATATTAGAGTGGTAATTGACACAGCTGGAATGACAGAGTCATTTCTGAATGTAAATGTGCAACCAATTTCGCTGCAAGATGAGTATGGAGAATTATATTATAAAAATAAAAAAATAGAAACAAAACCGTTTCCTAAAAAATCAAGTGATTGGAGAACGAATGTTATTAGTAATACAAATCATTCAGAATCACAGTTATATGTTAATAAACAGATTTTGAATTATATTTCTACAAGCAAGAATGACAATTTAATTTTTATGTCATTAAACATTCCTTATTATACGTTTTTAACGAAAAATGAAGATACATTGAAAGTTCTTGAGGATGTCTTGCAATTAAAAGCTTACACATTACCAAAAAGAGAAGTTGTACCAGTAAGTTTAAAACGGAATCATAATGAAGTAATTGTTGATAGTGAACAAGAAAATGTACTTGTACCTGTTGCAGCAATTGATGCTTTCCAAACAATAGAAGGTAAATATGAAAAAATGAATCAATTTATGAACGTGAAGACGAAACATGTGAAAGTACATGTTGGGTACCCATATATGCTACAAGGTGTTGTTTTATCAGTGAGTGCTTTATGTATAATTTGTAGTTTATCGTATGGAATTTATAGAAGACAAAGAAGGGAGGGAGAAGCATGAGTTCTATTATAATGGGTATTTTATTAATTGCACTTTGTGCTTTCGGTTATATGATGATGCAACGTATTGGATTACGTTTTTTTGCTTTTGTAGTAGGAAGCGTAGGTTTTTTTACAATTTGTATGATGTACTTTCTGCCGTATATTGAGAAATACGCAAACCTTATGAATTCCTATGTGTTAGAGTGGATTTCGAATGTATTTCCAGTATTTCATGTACATAGTGAACTTGCATTAATAACAATTGAAACAGGAAAAGATATTGTAACTATGGTATTGGATTATGAATGCTCTGGTGGTATTGAGTTACTTGTGTTTCTTTCTCTAGTGCTTTTCTTCCCGTTTGGGAATATAAAAACAAAGGTACTATCAACTATTTTTGGTGTATCGTTTTTATTTGTAGCAAATATTTTGCGGTTGTTATTCATTATTGTTATGACAAAGATATTTGGAGCAGAAGCATATAAGCTTGTTCATATGGTATTTGCTCGTATTCTTTTTTTTGGTTTAACAGTATATCTTTATTATGTATTATTTACACTTGTTCAAATCAAATATCAGAAAGTGGGTGAATTAAAGTGACGATGGATGCCTTTTTACAGGAAGCCTTTTTTTGGACTGTGTGGCTTATTATTCCGTTACTTGTTGATTTTCTCACTGGCTTTGCAAGTGCTATTGTTGTATTGCATGCTTACTTAAAAAAGAAAGAGGTAGAATTAACCTTTTTTCCATATGTAACCATTCTTGTTCCTGTATATAATTCTGAGAAAACATTGGGAGATTGTTTGAATTCAATTGTAGCTCAACAATATCCATTGAAAAATATACAAGTTATTTTAATTGATAATGGTTCGGAAGATAGATCTTTTGAGGTATTTCAACAATTTCAAATAGAGAATCCGGTTTTAAACATTAGATATATAAAATCAAAGCAAGGAAAAGCACAAGCTTTGAATCAAGGAATATACCTTTCACGAGGAAGATATATTTTAAATGTGGATTCAGACGGTATGCTTGATTCAAGAGCCGTTTATAATACAGTAAGAAAATTTGAACAAGATATGAGTATTTCGGCAATGACCGGTGTGGTTATGATTAATCCTGAGTTAATTCAAGAAAATAATAAACCATTTTTAAAATTATTACAGCGCTGTGAGTTGTTTGAGTATGTAGAAGCATTTTTAGTAGGGCGAGGCTACCAATCAAAGCGTAATTCTATTTTTACGTTATCAGGAGCGTTTTCAGCATTTCGAAAAGAGGTATTAACAAAAACACAAATGTATAATATTGAAACGCTTGGAGAAGACACGCATATGACAACACAAATTCGTCTTATGTACGATGGAAAAGTAGCATTATGCGAAGACGCTTTTTTCTATGTAGATCCAATTGAATCTGCGGACCGTTTGTACATACAAAGGCAACGCTGGCAACGTGGCAGTATAGAAGTTACTGCTTTATTTAATAAATTCTTAAGTAAAAAAATGCGAGGTAGTTTAGATGTACTTCGCTATACAATGATTAAAGATCATACATTAATTTTTTCAAGAATGATTTGGATTTTTGCGCTAGTATACTTAATGTTTTTAGATTATCCATTATATTTAATTGTAACTGCAAATATTATTCTTTATTTTTCTTATGTAGCAAGTTCGTTGTTGTTTTATGTCGTTTCAAAATTGTATTTGAAGCCACAACCACATGTAAAGAAATATATGCGTAAGCATATATATACAATATTTTTACTTCCATTTTATCGGATGTTTATCTTTTTTTGCCGCCTTGCTGGAACGATTAATGCAAAAGAAAAGAAAGCAAGCTGGGATGTGCGTCCATTAAGTGAAGAAATGCGGATGATTCGTGAGAAAATGAAGAAACAGTTTTCCTTCTATTTTAAATTAAAGAAATGGATTAATGGCAGCAGTAATAAATGATTTTATCCCGCATTAACGGGCAGTAAGACTCCCACCTCAAAGTTCAGCTAAAGCATTGTCCAGCTCTAG
>NZ_NUQE01000112.1 GCF_002582035.1 Bacillus pseudomycoides
TACTGACCTTACACAAGTGATTGCACCTCATTACGATTTTGTTTTTACTTTAGAGAAAAATTGCCTTTCTTTCTATAAATCATTAGGATGTCAAAAAGTTTATTATCTCCCTCTCGCTGCAGATCCTGATATATTTCACCCTAAAAGTGTAGATGCAAAATATCAAACAGATATTTTATTTATTGGGGTCGCATTTTCTAACCGTTTAAGATTTTTCGATACAATTGCAGATTATTTATCAAGAAAAAATGTACTGTTTTTAGGATTAGATTGGCATAAACTTAAAAACTATCATTTATTAAAACAAAAAATTGGTAAAAACGCCTGGACGTTACCTGAAGAAACAGCGAATTATTACAATGGTGCAAAAATTGTTATCAATATGCATCGTCCTATTCATGATCCTACAATTAACCGAAACAAGATAAAACTACCTGCCTTATCACTTAATCCAAGAACATTTGAAATTTCTGCTTGTGGAGCTTTTCAATTAACAGATATTCGTCCGGAATTAGAAAATTTTTATTCACCAGGTTATGACATCGCTACCTATACTACCCCTAATGAATTGATGCACAAGATTGATTATTATTTGTCTCATGAAGATGAAAGAAAAATAATAGCAACAAGAGGTCTAAACAAAACGCAAACAAATCACACTTTTTCTCATAGAATCAGCCAATTATTAAATATAATATTTGATTAAATAAATTGATTCAAATTTAGTTTAAAAAATAAACGAGGAGGGAAAATGATGGAATATTCAATCATCATTAGATGCTATAATACGCTCCCTTTAATCAAGAAAAGTGTAGAAGCAGCAATACAAACAACCAGTGATGGTACGGAGATTATATTAATTAATAATCATCCACCTTATCAAAATGCCATAGAATATTTGCAGAATTTAAATCACCCTCGAGTCGTTGTACTAGACCCAGGAAGTAATATTGGGAATATAGAGGGATTCAATTACGGAGCTAAACGAGCTAGAGGTGAAAATATAATAATACTGGATGATGATATTATTGTTCCAAACAATAATTGGATTCATGTTATGTCCCAGTCATTAGAAGATTTCCCGAATTTGGCATATATAGCATTAGTATGGCCGGCTGTAAAAAATGATTTATCCACTCGCATAGATTTTCAAGATAAAATAATACAAAAATCGGAATATACAATTCAGTTTTCAAATGATATGGTTGTGTTTGGATGCGTTATGATAAAAAAAGCTATCTGGCAACAATATTTTTCTAACATTCACCTAACAGACAGACATTTGTATGCAATTGATGCCAACTACAAAGTTAAAGCTAACGAATTGGGAATGAAAACAGCATACATTATTTCACATATGGCAGAACATTTAGGACGTACCCAAGAATCTGATCTCTTGTATGGTGCTTGGAAAGTTTTATACGCCTATGCATTGACTAGGGAAGAATACACGGCATGGAGAAAAAACAAGACATCTTTTACCACAAATGAAGAACATAGTCTTAGAAATTTTGGTTATCCCAAAATTCAAATTGATGAACTAAAAAAATTAATTACAACTTCTTCATTTTAAACATAGTGGATGTAAGTCAATATTTTGGAATCAAAAAAGTTAAGTTTTAAGCTAATTGTTTGACTTGATCTTCCATTGATTGGAGAGTTCGCTATCCTAGACTGCTGTGTATTCTTTTTCTGTTATACCATCCTTTAATGAACTAAAATATAGCTAGTTTAGTGTAAATGTCAACCTAAACTTGTACACTTTCGCTTGTTTAAGGATGTACAAAATCACCCATTCTCTTTGCTAAAATAATTTTTAATTCGATATGATTGTCCCATAATGCTAACGACTATGGTGTGGTGTAATACATGATCAATATGTCGTTAGCTAATTTTGTATCCTGAAACACTTCATCCCAAGCTATAACTGCTTGTACTTATTTACAAGTTATATGGCAACACTCATGTTAACGCACAAATAAAGTGAAACTTCCATCAGTGGGGGTTTTCTTCATCCCCCACTGATGGTTAGTTGAACCAATCGGGCTTTTACGGGCAGTAAGACCCCCACCTATCTTCTTCGCTTCTCTCTCAATCTTGAGGTGGGGGTCTTACTGCCCGTTAATGCGGGATAAATTAACTAATTAATTTGTGAAATTTCTTCTATAAAGAGGAGGGTATTATGAATAAAAATAGATATTTAATTATAGGGGGAAATAGTTTTATAGGTATAAATATTACCCAAACTTTATTACGAGAAGGCAATTACGTTAAGGTATTCACCAGAAATTCCGAAAAAATTCCACAAAACATTTTAAAAAACGTTGAGTTATTAAAAGGTGACTTAGCATGCTCCGAAGATATTAAACACGCCCTCTCAAACATAGATATAGCAATCTATTTAGCATCCACCTCCAATGTTTCAACTTCTACTAATAACATTTTTCAAGACACTCAAAATATTATTCTATTTCTTAATTTTATGGAAATAGTAAAGAATTGTAGTATTAAAAGGGTTATTTTCGCATCATCTGGGGGTACCGTTTATGGCGAACCAAACTACTTACCAGTTGATGAAAATCATGTACTAAAACCACTTTCTCCGTATGGAATAACAAAAGTTGCAATTGAAAACTACCTTTATTTTTACAAATGTCGATACGGAATAGATTTTACTATATGCAGATATTCTAATCCATATGGAAAACATCAAGATCCCTTCAAAGGCGTTGGGGCAATAAACTTTTTCTTATATAAACATCTTTTAAATAAGCCTATTAGTATTTATGGTGATCCAGCAAAAATTATTAGAGATTATATCTATATTGACGATTTAGTCAATGCAACAATTCTTTTAGCTTCAAAATCCGAATTAGCATCCAATATATATAATATCGGAAGTGGTGAGGGGTTCTCACTTCAACAAATCATACAAGAAATAGAGATATTAACTAAAAGAGAAGTTAAATCCATATATTATCCGTCGAAGAACACGAATGTTCAACAAATTGTCTTAGACATAAAAAGAGTAAGCACAGAATTGAATTGGAAGCCTAAAATTGACTTAAAAGCAGGAATTGCACTAAATAAGTTATGGGTTGAAGAACTCTTATCCATTTAAAATATAAAAGAAGCATCGTAACTTTTACTTATAAATTAGTTAATGTGCCTCCTTGTCAAATATACACACGATAAAGAGTGCTTTCAAAATCTTGAGCATTTCGAAAGCACTCTTTATTGCATGTTTATTCTTAACCTTATTCTCAACGTTTATCTAATACATAGTTGCCTGTCAAATACCCTTTCGAATGATATATAAATCTTGATGCCCCCACCAAAAGCCTTCTACCATTCTGACAATAACAGGATTTTCCGGTAATAATTCAATTTTCTTACATACGTATGCTGGACTTACAACTGTTACCCCATAGTCTTGCCCCTCCAAATCCAACTGTTCACTACCCGGTGCGAACCAGTAACCCTCACTGTTCAATTCTGGAGTTCCAGACATTTTTTTACTTTGATAGCCATGTGTTGTAAAAATTAGTAATCCACCAGGCTGTAAAGTATTATATAGGGTTTTGAGCCACCGAAACCAAGTACTGTCAGGTATATGCGAGAAGAAAGATAATGCAAAGACAACATGATAAGAGTGTGGTACTGTAAATAATTCTGGCTGTGTATGTGATAATAAAACCTTTGCACTTAGCTTTTCCTTAATAAAATTAACGGCTTCTTCATGTATATCACAAGCTGTAATATCTAATTTTCTTTCTTGGTTCAATAAATAACGTGTTATTCGACCATATCCTGATGCAAATTCTAATACTTGTGTAGGCTCCTCTTTCACTTCAAGCAATTCTTGAATAAGTTCCATAAATAAAGAAGCAGATTTTTGTCCATCATTGAAATAATATTCAATTGCCTGTTCCCCAGAGGAAAAACTAGGATGCTCCATAACAAATCTAAAAATGTGATCATTTTCATGAATATGTTCAACTGTATGATACTTATCTGCAATCATTTTGATTAATTGTTGATTTTCATTTAGGAATGCCTTCAATGTTAGTTCAACCCCCATTATTTTTTCATGCATTATAGTTTTAATTTCTCTTCTGCTTGTTCTAGCATGTTGCCCCTTTAAATTCCAAGGTATGCTTTTAATACCAATCTATGTTTATGGACTTTAATTATAGATATAGGATCAATTTCATATAAACTTATAATGTAATTCTGTATATCTACTACTTCATTGAAATGTAAATGTTTATCTTCGGTTGCTACGATACTATTCATGTGCCGTCTATAATAATTAAGAGATTCTGGTTGGAAACATATCATTCCTTTTTGAAGGATATATGTGTAAAAAAACCAATCACCAGCTACTTTATATTGCTCGAGTTTTCCCTGTATCTCCCTAATATCAATTTTCTTAAAGACTACAGCTGATACATTTGGAATCGTATTCTTTACTACTAGAGAATCTTTTATCTCATCTATCCCATTTCTTATATAAGGTATCTTCCATTTTTCCGTACTAATGTCATTATTAAAACCTAAGCAGTCTGGAGCTAAAACATTTCCATGTTCATCTATTAGCTTTGATTGAACATAACTCAGGACAACATCTTTATTTTTATAGAAACCTTTCATCGCTTTTTCTAGAAATATTTGAGAACACAGATCATCTGCTTCTGCTATCCAAATATAATCTCCATCTGCTAAGGAAATACCCTTTATCCATTGCCTATACACAGAACCTGAATTTGCTGTATTTATAAGAGTTTTTATTTTAAAATGTTTCCTATTGTCCTTAACTAAAAAGTTTTTAAATATCTCGACACTTCCATCCGAAGAGCAATCATCTAAAAAAATAAGTTCATAAATAGGATATGTCTGATTTACAATACTCTCTATTCTCTCTATAAGATATCTCCCATAGTTATAATTAGGAACTATAACACTCACTTTACTATATTTATGGTCTAATAAAGCTAGTAGTTCGTAAATATAGCTTATAAAATCTAAATTTTCCTCAATAACTTTTTGAGATTCTATGCCCTTTTGTAATCTCCTATCTTCATCTTTCATTAACTCTAAAACCTTTTGAGACATCTGTTTTACATCTAAAAAATCTACTAACTCACCTGTTCTATCAGTCACAATATCACGAAAACCGCCAGCATCCTTAAAACCAATTACAGGCAATCTCACATCCATAGCTTCTAGAACCGCACTAGGGAAAGGATCTTCCCTAGAAGTTAGAAGAAACAAATCCGCTCCCGCATTGTACAACCCGATTTTATCTGTTGGATTTATAAATATAACATTTACTTTATGCTCATCAGGAATCTTATCAACGAATGTTACATCCTTACTTCCTATCCATATAAAATATATATTGCTATCTGCTGTTCTTACTAATGATGCAACTTGTGCAAATAAATCCACCCCTTTTCGGTATTCAGCAAATCCAACACATAAAACAATTTTACTTTCTAATGGTAAGTTTAATTTTTTTCTTAATTGTTCCCTTGCCTGCAGAATATTATTTTTATATGGATTATGATTAAATAATCCTTGTGGCAATATAATACATTTATTATTATCTAAAGGAGTTATAGAATGAAATTCCTCTTGTACATACTGTGATGGAAATACTATCTTATGGGAAAACTGAGCTATTTTATGTGCTCTATGTTCAACAGAGAGATGCTTAATTACCCAAGGCAATTCATGCACCATTGAAACAACTTTAATACCATTCATCGCCATAAGTTCAACTATATCCCCTGTAATCACAGTACTGCATATTGCCGTATCATATCCTTTATAAATTAATGTTTTAATTAACTCATCTAATTGGCTTGTTTCATCTCTTCCATGTAAACAATACACACTCCCATATTTTTGGAACTCACTCAGCAATATGCCCTCTTCTAAACAAATAATTGCCACATCATACTTAAAATTCTCCTTAAGTGCCCTTACTATATTTAATGAGAGCAACTGAGCTCCTTGAAAATTTGCATCATGTGAAACATAAATAATCTGTTTCTTAAAATTCATTTAATGAAGCCTCCCCAGATTAGCCCTTTCGCACAAAAATAAAACTAAACAATAAGTAAAAAATACGGTTAACTAAGTAAAATAGCCATTGTCAATAAACAAAAAATAAACTTATTGATAATAACTTTGAAACATAAAAATTACTATTTATTAATACCAAAACATTTAAACAGATTGGTAAATAGACTAGAGATATACAGGGTTTAACTTTCCTCCTATACCAATTCCTCTTTTTAGATTATGTAAGTCCCTTTTTTTTGTTCTTAAAATATGAAAAATGAGTCATCGCATCACTCCACCAGCCATGAAGTATGCCATAAGTCAATGTTCCTCTCCAAAGATACTCGTTTTTTTACTCTTGCCTACATAGATTTTCTACTGTGTTGAATTTGTACTTTCCACAATTAGCTAATACAAATATTTTTAAGAACATAATCTAATATTAAATATCTAAATGCATAATAAAACAAAAGAGCTATTTTTGTTGGGAGGTAAACAATGAGAAACCTTATTATTTTTGCAGTTATCGGTTTTTTGGCTCAGTTAATTGATGGGTCTTTTGGTATGACTTATGGCATTACTTCCTCATCATTGTTGTTAACGTTTGGAATTGTCCCTGCAATAACTTCGGCATCCGTACACCTAACAGAAGTAGTGAAGACTGCAGTATCTGGTGTTTCTCATATGAAATTTGGAAATGTCGACCGTCAAAATGTATTGAAACTGATAATTCCTGGTCCATTAATAATTTATAGGTTTTAATTATTTATGTATTTATATTTATTGGTTGGGCAGTTGCTATTATCTTTGCAGTACAGAATAACAAAAAAACATTTCAAGCAATAATACAAATAGACAAAAGACAGTTGCAGTTTAACAAAATTCACATATAAAAATAGTAGATCCGTATATATGATACGGATCTGCCTCTTTATGGCATAATTACAATTTTCATTGTTTTTACTATATGCTTATAAGTTCTACAGATGGGGAATTGTGGAATTTTCAACAAATACAATTCTTCCTCACTGTGGTACACTGATTATTTGTGAACTCTAAGGGACTGTATGCGAAGCATATCTCAAAAAAGCAAAGTCCTTACCTTTCCTTACTATCTCCCCTTGAAGCATCTCTGACATTGAATTAATCGCAAACGGGAGATTTAGTCCACTGACTGGTTTTATTTAAAAAGATGATTATGAAAGTGCCTTAACAACCAATTACTCTCCCTTCTTTACATCCTCACTCCTAATAATGATTTGTTATTTATTGTTCATTAAAATTCACATATATATAAATTAGTTTGCGAAAACCTCATTTCAAACCAAATAATAAACTATTACAACTATGAATCGAGGTGACACTTATATTGTCGATAAAATCTCAAAAAAGCAAATTATTTCTTATTCTATCTCTCCATCGTTCTGGATCGAGTGCAACCGCCGGTGTGCTACACCACTTAGGAGTAAACATGGGGAATAACCTAATGGATGCTAATTATAGTAATCCAAAAGGGCATTATGAAAACGTGGACTTTGTGAACATAAATAATAAAATCCTTAGTTCTGTTGATGCAAGCTGGGATACTCCAGTTTCACGTGAAATCATACTTTCATCTAAATTTCCAAGAAATGAACTCCGTGCTTTTTTTAAAAACCAAGTAAAATGTATTTGGGGATTAAAAGACCCTAGAACAACTCTAACATTAGATATTTGGAAACCTTATTTGGAGGAAATCGCACATATTACTTATATATTTGTTTGGCGTTCCTTTGAAGCTTCTGTTTCTTCCTTAGCTCATCGTGATAACATGACGGCCGCTTCCTCAAGAGCTATTTTAGTCCCTTACTATGACAACCTAAAGCATTATCGACAGCAACTTGAAGCAACTAATGAAAGTTTAATCGATCTTCATTTCGACGATCTGATAAGTAAACCAGAAGTTTTTGTAAAAAAAATTAATGTTGAAATAGGCCAATCTCCCGAACAAAATCTTGATATTATAAAGAATTTTTTAGATAAAGATTTAAAACACTTTTAAACATGCGGATCTATTGTACACTGGATTTGAGTTTTAATCTGATTGTTTTACTTAATCTTCAATTGATTGAGGAGTTTGGTATCCCAGCTGTGTATTCTTTTTCTGTTATACCAACCTCAATAGACTGAAATATAGTTAGTTTGACAGATTGGTAGTCTAAATATTGCACATGGTTTACTTCTTCCTTCTTTAAATTATATAAATCCATCTTAATTTTTCGACATATCCAAACTTGTTCGTGCATACTCCCTTAACACATATGAACATTTTTTATGTCGGATTTTTTAATTTGGCTTATATAGCATGAAATAGCTCAATACAGGTATTATCATAAGGGCAACCTTTTGGCTAATTGAAGTTTAAAGGTACTTAATTTATTAACCTATGGGATCTAGAGTGATTTCAGAGGATCCATATCTTTTTTGTGAGTGCGAAACTTCTTCAAACACCTTTATACTTAAAATAAAAAAAGATAAGGAAGAAACCTTATCTCATAGTATATTTACTATTTTTTAGGATACGCCCCGTATTTTGGGCATTATAAGAGTCGATATAAATGGGAACTTTTTTGTAAGGATTCGAGTATCTGCATATTTTCTTCCCAAGCGTATTCTTTTATTTAGAATCTAGAAGAGAATAGCCTTAATTCCCAATCACTTACTTGTCTAATATATTTATCCCATTCCGATCTTTTAATTTTAATAAATTCCTCCCAGATTGACCTTCCAATAGTTTCAGCCAAGATTGTGTCTTCTGCTAAATGGCCTACTGCTTGATTTAAATTTCTCGGCCCCCACGAAATTCCTCTTTCTTTTAATTCAATATCATCTAACTTACTTATATCTACATCCATCGGTTCACCTGGATCCATTCTGTTTTGAATCCCATGGAGACCTGAAGCTACTAAACAGGCTGCAAGTAAATATGGATTGCACGTTCCATCAGCACCTCGAAATTCAAATCTTCTTGCTCTTGCTTTGTCAGGAATTCTTACTAATACTGAGCGATTTCTAGCTCCATAACAGATGTGGGCTGGTGCCCAAGATCCTGACTGCATCCGTTTATACGAATTAATACTAGGGGCACCGATTGCAATTAGAGATGCTCCATGTTTTAAAAGTCCCCCTATAAAATGATACGCTTTTTCAGACATATCCAACCCTCTTGAATCTGTGGCATCCTGGAAGATGTTCTCACCAATTTTATCAAATATACTAATATGAACATGCAGTCCATTGCCTGGTAAGTGTTGAAATGGTTTAGGCATTAATGTGCCGATCATCCCTTTGTCCCTAGCAATCTGTTTAAATAAATGCATAAATGTCACTTGATCATCCGCCGCCTTCAAAGCAGGAGCGTATTTCAAATTTATCTCTAATTGCCCAGGGCCATACTCGCTAGAAATTTGTTCTGTTTGAACACTCATCTTTTCCAAGGAACAAACAAAATCCTGAACAAATTCTTCTTGGATGTCTATGCCTTCTGTAGAGAAGCAATGGCTCTTGTCTGCCGGCTCAAGCTTCCCATCTATTTCTTTCAGTAAATAAGCTTCCTGTTCAAATGCCATATACATGTTTCCGCCCAAGAGTGTTTCCGCTTCCGAAAGCAGACGCTTCAATGCGCTTCTTGGACATCCCTCCCATGGCTCTCCGTTTTCATCAACTAAATCACAAAGCATTCTTGCTGTATTTTTCCGATAAGGAAGGATAGCGAAGGTACTTGGATCAGGTACCGCAAAGAAATCTCCATCGTTTGCTCCATACGTAGGGTTGGGAATATATTCATCAAAACAATCGAAACTCATAATTGCTGTACTAAAGTTAATTCCTTTTTCCATTGCGCTGTTAAGTTGAGAGGTACGGATTGTTCTTCCTCTCGTCATACCGGCATAGTCTAAAAATTCCACTCGAATAAATTCAATATTTTCTTGTTCGACGATTTTTAAAACGTTTTCTTTTGTTAACATATTGATTGTCCCCCTTTTAGTAATCTTCTTAGTACACTATAAGTAAAGACCTTAACGCCAACTGCAATAATCTGATCATCAAATTGAAACTCAGGATGATGTAAATCATAACAAGGCTGATCCGTTTTTCTAATCCCCAATCGGAAATAGGTACTCGGAACCTTTACAGCAAATGCTCCAAAGTCATCTGCACCCATTGAGGGATCTTTCAGTACATAAACTGCATTCGCACCTAATAATTCCTTTATTCCTTCTTCAATGCTATAAGTTAATGCTTCGTCATTTATCACCGGTGGATGGCTATATGTATATGTAACATTGGCTTTGGCTCCATACGAATTCACTATACCTTCAACCAGTTGAATAATTTGTGATTTTATCTTCTGTCTCGTTTCCATAGTTATGGTTCTTGTTGTGCCTTCTAGTACTACCTGATCAGCAACTACATTACTTGCCGTCCCGCCTTGAATTTTCCCGACATGAACCACTACCGGCTCAATAGGATTATGACTTTTCGTGACAAGAAGAGAAAGAGCCTGAAGAACATTAGCGCTAATGGCAATAGCGTCAATACCTTGGTGCGGACGTGCACTATGCCCCCCTTTTCCCACTATTTCAATCATGAAATTATCACAAGAGGCCGTAATTGCACCGTATTTGATACCAACTGTTCCGAATGGTAAATGAGGCCATAAATGAAGGGCAATCATTTCATCGATCAAAGGATTTTCCATCACTCCTTTTTGTATCATTTCTTCTGCAGCGCCATCCGCTTCTTCACCCGGTTGAAAAATACAACGGACTCGTCCACTAAATCTATGTTTGAATCGAAATAACTGATAGACTGTTCCTAATAAAATAGCGGTGTGACCATCATGTCCGCAAGCATGCATAACTCCATGATTTTGAGAAGAAAAAGAAAGACCCGTTTTTTCTTCAATCGGCAACGCATCGATGTCTGCCCGCACCCCAATATGCAATCCCTCTCCCATTTCTCCGATAATATCAACGACAATTCCTGTTTCTCCAACTTTTTCGTACGGAATCTTCCATTCTTGTAAGCACGAAATGATATACTGGCACGTAGTGTATTCCTGAAAAGAAAGTTCTGGATATTGGTGAATATGCCTTCGAATACGAGTCAACTGTTCTGTCATTTCCTTACTCAATTCTATGTCTTGTTTTTCAATGGTTTTCAATGTGTTCAGCCCCCCCTTTTTCAATTTCTATCTTCCCTGCTTTCACTTTTTGAAGCACAAACATATATATAGCCCCTATAAGAAGCCAAACAGATCCGATTTCAATCGCAAGCCGATCCATTCCATACACTACATAACTGATAATAATTAACCCAAAAAGAGGAAATACAAGGTGTTGAATAAATTTTTTTGATTTTTGGCGAATGATATAATGATTAATTACTGAAATATGCAATATAAGAAAACCAACCAGCGCTCCAAAATTAACAATATTCGTTAACATCCCAATGTTATTTTCAAACGCCATTCCTACAGAAAAAGAAACAATAGCCACTAGAAAAGTACTAATATATGGTGTTTGAAATCTCGGATGAACTTTTGCGAATATAGAAGGCAATTTACGATCCCGCCCCATGGAATAAAGAAGTCGGGAGATGGCCGCCTGAGATGCAAGTGCACTGGCGATTCCCCAAGAAAATACTGTCGCAATGAGTGTCAAATTCTTTAACCAAATACCCCCAGCCAATTCAGCAGCTTGATAGAAAGCTGTATCTAAATTTTCAACTTTCAATCCACGGATAAGATCACTTGCGACCCAGGTTTGAGATATAAACAATACGCCTGCAATCAACAAAGTAAGAACTGTAGCTCTACCTACAATTTTGTTACCCCCTTTTACTTCTTCAGAAAGTGTGGAAATGGCATCAAAACCTAAAAAAGATAACACCGCTATTGAAACTGCCCCCATAACCATGTGTAGATTAAACTTGCTGGAATCATATATAGGTTTGATTGTTAGGCTAGTACCGCCTACTCCTTTATATAAAGCAATCAGCCCGAATATAAGAAAAATAACTAAAACCATAAGTTGTAAAACCAAAATAATTTTATTTGCTTTTGCGGTAAATTCTACCCCGCGAATATTAATGAAGGTATTAAAGGAAATAAAGAGAACCAACCAAAACCAAACCGGCACTTCTGGAACCATTCCCGCTAATGAAACTGCGCTGACAACATAAGTTAAAGCAGGTACAAGAATGTAATCTAGCAAGATTCCCCAGCCGGCAAGAAAACCAACATACTCATTAATCCCTCTTTGTGCATAAGTGTAAACGGAACCTGCCATCGGAAAAGCTTGGGACATTTTAGCGTAGCTCAGGGCCGTAAAAATCATTCCAATCATACCAATGATGTAAGCTAGGGCGACCATACCCTTTGAAGTGTCAGAGATATAGCCAAACACACCAAATGGAGCGATAGGAACCAAAAAAATCAGCCCATAAAATACAAGATCCCAAAATGTTAATGTCCTTTTTAATTCCTGTTTATAACCGAATTGTTCGATTGACATCTCTAGCTCCCCCTTCTATCAAAGATTAAATTGCAGGTTCTTTTTGTAAACCTTTTCAAAATTCCTAAACAAAACCATTTCGCCAATCCATTGGGCTGTTTCCACATTCATATAATCAGAGTCAACCCAATTATTTAAAACTTTCTCAAAACATTCCTTAAATAAATGCACTCCTAACCAATTCATTTCAGGCACAGTAAAAGCATCTGACCCATACATAACTTTATCGAAAGGAGCAAACTCAAACACTTGAGAAAGAATTCGTTGAACTCCATGACCCGCGAAAGGATTTTGCAACGAAATATCCATATAAACATTTGGGAGAATACTTACAATAAAAGCCGCTTCCTCAACCCAAGGATATCCCCCATGAACAAGGTGAACCTTCGTATCGATGTATTTTTTATCCCTAAGCATGTTTATTAAAAAACTCGGACTCGCTTTCGGCAAAACAACTTCCCCATCTCCAATACCAGTATGGATATGCATAACTTTATCTGCAGCTGTACATTCTTCCATCGCAATATGAAGGCAATAGTCACGAAAAGCTTTCACCTCTGCTCGGTCGTTCGTTTGAAATTCTTCGTATTGATCCCGGGCCATTTGTTCATTCATCTCTGAGATTTCCAGCCCACTTCTATAAGCAATAATCGATTTTAAACCGATAACATCAGATTTCTGCAAAGCTTGTCTTAAATCTGTACGATACTTTTCACTAAATTCCTCAAAACGGTCACATTCTTTGCATAAATGAACCATAACAGGTTCAATTCTATGAATTCCCCATATTTTTGATCCACACAGATCCGCAAACTCATCTTTACTTAACATCGGCATTGGATATCCAAAATCAGTTACAACTCCAGTAATCTTAGCGTCCTGAAACAAATTCCTTGTATATCCCCTAAAATCACCAGCATATTTATTTCTGTTATTTACTACATCCATCAAGTTAGGCTCACATGAAAAATATTTTGCAAGTCGTTGAATCAAAATCTGAACCCACATATTAGTTCCCAGAAAAGGTTGATTCTTATTTTGTATATAGTTGTTTGTAGCTCGGGGCGGTATAACTGATAAAGATAGTTTCCTAACAAACTCCTCTACTGTGTAAGGTTCTTGATTACCAACAAAAGGATGAGCATGTACATCAATAGCATGAATATGTTGTAAAGATACTTTATTCATAAATAACCTCCTCTGATATTTTCAATTATTCTCTATGCAACATTCATGCCAAATAAAAATACCAATTATATTAAGGGTTTCTTCGAATTTTATAAAATATAAATATGAAAAATATTCTTCAAACGAAAAAAATTCATAGAAAAATATTTTTCTATGACCGTCAGCAAAAAATTTATACGAACCGTTTTAATCAGATCATCACCTTGTTATAATTGAAAATATTCTGATTATTTATATTTCCTCTGTTTTATTGAATATTTATAAAGGTGGTGAATGCAATGATTGATTTTTCCTTTCTTCCCTTACATAAGGTTTGGAATTCCAGTTTTGATTGTATGATTCTCACTGATGAACAAGGAGAAATTCATTCTTTAAATCGATCTGCTGCACGTTTATTTTCGTCAAGTCCAAGCAACTTAATCGGAACTTCTATCCATGAAATTTTCCCTTCAGAAGAATTTAAAAAAAGCTTTCAATTTAAAAAAGATAAAACAGGCATCTCACTTTCTCTTGGTACCCGACAGTTAATTGTAAATACTTCAGCTATCCAAATTGATTCTGAAACTGTCTACTACCTTCTTAATCTTAAAGACAATACTCAGCTCCAACAATTGCAATATCAACTTCAACAAATGAATGAAACCAGGCATTTATACGACGTAATATTAGATCAACTTGAAGAAGGAATCACTGCAATCGATCAACAAGGAAAAATTATATTTTACAATCGAAAAATGGGAGAAATTGATACGGTTGAACCTGCATCAGTACGAAATAAAAGAATGTTAGATATATGGCCAATAGAAGAAAATTCCAGTACCCTTCTTACGGCTTTGAACACAGGGAAGACACTCAGCCATCGAGAAAATCATTTTACTACCAATGGGAAATCGGTCACAACTCTTTCAAAAACCGTTCCTTTATTTCTAGGGAATAAAAAAGTGGGAGCTTTAGAAATTGCAACTGATATTACAAAACAAAAACGATTAACTGAAACCATTTTTCAATTACAAAAACAAACAAAAGGAAGTTCTGCTCCTTCAGATTCTATGTTAGCTCGAAAAAACAATACAAGATTCCAATTTGATAACATTATATTTTCTAGTAAACAATTGAGACAGACGGTTGAACAAGCAAGAAGAGCTGCGCGGTCTAATTCAAACGTCTTGATCTTCGGTGAAACTGGTACAGGAAAAGAATTATTTGCTCAAAGCATTCATAATGAAAGCCCGCGAAAAAACAAGCCCTTTATAGCCCAAAATTGCGCAGCATTGCCTGAGTCATTGCTTGAAGGATTGTTATTTGGAACAAGTGTAGGGAGCTTTACCGGAGCAACAGATAGAGCAGGTCTATTTGAAGAAGCCCACGGAGGAACTTTATTGCTTGATGAGATTAATTCTATGGGAACGAACCTTCAAGCAAAGTTACTTCGTGTTTTACAGGAAAGAAAACTTCAACGCTTAGGTTCATCTAAAGTTTTAGATATCGATGTACGAGTTATTACTACAATTAATGAAGATCCTCTTGAGGCTATAGCCAATGGGAAACTGCGAGAAGATCTTTATTATCGGTTAGCGGTAGTAAATATTGTAATTCCTCCCTTACGAAATAGAAAAGAAGATATACCTACTTTAATAGAGTATTTCATCAACAAACATTCTACTTCCTTAGGTGTTAACGTCACAGAGGTCGATGGAGATGTTTATCAATTTTTCATGAACTATCAATGGCCAGGTAATGTTAGACAATTGGAGCATTCGCTGGAGGGAGCTTTAAACTTGATTTACGATGAAAGCGCCATTTCATTTGAACAACTTTCTCCTACTTTTAAAAACAAAATGATTCAACAAGTCAATCAACCATCCGTTCAAGAGCATTCAATTCTTTTCAAAAGCCTGCCGGAACAAATTGAGCATCTTGAACGGTTAATGATTGAACAGGCAATACATGAATCCAAAGGAAATATTACCAAAGCAAGTGAACAATTAGGAATTCCAAGACAAAATCTAAACTACAAAATCAAAAAATACAAAATTACCTATCTCAAAGGATCATTTTAATAAAGAAACTAGTACCCTTAAGAGTTCATAATATAAATAGCAATAAAATCGTGTTAATATTATTAATATTCTTCATAAAAAAGGGGTATGAAAATGAACGTTTCATTAGTAACACCTACACTTGTATTACAAAACGAATACCTAAATTTCTATCAAGAATGGAAAGATAGCGGCGAAGATATGGTACCATGGGTCATTAGTAAAGACCCCTCCAACTTTCATAAGATGATTCAGTTTCTACTAGATTCAGAGAAAGGCGAAAATCTACCTGAAGGTTGGGTACCCGATACCACTTATTGGTTGGTTGCAGAAAATAAAAAAATTGTTGGTGCTGTGAATATACGCCACCAATTAACAGAAAAATTATTGAATTGTGGTGGACATATTGGTTATGGTATTCGTCCTTCCGAAAGACAAAAAGGATACGCTACTACTCTGTTAGCTTTAGCATTAGAAAAAACGAAAGAATTAGGAATTCAAAAAGCTCTTGTTGTCTGTGATGAAAGCAATATCGGTTCTGAGAAAACCATTATCAAAAATGGTGGTATATCGGATTCAAACTATATCGAAGAAGATGGCAATGTTATAAAAAGATTCTGGATTGAATTATAACATTATTAATTTAAAAATCTTTATCTGTCTAACCTAAAAAAGGAGGAATTCCCTTGCCTGCATTAGCGTCTCAATTAGAGAATATTGTTTATAGTGTCTCTCCTAAGTTTGACTCTCTTTCTAATGTGGATGATTATAAACCTAATCCGTCAAAATGGTCTAAAAAAGAAATATTAGGTCACCTATGTGATTCTGCAAGTGTGAATCATAAACGTTTTGTTGAAATTCTTATTTCTAAAGAACCTATAACAATACACGGCTATAATCAAAATTTATGGGTGCAAATACATAATTATCAGCATACATTTTCAACTGAAGAAATACTACATATATGGATTTCATTAAATAAACGAATCGTAAAACTTCTAACTAATGTTACAGAAAAACAATGGCAGCTTCCATGTAAAACAGAAGATCAAAACATAGTAACATTGGAATGGCTAGTTACTGATTATATTGACCATATGAACCATCATTTCAAACAAATATTTGGGGAATAATACGATATGTACAAACAGAAAAAAGATTTCAGCTTAGCGCTGAAATCTTTTTTCTGTTGCTTTATAAAGTGAAAATTTCCATCAGTGGGAGGTCTTACTTTATCTTACAGCGCGTACCTCTGCGACTAATTTCTGACCTTCTATGTACATCACAAGCTTAACTGGAGTATCATTTGGATTTTCAAATACTAAATCTAAATACGGATACGCAATCGTTGCATCTCTACCTTTAGGGACATAACCTACTTGTTTGGAATGTGTTGATCTCTCTATCATTGTTAATCCCGCTTGATCTGCAGCATTAAACAGTGTGGAGGAAGTTTGACATACACCACCACCATATCCATCTACTAATTTACCATCTATAATCTCTTTTCCTAATTGGTATCCTTTATCAGGTGTTGTATCGCCTATTAAAGCATTGAAGGAAAATCTATCTCCCTTTCCTAATACAACTCCATTGATAGTGCTTGCAGACAAACGAATATTTTCTATTCTACCACCAGTAGAACCTCCTAAATTCGTTTCATATCTTCCTAAAACTGCTCCATTGCCAGTTGCATCTTCTGGTTTTGCTACAGGCTTTTTCTCTACAATCGGTAGTTGATAAGAAGTATCCCACAACCCTACATTCATCAATTGATCTACTAACTCTTTTTCCATTAATTCATATGAAGGTTTCCCTTCTATCCATTGACCATCACTTGTCACACGAGAAGGAACCATCTTTGTATCGATACTCTTTCCAATTTCGTTAGCAACCTTAGTAACTTCCTTTTTAAATTTCTGCTCATCTTCAAAATAACCTAAACTTGCTAAATCTATTTTTTTTACTTCTTTTCCACTTCTTCCATCTACTAAACTTATACTTTTATTTACTTCTCCCTTAGCTTGTGCAACATTCTCACCAGCACCACTCACTAATGTAACCTCATTAGTCTTCGGACTACATCCGCTAACTACGCCTATGCATAGTGCCCCTAACATCAAACCTCGAACCTTATGTAACAATCTACTCTCTCCTTTTATTCTCTATCTTTTTTCATTTCTAACAAGTCTATGTATTATTACATTATTTCTCAATATTACTTTTATTACATTATCATTACATTTCCGTCATACTTTAAATTACTCTTTTCTTTCTTAAATGTCTACACATATTCCCTAAAAAAATCCTTAACTTTGTTAAAAATTTTATCCACCTTTTCCTATCCATTATATACCAACAGGTTCATTGGAGACAATTTTTATCGATCAATATTTCACTATATTGATAGTACGTATATTTGTAATGAATAACGGCTCATTTTAGGGATAACCGCTATAATAACCATACAAAAAAAGCGACCTATCATAATAGGTGTCCGCCGTGTCAGTCATCCACTCCCGCACATACAGTACGATAAATTCACCCAATTTATCCCGCATTAACGGATAGTAACCCCCCACTTCAAGATGCAGAGAAAAGCGAAGAAGATAGTTGGGGATAACTGTCCATAAAAGCCCGATTGGGCGGGCTTTCCGTCAGTGGGGAATGAAAAAAAACCACTGATGGAAGTTTCACTTTATAGAACGGAGGATGTCAATGTATTCTTACAATCCATATAACCCTTATATCCCCCAACAATACGATATACAACTACAATATGAACAATATATAGAACCTATGCAGCAATATGATCCATACGACTCAAATCGTCAATTTCAAATCCCCATCTCATTTCCGGGCGGTGGTAGCCGTGAGCTAGAACGCCGCGTAAATGAGCTAGAGAAAAGAGTAAACCAACTTCAACAAGCTGTAGAACAACAATCGCGCCGCTTGAATAGATTAAATCATCGTCTACGAGCTGTTGAAAACAAATTAAACCTTCCATTTACAGCATACGAAGATGGATTTTAATATGTAAAACAAAAAAATATGAAAGGAAGGGCCTTCCCTTCCTTTCTTAAATTGACGAATGTTTTCTCCATCTCTATACTGAAAAGAGTTAATGAAACGAAACAAGGTGATAATCATGGATTTTGAAATCAATTTTCTTTCCTTTTACGTCGTACAAGTAGACGGACAAGGTGAACAAGCAGATAAACGCTATAAACATTTTCAAACGTTAGATACACAAGAATACGAAGATAGTCCACTAAAAGACTTTCTGGACGGCGAATTATTAAAAATCTCAAAACGAAAAGTAGACCGTCATCCCAAAAGTGAACAAGTCCCAACAAAAATAGGCCGCTTTATCGTTGAAGTTGGACACGAATTAGATTCGAATCCGAACTACAACCTATTTAACCGCATTCGCTTTGCAGAAACGAAAGAAACATTCAAGGATGTAAACGAACCGCTCGTTTATACATATATTGATACAAGCGCTGTACGCGGCGGTGTATTTCTTGTTGCCCAAGCAAAGCTTCGCAAATACTTCGACGATCCATTCGTCTTTGTAATGAAATGTGACTTCGAGCCAAAAGTCGCTTCTATTTCTGATGAAGCAACACTAATCCGAAACGTCGAAATGGCAATCACAACGAAAAACATGAAGTCAATTCAATATCCATACATGCCAGAAGAAGGAATTGTTGAAGTTGGCGAACTAAAAATCCACCAAGCATCACACGCCCGCTACTTCGAAGACTTCTTAAAATTCGTAGAATACGAGCGTTCCATGCCAGAAATTATGAAAACACAAGTTATGGACATGGTATACGACCAAATTGAAGACGTCTTTGAAGAAGGTACAGAAGAACGAGAACAATTCGACCAAGCGATGGAAGTGTGGGCAGCAAGTCCAAAGCGGGAAATTATGGAGCATTTCACAACAGAAGAAGTTATGGAAGCTACCGCCCAAATTGTGGAGCATACCCCTGAGATTGAATTAAAGCTAAAGGCAGACCATATTTCTGTGAAAGCCTTACTTGCGGATTTTGGAGACCAAATTCATATTGCAAAGGTTAATAATAAATATGTACTGATGATTGAGGCTGATTCACTTACGTTTGAAAAAGGGTTCTCCCCTATTGAGTTTTTAAAGCCAGATGAGTTTGAGAAGGTTGTAGAGCGTATTGCAAGGAAGGCGTGAAATAAACCCTTGCAGTTATTAAAAATCTCAGCTTTTCTTATTCGATTACATTGAATTAGAAAAATTGAGATTTTTAATATATTACCTTTAAAAGATGCTTAACACTTGCAAAATTGACCTAGCTTCCTAATGGCACAAGCTCTATATTCCATAGCAAAGGTATTTATAACTATTATTCTCCTTCATAGATGGACTCTTCATTCCTTCCACGAAGACATTCCATACAGGTTCTATATATCGCTCACATAAAAGATTGATAGATTCTTTCTATCTTTGAGACCATCACATCCTGAGTTAGATGTTGTCGTGAGTAGGCCTGAGCCTCTCTTCCTAATTCTTCACGAAGACTCTTATTCGTTAAAAGTAATTTAAGAGCATCGGAAAGTTGTTGCACATTGCCTGGGTCACAAATGATTCCTGTTTTTCCGTTTTGAATCATTTCTGGTATACCACCGCAACTTGTTGTAATAATAGCTTGACGAGACAACATAGCTTCAATAACTGAAATTGGAAAATTATCGTTAATGGTAGGTAAAACATAGATTTCAGAAGAAGAAAGAATTTCTGCTATATCTGTTCTTCTGCCAAAGAACTTGATATTGTCGAGACCAAGTTGTAACACTTGGTTTTCTAATCTTTCTCTCATAACACCATCACCAACAATCCATACCTCTACATTAGACAAATCTTGTCGAATTCGCGAGAGCGCTTTCAAAAAAATATCATGACCTTTTCTAGGAGAAAGACGGGAAACACAGGAAATTACAACATTATCATTACACTTCTCTTTAGATATAGAAGGTGGATGAAAATGTATACCTGTATGAACAGTAATCAATTGTTCTGTCTTTGCCCCGTATTCTTCTAAAGGAGAATGAAAGGAATTACTGATCGTTATAATTTGATCAGATGCTCTTATTCCCTGTTTTTCAATTTCACTAAAATACGCTTCTTCAATTGATCCTTTTTTTATTTTATCGAACTTTAATCTACTTTTTGTAAAATGCCCATGTGGTGTAAAAAAAAGAGGTTTTTTATATTCTAGATTTAGTTGTCCTAATAAAAAGACAGCGAATAAATCTTGTGCATGAAACACATCATATTGTTCTAGACTTCTTTCTCTTAAAAAAGACTTAAACACGTTTAAAAAGCTCGTATTTTTTATAATTTTTTCATTAACTGTACCATATCGTTGTAACATAAAATCCCTTGCATGCTCAGCAGCTTGCGGAATATCTTGTTCTAGATGAACTGATGTCATTTGAGTAGGAGAGATAACATCTACGTCATGACCATATTTTTCAAAACCTGTTTTCAAGGAAGTAATATAGTTTGATAATCCCCCCGTATTAGGATATTTCAAAAATGTTACATAAAGAATTTTAAATTTTTTCGTTTTACTGGGTGTACTATCTTTTTTGATTCCAAACGTCTGAAACGGTTTGATTACATGATTCTTTTTACTCTCTATTTGATAAAATTCATCCATAATTTTTAGTAGACTTGCATGGAAGGGACAAATACATTCATTTTGCTCTTCCTTTGTTGTATTCAGAAGTATCTCCCCTTAACTCAACTTATGATGAAAGTTATATATATGTTATAAGCCTAATTCTCTTCCCCAAGTAGAAATTTTTTCAAGGTGATACGGCAATAACTCACCGCCACGGTTATCGAATATTCTTCGTAGCTGGGTATGCAGTCCCTTTTCTAATGTTCTCTGCAAATACGCCATTTTATAAAGATCCATTGGAGCTGTTTTAAATGTAATACCATTCTTCTTCATTTCTTTTGCATAGAATTCCACACAATGTGTGCGAATTTCTTCTGCACGGCTCTGCCAATCTTTTCTGAAACCTATTAATAATTCAACTAGAACAACCATATCAAACCAGACGGGTGCATATTTAGTTGATTCCCAATCGATAAACTGAATATTCCATGGTGCATTTAGTGTCACATTGTTGCTGCATATATTTTGCATATGCAGATCACCATGTGTTATGGATGAACCATTTTCAAATAGTTCCGGAAAAAAATCAGGTCCCTTATTACATAGTTTTATTAGCGATTTATAATGAGGTTTAATAACCTCCCTTAACCGGTCATCTTTCATCGCATCATCAAGAAAATCAATCGTCTTTCTAATGTATTTAGCTCGATCGTTCCTCATGCGGCTCGATTCATAAATAGGGAGCCAAGATTCCCAAACATCTTTATGTTTTTTAATCTTGGCTTCAAATGTGTGTGCATGAAGCTTGGCAACAGTGGGGATAATGTAGTCAAAATGTTTCGGGGAAAAAGTGATCTGACCGCGTACTTGGCGTACAAATTCCATGAATATCCATGTTTCATTTCCATTTTGTTCAATGAGATATATTTCAGGAAGAAATTCTTTCATTATAGGATAAGCTCTATCATATATATTAATCTCTATTTCATTTTTATAATCTGCTGAATTATATATTTTTAAAATAATAGGGTAGTGATCGGCTTTTGTTCGAAGTAATAATTTGTATATACTACTTCTTCTTGTTGATTTTAGACACTCGATTTTATCAGAATCAATTACAACTCTCTTATCCATTGAATAAGAGAGTTTTTCTGCAATTTTTAACTTTTCAAAATGATAGGATAATGTTTTTGCCTCGTACAATGTTTTCATTCCTTTCGCTTTCGTTTCCAGGCGTTTCTCAAATGAGACCATGTGCTTCTAATGAATGGCATTGGATCATCCCATGCAAACAAAGCAAACTCTTTTTTACCTCGCAACCCTTCATAAAAATCTTTAAACGTCATTTCAGCTCTTTTTTTCTTATGACGGAATGTTAAATAATACCGCACAAGATAGATCCATTTGATACCATCTATTTGTTTAAGTCTCGGCACTGGATTCTGCTTGGTTAAATATAAATAATACATGTAAACAAAATCGATACCGGCAGGCCCTGTCAGACTATGTGTTAACCAAAAGCGAGGGTTTATTTCAATAAACTTATAAACACCATCGCGAGGGTCCTTTTTAAACTCTGCCATAGCAATCCCTTTAAGGTTAATATTTTTAAAAAAGGGTAAGCATATATCCACCAATTCTGGGACTTGTTTACTAACGATGTGAGCCCCCGTTCCAAATTCAGCTGGGAATTGATGATTCTTTTGTAAAGAAAATAATGCTAGTAACTCCATGTTGTCGTCATAAAATGTGGCAACTTTATAAAAACATTGATTGTCGCCAGGAATGATTTCCTGAAGGATGAGTTTTCCATACTGTCGATACAATTTATACTCATTTCTCAGTTGGTCTGGATTTTGTATGAGAATGGCCTTCTTGTTTATCTTTTTTCGAAATTCATGTCCTAAAACCGGCTTTAATATACACGGGAAATCAAGACTCAATATCGCTTCTTCCAATTGTTCTTCCTTCTCAATCACATACGTTTTAGGACATGGAATATTATGTTTGACTGCGAGTTCATACATTTTATATTTATTTAGCGTTTCTTCAATTAACTCATGCTCAGGAAACAAAAATAAATAGTATTTAGACAGCTCCATTCGATATTTTGAAATGAATACCACATAATCATCTGCACCTGTATACAAAACGGGTTTCAGTTTAAATTCTTTAGCCAAGTTAATTAAAAAAATGAGTAATTTCTTTTCTTCATATAAAGGGCTTGGGCATATTCCACATGAAGCGAGGCGTGACTTTCCTATTTTATAAGGTTTCTCTACATCAAATGCATACACGCTAATTCCTTTTCTCGCTAAGCTTCTAATAATTCCGATTCCATTGGCACTTAAATCCAGTACAACCGCTGCATGTTCATGATTCATAGAATCCTTCCCCACCTAAATACTTTTGTAAATTTTTTCGATGTTTGCTACCATTGTCTCTCTAGTTAAATGCTTCTTAGCGAACTCTCTTGCATTTTTACCCAACTGCTCTCGAGCTTTTTGATTTTCAATGGCGAACTTTAATGCGCCTGCCAGTTTTTTTGCATCTCCTGCATCAACAAGGATACCTGTCTTAGAGTGGTTAATCAGTTCAGGTATACCTCCTGATGGTGTGGAAATGACACAAACCCCACTATGCATAGCCTCAATAATAGAAACAGGCAGGCTGTCATTTAAAGTTGGAAGTACAAAAATATCAGTTTTACTTAAAATGTCTGGCACATCATCTCTTGCCCCTAAAAACTCAACCATGGAAAGATTCAAATCATCGACTTGTTCTTCTAACTTGTCTCTCATCTCACCATCTCCGACAATGAGTACTTTAACGTTGTCAGTATATTTGCTTCCCATTTGTGAAAGGGCGTCAAGTAATACATTATGGCCTTTTCTTGGGCCTAATCTAGCGACACATGTAATAACGAGTTTCTTATGCGCTGATGTATTTTTTGTATGATACTTATCAGGATAATCAATACCTGTCAATACAGTTGTCATATTCTCTTGCTTTGCCCCCAATTGCATTAATGGACGCCGAAATGAATCACTGAGAATAATAAGGTGATTGGCAAATTCAATAGCCTTTCTTTCTAACACTGTATAATAGGCTTCTTCTAGCGAACCTTTTTGAAATAAGCCAAATCTCAGTCGGTTAAAAGTAAACATCCCATGAGGTGTAAATAGTAATTTTTTTCCGTAATATTCATTAATTCTTCCTAATATATTAGCTGTAAACAAGTCTTGTGCATGGAGGATATCATATTTTTTAAATTTGATATTTTCAAGAAGCATTTTTTCGAAGGTATACATATTTTTGAGGTTTCTGACAATTTTACTATTATAACTTTCATAACGTGTTTTTAAAAAATTTTTTAATTGCGGAACAATTGCTTCATGTATGTTTTCTACTCGGCTTTGAGAAAATTGGTTAGGTGAGACAATGTCGACGTGATGGCCCTGTTGTCTTAAACCTTCACTTAGTGCTGTAATATAATTAGATAATCCACCAGTATGAGGATAATCCCAAAACGTAGCAATTAATATAGAAAGATTTTTCTTTTTATACATCTTTGATTCTGTATTTGTATAACGTTCTTGTTTTGTACTCTTCTTTTGTTGCGATAAGAATGAACGAATTCCAAAATATTTATCCATTGCGTTGATTACATATGGATACGGAAACTCGAGTTTTTTGTTCATTTCCAAACCCTCCTTATTACTTCAAACGCTTCAGCATAAGGCACACCAATCGTCATTCCTCTAACTCTTCCTAAATACTGAATTCCTTCGTATGAACGAGGATGAGGAAAATCTCTCATTTCTACATCGTAATGTTTAAGCGCGGCAATCTTTGAATCTATTTGATCTGTAATGTTGACAAAATAATTAGGCTTGAATGATTTATCATTCGTGTGGATATTCCACTCACTAGAGGAAACGGTTTCAAATGTAATCAATTCTATTGGCTGTTGGTTTGGTAGAGGGCGAGTCGCAGTCAAAACCGCTTGAAAAGTAATTTGATGATCCATATTGAGATCTCCATAATGATGGGTGAAGATTTTGTTCGGTTTATAAATCTGTATTAATTGTTCTATTTCTTTCGTTAATTGATGCAGCGGGATCAATTCTAACTCTAAATTAGCATTTTGGAGGAATATCACTTCTTCAATACCAATCGATCGATTTGCATACCGGCCTAGCTGTTGTATGTGATGAGCTTCCTCTTTTCTTCCTAGAGCAGTAATGATTGAAATTACACGATGTCCTTCATCTACTAATCTTTTTAAAGTTCCGCCAGATCCTAATAATTCATCGTCAGGATGTGCGCCAATGACTAAAATACACTCTTTCATCAGTATTCTCACTCCTTGTACTACTTAATCTATGATTCATACTGCAAAAAGAAACCGTCATTAGCGGAAAACCTGCTTTTATTTATTACTAATAATTAATACTCCAGCTTTATAATCTATTGAGGTTTACATGTGTATTCTGTCTTACTTGATAAGGATAACCTTCCATCACCGAAAGTTTTCTTTACTCCTCAACAATGGAAATATCTTACCAATTAAGCACATACAAGCAGTTATCTTCCATATCTCTATTTTAACTCCTCTCAATCTTAAGCGGCGAAGTTTTATCGCCCACAAATTTTGAAAAAGAAGTACTCAAAAAATTTGCGGTTGTTTTCACAGTAAAAAAGCTTTACGTCCAAGACACCTCGTTTTTTATCAATATTACATCCATTTTTTGTAAACGGATGGACCTATATTCTTCACATGATTCAAAAAATCCTGTGCTAGTCCAAATTTTTCAAACCCCTTTAATAACTTAACAGGAACCTTACTATTTGAAGTAAAAGCTCTTTTATGGTCGATGACTTTTAGCTGACCTTTTTCATTTATTAAAACATGTCTCACTTCCGTGTCCCATCTAGTAAATCCTATCTTTTTTAATTCATTCAACATTATTAATATTTCCTTGGCTAATTCTTCTGTGATTTTTTTTTCTCTTTTCAAGTGACGTGCAAGTGAAATTCCATTTATATACTCCAAAACAATATAATTTTCTCCATATTCATAAAGTCGTGGGATAATAGGTGAGGATTGTCCAGTTTTCAAAGCTTCCAACTCTTTTTTTTGAGTTTCTTCCAGAAAAAATATTTTCACACATTTATCATTGGTTAATTGATATACTTCTCCATCCTTCCCATCTCCAATGAGCTTACACCCTTTCACATCTCTTCTACTTACTCTTTTTTTGTTAAAGTATGCTTTCATTTTATTGCCCCTTCATTAGAATTTCATAAATTTATATATTATCTCATATTCTATGATTCATCACTTACATTTGTAACATAGACCAATATATATTTTTTAATAGATACTATTTTAAAATCTTAAAATGCGTTAAAAATAGTAAAATAAAAATTGAAAAAGGTTATTTTTTCAAATAGGAAAATTCGTTTTCATTCTAGGCATTTATTTACCGGGTCATTTTCATGATTTATTCAATTGCTGCGTCCATTGAATGGAAATTCTCTACTATTCATAGTATGTATGTGTATTTTACAGCTTATCATTTGTGGTTATTTTTAGATTCAAGAAGGAGCAATTTTTCATTACTGAAGATAACAATAAGGGTTGTTATCTTCGCAAATTTACATTTCTATTCTTTTGTATCAATATGAAAAATCTGTATAGTGGGGATGTATTAGGTTTCTCTTGTCCTTTAGTCTTAATGTGCATGTTTATTCCGTATTAACGAGGAAAACAATTCCTTCATAGCAAAACAATGCCATTTCTTTTTACTGCCGCCTTCACTGGAATACTACCCCCGAAATTCCAACTTTCCTTATAGATTCTATTGTGTTTTATTCCCTTGGTTATTATTATTCATTGCAGCTAATACTTGAAGTTGCTGTTTAGCTTTCTTCAAAGCAGTGTTGAAGTAATTTTGTAACAGTAATAAGGTCGTATGATCGAAATGATATTGATCAGATACACTCTCCCATGTCTTACTATTTATGAATGCATCCCATGTCAAGTAAGAATATCCGTTTTTCTTTACCTCTTTAAATACCCATCTCTTCATTTTCTTTTTACCCTTATCAGTTAAAGAGCCATTTTTTACGAGTATGAGTTCCACACTTTTCTTATATTGTTTATGAATATCCTTTTGCTTAGCTGCTGCGAGAAATATATTCGCAGTGTTCTTGGCATCCGAGAAGGCACGGTGTTGTTTTCCTTCCCATTCTAAAGTCAATTGTTCCACTGCAAGTTTCAAACTTGGTGGATTTAGGAATAATTCTTCATATGCATGAAATATAAATCTCTGTAAATCAAACCTTCTTTCCTTCCCAAGATCAGGACATTCCACATTGTATCGTACACAATCTTCCGTTAGAAACCCGTAATCCTCTTTCCCCCACGTTACAAACATATAATCTTCTCCAACAAACTCACGAAATCGCTCAATTACTTTAGGGAATTTTTCCACACCTTTTACATCTTGCTTTGTAATTCCTGTTAATTTTGTTGTATGGCGAGATAGAGATGCCGATGGTTTCACTAACGAAGAGAAAAACTCGATAATACTCATTGTACTTGCTTCAATCTTAATAGCTCCAATATCAACAATTTCCGTTGGAGCATCTGATTGGTAAGGTCTAAAATTCCGCTCAATATCAAATACAATATAATATTTTGGTTCATACATATTACATACCTCTTCCTTATCTCTTCTTAACATTATATCCTTAATCTCTAATATGTATTAATAAACAATGTTACAGTATTTTAGGATACAAAAAAAAGAGAAGGGAGTTCCCTTCTCTTTCATTTCAATTACTTTTTAGTTACGTTAGTAGCTTGTGGTCCACGGTTACCTTGTTCAACTTCGAAAGTAACTTCTTGACCTTCTTCTAAAGTTTTGAAGCCGTCGCCTTGGATAGCTGAGAAGTGAACGAATACGTCTTCTCCACCTTCAACTTCGATGAAACCGAAACCTTTGTCAGCGTTAAACCATTTTACTTTACCGTTTTGCATGAAAAAATCCTCCTAAAGTATGTACATTCATGTACATGTCCATTTTCAACCACTTTACAAATAATAATTAGACATTAAAAAACTGTAACCTAGAGAAGATTTAACATTGCTATCCCCTCTTAAGTTACAGCTTATTTAAATCTCTATGGTATTAAAAGTAAAATGGTTTAACACCACTATACACCTTTATTAGCATAAAAGCAAATGTTTATTTCATGTTTTTTCGTAACTTCAGCAGTTGACTGATTTAACACCTTTCACTTCCTTATTTTTCCTATCGAATTATCTTACATATCTTTGCTCCTGTCCTGCCGCCACAACATGTTCATTCTTGTTATTAATGCGCCAGCCGTTCACTATTTTTTTCATTCATTCGCTGTTAATCTGACTGTTTTTATTATAATTTAACGATATACATTCATATTTATCCCTTGTCAAATTATTCATATCATTCTATTGTATATAAATCTACAACATAAAAAGCGGATTTCTCACGCATAAGACTAAAGAACGAACTATATAAGAGGAGTTTTCGAAATGAAAAAACATCTAAAAAAAGTGATAAAAGTATCCTCCATTTTATTACTTGTTTTCATTTTAATTGGTGCTGGCATTTTGTTTGGCACTCCGTATGGACATAAATTGCGTGTAATTGCTGCGGAAAGTATTCTAACTTCGCAACACCGTGATTTAGCAAAATTCACTTTTTTATCGCAACAAGAACTGGATGATATTTCAAACTCTATTAATAATCCAAAATGGAAAAACAGCCAATCTGTTGGGCTTCAAAAACTTACAAAACAACAATTAGAAGCAAAAAAACATATGCCGCTTCATGTAAAAATCGAAACCATTCAAAAAAAATATGCGGATCATTATTTTGAAGGAAAACTCATGACAATTAGTAATCCTCTTAATGTAAAACTTGTAACGCAGCAAGGTACACAAGGTAGCGATGTTGGTGAAAAAATTTACGTGATGGCGAAGCGAAATCACGCACTTGCTGCAGTAAATGCAAGTGGATTTTCAGATGAAACGGGACATGGAGGCGGTAAAGAGGGACTAGGCATTGTTATCGAGAACGGACAAGTTATCCATACACCAAAAGATATAAATTCACCGACTATTATTACTGGCTTAACAAAATATGGGCAAATGGTAACAGGTGATTACTCTACACAGCAATTGCTGGATAAAAATGTTGTGTCTGCAGCTGGTTTTATGCCACAACTTATTGTAAATGGCGAAAAAATGCTTACGGATGATGGAGGATGGGGATATGGTCCGCGAAGCATTATGGCTCAAAAGAAAGATGACTCAATTATGTTTCTTATTGTAGATGGTAGACAACCTCACAGCATTGGCGCTTCTTTAAAAGATTGTCAAGATCTTTTATATGACGAGGGCGCTGTAAACGCGATGGCTATGGATGGTGGTTCTTCTGCAACTATGTATGCCTTAGGGGATATATTAAACATTCCTTCCACTTTATCTCATAAGTCTCGTTATCTTCCAAACTGCTGGGTTGTATCTGCCAATGAAAATCAAAAAGTGGATGTAACAATTGATGGTCACGTAGCTGAAGCTTCAAAGATTGCAGAAGTTACAGGGGAAACTGCTATTGCTTCTAGCGAAACGAAAAGCAGCTAAGTATCTTACAGATACTTAGCTGCTTTTTTCTGTTTCATTCATGCTACCATATTTTATTTTTTGAAGATACCAAATGGCTTACCAACAGGTAATACAACTTTTCCGAAGTGCGTATTTAATACTGCAGCTACTGAACCATAGAATGAAAACAGCGAAATAAGCATTTCAGAAATTGCTGTTAATTTATGCATCGCATGTGGCATAACACCTAAAGTACTAAATGAAAGACCAATGAATAAGAAATCAATAAGTGCAAAAATTATAAATAATACTTTATGTGTTTCCATTGCGCCAATCGTCATAAATAAACTAGACAAAATTGTCTAGTATCCGTGAATAACCCCTCCTTAT
>NZ_NUQE01000113.1 GCF_002582035.1 Bacillus pseudomycoides
TATAAAGTAGATCCAGATTTAAAATTTTAATTTCCGAATTCGAAGACTATGTAAGTATATAAAGGTAACAGAAATAATTATTAAACAGCTATATGGACATCATCACATCGCTATAAATGTAAGGTTTTGCACTATCTATAAAGCGAAAAAGACGTTATCCTTTCTGTAGAATTATAGGAAAGGATGGCGTTTTTATATGTCTATTTCTGTATCTGATGAGTTACAACTATTTGCTCAAGAAATTCAAAGCTTCTTATCTCCAAATATCTTACGAGATTTTGCTAGAGATGTTGGTTTTGTTCAACGAACCAGTAAGTACCAAGCTAAAGATTTAGTCGCTTTATGTGTATGGTTGAACCAAAATGTCGCTACGACTTCTTTAACTCAGTTATCTAGCTGTTTAGAAGCATCAACAGAAGTACTTATTAGTCCCGAGGGACTGAATCAACGATTTAATAAAGCAGCCGTCCAATTTTTACAACACATATTAGCTGAACTACTAAACCAAAAATTGGCCTCATCTATGCCGATTCCTTCTCCATACACTTCCGTTTTCAAGCGTATTCGTATTTTAGATTCCACTGCTTTTCAACTCCCAGATCCCTTTTCATTCGTTTATCCAGGTGCAGGAGGGTGCAGTCATACAGCTGGGATGAAAATTCAACTTGAGTATGACCTGTTAAGCGGACAGTTCCTACATATTCATACAGGTCCAGGTAAACAACATGATCGAACCTACGGCTCTTTGTGTGTTCCGACAGTGACAGCGAATGATTTATGTATTCGAGACTTAGGTTATTTTCATTTGAAAGATCTTCAACATATACAAGATAAAAAGGCTTATTATATCTCACGTATCAAATCGAATACACGGATTTATCAAAAAAATCCTAGCCCTGATTATTTTCAAGATGGAAGAATCAAGAAAGGTACAGAGTATATCCAGATAGATATGGAGGTTTTAATGAACTCTCTTCAGCCAGGACAAACATGCGAAATATCCAACGCTTATGTAGGAATGACTGATAAAGTCCCAACTCGTGTGATTGTTCATCGACTAACAAAAGAACAACACCAAAAACGATTACAAGATCAAACCGTAAGAGAAAAAAAGAAAGGAATGAAGTATTCTCCTCGTAGTAAACGACTCAGTGGTATCAATGTATATATGACAAACACCCCTACAGATATTGTCCCGATGGGACAAGTGCATGATTGGTATTCTTTACGTTGGCAAATCGAAATTTTATTTAAAACGTGGAAATCATTCTTTTACATTCATCATTGTAAAAAGATAAAACGAGAACGATTGGAATGCCATTTGTATGGGCAACTGATTGCCATTCTACTCTGTTCTTCTACCATGTTTCAAATGCGGCAATTACTTCTTATGAAAAAGAAACGAGAACTGAGTGAATATAAGGCCATATATATGATTAAAGATTACTTTCTTCTTCTTTTCCAAGCTATACAGAAAGACACCCAAGAGCTATCAAAGATTTTAATTCGCCTGTTCAACCTCCTACAGCAAAACGGGCGGAAATCTCATAGGTATGAGAAGAAAACAGTCTTTGATATATTAGGTGTCGTTTACAATTGTACCATGTCTGATAATCAAGCGGCTTAAATCAAAAAAATGAAACCCATTAGGGTTTATTTCGTATGCAAATCTTTAAAACATCTACATATAGACTTTCGAAAAAAAGAAACAATCTTGCTTATCATTGACTTTACATGAGCTTAGCTTGATAGCAATGTGACGCTACCCCTAATTAATAAGAAATGTCTTTATTCAAAACTGGCAAAAGTCGAGATTTTTGCTTCTCAATGGTCTAACAATTGGTCCTTTATCTGCATTTGAAGGTTAATTGTATTTCATTAGTTGATTTAGCTAGAATAAAGGGAGCAATAGGTACGGTCAAACCGTCCTGCAATCAAATCCTCCTTACGAATAAAGAAGTGCAGTAGCCCTGCGTCCCACCAGCAGAAGCCAACGTCATCATCAGTTTCCAGCTCCAGCAACATCTGCATATCCGCGACTTCCTGCTTCGCCTTCGTCTTATCACCACCAAAATGTGCCGCGATCTTCTCCAATGCTTTATCCGAATTATACTCGTATTCTTCACCAGTCAGCACCATAAGTGATGCTTCGTATTCCGAATCATCATGCTGTTCTGTCGGATAACCGAACAGTTGAATGATATCGTCATCTTCTTCGTCTCGAATTTCATAAAGTAAATCATCATAATCGTCTAAGGTGACTTTATCACTCTCTACCTGCTCTTCATCAACGTAAGCGTAGGCTGGCGGCTCCAGTGATGGACGCGCTTCTAGGTCATAGCCAACGTAAGTACCGTAAGTATCTTCCAACGCAGTCTCGCCTGACGGTTCACGACGGACAACCGTTAGTACCTCTGTTTCATCGAACCATATGACCCGATGTTCAATATTGTAGGCTGGCTCATCAATCCCGAGAAAAAAAGACAGCATCCCTGACTTCGGTAATAATTCATTAGCATCGTGTTTCGCCACATCACACATATTCAACTGAACTAAAAAAGTCATTGGTGTCCCATCTGATGTAAGTGGCCATGTAAATTGTGGAGGCAGATCTGGATCGCCACCAACACGTGATTGCCCTGGCTTTTTGTAATCTGTCTCGCCCGCTTTTGCACAACGCACCCCTTGTCGCGACGTCTCAATCAAATAGTTTATCGCATGTTCAAAACCATTATCCTTCAATTGCTGCTCCAGCTTGATTCGATTCTGTTCTTGTAATTGCACGCTAATCCTCCCCCTATTCTTTCATTCAGTGTATCTAAAAGATATTCTACCATTTCATACGATTCTATACCTCATCAGGTACGTGGTAACATTCACTCAAATAAGCAATTTATCTCTAATCGTAATGCTTAAAATATCTTAATCCCACCAAAAATACCAAACATCATGCTTCATTAAATAATCTGTATAATGTCCAAGTGTGGGATAGGATTCTAGCACATAATGACAATAAATAAAATGGTCCTTAGCCAACCTCAAAGCTTCTTCTTGTGTTTCAGGACATTTTCCTGCTTGAACAATCCATGTATCATCTGACACAGCAAGCAGAGTAATTTCGTACTGATCCTGCCAGTGCTTAAAAATAAGTGATTGATATAAAGGCAGAGGGTTCTGGTGCAAAAAATTCAGGAGACTTGGACATACTGATACTACTACTCTAAAGGGTGTGTGATCGGTATGGAAACAAAACATTTGTTCAAGTGGAAGCATTATCAACCTGACATTATTTTGTTAACAGTGAGATGGTATCTTCGGTACAGCCTTAGTTTTCGTGATTTAGTGGAGATGATGGAGGAACGAGGTTTATCCATATCTCACACAACAATTATGCGCTGGGTACACCAATATGGTCCTGAGTTGGACATGACTTCTGGAGAGTTGACGAAACATACATAAAAGTAAAAGGACAATGGATGTACCTATATCGTGCAGTAGACTCCGAAGGGAACACGATTAATTTTTACTTAAGTAAAAATTAAAATACCCAATCAGCCAAGCGCTTTTTCAAAAAGGCCTTGGCTTCTTCCCATGTGTCCCAGCCTCGCGTCATTACAGTAGATAAGAATCCAGCCTATCCCATTGGCGATTCAAGAATTAAAAGAAGAGAAACGTATGCCTGAAGGTATACAGATAAGGAAAAGTAAATATCTCAACAATATTGTGGAACAGGATCACCGTTTTATAAAGAAGAGAGTTCGTTCCATGTTAGGATTGAATTTTTTTCGTACAGCTACCTTGATTTTGAGAGGCATCGAAGCTGTGCATATGATAAAAAAAGGGCAACTTCAACAAAGGGTGAAATCTGCCCAAAATACGCTTGAACTTATTTATAAATTGTTTGGATTAGCTGCCTAATCTTTAAAATCAACAGGATATCGCTATTCTATATTTCTATTAAGCTATTTTTGCACCAGAACCGTAAATACCGATTAAAGAATACAGATGAAGGTAAAAAACTATCAATCAAAAATGGTTAAAGTTGTAAAGAAGTTTTGCATATAATCAAAAATAGATTAACTTTCTAGTATAAGTTAGAGAGCTTATGAATTTTAAGTAACTAGGGGGAATGGAGTTATGATTGAAAGTTTTATACGAAATGGAAAAGGGAAAATAATTATCGATTTAAGCGATCGATTATCAAACGCTACTCGGGAATTTGAGCCAAATGCGCATAAAATTATTTACAAAGATCATAAAGATTCAATTACAGTAACAGAAAAGTATTTAGGGCTTGATAAGTCTTATTGGCCAGATGAGGAAGGCTGGGCAGTAGAAGAAGTAACATTATCAACTCATTCCTACACCCATATTGATGCTCCTTATCATTATGGTTCTACATCTAATGGAAAACCTGCAAAAACAATTGAACAAATCCCCTTAAATTGGTGTTATGGAGATGGTGTTCTCATTAATATGACTTACAAGCAAGCTGGCGAAGGGATTAGTATTGATGACTTGCAACAAGAACTAAAAAGAATGAATTATTCAATCAAACCTTATGACATCATACTTATTTACACTGGAACTTCCAAGCATTTTCATCAGCCTGGTTATGAGTACTTGCATTCAGGACTAACTGCATCAGCAACAGAGTGGCTTATCGACCAAGGGGTAAAACTAATCGGGATAGATGCATGGGGTCTAGATCGTCCATTTAATGTAACAGCCAAAGAGGCAAAGGAAGGGAAGTCACAGTTTTGGGAAGCCCATTTAGTAGGCAGACGTAAAGAATATTGTCAAATTGAAAAGCTTTGTAACCTTGATAAAATTTCAAAACCATATGGTTTTACAGTATGTGCGTTTCCTATCAATATTGCTAATGCAAGTGCTGGGTGGAGCCGTGTAGTAGCTATTTTTGATGAAATTAATTAACCATTACTTGTAAGAAAATGCCCTATATCTATTGAAGTACACCTCCATTCCACTATTATCAAAATAATTTTTGATAATAAACATTGTTCGTTAATTAATTGTGAAGATAATTAGAGGTAATTTCAAAAAATTCATATTACAACGTTAAGAAGATTCTAGTATTAAAAATCCCAATCTCTCAGTGTTATAAATGAGAAGTTGGGATTTATTTACTCAGTAATCGCGCCCTTTAATGGAATAAATAAGGTTCTGGTGCAAAATTCCAAGACTCTTGCGAGTAATCTCCTAATCTTGGACATACTGATAGTATGACTCTAAAAAAGGTGCGTGATCAGTATGGAAAAGGAGAATTTGTTTAAATGGAAGCATTATCAGCCCGAACTAATCTTATTAACCCTGCATGAAATCCTGCATATCATTAGCGTTGTAAATCTGCATTTTCCTGACACTACCCCATCGCTATCAAGTTAAGAAATACATTTCCCCCAAAACGAAAAGAATGAGCCGAACTCTTATAAATAACTGTAAAAAGGTAAAATTTTCGTTTTGGGGATTCTTCAAAAACTTAAGTTGATGGGCATGTGACGTGACCCCTATAAAGCATATCCTTATTGGTCGACTTAATCTCCATAAAAAGTCCCTCCAATAAATTTCTTAATGGAGGGATTCATCTAAGATAGTTAATTTCACCGGTGGTTAGCTCAACTTAATGACTACGGGATCTGTCCCCACTTAGTGATGAAACCTATTATCACATTTCGTATCATGTGGCATAGGCCCGTCCAGGGAATCCAGAAAGGCAACGGCCTGTTTGAGGTTCATCAAAAATAAATGCGCGAGATCCATGGAAAATCCATTTCGAACCACAACGCGCATAATCGTCAACGCTTCCATATCTGGAGGCAATGGATAGGCGGGTACTTGCCAGCCGAACACACGCAATTGTCGAGATAAATCATAAAGATTCCAGTTTAATGTGTAACCATCTTTCAGTCGCCAAGCGAAAACCGGAATATCCGAACCATCGGACAAAAGTTCGAACGGTTCCATCTTCTGAATCGCCTTGCTAAGAAAAAGAGCGACTTTCTGAGAAGCCCTTTGGACATCATAGTACCCACTTTTCCCCAAACGCAGGTAATTGTAATATTGCAGGAGCACTTGTGCGCCAGGACGAGAGAAATTCAGGGCAAAAGTCGGCATGTTCCCGCCCAAATAGGAGACGTGGAAGATTAGATCCTCAGGGAGATCTTCAGCTTCCCGCCAAATTATCCAACCCAACCCAGGGTAGACTAATCCATATTTATGTCCGGATACATTGATGGACTTCACCCTCGGTAATTGAAAATCCCAGACTAAATCTGGTTGAAGAAACGGTGCTATAAATCCCCCCGAAGCCGCATCCACATGCATGGGAATATCGAGGCCCGTCCTCTCCTGTAAATCGTCCAACGCTTTCGCAATGGCGGCAACCGGTTCGTAAAGCCCGGTATAAGTCTCACCGAGAATCGGTACCACACCAATCGTATTTTCATCCACGGCAGCGAGGACCCCTTGAGGATCCAATTGGGGATGCTCTGGGCTAACCTTCACATAGCGTGGTTCAACCTCCCAATAGTTCGCGAATTTTTCCCAAACGACTTGAACAGCAGAACTAAACACAATATTGGGCCGATCCACTGGCTTCCCTTCGCTTTTGCGTGCGTTTTGCCAGCGTCTCTTTAACGCAAGCCCCCCGAGCATACATGCTTCCGACGATCCAGTTGTTGAAACGCCCATAGTCGTAAGGGGGGTGGGCGAATGCCAGAGGTTGGCTAAAATGCGGACACACCGCTCCTCAATTTCGGCTGTCTGTGGATATTCATCCTTGTCAATCATGTTCTTATCGAATGATTTGGCATATAAGTGCTCTGCGGCAGGCTCCATCCATGTGCTAACGAATGTTGCAAGATTCAAGCGGGCATTGCCATCAAGAGCAATTTCATCATGGACGATTTGATACGCTGTTTCTGGTAACATGCCTTTATCAGGCATGTGAAAGCGCGGAACGACTGATTCTCCTTCGCGGGTAAACAGAGGATTTACAGAAAATTCGTGAGGCAGCTCCATTTGCACGTGACGCGGTAGATATTGTGGATTATCTAGCATGCTCTCTTTTCCTTCGTATGCATCGTTTTGAACTTCTACTTTTCGATCCTGTGGCATACAAGTCCCCCTTAATTAATTGTTTAACAAACATATTATTTACAAAAAAGCATTTGTTAAACCAAGGGGACAATTCTAATAAAAGGTGCTACCACCATTCGAATTAAAGGCGTATATTAACATAAGCCATTCAAATAACAAAACAGCACCTCTCCAGCAAATTAGAGGGTGCTGTTGTTTTTTCGCTAAAACCTCATTTACTTATGATACGGTTCACCACTATTAATGCTGGACTATATCCTCTACAACCTGCCCTAAACATGAAACAGGCACGCGCGTTCATCTTTCGATAATCGCGCCCTTTAATGGAATAAGGAATGATTATTTGTTCCCTTCCGATAGCTTTCTATATAAGGAGATAGCTTATACGGTTCTGGTGCAAAAAATCTCTTAAACTTGGACATACTGATACTACTACTCTATTGTACGCTTCTCAATCGTTGTATCCGCAAACCCTTTTTCTTTACTAAAACTTGATACATACTGCTGAAATTCAGAAAGTTTCATTATTATTTCCCCCTTTTTTTCTTATGAACTTCTTCTACCAATCTTTTATTTTCTTTCTTTATTTTCGATTTATTCCCATTTAAATCATATTTTACTTATAGAAAACATCCGGTTTAAGCAAATAAAAAACGAGTTCGCATACAACTCGTTTTTCGCAACACTTATTCTAATTATTTAAATGTTAGCACGAGACTCCTCCAATCTCTCCTTACTCTTCCAATTAAACAAACTTTCAGCCCTAGTTTGCTGCCCTGGTTTCACAAACACCATCGCTCCCATTGCAATAGCAGCCAATACGGCAGCTACGATAAACATAGAAGGGTACCCATAGCTTACAACTAAGTATCCAGTTAAGGTCGGGGCTAAGATTGTCGCAATATTAGCGATGAAATGCATAATTCCACTATAGGTCCCTGATTGAGCAGGCACCGTATCTACAATAATTGTCCAAAATAATGAACTTGGTAAGAAAGCAAATGCATTTCCAAGTGACATGAGTGCTAATACAGCTACATAATTATCCACTGTTGGAATGAAACTAAAGCAAACCGCTGTAAGGAATAAAGCAATAATCGGCAATCCTGTTCGAGCTAAACGAAGGTTTCCTGTTTTACGTAAAATACGATCAGATAGCTTCGCCCCTAACGGTAATGTAAAACAAGCTCCAAGCCAAGGAATCATACCAAGATACCAAAGAGAAGATAATTGAAAATGGAATACATCTTGCAGATACTTTGGTGTCCAAGTTAATATTAAGAAATTGATATATTGAAAGCAAAAATACGCCAGTGTAACCATAACAAATGTTGGAACTTTAAAAAATGAATACCACGGCTCTTTTTTGATTCCTTTCTCTACTTTTAACGATTGAAGTACACCTTCATCACTTCGTATTTCAACTAATTCTTCTTTCGTTACTCGCGGGTGATCTTCAGGCATATTCGTAAAAGTAAAATACCAAATAACCGCCCATATAATACCAATTGCACCAAGGATAAAAAACATCATTTTCCAGCTTGTGAAGGATAGTAGCATAACCGCTACAGGTGCAGTTAATACTGCACCTAACGGAACACCTACAAAACCAAGGGATGTTAGAAAAGCCCTTTCTTTTGGTGCAGCCCAGTTCGCTGCCGTCTTATTCGAAACGGTGAAAGATGGCCCCTCTGTTAATCCAAACAAAACTCGAAACAGAGCAAATCCCGCTAAAGCAGAGCCACCCAAAACAGCCATTCCAATTTCCCCCGCAAAAGCAGTCGCAATTTCAAAAATAGACCAGGTAGTTGCTGCTACAATCCATACAAATTTTGGCCCTTTTTTATCTGAAAAAATGCCTCCTAATAAAGAACCAATCATGTAACCGTAACCAAAATAACCTAATATAGCTCCCCATTCTTTCGGGTCAAATCCATATTCTTCTATAATGAAAGACTGTGCATAGGCGATGGCTCCGCGATCAATATAATTCACCATCGTAATCAACGTGAGCATCGCAAAAATATAATAGCGAAATTTATTCCTCATCAAAATTCCCATTCCCCCTCATATACTTTTGCTTTTCTCTCTAATCCTTTAATAGAATGACATGAACCTTGCCAGGGCCATGAACTCCAAAAGCTAATTCCATTTCAATATCACCTGTTCGGCTTGGGCCAGTAATAAAATTAATACAAGCAGGTAACCCATAAGGAACATGTTCATGGACTCTCGTTACCCCTTCTGTTAAACGTCTATAAATTGTATGTTCAGAGAGAATCGCTACATAAACTGGCGGCAAAACACTAACTAAACGCCCACGTCCACCACCATTCCATAAAACAATTGTTCCAGTCTCAGCCAGCCCCATTTCGGCATATGTAATTCCCATATCCACTTGAGCCACATAATCTCGTAGATTTCTTTCCTCTTCTTTCCTCTGCCACATTCGATGAGAAACGAAATTTCTTGTTAAATGCTTTTCTATTTCAAGCTGTTGTAATCTGTCATCGTCCCAATACACCGCCGATTGAACATTAAATTTTTGCACAGCGTACTGAAGTGCATTCTCGATTTCTGAGCGATATATATGACTTACTTCTGTATGTAGTGCATTCAAGTTTGTAATAAATTGCTCCACTAAATATTCGCGATCCATCTCTTTAGGAATGTGTCTTAATGGATCTTTATTCCACTTGGGAGGGGTTACCCCGGAGCGACGGTTTCGCCCTAGTTTACGTGCGATATTGTTTAAAAAAGATTCTTGTATATCCGTATTCATGTTATGAATCCCTCTTTTCTTTTTTCCACCACTCCCGGAATGATTGTTTCGTAGGTTTTGGAAAATCTCTATTTTCTGTCCACCCTTTTAATGGACCAGGACCATTCGCAATATAACCATCTTTTGCAAATATCGATAAACCGGTGCGAGCCATTTTAACTGCTTTCTGATAAACAAAAGGATGACTCGCCATAAACGCGAAACCTTTAAAAGCCAGTTGCTCAGATTTCGTTATAAATCCTTGTTCCACCTCATTTTTACGATGCTCAATGAGAAGATCATGTAATGGAATTTTCACCGGGCAAACATCTGTACATGCGCCGCACAAACTTGATGCAAAAGGCAATTCTTTTAATTCCTCATATCCTTCTAATAAAGGAGCTAGTACTGCCCCAATTGGTCCGCTATAAACACTTCCATAAGCATGTCCACCAATATTGCGATATACAGGACAAACATTCACACACGCCCCGCACCTTATACACTTCAGTACTTCTTGGTAAGCGGTTCCTAAAATATCAGAACGACCATTATCTAAAATAATTAAATGGAATTCTTCGGGTCCATCCACATCTTCAGGTAAGCGAGGCCCATTAATTCCAGTTACATAGGATGTAATTTTTTGACCCGTAGCACTTCTTGTTAACATGGAAACGACTATATCAAGGTCTTTCCATGTTGGGACAAGACGTTCCATCCCCATAATAGCGATATGAACTTTTGGCAATGTAGTCGTAAGACGAGCATTTCCTTCATTACTTACGAGTACGACAGATCCAGATTCTGCAACAGCAAAGTTACAACCGGAAATACCAATATCAGCTTCTAAAAATTCTTTACGCAATTGCTTCCTAGCGAATTGTAGTAGTTGTTCTGTATCAACTGGTATCTTTCTACCAGCTTCCTTAGAAAAAAGATCCGCTACTTGTTCTTTCGTCTTATGAATGGCTGGAGCAATTAAATGTGATGGAGCTTCTCCAGCCAATTGAATGATATATTCTCCAAGGTCGGACTCTACCACTTTTAATCCCATCGCTTCTAAATTTTTATTGAGATGTATTTCTTCCGAAACCATAGATTTCGATTTAATAACCGATTTTGCCCCTCTTTTTCTTGCAATTTCAGAAACATACGATACGGCATCTTCTGCCTTGAAAGCAAAATGAACATGTCCCCCATTTTTCCGAACATTTGTCGCTAACTGGTCTAAATAACTATCTAAATTTTCAATTGCATGCATCCGAATTTCAGATGCCGCCTCACGCCATTCCTCAATATTTCCTAATTCAGATGTAGCTTGCTCTCGTCCTATCCGCAGCCTATCTTGTGTAAATGGAACGGCACTTCTCATCTGCGAATCGTGCAACGCTTGATCTACCCTTTCCAAAAATTCGTGTTCTCCCACTACACTCATTTGTTCAACTCCTTCGCCAGTACTTCTGCTATATGTAACACTTGAATGTCTTTATTTTTTCTGCGTAGCCGCCCTCCAATATTCATAAGACATCCCATATCCGCTCCAATTAAGAGATTGGCTTCTGCCGCCTCAATATGTTTTACTTTCTCATCAACCATCGTTTCAGAAATCGAACTCATTTTCACTGCAAATGTACCACCAAACCCGCAGCAATCTTGGCAATATGGTAATTCTTTTACGTCTAGGCCTTCTACTTGTGATAGTAACTTAAGTGGTTCATCTTTTATCCCCAGTCCGCGACTCATATGACACGATTGATGAAAAACGGCTGTCTCAGCTAGCTTAGATTTTAAATTACTTGTTCCGAGTACATTCATTAAAAAATCCGTCAGCTCATACGTCCTATCCGCTAAACGAACTGCTTTTTCATACCATTCGCAATCATCTCTAAACATTTCTTTATAATAATGATGAATCATGCTAGCACAAGATCCTGAAGGGGTCACAATATATTCACTATGCTCAAATACTTTTATCATTTGTTTTGCTGCCGCTTTAGCTTCTTTTTGATATCCACTATTGTAGGCAGGTTGCCCGCAGCAAGTTTGTCCTTCAGGAAAATCCACTTCTACTCCACATTGCTCCATAATTTCCACAACACTCTTACCTACTTTGGGAAAAAACACATCGGATAAACACGTAATGAATAACGAAACTTTCATAAACATTTCCTCCTCAGGACGATACAATCTACTTTCAGGTTATTAATCTACCCGAAAACATTTTTTAATTTTTAGAATTTTCTATATTTAAATTGTTTTATTTATGATATCATGTGACGTATTATATAAAAACTATTTATAAGGTTGTTTTTGTATATAAAAAAGGTATAGAAAGAGGATTGGAAATGGATATAAGACAACTTCGTTACTTTATTGTAATCGCCGAAGAAAGACAGCTTACCCGTGCTGCTCATCGACTTCATATGGCACAGCCACCTCTAAGTAGACAACTATCGTTACTAGAACAAGAATTATCAGTAAGCCTCTTTGAAAGAAGCGGTCGAAATATGCATTTAACTGAAGAAGGTAAAATATTATATAGGAAAGCAAAAAGTATTATCCAACAATTAGAGGAAACAATTACAGAGATTAAAGATACCGGTGAAGGATTACGAGGAAATCTATCTATTGGCACATTTCATTCGTGCATTCCTTTTCTATATGAAAAAATCCGCTATTTTCAAGAGAACTATCCAAATGTAAACTTAAAAATATGGGAAGGTGGTCCTTTATACTTAATAGAGCAATTAGAAAATCGGAATATCGAACTCGCTGTCTTACGTACCCCTTTTAATAAGAATGCTTTTTCTAGTATTTGTTTATCAAAGGAGCCATTCGTATTAGTCATACCTGCAAAATGGGAGCTTCATCATTCAAATCTTCCAATCTCCATAACTGAACTAGATCATATCCCCCTCTTACTTTTACATAATGATAAAGAAGACAGTTACCATCAGCTCGTCATTGATGAATGCAATAGCCATGGTATAAAATTAAATATAGCATGTGAATGCCCTGACTCTGCATTTGTACTTATGCTCATCATGGCTGGAATCGGAGCATCTATTCTACCTAAAAGTGCTATATCTTATATCCCGCAAGAATTTATCAGAATAGTAGATTTAATAGATTTTCCATTCCAATCTGAATCATCGATAATATGGTTGAAAGATCGGAAACTCTCTAACAGTGCTAGACGATTTATAGAATGCACATAAGAATGATTTCGGAGGTCTAATCATGGCCCTCTTCGCTTCTCCATCATTATGTATCATCGCTATAATTTCATTCACATTATCTTACTTTGTAGGAGTAAAACAGTATACCTGGCTCTTATCTGGATTTAATGAAAGACGTGTATAAGATAAGCAAAAACTAGCAAACATAGTTGGGATTTATAACTTAGCAGCTGGTGTCATTGCGGCAATTGGTAGCGTCTTCACTACGCCCAACACACAAATTATTGTTCCTATTATTATCGTTGGGCATGTTGTATTAGCTGCTTACGTGAATACGAGAATGGTTCACTAATCCTTCTAAAAAGAAGGCTCTGTTAAGGGGAAATGGTGAACAAAACGGTTAATAACTTATTAAAGCATATGGCCAAACTATCTCAAACGAAAAAAGAACGAGTGTTTCAATGGGTGAAACGCTATGTTGAACCCACATCCTCTGTTGGTGGTTGTCTAATCAATGAAATGAGACAAACGTATGACGGTTTACGCTTATCAAAATTCAATGCGTAGTCCTTATTGAACTAACGGTTGGACTAGTTGAATATCGCTTGGTATCGTTATAATATTCAGATTATAATCAACCATAACAGTATTTAAACTTCAGGGGGGGAGATTTATATGTCTTTAAACGTAGGAGATATAATTACGTTTGAACGAACTTTTACAGTAAGGGATGTTGAATTATTTACAGAGGTTTCAGGTGATGAAGGGATTCACCATATAACCCCAGATGAACAGGGCAGACTTGTAATTCAAGGGTTACTAACGGCAACTCTACCAACGAAAATAGGTGGAGATAATAATGTACTGGCTCGTACTATGAATTTTGAGTTTTTAAGCCCTGTATTTACAGGGGATACAATAATTTGTGAAGCTAAAATTGAAAAATACGAAAGGCAAGAAAATCATAGAACAGCTATTATTGCATCTTTTTTATGTAAAAATCAGAATGAAAAAGTAGTATTAAAAGGAAATTTTTCAGGTGTAATACTTTAAAGTTTAACAGAGCGAAAAAGAAAAAAGATAAGCAAATTTGCTTATCTTTTTTCGGCTTTTCATTCGTAAACGTAAAGTAACTCTAAAATCTACCTTTATTGTATATTTTGAAATTACTTTACGTTTACTATTTTATAAAAAAATAGCAACTGCTTAATCAACGCAGTTGCTTCTCAACTTGTTTCCGTAATAGAAAAAGTTAATTAATTTGAAAGATTCCTTTTCTATCATTTGCAAAGGAATCCCGCAATGTTGTTTTTAATATTTTCCCCGATGGGTTGCGTGGGAGTTCATGGACAAAGTCTACCGATTTTGGTTTCTTATAGCCTGCTAATTTTCCTTCGCAGTAACCAATGATATCTTCTGCTATGAGATTAGCCCCTTCTCTTTGTACAACAATGGCTTTAACCGATTCCCCCCACACGGCATCCGGTACACCGATCACCGCAACATCGAGAATCCCAGGATGTGAATAAAGGACTTCCTCAATTTCACGCGGATAAATATTAACACCGCCGCTGATCAGCATGTCTTTCTTTCGGTCTACAATATAGTAAAACCCATCTTCATCCTGCAGCGCCATATCTCCCACTGTAAAAAAACCATGATAAAACGAAGCAGCGTCAGCATCCGGATTGTTATAATAGCCGTCTAAGTTGTACGGTGATTTAAAATACAGCTCCCCTACTTCACCGTTCGAAATCGGGTTCTTCTCGTCATCCAAAATTACACATTCCACAAGCGGGAAAGGATGTCCCACTGATCGCTCTTTCCGGCGAATGTCACCCGGTTTAATGTTCAGTGTAATTGCACTTTCTGTCGAACCGTAAAATTCGTTCAAATCGGCCTTTTTGAAAAAGTCTAGAATATCCAGTTTTGTTTGTGTCGGCAGCGGCGAGCCTGCTGAAATCAACACACGCATAGAAGAAATGTCATGCTTTGCTTTTGTTTCTTCCTTCGTGTTGATCAAGAAATTGTACATCGTTGGTGCAAGGAACGTGTTTGTAATCTGGTATCGCTCAATGTCTTCAAGCACTTGTTCTGCATTAAATGATTCATGAATGACAAGGGTGCCGCCCACGAGCAGCTGCATAACAAGAAAAATCCATGGGGCTGCATGATAAACGGGCCCGGCAACAAGGTGAATATCTGATTCGTCGATCTTGTATTCATAAGCTGCGGCCATTCCTGTCAGTATTCGGGATCGATGGGAAATGACCACTCCTTTTGGCTTTCCGGTCGTACCGGAAGTGTAGCCCAGAAAGAAAGTATCTTTCTCATGAACCTCAATGTTCGGTTCCGCATCACAGCCTGAAGCAAGAAAATCTACATACCCTTCCAGATTTTCATTGGACGCACTACCAACTACCAGTACGGTGTCTAATTGAGAGTTTTTTGGAAGCAATTCTTGGGCAATCCCTTCATATTCTTTTGAAATAATGAATCCCCGGCTCTCAGAGTTTCTTAGTATATAATCTACTTCCGGTCCAACCAGGCGATAGTTTATCGGTACAATGATGACTCCGATTTTGGACAGCCCGGCCATGATTTCGACATAAGCAGCATGATTCTTTAACATGACAGCTACTTTATCGCCTTTTCGAAAGCCACGATCCAAGAAAGCGTTTCCGATTTTGTTAGCGCGAATGTTTAACTCTTCATATGTCTTAATTGTATCTTGAAAAATAACAGCAGGCTTATTTTTGTACTTACTTGCATTTTGCTTTATAACTGTACCAAATGTCAGCATACTCTTCACCAGTCCTCACTTAAATAAATAGAATTTTAAGAAAATTATATCACTTTAAAGCAATCTGGTAAAAAAATATTTTTTTAGTAAAAATTAATTTTACCTCATATCTATTGGTTCTGGTGCAAAAGCTTAAGGACAATTGCAATGAATCTATAAATCTTGGACATACTGTTACTATTAATTTAGAAAGGGTACGTGATTGGTATGGAAAAGGAAAATGTATTCAAATGGAAGCATTATCAGCCTGATATTATTTTGTTAACGGTAAGATGGTATCTACGGTACAACCTCAGTTTTCGTGATTTGGTGGAAATGCTAGAAGAACGGGGTTTATCCATTTCTCATACAACGATTATGCGTTAGGTTCATCAGTATGGTCATGAATTGGACAAACGAATCCGTCGTCACCTCAAACAAACAAATGACTCTTGGAGAGTCGATGAAACATATATCAAAGTAAAAGGTCAATGGATGTATCTGTATCGTGCGGTTGATTCGAAAGGAAACACAATTGATTTTTTCCTAAACAAAACAAGAGACCAGAAGGCTGCAAAGCGCTTTTTCAAGAAAGCTTTGCGGTCTTTTCATGTTTCAAAGCCACGTGTTATAACAGTCGATAAGAACCCGGCTTATCCTATAGCAATTGAACAGTTGAAAAAAGAAAAAAGCATACCTGATGGTATGCAACTTAGACAACGTTCTTCTTCTGCGCTTTCATTCAGTGACTTCATTTTGATTCAATTCGATTTACTTTCGTTTAATCACATGTATTAAAGAAAAGCTACAAAACAAGGACCATCGTTTTTTCAAGCGATGTTATAATGAAACTAAGTATTCGAAAGGTAGTTGATTTACTCATGAGTAAAGACGATAAGATAACAGTAATTATGTTGACATTACTAACAGTAGGCTTACTGCTTATCGGATTAACATACAAAGTCCATAGTCTAACGCTAGATATTATAGCCGTAGTATTCCTACTGGTGGTAACTGCCATAGGTGCAGCAATCGTTACTGAACGCCGACGAAGGAAGTCTAGAGACTAAGGATATGTACCATTACATTCATTGAACACAAAGTTTCTAACTAATAATTACTAAGCTCTATTGCTTTGTTATGAGGTCGTATGTAGTCATGTATGACGGTGTATCGGCATGCATGTGTATATACAAACGTATTGATGAAATAGTGCCATCCTGTTGCAATGCTATCATCACCATTACGGATTTCTAAATTTCTCCCAAGAGTGCAGGAGCAGGTGTGCTTGTCCACTATTCACTATATAGATTATTCAAAAACGTACTAATTCCCCTAGCCAATGTTCTAACCAAAAAACATTTATTAAGGTATACTTCAATTGACAAACATTTATAAAAAAAGCAGGAGCAATGCTCCTGCTTTTTTCTACTATTTCAAGTTATTAAAGGGATTCCCGTCCGGATTGCTGCTGATGTACCCGCCACCTAGCTCGGCTGGATGGTCAATTGCGGTATTGCCGTCACCATCACGGAAGTAGCCGTTTACATATGTTCCATCATTCCTAAAATATCCATTGACATGGTGCGGGTTAACAAAATGGGTGTTGTCCAGAGTCAGTGGCTGAAATTGATGTTTATAAGCATGTTTCAATGGATCTTGGTAGTCCAAGAAGTCGTTTGAACTGTCATAGGTGCCAAGTCCATGATGATCGGACAGAGATAGAGATGTTACATCCTGATGATTGGTATGGACGTTATGATGGTCAGGAACGACTAAATGATTGTTGGATTGGCCAAAGTCATGGTCAAATGAATCGGATACCTGCTGCATATTATGTTCGCTCATAGTGCTTTTTCCCCTTCCATAAGTTCTGTTTTGATTAATTCATCCAACTCAGTAAGTTTGCTTTGATAAGCCTTGATGAAGGTGGCTTCCTTTTGCTTGTTGTTGATTTCGCCTTTCAAAATCACTTCATAGGAGCGAAGCAGGCGCGAGAATTCTTCCAATGATTTCTCTTCGATTTGCTCCTTTGTTCTTTGTACATAGTGGTTAATCTGTTCTTCGAAGTTATCAACCAGTTGGCTGATTTGGCGGCCAGTTGCGGTAATTAGTTCTGGCTTGATGTTCTCAAGTTGTTTTTCGGCGAGCTTTTGCGATAAAAATGGAAGTCCGGCCATCCCTACTATCGGCAAAAAGAACGGTCCGCCGAGCAATATCGCAAGAGTACTCGCTCCACCAAGAACAAGCCCAGCCTTTACATTCGCGTTTCCTGTCCGTGCACTCAATATCGGAATTGAATCGGCAAATTGAAGGTCAGCTCCTTTAACCGCCTGGATATGGACACTCTGCTTGAACGCAGCGGTCAGCCCTTTAATCACTTCCACCTGTATTTTGCGTAGCAGCTCATGGACATAGTCACTATATTGATTAACCCATGAGTTGAATTGGGATTTTACAGCAATCGGGATTTGAGATTCAATAAGATTTTTGACATCTGCACCATGGTACAGATGAATCCGATTCTCGATATCTTCTCGGACATTGTTGCCAAAGTGCTGGACCGATTTCCGTACCATATACTGGATCTCATTGTGACGATCATTCAGATAATCCTGTAGCTGTTCCCTCAAAACGTCTTGGTTAGAAAACCAACTCGCAACAGCTGCTAACTGAGCTTCAAGGCTCTCAAGCGACTCGGAGGACAATCCCTTGGCGGTTTCAATCTCGCTTCTAACAGCTTCTGCACTTGCCTGAAGCCTCCAGCGGAAGCGCTCGAGCTTTTCCATGCTGCGCGAACCGCTCTCAATCCTCTTCGCAATTTCCGCTTCAATCTCTGGAACTCCAGAATATTGAAGCAGGCTTTCATCTCCATGTAACTTTCCTTCGAGTGCTTCGCGGGCTGACATAGGGAACAGCGTAGCCTTCTCCCCATCAAGGATGCTTTGAATTCGCCGATTGATGTAATCGATAGTGTCATCCAGTTCTTCCTCATCGATCCGGTCTATGAAGTTAGCAGCAAAGATTATTTTGTCCAGCCCATTTTTCAGTAAAAATTCCTGAATGAAGATCTTCTCAGTCTGCTTCATTGCGGCATCCATCGAGGTCATAAAAATAATGACATCTGCACGCGGAAGAAATTGGAAAGTAATGTCGGAACGCTGCTGATTGAGGTCATTAACCCCTGGAGTGTCAATTAGCACCACCCGATTCTTCAATAAAGGGGCATCCATAAACAGCTTTAAGTATTTAACTTCTTCCGCATTAAAGTCAGTTGAAGCCGTATACTGATTAAGCTCGTCTACAGTAAGATCCCTCTTCTCAACCTGACCGTCCACCTTTAAAATCTGAAGCTCCGGCTTTTGGGAGTGGAAGACTGCATTGATGGTTGCTGTTGTAGGCGTGACGTCCCTCGGCATGATGTCCTTGCCAAGCAAAGCATTGACAAATGTCGACTTACCATGCTTGAATTCACCGACAACCATGATCGTATAATAATCCTGGATCAGGTCCTCCTCGAGTTCCTCAAGCACTTTCAACTGTGAGCTTGCGGGCATCAATTCAACAAGATTTTCCTTCAGCTTCCCAACCTTCTCCCTAAGCAATTCCTTTTCTGTTGTATAGTTCATCATTTGGCACCAGCCTTTTCTTTTGCAGGATTTATAAGTTCTTGATACAAGCTGCTGAGATCATTCTTAATCTGCTTAAAAGCCAGTGATCTACGGTTCAACATTTCCATTTTGAGTTCGATTTCCTTTTCCTCAAGCAGTGTATTCTCCAAGAGCTGGTTCAACTGGTCTTCCACGTGTTGAACATTCTCATTAACGATTTCCTGATACTGTTTATAAATCGCTTTGACCATGCCATCCCATTCACCCTTAAAATGCAGGCGGCGTTGTGTTTCTGATGTGTCCATCTGGGCAGAGAGCTTGCGACGGAATTTGGTCTTTTCGTCCTCGCCAGTAAACCAGGCCCACGCCCCTCCAATGATGAATGAAGCAATCCCAACAACAGCAGTAGCGACAAAGCCTGCGCCGATGGCTAGCTTGCCGATAAAGCTGTTGCTTCTTCCCCATGCAGAATCTAGTTCATCAAAAATCTCGTCGAAAATGGAATGCTTCACTTCCCTTTCAAGTGCCAGTCCTGCAGGGACCATGTCATTCGAAGTCTCGCTGAAGGAACCAAGGCTTTGCAGGTCGCCTTCAAGCTTGAACCATTCATTATTCAGTTGCTTACTCATCTCCTTGATGACCCTCTTGGCTGTGTTCGTCATTTTCTTCTTTTTATTTTCATGGAGACTTCGCTCAAGCGGGGCAATTGCCTTTTCCACTTCACCGCTAATTTCATCTATTCCACGATATCGGTTCTCATCAAAGGCTTCCATTCCTTTAGCAGTAATCTTAGCTAGCTCTTCATCGTACCATTTAGTTACCTTGGACTCCTCTTTGTTCAGCTCTATAACAATTTTCTTTAATGATTCCTTACCTGTCCTGTGCACCTGATCTAGGCGCGGACGGAATGATGCCACCTTTTCCTGAATGCCATCCATTTGCTGGGTAAAAGTCCTATATTCAAAATCAATCTGTTTCTCTAGCACATCAGAAATGAGCTTGTCCATCCTCTGTATCGGCTTCTGCAGTTTAACTGCCCCTCTTTCGAACTGAAGAAAATCACCCAACGCAGACTCCAGCTCCAGAAACCCCGAATCTTCAAGAGGCATAACTGGGATAGGCTTTCCACGCTTTGTGATAAGCTCCTCTCCAGCGGCTTTTCGCCGCGCATTCAAAGCTCCCTTCGCCGTAACCATAAAAATCTTCGGTTCATGTAAAATATCATTCAGGTGCTTATAAGCATGATTAAACACTTTTCCAACCGCTTCAGGTGATTCCAAAAGATCCTTCTGGTTAACAACGATAAAAATCTTCTGAATGTCACTCGCAAGAATTCGGTCCTTCAGGAAGCTCATCTCGGACTCGGATAAAATCTTGATTGCCGAGAGGAGGAAAATCGCTGCGTCGGATTGAGGAATAATGCTGTTAGTAAGTTGCTCGCGCGCTGGGTCTAGGTCATTCGTCCCCGGTGTATCGATAATCCTTACCCCATCCTTACAAAAGGAAAGCGGATGGCCTATTTCCGCGTATTCGATACTCTTAAACAGTTCAACCTGCTTCTCATATGCCTCTTCAGATTCCTTATCACCCGGAGTTGGATCCTTCGGTGCTACAAGCTTCTTGAACATTTCCTCGTTAATTTCCTTAACACCCTTTTTTCGAAAATGAAGCTTGATGAACGGCTCCTTACTATAGGTGATGATGTTCAGCAAAGTGGTTGTCGGCTTTGCCGAGGAAGGAAGCAGCTTTTTGCCCAAAAGCGCGTTGATAAACGTCGACTTCCCACGTGAAAATTCTCCTACAACGACTATTTGGAATTGCTCCTTCAATATCTGATTCCTAGCCTCGTCGACTTTTTTTAAATCGGTGCGGTTCCCCATATCCTGAAGCATAACCTGCAGCTTGTATAATTGATTAAGCAGATGTTTCTTTTTGGTGGTATAAAAATCCAGTGAAAAACTCATGCTATTCACTCCCTAGTACTTTGTTTTTTCTAGAATTTCGACCTTCGGATCTTCCGAAATCAACATATCTCCGTTATTCGATACCGAAACTTTATAAGTAGTACGGACCCGTTTCCGGTCTCCTGACCCATCCCGATAGGCATATTCATCAATAGAATTGACAATGACAATATAATGATTTTCGTCAGCCGTGCTGACAGATTCAACACTCATTTCGAGGTTATTCATGTGCATATTCTTATTGTTCGCGTTTTTGATATAGGCTTCCGCACTATTATAGCCTGAGCCCTTCGGATCATAATAGTTCTGCACATAGCTGAAACCATTGCCATTGAAGGCACCCTCAAAGTCAGAATAGTAGCGATGGATGAATCCGTTCACATCCTGGTTGGTTACGAGCTGAACAGTCGGCACCTTTACGACTTCTTTCTTTGTATTGTTAGTGGTTATTCCCTTTATGACAAACCTCTTCTCAGGTAAGACCTTCACTATATAATTCTTGGTCTTTTCATAATTTGTCTTCTCCTCCTTCTCATCTGTAAGCATGTACTTTTCAGAAGTAGAGACGCTATACTCGTTAACATTAACCTTCTTCACCTTATCAACCTGGAAACCAAGTTCTTTAAAGGTGTAGCCTTTTCCAGCAATCGAAGTAATATAAGTCTGCAGCTCTTTATAAGCAGGGCTGCCCTGATCAAAGAAATCGTTAATGTAAACGGAATTCCCCTCATTCAAAGCCTGCATATACGCACTTCGGAATTTGCCAAGGAATTCTTTAATTTCCCTATCTTCAAGGGCAATCTCGGTTTCTGTTTCATTGACAAGCGTGTACGAAAATGCGCTAATCATTAAATTTTCATCTGCATTGGAATCCATTGTTAACGTGTAATCTGTTTCGAATTCTTTGAGAACCCCTGATTGTATAGAGGTTTCTTTTACTGTTGCCTTAATTTCATCCCCTGACAGATATTCAACATTGGTAATATTAAAGGTTTCCAATTTACCATTGGCAAGATTATCATAGTATGGCAAAAAGCTCTCCCACCCATCGTTGCTAAATAAATAGACATGGCTGGATTGGGCATATTCAAGCTTCTGATATACTGACTTTAGAAAATTCTCCACATTTTCCTCAGGGAACCGATTTTCCAATACCTGCTTTTCTTCTTCAAGACTTTGTGCCGCACCGGCAACATTCTCGGAATAGTCACTATCTTCGTAATCTGAAGTATCGTTATTACTGTATTGCGAAGAATTTCTATCGATTAAATCCACAATTCCCACTATTACCAATAACAGGAATATAGCCGCTACACCACGCTTCATCCATTGATTCCGTTTGGCAAGGAGCGCATCAATTTCCACCTGGACATCGTGTTTAGGTTCACCAGGGAGAACCTTAAGCTCATGGTGCAACAACTCCGGAGAGATAAGGTTCGGAATGTTCAAATCATACTTTCCTTCCTTTTCCTTCAATAAGCCATCCAGCATTTTCCACTGGGAATAAAATTCTTTCGGCGGTAGGTCATGACCCAATTGTGCCAGATTACTAAGGAGATAGTTTACTTCCTCATAGGCGAGAAAATTTTCAAGTGTCCGACCCGCATTTAACAGCGGTACAGCAACGTTCTCTTGGAAATCGCCTAACCATTGTGAAAATAACTCTATATGGGTAAGGTCACTCCTAGAAAATCCAGCAAAGGACTTTTTCGCTTTTTTGAGCTGTCTATTCCAGCTATCAAGCTCTTCCCGTTCGTTTTCTACATAGGATTGAAGGTCACTCTCGACAAAGGTGTTGACACTTTGTTGGATTACATCTATTCCTTTCGTCATCTCCCTAAAAAAATCGGTTAACACCTTGCGCTTTCTGGCCAACTTTTCCCGCTCATAATGGTAAAATTCAAGCTTCCTTCCATGCCTTCTAAGCTTTGTCTTTTTATTAATCAAGGAGCTAAATTGAAAGGCCTCCCAGCTTTTCTCAAGATCTTCTCTATCCTGGTTCAAATCAATGACTTTATCATTATACTCTTTACGATTTTCAAGGAAGGAGTGATATTTGGGTAGTATTATTTCCTCCCAGACTAGCAGGGGATCATTTTTTAATTCAGCTCCCCTTTGATCCCCAAACTCCTTGTAATACTCCATGAAACTTCGTAAGAATCCATCAAGGCTATCAATCGTATAAATGGTTGTGTCGAGAAACCCATTCCACTTATCCTGCACAGATTTGGTTATTTTCTTTTGACTATCCAATCTTTCTTTAGTTAAAAGTAGCTCTGGAAACCCCTTTGTAACAAAAAACTCTACATTCCTAGTATTAAGTTTTTTTAATGGTAGCGATATTTTTCGTTCTAAATAAAGCTGGTCCATTTGGCGGATTGGCTGCAATAGCCTCGTATAAGCCCGTTCCAGTTTCTTATTGGCCTCTTCCTTAAAGCTCTCCAAAAGCCGTTCTACATCTCCCCAATTACTCCATTCAAGTATCTGAGTATTTTTCTGCAATTTCCCGACTAAGGCATCCCTTGCTGATACGCCGATCAGCTTCTGGACTGAAGGCCCAAGCCGTGGTTTATTAAAATCAATCAAGTCCTCTAGGTCATCCTCTTCCTCATCCAGTTCATCAATTCGATTAATGATTCCAAAGGGATAAATTTCATTTTCATTAAACTTTTTCAGCCATTTTATTTCTGTTTCTGTTCCTACATTCATAGCATGGAACAGAAAAATGGCATAATCAGTTCTTCCTAAAAACCGCTCCGTTGCCTTCGTATGAAATTCATTGTTTGCATTTAGTCCTGGAGTATCAATGATTGTAAACGCCTTAAGAATCTCAAAAGGCATTTGCAGTTCAACATGGGAAAGCTGGTGACGGATTGCCTTGAACTTCCCCTCCCGTTCGGCCGTTAGTTGCTCAAGCCAGGCATCATCGTACACTTTCGAATTGCCATTAAGATAATGAGCGATGACCTTCCTCTTCTCTCCATAAGTCAGCTTTGTTACCATTGCCGTTTCTGGAGTAACATCAGAAGACAAAACCTTTGTCCCAAGCAAAGCATTAATAAATGTTGACTTTCCTGCGTTGAACTCGCCTGTAATCATTACCGTGAGTTCATCCTCTATATCCTCTCGTAACTCCATGAGCTGTTCTTTAATGGAAACGTAGTTCTGTTCATTTGAACAAAGCTGAATCCAATAATCGAGCCCGAAGCTCATTTGCTGCTTCCAGTCCAATCCTAAGTTCCTCCTTGCCGCAGTAAGCCTTATAAATTATGTATTTCCTGCAAAATTTTAAATATCTACTTATCTTATAAGTTCCTCCGCGATGTAAATATATTACCTATATCTTACACTTATACTTATAATTTGCATATTAAAAGTCATAAATTAAATGTATTCGAAAAATTATTCATTCCTCCTCTCTCAACTGTTTCCACCCATCAGTGATGAAGTTAATTTATTCCAGTACACTGTGTCCTCTTCTGCTTCTTTGTATTCATCTCACCTTTCTTAGCTTCTATACCTTTTCCTAGATTATCAATTTCTATCTTTAATTGGTTCTTGTTATCAACAAGAGCAAGAGTCTCTGAGATCCCTTCTTTTTGTCATCAAGTTTCTTCTCCTCTGCATCCATACCTTCTTTAACCTTGCTCTTTGTGTAGGTTAATTCTTTTTCTTTCTCATCAGCTTTCTGTTTCGCCTCATCATATGTAACCTTCTCTTTATCAATTGCAACTTTTACTCCATTTGCATCAATTAAAAATGAAAAGTAAACAAAAAAAGACCAATGCACCCATTGGTCTTCCCTTACTTCCCTATTCACAAACAAGAATTTGCCGAGAAAAGTTTCCTTTTCTTGTTACGCAGCGGTCTGTAATTTCAAATCCAATTTCTTCGATCATGTGATCCATTGTTTCGCTTGTTACAACTACTACTTTTTTTGCAATACGGCGCGCATGTTTTAAAATCGAGAATTGATCTTCTGGTGTTGCACACGTAAATAGATTGTACGGCATATCGATAATTGCTACATCGTAGTTTGTCTGAATGTCTTCGATAGGTCCTACCGTTACGTCTCCTTCAAAACCAAAATGCGCGATGTTTTCTCTTGATCCGATTACGACAAGCGGGTTAATATCACGGCCAACGATGTCAATGCCCATAGAGAGTGCTTCTACCACTACCGTTCCAATACCACAGCATGGATCGATCGCTTTGACTCCATCAGGATTTGGCACAGCGATATTCGCAACAGCTCTCGCTACACGTGTGCTTAGTGACGTAGAATAACTGCGTGGTTTTTTCACGTGATGGAACCAAACAGCCTCGCTTTCCATATATGTTCCGAAGTACCAACGTCCGCCAATGATTACAATGCCAAATACACGCTCCGGATGATGCACATCGGCTTCACCTTCAATATGCATGCCGATATCTCGCTCAATAAGGCGGCGTTCTCCGTATTCTATTTTTTTCGATTTATCAAGATCATTAATTTTAACGAAGATGACTTTGAACGTGGATCCAGACAAATCAATCTGTTCGACCTGCTTCAAAATATCTGGCAGTTCATCTCCTTCATACATTACGTCAATCCGTTCTTTAATAAACGGGCTTCGGCTCGGATCAATTTTGATTGTGCTTTTCAATATATTAGAGTGCGATTCCGTTCCAAAAAATGAGCGCATCTCCATATAACATAAAGAACGTTCCTCTTCGCGAAATGCATACGTATATATATACGCCGGTGTTTGGCTATGATTATCCAATCTATTCCCATCCTTTATCGTATCAAATTGTTCTTTCTCTCAAATGATATCCGTATCATTGTGCAACGTAACGTTGCAAGCGGTAAAAAAGGACTAATAAGCCGAGGCAAAGTTGTCTCATTTTATTAGTCCTTTTTATGAGCTTTTACTTATTTAAAGAACACTTTGTCTACATTATATTTCAACTTTTGTTTATTAGCGATATATGTTTCATAAATTTCTCTTTCCATCGCGTTTTCTACAAGACAAACATCAATCATCTCTATGGTCTTTGACTACTGATACAGCATCTTCAAAATGTTTTTTATTCTTGGTCTTAACTTTCTTGCCTTACCAACAAACATTAGTTCATTCTTGTTGTTATAAAACATAAAGATTCCACCTTTATCTCTAGGAATTAGGTGAAAATCAGTAAACTGTAGCTTTGCAATAAAGTTTGATTAAAAAATGTGTTTTAATCCTTATTTAAAAGCAAATATAAAAACTTCATTTTGAAAAAAGATTGATCAAAATGGA
>NZ_NUQE01000114.1:0-5400 GCF_002582035.1 Bacillus pseudomycoides
GCTTGAGGTGGGGGTCTTCTCGTTAAATATGATAAACCACATAAACAGAGGTCATGATTAATAGCGTGATCTCTGTTTAGCTTACATTTTCATATGGCAGCTGAACAGTTACACTGTATTTCATTCATAACAAATGGCGTGTTCTTTGGGATGAAATTTCCGCACATAAGACATAATAATATGTAAGGAATTCCGATTAGAGTAAAAAATTGCGGTCTTAACTGCTGACATAGGATGATTAAAATGTGGAAAATGATTATTTCCTATCTTCCAGAGTGGAAAGTGTTCGGGCAAGCTTTTATCGTATTTTTCATTCCGTATGTAATTTCAAAAATTTTTAGTTGGATTCATTCGTTAGAGGAAGAGTGATGAAATGGATTATATATTGAAGAGCAAAAATCGGATGCAGTGAATGCTTTTGCAAGGTTTGTCCTTCTTCTTGAAAAAGAAATTTGTACGGAGTGATAAGGCAAATAGAATCATTTCTTCGCTATTGTAAATGTGGCTCAACCCTGCACATCAACAGACATAAAAAAACATTGGGTTTATCATCGTATTGAACATAAGTACGTACATCGATTTCTGGAAATTTAGGCATATGGAAATCCACGAGAATTCATTCCCTCCATAACAAATACAACCACTCCTAACCAAGCATATCCATTAAAGGTGTCAATTTGTAAGGAAGAAGGAGTATGTGACCGTAAAGTTTCACCTGGAATAGGGCGGTGATTGATTTCATTCATAAAATGATTTCTTTTATTTTTATATGTATCTAGTTTGAGTTAAAAGAATGAAATAGGCCACTTTTTTACCCCACATTAACGAGAAGTAAGATTCCAATTTAAGATTCTAAGAAAACAAAAAAGATAGATGCTGCTATGTACCCGATTAGTCAAATTTTATTTGTGTCGCTAGTTTTTTTGTTTTGATGGATATGATTTTGAATGTACTTAAAGCGAGCGTTACTATTTTTTTCTTCCACCATCAATAGAAATAAGAGCAACTTTTATACCCATTTCAATATCTTCTAATCTATTCTCCTGCGAAGATTTTAATCCAAACGGATACTCCAAATACTTAAATGCTTAACTCAATTAATTAAATTAACGGGTTTATTAATATCCGTAAAACCATAGACATTTCTTCTAGTTTGAACTTTATTTCGCTATTGCAATGGATTTTACCAGATGAAGTTGTAATTGATTATATGTAATAACATAAATTTCTTTTTTTAGGAAATGATTATAGTTGTGAACTGTTTAATTTATACGATTGATTGCTATAGAAAGCATGGTATTAGGTTGCTGCTTAATTTGAATATACATTAAGTTTTCTAAGAGAAAGAGTGATGAGAATGAGATGGCATAAATCGAGGATCAAACAAATGAATAAAACAACCAATACATACGAAGATAAGCAGGAAGTTAGGTCTTCTCAGGACTCAACAGAATATTTTACAGGCGATTTCACTTTGGACTTAGAACTTGTAATGAAAGAAATTAGTTATAACTCAGATGTACACTTTCGGGAGTTTAACATTGGGCGTACAGGTATTCAGGCAGCAATTATTTTTGTGGAAGGACTGTCGGATAAAGAGCTGATCGACACACACATTTTGAAATCATTAATGGTTGATTTTTATGAAGAATACAAACAGGATTCGTCTTTTATGAAAGGAACAGTTTCAAAAAAGTTTATTAAAGATCAAGTTCTTTCCATTAGTGAAGTAAAAGAAGTCTATGATATAAAAGGTTTAATGTCAAAAGTGTTGACAGGTTCGACGGCACTTTTGATTGATGGCTCATCAGATGTATTAATTCTTGATACAACGAAAGGGAGAACGCGGAATGTTGAAGAACCGATATCAGAGGTATCGGTCAGAGGTCCACGGGTAGGTTTCACAGAAGTTTTAAGCGATAATACCGCTCTTTTACGACGTCATGGTGAAAATGAAGGCTTATCGTTAATAAAATTTCAAGTAGGAAAGCGGGCAAAAAAAGAACTAGCCGTCGTTTATATGAAAGAAATTGCTAACTCAGAAATAGTAGAAGAAGTCAAGAAGAAAATCCAGAAAATTGATATTGATAATGTACTGGAATCAGGCTATGTAGAGCAGCTCATTGAAGATAATTATTTTAGTCCCTTTGCGCAAGTGCAGAGTACGGAGCGCCCTGATCGCGTCATCGCCGCACTAATGGAAGGTCGGGTTGCGATTTTATTGGACGGGACACCTTTTGCTTTGATCGTTCCAGTTACATTTAGTATGATGATGCAATCGCCCGAAGATTATTATGAACGTTGGATTCCCGGCACACTCATCCGCCTATTACGTTTTGGAGCAGCTATCATTTGTCTTTTTACACCTGCCTTGTATATTTCCTTTATCTCGTTTCATCCTGGATTGATTCCGACCAAACTAGCCGTATCCATCATAGGAGGACGAGAAGGTGTTCCGTTTCCTGCACTTATAGAAGCACTGCTTATGGAAGTAGCTATCGAAATTTTACGGGAAGCCGGACTACGCTTGCCTAAGCCAATTGGCTCGGCGATGGGGATTGTTGGCGGATTAATCATTGGAGAGGCTGCGGTAGAAGCAGGGATTGTTAGTCCCATGATGGTAATCGTAGTAGCTGCAACTGCCATTTCCTCATTTGCTCTCACACCTTATAGTACAGCGATTCCACTGCGCATTCTTCGCTTTGTAGGCATGTTTTGCGCTGCCGTGTTTGGATTGTACGGGGTCATTCTGTTTTTCCTCTTCCTATGCAGTCATTTGGTGAAACTAAAGAGTTTTGGCGTACCTTATGTCAGTCCGGCTGTTCCTTATCGATTTAGTGATTGGAAAGACTTGTTGGTTCGCATGCCATTTCAAATGATGAAACGTCGTCCGAAGATGCTACATCCGAAAGATTCCATACGAAAAGGATAGCTTACTTTGAAAAGGAAGTGACCAGTGATGATTACTAAACCTAAAGATCGAATTAAGACGTCACAAGCAACTGTTATTCTTATCAATTATGTACTTGCAGCAGGCATTCTCACCTTGCCTAGAACAGCTGGGGAGAAAGTGAAGACACCAGATGTTTGGATAACTGTTATTTTAGGCGGGCTGATTGCGTTGGTTGCAGGATTGATCATGGTCAAATTAAGCCAACAGTTTCCTGAAAAAACATTTTATCAATACAGTCAAGACATTGTAGGAAAATGGGTAGGCGGGTTATTGAGTCTATTTATAATAGGTTATTTTTTTGCACTTTCCTCATTTGAAGTCAGAGTGCTAGAAGAAGTAACGAGTTTTTTTTTATTGGAAGGAACCCCTGGTTGGGCTATTATCATGGCATTTATGTGGGTGAGTCTTTATTTGATGTTAGGCGGCATAAACCCAATGGCTCGTCTGTTTGAAATTATATTTCCCATTACGATATTCATTTTTTTGCTGACTGCCTTCATGAGTATTGGAATATTTGAGATAGATAATCTTCGTCCGGTATTAGGATTAGGAATTATGCCGGTCCTAAAAGGGATAAAAACAACCACTCTCGCATATTCAGGATTTGAAATTATGTTGCTCCTTTTGGCGTTCATGCAAGAGCCAAACAAGGCTGGAAAGGTTGTTCTAATCGGAACGCTCATTCCCTCGATTTTTTATGTTATTACAGTTGTGATGGTTATCGGAGCGTTTTCCGTCGATGGAGTGCTAACGAGAACATGGCCAACGATTGATCTCATGCGAAGTTTTGAAATCCCCGGTTTAATATTTGAACGTTTTGAATCTTTATTACTTGTAATATGGATTATGCAAATCTTTTCAACCTTTACAATCTGCTATTATGCTGCTGCTTTGGGGCTGGCTCAACTCTTTAAAAAGAACATTCATTCGTTTATGTATGGGTTACTTCCGTTTGTTTACATCATTTCCATCATTCCCAAAAATACCAATGATCTATTTAAATTTGGGGATATGATTGGTAATACTGCTTTGTTATTATTCGGTGTATTACCATTGATTCTTCTTATAATCTTCAGATGGAGGAAGAGAAAGAATGAAACAAAGTCTTAATTATGTACGATTCCTCCTGATTTTACCGTTGGTTCTTTTACTTCTGTCTCTTACAGGATGTTGGAGCAGCCATGAAATTGAAGAGTTAGGTTTTGAGGTAGGTTTGGCATTTGATAAAGGAAAGGAGTCGACTATTGAGAAAAAACTACAAAAACAAGGCGGAGGGTATCCAAAGAAGAATATTATAACATCGACCTACCAATTCGTTGAACCGCAATCAGCAAGTGGAGCAGGAAAGGGCGGGGGATCGCAACAAAAATCTTACAAGAATGTTTCTGAAACCGGAGATTCTCTCCACCAAATGATTCGTGAAGTTTCATTAAGAAGAGATCGTCCTATCATTTTTCACCACACGAAAGTGTTGGTTATTAGTGCAGACCTCGCACGCACGTATAGTTTGAAAAATTTACTTGATGTTTTTCTTCGTGATAACGAGATTCGCCCAAGCTGCCTTATGTTAATTAGTAAGGGACGAGCTAGCAAGACGCTAGAAACAGATGAACCAGGAGAAATTCCGGCGTTTCGTTTATTTGGAATTGCAGATAATCAATACAGAACATCAAGAATTTTACCTCCCGTTCCGCTTGCTAAATTACCAGGAAAGATGCAATCAGAATCCAGTTTTCTTTTGCAAAATGTGGTTTCGTCAGATGGGGAAGTGAAATTTTCGGGAGCTGCGATTATTAAAGGAAAGACAAAAAAATTGCGTGGCTTTTTGAGTGAAAAGGAACTGGAAGGCTTAACATGGATAACTGGGAAGGGAAAAGGTGGTTTGGTGAAAGGCGTAGATAAAAAGACAGGACAGCTGATTATGTATGAGGTCGCGTCTATGAAAAGTACGATTACCCCTCATGTTAAAGGAGATAAAATCTCATTTGATGTAAACATGGAATCAGATGGGCACATATCTGAAAACTGGGTTGCTTCAGGTAAACCTTTTAAAAATCAATTTATAAAAAGGGCAGAAAAAGCCGCTACGCAAGAAGTAGATCGACTAGTGAAGCATACACTGAAAAAAATTCAAAAAGAATATCAGGTCGATGTTGCCGGCTTCGGAAACAGATTAAAAATTGAGTATCCTAAAACATGGGAAAAAGTCAAAAAAGATTGGGATAAAACATTTAGTGAGGTTCCAATCAAATACAGCGTAAAATTAACTATTAAGGATTATGGTGCGGAAGGATCTTAAAAGTGAGATTCTTTACTCAATAGTTTTTTATTTATTCATGTTAAGAGGAGTAAGGCTTTGCATAAATCTCATTAAATTTTCCTTCTTAATAAGGGGTCCCGCCACATTGAGATCAAGTTAAGATATTTATTGTTTCCCAAAACAAAAA
>NZ_NUQE01000114.1:5430-5647 GCF_002582035.1 Bacillus pseudomycoides
CAAAATATTAGCTTGATGGGTATGGGCGGTACCCATATAAACAAAGAATGTGGCCATGTTGTAAGAGATTTTAAATCATAGTACACCACAAATTACACTTAAATACATCGGCATTAACAAAGAAGATAATATTCTAGATACTTTTTGTATTTTGATTTAGTAATCAAAACATTACTTGTGGTTTTGAAATAAAGTTGAACTGTTTATAAAAAAGTCG
>NZ_NUQE01000115.1 GCF_002582035.1 Bacillus pseudomycoides
CTTTTTACCGATAGATTGTAATCTTATCAATGTTATTAACATTAGAAACAAGTTCAACTCTCTAATCGCGTTTCGAAATGCACAAAAATAAAAGAAAACGCATACAAGAGGATTCTAATATACATTTTCTTTTATTCCCTTCAATATTCAATTATCTTTCCATATACATTTTTGTATTTCTCGCCTCAATCATTTCCTAGCATATACACAACTGACACAACAACTCATAATCTTCCGGAAATGAAAGGGGGATATTTTCAAGTTCTTGAAGTGGTTTCCACTCAATCTTATAAATCAACCCATCCGGATCTTGAATTTTTCTTTCTCCCCCTACTATTTTCACAACATAATAGTGTACTTGTACAGGAATATTGAATGTAACACCTGTTTTTTTGTGCACTTTTTCAATAACTTCAACACGATACCCCGTTTCTTCCCATACTTCACGTATGCAACACTCTTCTAACGTTTCTCCTTTTTCCAGTCCACCTGAAGGTACAGACCAACGTTTTTCTTCTTCTCGTTTCCCTTGTAATACCATTAATACTTCTTTATTCTCATTTATACAGATTGCTGCTGCTCCAATCCAACGCTCCATCCTCTATCCCTCCCATACATATTATTCTGTCTTTTACCTAATTTCCCCTCGAAAAAAGAGGGAAAAACTTGTAATCTATCGAATACTTTCAGCAACTTCAAAGACAGCGCATTCCTAAAAAACAGAAAGGAAGGATTCTGTGAAAGTGTCTAAGTATGTTGTGGATTGTGTGTTTTGTGAGGAAGATCGAGGAACACGACAAACATTCGTAACTGTTGCCGCTTCTTCTAACACATTGGCAGTTCAAAAAATAACTGAAGAATGTCAGCGCCGTTTTGGAAAAGCATTATTATTGAAAACAGAGATTATAAAAGAGGACATCATTGCAGAAAAAAAAGAAAGCTGACCAAATGGCCAGCTTTCTTTTTTCCGATCGTAAACGGAAGAAACATTTATGTTTTTTCCGTACACATTATCACATGAAGATTAGGGGCATCCTCTAGGAAATCGGGATTTTTTCCATTATGTACGTTCCATAATGGATATCGAACAATATTTTCCGTACAATTTATGATAAATGATGCGGAAAAGAAATCAATCGAGTTCGCATTTAAAAAAAAGGGATAGGGATATTACCAGTAATACATCAAACATTCGAATGTTACATCTATTATAGTATAGTAATCTTCTTCATATGGGAAATATGTATTACATATATAATTAATATGTAATACATATTAATCTCTTATTTCATCTGTCTATCTTGTACATTTCTCAAAAACACTAGAGCTAAAATTGCACCTATAAGTGCGAAAGTCATATCCCACTGTGTATCCCACGAATCTCCTTGCGTACCTAAAAAGGCTTCTGCTGCCGTTCCTGTCAATTTGGCAACTAAAAATTCAAGCAATTCATATAGCGCACTAAATGCTAGACACACAGCAATTACAAGGATTGATAACCATCCTCTTTTTTGAATTTCTACCACTCTGATGAGAACCTCACGTGTTAAAAGAGCAGGAACGAAACCTTGCGCAAAATGGCCTACGCGGTCATAATAATTTCTTTCTAAATGAAACGTATCACGTAACCAATTAAAGAGAGGTACTTCTGCATATGTATAATGTCCACCAATAAGTAATATAAGCATATGGAGCCAAATCCAAACATACGTAAACGTTGTAAATCGAAAACGATGATATGTGGCCGCTAAAATCAATACAAGAATAATAGCTGGTAATACTTCTAACCGCCATGTAAACAAATCTTTCGGCTGTATTCCTGAGATAAATAAAGCAATCCAAAAACTAATAAATAATAGCATATGTGAACGATGTATCGTCAAGTTCTCCTCCTCCTATAATTAAATTACTTATACCATATTTCAATCCATCCAAAGAATATGCGTTCGATTAAAATACAAATTACCCCATTTCACGCAATCCTTATTATTAAGTAATGAATGAACAGAAAACAAATATTTAAATTCTATTAAATATTATATAGAAACTCTCTAAAAATCCGGTATTGAATTCAATATGTACATCTCAACAAAAATAAAGCCTTCAAAACCTTGTTCTTACAAGGCTTTCTGAAGGCTTCCTTTATTCTGCAACAAATACATATTGTAATATAACCCTTGTTGCGTCAGCAATTCTTGATGTGTTCCTCTCTCAACAATTTGACCATCATGCATCACAAAGATTTGATCAGCATCCTGAATTGTCGATAAGCGATGTGCAATCGCAATGGTTGTTCTCCCTTTTCGCATCCGCTGCAATGCTGTTTGAATTGCTTCTTCTGTTTCTGTATCGATGTTCGCTGTTGCCTCATCTAGCACTAGTACTTTCGGATTTGTAGCAACAGTTCTCGCAAACGCTACAAGCTGTCTTTGACCGCTTGAAAACTCTGCTCCTCTTTCAACTACCTCTGTATCATATTTATCTGATAGCTGTTCAATAAATGTATTTGCTTGCACAAATTTTGCAGCTTCTTCCACTTCTTCATCTGTAATATTTTCATCGTACATGCGAATGTTTTGTTTAACTGTTCCAGCAAATAAGAAAGCATCTTGCAATACGAGACCGATGCGTTTCCTTATCTCCTTCTCTTGAAAGTTCTCTAACCGAACTCCATCAATTACAATTTCCCCTTGATTAACATGATAAAAACGCATCAATAAGTTCATAATTGTACTTTTCCCACTACCTGTATGCCCAACAAAAGCAACAGTTTGCCCAGGTTTTACATGAAAAGATACATTTTTCAGTACATCACGGTTTCCATCATAAGAGAAAGTAACATTTTTAAACTCAATTTCCCCTTCCGTCATGAAAGGAGTTCCATTACCTTGTTGTACTGGCGCTAAATCTTTTTCATCCATTAAATGAAACACACGCGATGATGACACAACTGCTTGCTGGAAGAAAGACAATTTCATCATCATTTCGTTTACTGGATCAAAGAAACGATGAATGTAGTTAATAAAAGCATATAATACACCAACTTCAACAGGACTATGCATTGCATCAATTCCAAACAACGTCAACACCAATAGAATTGCCATAATATGAACAAGATCGGTCGCTGGACGTAAAAGCAGTGCATCTAATTTCAAATTGCGGCGTCCTGCTCCGTAGTGTTTTTCATTTACTTCTTCAAATTCTTTACGCATCCGTTTTTCTTGGCGGAATACTTGAATAATGTTCATACCTTGAATAGATTCATTCAATTTTGCATTTAGTATACTTAATTGATTGCGAAGTTCTAAATAAAAGACTGAACTCTTGTGACGATAAAGAGCCATAATCGAAATCATAGTTGGAATAAGGAGTAATGAAAACAAGGCAAGCTTCACATCTAGTAGAAACATAGCTATTAAAATGCCGATTAAAAACACAATATTTTTTACAAAAGTAGATAATACACTAACAAAAAAATCTTTAATCGCCTCCGTATCGTTCGTTATTCGAGAAACGAGCGTTCCAATTGGTGTACGATCAAAGAAGCTAAGCGATAAACTTTGTACATGTTCATATACTTCTACACGCATATCTTGCACAATTTTGAAGGCAATGTTTTGGAAATATAATAAATTCAAATACGTAAAGAACACTTTTAATAAATGAAAGACTATATACACTACAAATAACGTCACTAATACATTTTGCTCAAAATTCTTCGGAACTAAATGTTCATCAATAAATGTCTTAATTAAAAAAGGGCCCATCATTTCCGCTACAGTTGCACCAACTAAAAATAAAAACGCTAGTGTCAGCAGTTTCTTATACGGCTTCATATAGGATAATAGACGCCATAAGTCACTTCGTTTTTTCTCGTTCATTATACCCCTCCCTTCTCAACTAGTGCTTCTAATTGTTGACTTTCATACATGTCTTTATACCAGCCGTCCTGTTGCATCAAACTTTCGTGCGTTCCACGCTGTACAATCTTCCCATCGTCAATTACGAGAATTAAATTTGCATGTTGAATAGCACTTAGGCGGTGCGCTGTAATAATAGTTGTTTTATTTTCACGTTCACGCTTTAACGCCGCTAAAATCGTTTCTTCTGTTTTTGCATCCACTGCTGATAAACAGTCATCTAAAATTAAAATTTCAGCATTTGTTAATAATGCACGCGCAATTGAAATACGCTGTTTTTGGCCACCTGATAAAGAAACACCGCGCTCACCAACCACTGTTTCATATCCTTCTGGGAACTTCATAATGTCCTCATGAATACATGCAATATTAGCTGCGTGTGCAATATCTTTATATGTGGCATCCGGTTTTCCAAATGCGATATTTTCTCCTACATTTGCAGAAAATAAGAAATGGTCTTGTGGTACATACGAAATAGCAGAACGAATAGCATGTAACGTCATATCTCGAATATCAATTTCGCCAACTCGTACCCCTCCATCAAAATGATCATATTCTCGAATTAAACACTTTAATAATGTTGTTTTTCCTGCTCCGGTACGCCCTACAATTCCTAAAGTTTCCCCTTTTTGTAAAGAAAAATGAATATCTTGTAGATTTATCACTTCATTTTTCTTATACGAGAATGTATCAATATCAAACTCAATATTACCACTTGCTATTTCTTCACTTGCCTCTGCTCTATTCACAACATCAGATACTTGCATGAATAATTTTTGAATACGATCATAAGAAGCACGTCCGCGTTCCATAATATTAAATAGCCAACCAAACGCTAGCATCGGCCATACGAGCGTCCCTAAATAAGTAGTAAATGTAATAAGTTCTCCTATCGTAAGCTCCCCACGAACGACCAATACAGAGCCATAACAAACTGCAATTAAGAAAGAAAAACCTACAATTAAAGAAATTGTTGGATCAAATAATGAATCAATGCGAGCAACAAGAATATTTTTCTGTACTACCTCTTCTGATTTATCACGAAATGCTTGTAAATCTTCTTTTTCTTGGCCAAGTGAACGAATTACTTTCATTCCACTCATACTTTCCTGAACCTTATCATTGATTTCTGAGAAAGCCTGCTGTGCTTTATGAAAACGACGATGCAACAAAGTTCCATAATAGTTTGTCGCAATCGCTACGATTGGCATTGGAATTAAACTGAGTAATGTTAACTTCCAACTAATTGTAAATCCCATCGCAACAAGAACACATCCACCCACCGCTAATGAGTCTACAAACGTTAACACCCCAGAACCAGCTGTTTGCTGAACTGCCTGAATATCATTTGTTGCATGTGCCATTAAATCACCGGTACGATGCTTTTGGTAGAATGATGGGCTCATATTAGTAAAGTGCTCATACAGTTTTTGACGTAATTGACGAGCTAGTTTTAAAGAAGAACCGAAAATCATTATGCGCCATACATAACGCAAAATATACATCGTCACCCCAGCACCAACTAAAATTCCTGCCCATTGTAATAGCTTCTCAGCTGTTAATGAATGATTACTAATTTCATCAACAACGATGCCGATTACTTTTGGTGGCACAAGCTCAAGAAGAGCAACGCCAAACAATAAAAAAATACCAGTTATGTACGCTCGTTTCTCTTGTTTAAAAAACCATGCCAAGTCTAAAAAAACTTTCATTATATACCTCCTATCCCAAATGAGCGATGTTTTCAGTTTATCAAAATTACTGAATTTTTTAAAGTTTTAAAAATATATAAAACCCAAAATAAAAAGGCACTCCTATCGAGTGCCTTTTCATAGCGCTTATTTCAGTTGTTGTTTATTCATTGCGCTCATCATTTGATTGATTTTCTTTTGGGATGGTTTTTGTCCCATTTGCATCATCATCATTTTTAACATTTGTTCATTAATTGGTGGATTTTTTTGTAAATAGTTCATCATATATTTGCGTGCGATGAAAAAACCTAGCGCAACGCCTGCTAATAGTGCTAATACGCCCACTAGAACAACTACCCAAATTGACATATATTTTCCTCCTTCATGTTGTCTACCTTACAGTGTACTAAAACCTTTTCAATAAGACAAGATTGTATTCGACATTTTTTATATATAAGTACGCACTTGTTTGAGAGGATTTAACCATCCGTATTGTTTACTCTCATAATCCATCGCGAGAAATGTTAATTCACATTTTCTAAGTACTTCAAAAATAGCCGTTTCCATTTCAACATTTTCAGAAGTATGCATTCGAATATACTGCGGCTTAATACTCACTTCCCCATATACATTTCCATTAGATATGATATGCGTATGCTCATTTCTTTCATATTTCCCGTATGTGCGCATTACCTGTTCCATTTTATGATGTAATTTCATTACTTGTAAGGGCAACGTAATATACTTCATTTGCTTATACAACACTTTCTTTTCTGAAAGGGAACGAGACTGTGCAAAACGAGCAAACAAATCAAACAATAAAAACTCACGACCGAAATACGACTTCGTAATATCTTCTTGAATCAAGTACAGTTCATACGTTCTCATACTTTCCCTCCCGCATTGGACAACTTCATTTCTCCTCATTATATAGAAACAAATATGCAATGATTGTCTGACTGCGGAGAAAGAATAAACTTTTTCTGTCGAATAAAGCGAAACTTCCATNNACTGATGGAAAACTCTCACCCATCTAGATTTTACTGCCCCTAAGTAGCAGTATAAATCTTTTGACATAGAAAAATCCCTCCATGCCGGAGAGATTTTTCAAAAATCATTAAAGCATTTCTTTTACTTTGCGAACAACGTTTTCTACAGTGAATCCGTATTCTTCCATAATCTTTTCACCAGGAGCAGAAGCACCGAATGTATCGATACCTAATACATCTCCTTCAAGACCAACGTAACGATGCCATCCGAAAGTAGCACCCATTTCAATTGCGAAACGTTTTGTTACTGCTTTTGGTAATACAGATTCTTTATATTCAGCAGATTGTGCTTCAAAACGGTCCATAGATGGCATGCTGACAACAGCTGCGTCAACACCGTCTTGTGCTAATGCTGTTTGCGCTTCAATCGCTAAGCTTACTTCAGATCCAGTTGCAAGTAAGATTACATCAGCAGTTTCTTTCTTGCTTGCAGAAACTACGTATGCACCTTTTGCAACCTTTTCATACGTATCGTCTTTTGCACCTTCTAATGTTGGAAGATCTTGACGAGTTAAGATTAATGCTGTAGGTGTGTTTGTAGATTCTAACGCTAACTTCCAAGCTGCAACAGATTCGTTACCATCAGCTGGACGAATAACAGATACGTTTGGCATTGCACGAAGAGCTGCAAGCTGTTCAACTGGCTCATGCGTTGGTCCATCTTCTCCAACTGCGATACTATCATGTGTGAACACATATGTTACTGGCAGTTGCATTAACGCAGCAAGACGGATTGCTGGACGTAAGTAGTCAGAGAATACGAAGAACGTACCACCGTAAGTTTTTAAACCGCCATGAAGTGCGATACCATTCATTGCTGCACCCATTGCGAACTCACGTACACCGTACCAAATATTTTTACCGCTATAGTCTTCTCTTGTGAAGTCTTTTTCTTTGTTCATGTATGTTTTGTTAGAACCAGCAAGGTCTGCAGATCCACCAAAGAATGATGGTACTGATTCAGCAATTGCATTAATAATTTGTCCTGAAGATGAACGAGTTGCTGTTTTTGAACCCATTTCGTATGTTGGTAAGTTCTTATCCCAACCTTCTGGAAGAAGACCTTTCATTGCTGTTTGCAGTTCAGCTGCTAATTCTGGATATGCTTTTGCATATCCATCAAGCATTGCATTCCACTCAGTTTCTGCTGTTTGTCCAGCATCTTGTACTGTTTTACGGAAGTTTTCATACACTTCTTCTGGTACATGGAAGTCTTGTTCAGATTCCCAAGCATATGCTTCTTTTGTTAATTTCGTTTCGTCAACGCCAAGAGGAGAACCGTGTGAAGCTGATTTTCCAGATTTGTTTGGTGAACCGAATCCGATAGTTGTTCTTACTTCGATTAATGTTGGACGTTTTTCGTCAGCTTTTGCTTCTTCAAGCGCTTTCGCAACTGCTCCGATATCGTTCCCATCTTCAACACGAATTACTTGCCAGCCGTATGCTTTATAACGATCCTCTACGCTTTCAGAGAAAGAACGATTTAAATCGCCGTCTAATGAAATATCATTAGAATCATATAACACAACAAGACGACCTAATCCTAAATGAGCCGCTAATGAAGATGCTTCAGCAGAAACGCCTTCCATTAAATCTCCGTCACCGCAAATTGCATATGTATAATGATCAACAACGTTATACTCATCACGGTTGTACTTTCCTGCTAAATGTCTTTCAGCCATTGCCATACCAACAGCTGTTGCAATACCTTGTCCAAGTGGACCTGTTGTTGCGTCTACACCTGATGTGTGACCGAATTCAGGGTGACCCGGTGTTTTACTTCCCCATTGGCGGAAATTCTTTAAATCATCCATTGTTACATCATAACCAGATAGATGAAGTAAGCTGTATAATAACATTGAACCATGACCTGCAGATAATACGAAACGATCACGGTTAAACCACGTTGGGTTATTTGGATTATGTTTCATAAATTGCGTCCATACTGTATACGCCATTGGTGCTGCACCCATTGGCATTCCTGGGTGACCAGAATTTGCTTTTTCAATCGCATCAATGGATAATGTGCGAATCGTGTTGATAGAAAGTTGTTCGATTGAATGTGACATACTATTCTTCCCTTCGTTTATATAATAGTAAACGTTTTCGTTTTACACATCTATATGATATCTTTCCTTGCAAGATTATACAACATGTATCGACAAATATGTTTGTGATTTTTCGAATTTGTTCATAAAACGTACTAAAACCTATAATGTATAGGGTTTCAATCCGCTATACTTTTTTTAGATTTTCACACTTTTTTTAAAAGAATGTGGTCAAAAATGTGGTCAATGTGGTCCAATTAAAATTTGTCCTGCATAACAAAAAACCTATCAAACAAATCATATAGTGTTCGATTTACATTTCTAATGTCACCCATATCATGTACAGCCATTAAGTGCCTTCGCGTCGCAAACTGTAACTTACAAATTGTAGATAAAATCTCATTCTCCACTAGANNTGTTTAGTTTCCGTTATCTTTTATAATATAACCCTTTGATGTGTTCAGTATTAAAAGTTAAACTGGTTTAATTCTCCACGCTGTACACACTCTAATTTATGTGTAAAAAATAGGAGTGGCTTTTTTCTTTACATAATAAAAAGCACTCCATAAGGAGTGCTTTATTTAGAATATTTTAATAGCGTATTTGTAGAATTTCCAAGCCAGATTCTAAATACTGATCAAATGGCACTTTTCCAATCATTTGATTCGTTTCAATACTTTTTGTGTGCCACCCTTGAGAATCATAATATTCTCTCTCTTTGCGGTAAATTTCCTCTGGTGTATCCTGTTTATCATATTCTTTTTCTCTCCCAGGATACATGATAACTTGAAGTGTTTTTATTGCCTCAAAATCCAAATTATCCATATAACTTTTCAATAACTCTTTTCTTCTTTTTATTTCCTGTCCTTCTGGAGACTTACTGAATTCATGAAGCTCTTCAGGAGTACCACCTACACTGTGTTTTTCATAATAAAGTCTACGATCACGTGCTAGATTTACTACATCTTTAAATACTACATTCCTTTCTTCAAGCATTGCAATACCTCCTTATTTATTCACAACAATAAATAAGGAGGCAAAACATAGAAAAATCCTTTTCAAAAATAATAATAAAAGAGCAACCATGCATCAGTTGCCCTTTCGTCAAAACTCTACTATTACTATAAATACGGTAAATGAAGTTTTTTACTCTCACTCAAATAAAGTAAAAAACCGCTACCTCAATTGGATAACGGTCTTTCAAAAATAGACAAGTCGTGCTTCATATTTCATTAAATTTGGTTAAGGAGTTTTCACGCCTCTTTCAACTGATGATATAAGATATAAAGCACTGCTGCCATCAGTTCAAAGAAGAGCAAAAGCTCTCCTAATATTAACGGGATCATTCAATCTGCACCATTGCAGCTGGATTCGGATTTGTAATTATGCCGCTAATATGGAACCGTTTAGAATTATAAATTTAGCATTGTGAAGAGTGTTTTCCGTCACTTCTCACAATACAAATATAACATGCTGAATCCAAATCAACCGGCACATTTACGGTCAAAAAGCGGTCACGAGTCTGCCACTTTTTAATAAACTTCGAATTTCTTGTTTATCTAAAATACGAACAACTTTTATATCTCCTTCTGCAAGATACTCAATCTTATTACTATTTACAATCTCTCCTTGCCAATATCTCATAGCATCCTTCCTAACTTTTTCAATTGCCTTAGGATTACCTTCAACAAGAGATGCATCACATTTAAATATATTACCTTTAATTTGAACTTCAACAACTTGGTATTCTGGATAATTTAACGTTTCTATCCAATACTTTAAATTCTTTTCCGCTGCAACATATAAACACTTTTGTCTCGAAGGCAAAGAAGAAAAGAGTTCCCTTCTTACTTCTTCAAAAGTAGACTCTCTTGCAAAGTGCCAGTAATAAGTTACTACACTAAATAAAAAATTCGGGTCCATCGTGATCTTTGAGATATCCTGCTTCTCATATACTCCATAAAATGGATTGTATTCTTTTCCAGAATGAAGTAACTGCCCAACAACTAATTTACTATTCGTTCTAGTATTTCTTATATGATACAACTTCGTTTCTTCAAATTGCCTCATCTGTAGCACATCTCCTCTTGATTTCTATTGATATACTATCGCTTTTGATTTTACCATACTTTCCCTTTTTTTATTTACCTTTCATACCACCTCTCACTTATCCATATCTTATATTTTGTGTAACTGTCCCGAACGCTGAACCCATTGCTATTATTAACTTTATAACACTTTCTTTTTTGAGTTACACAACACAATAAAAATGGTTAACTATAAGTAAAAAAGAAAA
>NZ_NUQE01000116.1 GCF_002582035.1 Bacillus pseudomycoides
TGGTTAGTTGAACTTTATCGTGGGATTTTTTTAAAAGCATTTGTCTAATATATAATTCTTATGTTATTAATTTATTATATATATTAATAAGAGAAGGGTGTTCTATATGGAATTACGGCATTTACAATACTTTATTGTTGTAGCGGAAGAGCTTCACTTTGGAAGAGCGGCAGCTCGTTTACAGATGACGCAGCCACCGCTTAGTCAACAAATTCAACAACTAGAACAAGAAATGGGAGTTACACTATTTTCAAGAACGAAACGAAGAGTAGAGTTAACAGAAGCAGGGGAATTGTTTTTAAAAGAAGTGAAGAAAGCCTTTACGCAAATTGAGAAAGCAGTTGAAGTTGCCCGGCGAGCACAAAGAGGAGAAATTGGATCGCTGTCTATTGGTTTTGTTGGGTCAGCGATGTATGATATTTTGCCGCCAATTGTTCGAGAATATCGAAAAAAGTTTCCGAATGTATCCGTTGTACTGCATGAATTATCTACACCAGAACAAGTAGATGCACTTCATGATAATCGAATTGATGTCGGGCTATTGCGTCCACCTATTACAAGTCAGTTATTACAATTGGAAACAATTCAGCATCTTCCTTGTACACTCTGTTTACCGAAGGCGCATTCGCTTGCGAATAAACAAGCAATATATATTGAAGATTTGCAAAAAGAACCCTTTGTTTTTATTTCTCGAAATGTTTGGCCAACATTATATGATAATATTCTCTCTTTATGCCGAGATGCAGGATTTAGTCCGCAAATTGCACAAGAGGCGACAGAGTATCAAACAGTGCTAGGCCTTGTTGCTGCTGGAATTGGGATAACGGTAATACCAGTGTCTGCAAATAAATTATATCAATCAGAAGTTGTATACAAAGAAATATGTGATTCTAATTTTGTTGCGGAACTAGCGGTTGTGTATCGAAAAGCAAATACAAGTCCAGAATTACAAGAGTTTTTGAAAATAGCAAAAGCAAGGGGGATGGACAAATTTATCCCGCATTAATGGGCNNAAAATGACAAAACTGTAAGACTGTACGGAAGCATGTAAGGAAGTTCGATGTTTTCTTTATTCTTTCTTCATTATAGTAAAAGAGAAGAAAGAAAAGGGAGATGTGATATGCATGGTTGTATACATGTTTATAATTAGAAAAAACGCAGGAGGGGAAGGTAGATGACGTTTTCTCAACTCGCGTTTAAAAACGTTAGTCGCAATATGCGCGCGTATGCTGCTTATTTTTTAAGTAGTGCATTTTCAGTTATGATGTTCTTTTTATATGCTTTATTTATTTTTCATCCTGATATTGATGAAATTCCGGGAGCGATTCGCCAAGGAATGCTTGTTGCAGAGTACATCATTTATTTCTTTTCTTTTTTCTTTATTTTCTATTCTGTTAGTTCATTTTTAAAGATGAGGAATAAAGAGTTTGGTATTTTTGTTATTCATGGTATTACAAATCGGCAATTAATACAGATGATTTTCTTTGAAAATATGATTGTTGGTATAAGCGCTCTCATCAGCGGTATTGTTTTAGGTCTTTTATTTGGGAAGTTATTTTTTCTGTTAGCAAGTACTATGATGGGATTAAAAAGTTTGCCGTTTTATATGCCGTGGAAAGCAATGAAATTAACAGCTGTTGTATTTTTAGCATTGTTTTTTATTGTTGCTTTTACGACAAGTTTATTTGTGAAAAGTAAAAAAGTAATCGCATTATTAAAAGGGAATAAAAAACCAAAGCCTGAACCGAAGGCTTCTATTCTATTATCGATCGCAGCAGCAACTTTGATAGCCATTGGATATATGTTATCTATAACAGCAAAGCCCATGAATGTCGCGATTTTATTACTTCCTGTCGCAACAATTGTAATTATTGGTACGTACTTTTTATATACACAGCTTAGTGTATTTGTGATAAGACTTTTAAAGCGATGGAAACATATCTATTGGAAGAAAACGAATTTATTATCTTTTTCTATGTTAGCATACCGTATGAAGGATAATGCACGTATGTTTTTTATGGTGACGATTGTCTCGACAGTTGCTTTTTGTGCCATTGGAACTTTCGCTGCCTTTATAGAAACACAAAAGGGTGAAACGATAAAGAACGTTCCATTTGCTTTTAGTTTGATTACATACAATGAACATCAAGGACAAAAAGCGCAATATGAAAAGGAAATTGAAGATACTTTTCAAAAGGAAAAGGTTATGTATAAAAAAATAAGTGCACAGTTGCAATTTCAAGCTATTTCTAACGATTCGCAACCAGCTGTAATCATGAGTCAGGATGATTATAATAAATTTGCAAAGCAGCTCGGCTACGAAACTATAGCATTAACGGGAAATGAAGCCGTTCGTGTTCCTTCTTTTGAAATGGAAAGTCATGTTGTAGATTATTCTAAAGAACCAGATGTAACGTTGCAAGAAAGTGGAAAACAAATTCACATTTCTTCTATGTTGAAACAGAATATTTTTTCAGGCGGTGTATTTCCTGGAAAGATTTTTGTTGTTTCAAATGAAATGGGACAGATGATTACAGCGGGACAGCAAACAGCGAGTTATACAGCGTATACAGTAAAGAATTGGGAAGGAACGGCGCAAGTAGCAGCGCAATTAGAGAAACGAATAAACCAAAAAGGGCAATATGAATTTTCGTCACGCATTACAACTTATAATGGTATTAAACAATTGACAAGTGTCATTTTATTTATCGGGTTGTTTGTCGGAGTTATTTTTTATTTATGTGCCGTTAGCTTTTTATATTTCCGTTTATTTACCGATTTAGAAACAGATAAACAATATTATCAATCACTTTTGAAACTCGGTATGGATGAAGAGGGAATGAAACAAATTATGACGGTGCAAATGGGAGCGTTATTCTTTATTCCAATTCTTATAGCTGTTTTGCATACGAGTGTTGCTTTTATAGCATTGCGAACATTATTTGTAACACCGATTCTTCGTTCTTCACTAATCGTTATTGGGTTATTTTTACTCGTTCATATATGTTACTTTTTACTATTAAGAAGACGTTATTTTTTACAATTGAAAAAGCAGATTATGCGATGAAAATGGCGATGTTACTTTGTAACATCGCTGTTTTTAACTTCAATACAATATGTATATATGTGTTCATTTTCTTGGATGAGGCGCTTTATCCCACATTAAAGGGCAGTAAGACACCACACTGATGGAAGTCTCACTTTATAGAACAAGCATCTTCAATAGAAGTTGCAGATGCTGTTATTTTGTTTGTATTAAAAATTCATGCACCAAGAATAATTCTCTCATTAATACATACACCGAATGAATATAGGTATTTTTCAAATTAAGACTTAAGACTTAGAGACAATTCCTATTAGGGTTCCATGTGAAAACATGTGTCATGTTATACACTAATGGTAGGATAGGAAGTTGTACGGAGGAGTTGTTATGTCGTTATTTCAATTTGCAAGGAAAAATATACAGGCACATGCGGCAGAACGGTTACTACATTTTGTTTTTATGGCTTGTAGTGTAATTGTATATTTTCTCTTATTATCCATTCAATATAATGATGCTGTTGTAGGGGGAATAAAGCATAAATCGTTTTTATATTATGGATCAACAATAGCCTTCAGTTTTTCATGTCTTTTCATACTGTATGTACATGCTCGTTTTATGAAAAAGCGTCAAAAAGAATTACAATCGTATCGATTAACTGGTATGAAGCGAAGGCAACTAAGTCTTATTTTATGCTATGAACAACTTATGATAGGGGGAGGGGCACTTGTTTTTGGGCTTCTTCACGGTATGTTATTTTTAAAATTATTTACTGTTATTATTCTAAGAGCAATTGGTTGTTATGGAATAAGTAGTGCACCGATTACAATATATGCCCTTTTGTATACAGTTATTTTATTTATT
>NZ_NUQE01000117.1 GCF_002582035.1 Bacillus pseudomycoides
AGCCGCTAGAGCTGGACAATACTTTCACCGAATTTTGAGGGGGGAGTATTACTGCCCGCGAATAGCGGGATAAAGTAATAAAAGCAGTTTCACGTGTATAATGGAAGCTGCTTTTATAATTGGATCGAGTTGTTCGAGTATTATTCATTTGTATAAGAATGAATAGGTAGTTCATTGTCGTTTGAATTATGTCATGTGTAAGTTGTTTTTTTAACTTTAATGTGATGTATAAATGTAAAAAATCGGATTTTCTTTTTTGTGAAAATTCGTATATAGTTGAGGTATGGAAGAAAGCTATTTTAAGATTATCTTATGTTATGAGGATGTGATGAAATGAAGAAATCTATAAAATATGTATCTACTATGGTACTTTGTTCATCTATTATAACCGGAGCGCTTCATATGCCTTCAGTTTCATATGCTGCTACAAAACAAGTAGGAGATACGGCTAATTCTGTAAATGATGCGAAATTGATTACAGAATTTCAGCAAGAGTTACAACAACATCTAAATAATCATGAAACAAATATTACAATTAAATATAAGACGAAACATACTAACGCACAAGAAGTTTTGGATACATTGGTGCAGGCTTATAATCAAACGTTAGAAAAAGATGAATATTTAAAATACAATATAAGCAGTGCAAAGTTTTCGCTTCGTGGTTTACCAGGAAACTACTCATTTACGCTAAATATTTCATACCGTGAAACGAAAGAGCAATCACAGTACGTAATGAAACAAGCGAAATCAATTGTAAATTCAATAATTACAACTGGAATGGATGAGAATGAAAAAGTAAAAGCCATTCATGACTATGTAGTGAAACATGTTTCATATGACACATCGCTTCAGTCTTATACCGCATATGACGCATTAGCAAATCATTCGGCGGTTTGTCAAGGATATGCACTATTAACGTATCAGCTATTAAAAGAGGCTGGAATTCAATCCCACATTGTAACGGGAACTGGAAATGGTCAGTCTCATGCATGGAATCTTGTAAATATTGATGGTAAATGGTATCACCTCGATACGACATTCGATGATCCAGTTCCGGATAAACAGGGACGTGTTATGTATACTTATTTTAATATGTCTGATGAACAAATGAGTAAAGATCATCAATGGGATCGTAGTAAATATCCAGCTGCAAATACAAACTATTATAATGAGTTAACGACTAAAATTAAAGTAGGCAATAAGAAGTCCTCTAGTTATCAACAAATATTAAAAGATACAAATCTTGTTTATTTAGCACCAGAATTTGGGGCTGAAGATTACAAACAGTTAAAGCAAAAATTACAGCAAAAATTCACATCTAAACAAGAAAAGGTAGAACTTTGTTATCATCAAACAGTAGATAAAACGATGCAAGATGTTAAAAAGGTATTGAATGAGATTTCTTGGCCAAAAGGAGCGAAGCAAGTATCGTATCAGGTAGCTCCTTATCAAGCGCAAGATGGATACTCATTGTTAACAATTACATTTGCGTATTAAATTGTGTGAAAGAGCATCTAAATGAAGATGCTCTTTTTTTGTGCAAATATATTTTGAATGTTTGAGTGTTATTGATTATTACAAGTATATTTATTGTATATGTGTTAAATAACAAAAATAATAATATTATGTAGACTAAAATGATAAAGCACTGTTTTCACATAAATACTAAAACAGTGCTTTTCGCTTTGATTGAATCGTTGCAGCATTTTCATCTTTAATGCCAGCTTCTTTAACAATGCGTTGTTTGGCTTTATCTAACAAATTGTTTACCGCTTCACCAAAATAGTTTGCTTCTTGTTTTGTGCGGGCTTCTCGTAAACATTTGTAGTTTTCTATCAGCTCCTCTTTTTCAGGGTCTGTTAAGAAATCTTCTATCTTTTTGTTTGTCATACGAAACACCCTCTCTTCTGACAGACACTTCAATTCAGAATTTTATTTTTCATTATATCAACAATTCCTTAGTAATAGTACATATTAACGTTTTAATAATTTGTCAATTTCTTGTATTTTTTCATTTGCTTTATTCATTTGCATATTCTTTGCTTGTTCTCCTCCAAGTGCTTGATGGAGTAAAAATGTTTGACCAGAAACTGCAGTAACGATTGCAACTTTAATAATTTCTTTAATTGTTGTCGCATCAAATAAAACAAGACCCAATAGTGCAGCGAGACTACCAGTAATGATGTCAGCAAAAAAGCCAAGATGGAAAAATGTTTTTAATCGGCGTGGAAGCAATAATTTGCCTTGATGATTGATAAGATGGGCAACAAAACCGGTAATTCCACCAACGAGAAGAGCAGTTAGCCACGAATACATATCCATCAAATCCACTCCTTTTAGTAAATACAATTCTGTTTATATTGCAGATACTCCTTTTAGAATTTTATATACCATATATTGAGAAAGTTGGTTTAGGGTGGGTATTTTTATTATACCGAAAATTCTGTCATAAGTGGTAGATATTTAAATTGAAATTTCATATAATAAAATCAAATCTAACGAGAACGGAGTGATGTATTATGACGATTGTTTATATGATTCATACGGTGGGTGCAAATACGGAAGGAATGGGCGGCGCTTTGTAAAGAATCGCTATATCCTTCTGCAGTATACAATTTAGGGAGGATACGAATTTGAATCGTAATCATTTAGAAGCATTTGGATGGGACTTATATTTTGAAGACCAATTATTGGAGCAATGTGAAGTAGGGCGTGTTTTATTGGAGCATAAACATATGTATCGGATTATATGTGAAGATGGTGAATACCTAGCTGAGCTAGCGGGGAAATTTCGCTATGAAGTAATCGAGAAAGGCGGTTATCCTGCAGTAGGTGATTGGGTAAGTGTAACAAAATTGCCAGAAGAAAAGAAAGCGATTATTCATACTGTGCTTACAAGAAAAAGCTCTTTTTCTAGAAAAGTAGCTGGAGAGAAAACGGAAGAACAAATTGTAGCAGCGAATGTGGATTATCTTTTTTTAGTTAATGCGTTAAATGCTGATTTTAATGTAAGAAGAATTGAACGTTATTTATTGTTAGCATATGAGAGTGGGGCAACACCTGTTGTTATTTTGACGAAGAGTGATTTATGTACAGATGTACAGCAAAAGGTGATGGAAACAGAGGCTGTTGCAATTGGTGCACCTATTTTTGCAATTGATAGTCTGCATCAAGTCGGAATAGAGACGTTACAACAGTTTTTACAACCTGGAAAAACAATTGCGCTTGTTGGTTCTTCTGGAGCAGGAAAGTCCACGTTATTAAATGCTTTAATGGGAAATGAAGTGGCAAAAACAGGTGAAATTCGTGAGAGTGATAGTAAAGGAAAACATACGACGACGCATCGAGAATTGTTCCAATTACCAATTGGTGCACTTGTTATTGATACACCAGGGATGAGGGAACTGCAGCTTTGGGAAGGAAGCGGGGCAATAAATGCAACCTTTTCTGACATTGAAGAAGCTGCGAAAAAATGTCGTTTTCGTGATTGCCAACATGAAAATGAACCAGGGTGTGCAATTCGTATTGCAATTGACGAGGGAACATTAGAAGAAGCGCGATTTTTCAATTATAAGAAATTGCAAAAAGAAATTGCTTATGCGATGAGAAAGCAGGATGCTCTATTGGCTCGTACGGAGCGTGAAAAGTGGAAAAAAATCACGAAGCAAATGAGACAGAAAAAATAAAAAGAACTCCAAAGGCGCATGTGCTTTTGGAGTTTTCTTTTTATCCCACATTAACGGACAGTAAGACTTCTCTCTTAAGATTCTAAGAAGTCAAAGAAGATTTTACTGTGTACAGTAATGTATTTTAATGTCTCTATATTTTAAAATAATATTATCTTTATATATGGACAAAACAAAATTAATTATATAGAATTTACAAAGTATGAGTCGAAAAATGTCGTATAGTTTATTGATTCATATTTTATTTTCTGTTTTTCTTAATTTTATATAATTTCAAATTATTACCTTGGATAGAACATAAAGGGGGAGCTGTATGTCAAAGTTGTTTCAACCATTTCAGAATATGAATGTAGGCAAAAAACTTCTACTTTCATTTTTGGTTATTTTAAAGAGATGATGTATATCATCTCTTTTATTTTAAATTTTAGATGTAAGCTTTTGGGGCATGAAAATTATATAGTTTCGGACGGGAAAATACAGCTGTTATAGTCATTTATGATACAATAAATGTACTATATAGAATAGGGTATAATGAGCAAGAGGTAAGAGAGGGGTTATTTTATGCTACATGAAGAGATTGCATCATTTTTTCAAGTTCCTCCGCAAGAAGTAGGAAATCAAGGCTGGAAATATTACATTCAAGAGGAAAACGGTGCGTATTCTATAACAGAAACAATATTATCAACAGGTACAAGTATAGAACTATTTTTTAATGAAGATGATGAGATTCGTCTCGTTTTATATAAAGATGGTCAGCCGATTACAACGATTCAACGGATTGCTGTCCAAAAGCTGGATATTATAAAAGATGAGGAAAGCTTTCAATTTGTATTAGATCGTATGCCAAGCCGTATGATTCGATTACAGTTAAAACCATTTCTTGCAATTGAAATGGGATTGTATTGGGAAGTATGTGAAGATTGTGAGTAAAAAACATCCGTTATTAACGGATGTTTTTTTATTCCACTATTTGCATGTAGTAAGATCTGTTTATTAAGGTTTTAAGAAATTTACAGAAGATAGGTGGGAATATCTCGATTGGTTCAACTAAGTATAAGTGTCAAGAAGAAAACAGAATTGATGGGCTTTTCATGTTCTGTAGAAATAAATTTTAATATTTTTATACAATAAATTATAATATATTTATATATAGACAAAAGGTGATTAATTGTATAGAATTTACAAAGTATGAGTCGAAAAATGTCGTATATTTCACTTATCCATATTCTTTTTTCTGTTTTTCTTCATTTACTTTTAAATTATCATCTTGGGTAGAACACAAAGGGGGATTTGTATGTCAAAGTTGTTTCAGCCATTTCAGAATATGAATGTAGGAAAGAAACTTCTACTTTCATTTTTTGTTATTTTAATTTCTACTGTTTCTATAATTGGTACTATGTCTTATCAAAGTGCAAAGAAGAATTTTGAAAATCAAATTATGAGTAGTGCCAATGACAATATTAAAATATTAGATAATATAATTAATGACATGATTGACGCAAGATATAATGATGTTACACAGCTTTCTAAAATCATTCAGCGTAATATGTATGAATCTGAAAATGGAGAAAGTGTTAGGAAATTATTCGCTCAGTATGTAAATTTACACCCTGAAGTAATGCAAATTTATGTGGGGGCTGATAATGGTTCATTTATTGAAGAGCCATACGTACAAATGCCCGCAGGTTATAATCCGAAAGAGCGTCCTTGGTACATAGATGCAATGAAAAAAAATGGCGGTATTCTTCTAACACAACCTTATAAAGCTAAATCAAATGGGCAGATTGTTGTTACAATCGCCAAAAAATTAGATGATGGTAGCGGCGTTATCGGTATTGACCTAAAATTGGAAAGTTTATTAAAAACAACAAAAAAGATTAATATCGGTAAGAAGGGATATGCATTTATTTTAGATCAAAGTCAAAATGTTATCGCTCATCCAGAAGAGAAGTCAGGTACAAAAGCACCTGATTCTTGGGCAAAACCAGTATACAAAACAAATCATGGAACGTTCACATATTCATATGGAGATAAAGAAAAGAAAATGGTTTTTGTAACAAATATAAAAACCGGTTGGAAAATCGGTGGTACGATGTATACGGATGAAGTCACTCAAGCGGTAAATCCTATCTTTTATAATACGTTACTGATTGCGGTAATTTCCCTTATAGTAGGAGGAACGATTATTTACTTCATCACACGTTCTATTACGGAGCCTTTAAAACAATTGGTGATTTCTTCTCATAAGATTAGTGAAGGTGATTTAACAGAAACGATTGAAGTGCGTTCCAATGATGAAATTGGTCAGCTTGGAAAAGGTTTCAATGAGATGGCGCAGTCGTTACGTGATTTGATTTCAAGAATTAATTCTTCAGCAGGTCATGTAGCTGCTGCGTCTGAAGAATTAACGGCAAGTGTGAGACAAGCGAGTGAAGCGACTGAGCAAATTACAGCGGCAATGGATCAAGTTTCAAGCAGCGCAGCAACACAAACAAAAGGTGTTGAACAAGGGGCGATGCTGCTTCAAGAAGTGACAGAAGGAATTCAGCTTGTTGCGGATAATTCCTCTGCTATTTCCAATTCTTCTGCCTATACACGTGAAAAAGCAGAAGCTGGAGACAAACTTGTCGAACAAACAGTCAATCAAATGCAATCTATTCATGAGTCAGTATCAGAGTCTGATGCAGTCATTCAGTTGTTAGCTGATAAATCGAAACAAATTGGTGATATATTAGAAGTGATTCAAAATATCGCTGATCAAACGAATTTATTAGCATTGAATGCCGCAATTGAAGCTGCACGAGCAGGAGAACATGGAAGAGGTTTTGCGATTGTTGCTGACGAAGTACGTAAATTAGCGGAACAATCTAGTGCATCTTCAAATGAGATTGGAAAATTAATTACAGAAATTCAAGAAGATATGAGCAAAACAGTTAGCTCTATGAATCATGTGAATACAGAAGTGCAGTCTGGTATTCTCATTGCGAATGAAACAAAGAAAAGTTTTACAGAAATACTGGAATCTACAAATGAAATTGCAAAACAAATTAATAGTATGGTGCAGACAGCACAAAAAATGTCCAAAGGGGCAGATGAAGTGTCAGTTTCAGTCGGTGAAATAGCAGTAACCGCACAAAATAATGCATCTAGTACACAAAATGTAGCGGCATCGGCTGAAGAACAATTAGCATCTATCGAAGAAATTAGTTCAGCAGCTGGAACATTATCACAAATGGCTGAAGAGCTACAAGTATTAATTGAACGATTTAAAGTGTAATGAAAAAAGTGTGTGAAAAAAACATCCGTTACTAACGGATGTTTTTTTATATTTTTTGTTGTTTGAAAGCGATAATGGGAAGAAGAATTAAGCTAATCCATCCAATTACAGGATATAGCATATGAAGCAATTCGCTATAACCAATATAACTGAAACAATAACTAATAAGTAAAATAAAATAAATAATGATATTGCTCTTCCACCCGGTGATAGATTGCATCTGTTTTGTCATACCAAATACATTACCAACGAGTGTTGTGAATACTTCCCCGAAAATAATTAATACAAAAAAGAAATGAAAAGTAGCATTGAAGCGACGTACAACTTCTGCCATTGGAATATTGTATTGATAGAATTGTTCAACAGATAAAATGGCGAAGTGACTACATAATAAAATTAAGCAAAGACCAGCTCCTCCCAATATCCCTCCCCATTTAATCGCTTTTTGCTCTTTTACTTCACTTGCTAAAGGAACAAGTACACTTTGGGCGAGAGAGAGGTTGAGTGCAACATATGTGATTGGACTTGTAATCCATTTGGTATTCCAATTTTCAGAAGGTGTAATGTTGAAAAGAGAGGGTGCATTATGAAAGAATGTTGTAATAGATAGCCCTATAATAAAAGTCATCATAATTGGTACGACGAGTGAGTTAACTTCAAAGACGCCTTGTAATCCTCTGCTGCCAATTACAATACAAGCAAGCATCGTTAAAAAAATACCAAGCTGTCTTGGGAGGCGAAGTTGTTCTTCAAACACCGCTCCAGCTCCGGAAAGCATGACGCTTGTTACACCAAATAATACGAGAAGTAGCAAAATATTTACAACGTTGCCAACGATATCCCCAAATAAATATTTGTTAAATTCTTGAGCAGAAAACGCTCCGATTTGTGAAGAAAGTAGCATCATTTTTGTACCTAACCAAATAAAGAAAATACCGCTTACTAAAATACCAATTGTTCCGTAAGTACCATGGATTGTAAAGAACTCAACGATTTCTCTTCCTGTTGCAAATCCAGCTCCAACAACAGTACCTATATAAGTAGCAGCAATTTTCTTTGCTACTTTCCAATGTTGATTATCCATTTAATCCCTCTTTCTTGTATAATGAGCTTGATTTATTCTGTACTCTCACCCTAGCGTTCAGAGTAAATAGGGATAAATTGAAGCCTTCATCATTGGAAGTTGTCTTGATTCCCACTGATGGAAAGCTTGACTAATTAGGTTCTTACCGGTAGTTATTCCTTATCTGTCTTCTTTGTTGTTTCTGAATCTTGAGGTTATGGTCTTATCTTCCACAAGGATTGGTTCAACTAACGAGTAATGAGGAGTGAAGCCCTTACTCACCGCTGAAACATTTACTTTATTACATACATATGAATGAGTTTGGACAAACATACAATGAAGTGATAATTTTTGTATTATTCATATTTGTTTTTTAATTCATGGTATAATGAAGCAAAAAAGGGGGCAGAGAAGATGTTTCGCTTTTTTAAAAAAGGAAATGTAGAAAGGGAAATTACACAAGACGAGCTAGAACTTGCTATGGCAAAATTTCTTGAAACGAATGCGAATGTAGTATATACGGTATTAGTAAATGATGATTACACGGTTAATTATGATTTATTAAAACCATATTTACCGGCTTTTCCTACAAATGTGTTCATTATTACGAAGGAAACCCTTGAAGTATTTGAGAATACAAAAGAAAATCTTGTACTTGTCAAAGAAATTGATGATGTACAGCGTGCTGTCGATCAATATGTAACGGAAAAAGAGTCATTTCCAATCGTTGAAGGAAATGAGAATCGACTTATATGTTCGATAAAGTTAGGGCCATACTTAAAAAGAACACTAGAACGTGATTTATATATATCAGAGAAACATTATTTAGTGACAAGCAAGCCTGATAAAATGAATAAAAGTATCGTACAATAAAGAAACAACAATNNATTGTTGTTTCTTTATTGTAAATATTATGTGGAAAGACATAGAGATGAGGGCATGGGATTTAAATTTAAAGATTCGTCTAGTAGGAGAATGGTTCCTATAACATCTAAAAAAAGCAGTTCCAAAGGCAAAGGCATTTGCTGATGGAATAGAGAGGTTGTGCCATCAGGCAGCTGTGTCCACTCCACTTGTGTTAAGCATCTCTTGAAGGTGATACACGAGAAACCCCCATTTCAAGATCCGAAGAAGAGAAGTGGCGGGAGTTTTCATATCTACTTACAAGGTGTTATATATTGAAAACTAAATTGGAATAAGAAATATCATGTGAATGTATAGAAAAGCCATATGCAAATTTAGTTTGCACATGGCTTTAATTCAAGGACATTTTTCACAATTGAAATGCTTCTGCCAGCAAGCGGTAGGAGTTTAATTTATCTTCAAAATTATGAGTGATTGTTACAATCATAAATTCTTCTGTGTTATAAACTTTGCTTAAAGTGGAGATTTGTTCTTTTACTTGTTGTGGATTACCGACAATCATTCGTTTTCGATTTTCTTTTATACGTAAAAAATCAAATGCACTATATGGATAATTGAGAGCTCTTTCGATAGATGGTGTGCCGGTTGAACGTACGCCTTGTTCAATTAATAAAAGAGCTAGATCTAAGCTGGATACAATTTTTTGTGCTTGTTCTTCTGTTTCTGCACAAATGACAAAAATAGCTACGATAGATTGCGGTTTTTCTCCTAAAAAAGAAGGCTGGAATTGATTTTGGTAATTTTTTATGACTTCTGGTCCGCCATAGCCATTAATAAATTGAGCAAATGTGAAGGCTGTACCTTGTTTAGCGGCAATCATCGCGCTTTCTCCGCTAGAACCGAGTAACCAAAGATTTGGTGCAGTTGGAATAGTTGGAGAAGCATGTAAATGTACAAAGCGATGATTATCTGGTAAGCGGTCATGTAAATACAAGGATAAGTCTTGAATTTGTTCAGGATATTGGTCGATTGAAATCATTTTCCCTTCTTGGAGTGCCCGTGTGGCAATAGGCATTCCGCCTGGTGCTCGTCCAACTCCAAGGTCAATACGGTTTGGGTATAGTGCTTCTAAAACACGGAAATTTTCAGCTATTTTATAAGGGCTATAGTGAGGGAGCATAACACCGCCAGAACCTACTCGAATACGATTTGTTTTAGCAGCTATGTGAGAAATTAAAATTTCTGGACTTGAACCCGCTAGGCTAGTAGAGTCATGATGTTCTGATACCCAAAAACGTGTATAGCCAAGTTGTTCAACTTCTTGTGCAAGTCGAACTGTATTTGAGAACGCTTCTATTGCTGTACTTCCTTCTGCGATAGGAGATTGGTCTAGAACGCTTAATTTTATCATATATAATACCTCTCTTTTGTTATCTACATGGTATTATATATCTACTTACTAAAAATGTATAATAAAATGCTTACTTTATTTATCAGCGATAGGGTAGCTACTTAAGAATGAAAAAGAATTTGCCATTTTTTTTGCAAAATTTAATGGTGGCTCTACTGATTGGACATGAATATACATGATTAATGGATCTGTATATAACCAATGATTATGTAGAGCACTAACGATAATTCCCTGTTGTACAATAGATTGCATAAATGAAGGGATTTCTTCTTGCAAAACAGCAATTTCCCCTAAATTCAACGCATTACCATTTTGATCCAAAGATTCAAAGCCTACTCCTGCGGGTATTACAGACATACTGGGTTTCCCCTGAACAAGCACCCTAAAATTGCGATGGAAAGATACCGAACAAGCACCTTGATCTATTTTACTTTTTCCTTTAAGGATTGTAGCAAATTGTTCGCAAAGAAAATTAAAGTTGTTCATAAATTTAATCCTCCTCTATCACACAAAATGATGCATTTAGAGATTTAATATAAAAAGGATTTATCTGTATAAATAGAGCCGTGAGAATCTCTAGGCTATATAAAAATACAATTTTTATGTATAGCTGCCATACGCTGTTTTGCCCCTTCATCTTCTCTTCTAACCAACACTCCAAAAAGATAATATTTATATAACTATATGCATGAATTGTTTGTTTTAGAATGAAAAATAAGAAATTAAAATACATTGGAATTAATAAAGAAGAAAAAGATAATGTATTAGATACATTTGTATTTAATCTAACAATATAGAACCCCCTTTAGAAAAAATCTGAAGGGGGGTATTTTTATATAATCAGTGTTATTGGAAGTTCGACTGTTGGAAAAGATATAAGAGAGTATAAAAAGTATAGAACAGGGCAGGGGGATAATTATATCCATGATATATCTGTTTTTGTAACCATTTTTATTTTAAAAATAAGCTTTTCTATGAAACATTAATTCATTCTTGCATCGGTGAAATAAACCAGTTTCATTTGTAGTAACTTAATTCACTCTAATTCATGCTAAGTATAGGGGGGAAAGAACTGTAACACACCAAAAATGTATGTAAGATCATTCTTTGAACAAGGGAGTTTTTATGCAAAAAAAAACGGGTAAACAAAGAACAGGACTACTAAAAGGATTAATATTGATAACAAAAATGGCTTTAGCTTCTGGTCTATCATGGGAATTAGCAAAAATGTTAGGGTCAAAACACCCTTATTTGGCACCATTAACTGTTATTCTTTCTATGCAAGAAACTGTGCAGCATTCTGCCACGTATGCTTTTTACAGAATTATCGGCACTATTTTTGGAATTTCTATTACTGTTTTTATTGTCAGCCATTTAGAGGTGAACGGATGGACGATAGGATTATTAATGTTAGGAGGAATGTTGCTTCCAGTTTTGCTAAGGGTACATAAAACTATCATACATCAAGTAGCTTTAACTACTTTATTAGTCTTTGTCTTTGTGCATAAAACGAACTATTATGTCCCCGATCGAATCAGAGATACTATCATAGGAGCACTTATCGCCATTATCATTCATATGATGATTTTTCCACCCAATTATGTGAAAGAAGCTCATTGGACGTTAAAGCAATTTGGATCCCAACTTGTACAGTTGTTTGAAAAAACAGCTCAGTGGGTAAATACTAACTGCGATCCTGTTAAAGGGCAACATTTAAGAAAGAATATAACAAATCTACTGCAGGAGCTGCATCAAGTACAAGAAGATTTTAAGCTGGCAGAAAAAAGTTTGAAGTTAAATCCATTTATTAAGAATAAAAAACAAATATTAAAACAAAACGAACAACTCCTCTTGCAGTTAAAGACAGGGTATATCTATATTTCCAATATACTAAACACATTCAATGACTGGTCCAAAACAGATGTTATTTCAAAAGTTGATCAACAACAATGGGCTATTCAATTACAAATGTTGGGGAGATACATAGAAAAGCAACTTAATGGAAGTCCAGAGAACCATCAAAACTCTAAGAGTTTTAAATTTACCTTAGACTTACTGGATTTATCTTCGATTTCTGTACAAATCAATATCTCACCAGAATTAGAGCCCTATAGATATCAATTAAGCTTGTATAATGATACGCTCAAACTAATTCAGGAGTTAAGAAAAGAACAATAGTAATTACTAGCTTTTCCTCTAATCTATAGTGCCGTGTGTATTGAACAAAAAATAAGAGGTAAGTATATATTAAACATAACTAATATATACTTACCTTTACTTTTAATTTTTAAGTCTTTATAACTTGCACATCCGTTTTTAATGAGAAATTCCTCTTTCAAAATGATTCATTTCAACTAAAGTAAGAATATATTCGTAATTATCAATCGTTCTCTTGATTTCATCACGTTCACTTTCTGTTAGTTTTACATCTGTTAATCGTTTACATAGCTGAGATTTTTGATTTTCTAATTGTTTCTTAATTTCATGATAGTTGTAAGAGCGTTTCATGTTTCCAACCCCTTCCTTACATTTCCTATCTCCATTTTTATTATACGGTTAAATAAAAGGAATGAGTACACATCCCTTTGAACTTTTTATGAATATTCATAAGATATAGAATAGTGTATCCCTTCTGTGAATACAATGCATTGAAATATGATTTTGTACTGATGAGTAGGGGTGTGGGATGATGCAAATAAATATGCAATCCCGTCTTACAACAAACGAAATGCTGTCTATTATTGACAATGGTTTACCGAAAACGACAGTACCGAAAAATATTATTATTATTGGAGCAGGCATGGCGGGGTTAGTAGCTGGATCATTATTAAAGGCTGCTGGTCATCGCGTGAAAATATTAGAGGCAAATGATCGAATTGGCGGGCGGGTTTATACGGTTAAAATGCCAGAAACAGGCTTATATCTAGATGTTGGAGCAATGCGACTGCCTTATACACACGAACTAACACTTGCATATAATAAGAAGTTTGGATTGAAGTTAAATCCATTTATTAATCGAAATGATACGGATATTATATATGCAAATGGTCGCAAAACAACATTGAAACAATATGAGAAGAATCCGAGTATTTTACGTTATCCAGTTGCTGCGAATGAAGAAGGAAAATCATCGGAAGAGTTGTTGATGTTAGCAATACAACCAATTCTTAATTTTATTAAAAGAGACCCAGAAAAAAATTGGAGTATTGTAGAGAAAGATTTTGGTAGATATTCTACAGCAGAGTTCTTAAAAGATTATCCTCACCAATATAAAATATCATTTTCACCAGCTGCTATAGAAATGATAGGGGTACTTCTTGATTTAGAAGGATTTTTAGAAAGATCGTTTGTAGAAACATTGCGCTTTATTTATATTTTACAGCAATCTACAGGGTTTTATGAAATTGAAGGTGGCAACGACGCATTGCCCAAAGCTTTTTTACCGCAATTACAAGATGATATTGTCTTTCAACAAAAATTAATGAAACTAGCACAGAACGAAAAGGGAATTACAGCATATTGCCGTAATGAAAAAACGTTTGAATATAGCAGTATTACAGGAGACCTTGTTATTGTCACCATTCCGTTTACAACAATGAGATTTGTTGAAATCGATCCGTATGATTCTGTCTCTCATGGAAAATGGAGAGCCATTCGGGAACTACATTACATGGCCGCTACGAAAATAGGGATTCAGTTTAAAAGTCGATTTTGGGAAGAACAAGGTCAACTTGGCGGCCGCATTATTACTGATTTGCCTATTCGTTATGCATATTATCCAAGTCATGGTATTGGTACAAAAGGGCCTGGGATGGTACTTGGAAGTTACACATGGTCGTATGATGCATTATTATGGGATGGTTTATCTGAAAGTGATCGTATTTATTACACTTTGCAAAATTTAGGGACAATACTTGGAAATCAAGTGTATGATGAATTTATTTCTGGTATATCGAAAAGTTGGACATTAGATCCGTACGCATTAGGAGGGTTTGCAATCTTTCAGGCAAATCAACAATCAGAATTACAGAATGATATTCTGAAACCAGAAGGAAGAATATATTTTGCAGGTGATCATACTACGTTATACCATGGCTGGATACAAGGGGCAATTGAATCAGGAATTCGGAGCGCAGCAGAAATAAATCAATTACAGATATAAAAAGAACATGAGGATGAATTTAAACAGACTATAATAAGAAGAGGATACTATGTCCAATATAAGGGCATATATCCTCTTTTTTCTTACATGATATATTCTATAATTATATATCTAAATATGATGATAAAAAAGACACTTACTTTTATGGTGATTACGCAGCTAAAAAAAATATAGAATAGAATTTTAGGTTGAATTACTTAATTGGAATTGACTAAAAATACACGTGGTTCTACTCCTATTAGTAATAAACTTCCTCATATTTACTTATATCGAGAAAAGCTCGAGACAGGAAAAACTCATGATATTGAATTATCACAAAGTCCAATCGTATATTTAATTATATAGACGAAATAATTATTTTCCTAAAAAAATATTGGAGATTTAAGGGGATAGAATGAATCTTCTTCAACTAATGATAAGTTAGTTAAAGAAGACATGTGCTTATTATCTTCCACAATCGGGCGCTATTGTTAAATAAACCTTAGATTTTCAAACGACTTTATTGTTATATTTTTGAGTACAGTGAAGTATCTTATATCGAAAATTAAACAACTATATTTTAACCCCGTCTTAAATTTAGAATGGGGTTATGCTTGTTTTAGGTGTTAAAATTTAATAGCTTTATTGTCTTTTTACACCAATTACTTAGGGTCTGACCTATTTTATTTTTATTATGTATAAGTTTATTTTACTTTTATCAAAATTTAGTTTATATTTTGATTCAAGAGGTGTTGGTTATGAAGAAAGATTTTGGTGATTCGATATCAAATAAGGTTTATGAATATCGTGTACTTGCTAGAATGTCTCAGCAAGAATTAGCAGAGAAAGTCGGGGTTTCCAAACAAACCATCTTCGTAATGGAAAAAGGAAATTATGTTCCGACTCTGCTATTAGCTTTTCGAATTGCTGAATTTTTTAATGTTGATGTAAACGATATTTTTACTTATGTGAAAGGAGATAATCAAAATGAAAATTAAGTCTATCTCAGATATCCCTAACGCAATTTTTTACCCTTTAAAGTCTTGGGCTGAACAATCATCGGGAAATTGGAATATTCTCATTGGAGTTGGTGGGTTACTGCTTATTGGTAGTGCGATTTTTGCCTATGTATTTTATAAGAAGATTGGGCAAGACGACGAACGGACAAATAAAATCTTTTTGAAAAGCTCTTACTGTATGTTGTGGACAATTATTCTATGCGACATGATTTTTCCTAAAGACTATATGTGGAACATCTTTTTCATGTTCAAATATACGCTGGCATTTTTAGCTGCTGGAATTTACCTGTCCGTCCAATATAAAAAGGATTTTTCATAAGGAAAGGTCGAGGAGCGGGGCTCAGCCATGGATGGAAGATTATGCAATGCTGGTAAATTCAATTACTAAAAAATATAGTGCTGAACAAGAAGGAAAACCCTTGATAGATAAGGGCTATAAAAAAGATGTTTAATGTTTTTTTCCCCAATCGGGCGCAATTGGGGAAAAAGGGTGATACATATTATACATGACTAATATGTATCACCCCTTGTTTTTTATGAATTTTTACCATTTAGGTCTTGATAATAAAAGTCTCATGTTCTTTTTGTGTACTTATGGAACGGGATGACCGTTTGAACTTTCAAAGATTGTAAACCATTGTTGACGATCTAATGTTAGTTTTGTTGCTTCAACAGCTGTTTTGACACGTTCTAGTTTACCAGATCCAACAATTGGTAGCATATTGGCTGGATGAGCAAGTAGCCATGCATACATAATAGAATCGATTCCAGTATTGTCAAAATCAGTAGCAATCTTCTCCAATGTATGGCGTAAGCGAAGTGCACGTTCACTTTCCTCTTTAAAAATTTCACCACCAGCAAGAGGAGACCAAATCATAGGAGAAATTCGGTTTTCTTGGCAATGTTCAATCGTCCCTTTTTCAAAATGCTCAAGTTGCATAACAGATACTTCAATTTGATTTGTAATAAGTGGAAAATCTAAATATGAACTTAACATATTGAATTGAGAAGGAAGAAAGTTAGATACACCAAAGTGCTGTACTTTTCCATCTTGTTTTAAGCGAGAAAAAGCTTCTGCAACTTCTGCTGGATCCATGAATGGATCTGGACGATGAACGAGTAACACATCGATATAGTCTGTATTTAGATTTTGTAATGATTGTTCCGCGCTTTTTATAATATGCTCCGCGCTTGTATTATAGTGAACGACATAGCGTTCTGGAAATTTAGGCGATGGGGGAGCGATTCCACATTTTGTAACGATTTGCATATTGTGACGTAAACTTGGTTTTAATTGAAGCGCTTTTCCGAATAAAGCTTCGCATGTATATCCCCCGTAAATATCGGCATGATCAAACGTTGTAATGCCCATCTCCATACAAGATTCAATGAAGGAAAGTAATTCTTGATCTGTCATATTCCATTCTGCTAAGCGCCAAAACCCTTGGATAATTCGAGAAAATTCTAGGTTTTGAGCCATTTGAATTCGTTCCATTTATGAAGGTCCTCCTTGCTGATATGTATGAACCTAATCAATATGAAAAGGTTTTCTTATTTACTATTATTATATATTTGTGTAGACATGCTTACAACTAATATGTATTGTATTCAGAAAGTAAGAAGACAACTTATGATATAATTACGTAATCAGACATATAACAAGGAGATGTAGAAGAGTGATTCCAGTAACAATATTAACCGGGTTTCTCGGATCAGGGAAAACAACTTTATTAAATCGTATTTTATCTGAAGAGCATGGCAAGAAACTTGCGGTTATTGTAAATGAAATTGGACAAATTGGTATTGATAATCAATTGATTATGAATGTAGAAGAAGAAATTATGGAAATGACAAATGGCTGTCTATGTTGTACAGTACGTGAAGATTTACTTGTCGCACTAAAGCATTTATTAGAAGTAAAATCGGAAGGTAAAATGGATTTTGAAGGTTTAGTGATTGAAACAACGGGGCTTGCAAATCCGGGCCCGATTATTCAAACATTCTTTTTAGACCCTATTATTCAGTCTGCATACCAAATTAATGGTGTAGTAACTGTAGTAGATAGCTACCATATACATAAACACTTTGAAAAAGGTTTAGAAGCAAAAGAACAGATTGCTTTTGCTGATATGGTTTTAGTAAATAAATTGGATTTAATAGAGAAGGCACAAAAAGAAAATTTGCTTATTGAATTACAAGGGATCAATCCAACTGCAAAATTAATCCCAACAACAAACTGTGAAGTAGATATTCCTTCGTTACTAGATATACAAACATTTAAAACGCGTGACAAGTTAGAAATTTATCCGCATAAAGAGCAGCATCATTTAGAAGGTGTAAAGTCATTTGTGTTAAGAGAAGAGCGTCCTCTTGATTTACAAAAGATAAATGAATGGATGTCAGCAGTTGTACAAGAATTAGGAGAGTATTTATATCGTTATAAAGGAATATTATCTATTGAAGGAGTAAATCACCGCGTTGTTTTCCAAGGCGTACATACGTTATTTGCAGCTTCATATGATAGAGAGTGGCAAGAAGGAGAAGAACGGGTAAGTGAGATTGTTTTCATTGGTAAAGACTTAAATAAAGAATGGTTTCAACAACATTTTCAAGAATGTATAAAATAAGCCTGCGTTTTGAACTGCAGGCTTATTTTTAGTGTGCTATTAATATCTTCCACCTAGCTTCTTTGCAACAATAGATGGTTTGACATAAATTTTTGTTATTTAAATTTTATTTTTTTACGGATAAACTATTAAAATAGTCACACGTATAATGCACATAGCCCTGTTAAGTATATAAATACAAATTAAAAAAACGACATAAAATTCCTCCTTCTTTTTAGGAGGGTAAGAGCATCTGGCCATGCATAGAAGCGGTTAAGGCCTTTTCCTACCACATGTAAGGGTAAAAACAGAGGGAGAAAGTGAAAGCATGTTTTGTTCTGCATAGCAGCGACTTATATGTTGAAAAATCAAAATGATTTTTTATATACAAGAAAAGAGTTCCTATTGTTTCACTATTCGAGGACAGTAAGAAATCTCAAATAAAAGATTCTGAGAAAATAGAGAAGATAGGTGGATATCAGATTGATTTATGGAAGTTTCAACTCCATTACAACACCAACAACAGGACCTTCATCGTCTATATCACCAGTTAAGTGAAAGCCAAATGATTCATATAGTTTCATTGCTAGGTTGTTATCAGGATGAAGACTTAAATAGATTTTTTTGCATTGGAATTTTTGTTGTAAATACGTAATTAATAAGCGGAGAAATCGTTTTGCATATCCGTTTCCTTGGAAGTTATAATCAATCATAAAACGGTCTAACCATACGCTTTCATCTTTTGGGGAATACCATCCATACATTGCATATCCCACAAGGGTTTCGTCATCGTATAAGGCTACTGATGTTCCGTTTTCTTCATATAATGATTCGGCTAAAGAAAACGCATTGCTTTCAATAAATTGTTGTTGCTCGCGTGCCACGTTTAGTGCAGCGACTGAACGCCAATTATGTGCTGTTACTTCACAAATGTGAAGATTCATAGTTCCAACTCACTTTCTGAATCATATCTTTAAAGTTAATATGGATAATTTTACTTGTTATTTCATGTAAGTCAAGCTGTAGCCTATGAAAAAGACAGCTGAAAAAATTTCAGCTGTCTGAAAGGGAAAACACATTTAGTTTGTTGCTTCTTTTAAAGTGTTAATGTTTTCTTCCATTAATGTAAAGTAATCTTTATTTTTTTTCGCATCATCATCGGAAATTGTTGCAAGATGATTTAAACGTAAGATTTTTGTTCCTGTTTCTTTTTGAATGACTTCTGCTACTTTTGGTGTAGAGAATGTTTCAAATAAAATATACTTTAAATCATGCTCTTTGGCCGTTGCTGCGATAGCAGCCAAGTCTTTTTGAGAAGGTTCATCAGAAGCAGAAATACCTGCAATTGGAATTTGTTTGAAACCATAGCGTTGCTCCCAATATCCGTATGCAGCATGAGAAACTAAAATTTCTTTAGTCTTTGCATGATCAGCCACATCTTTAAATTGATTATCTAAATCTGTGAACTTTGTTTGCAATGCAGCGAAATTTTTCTCGAATACTTCTTTATGTTCCGGTTGTAATTCTACAAGAGCATTTTTAATTGTTTCAGCTTGCTTCATGGCAAGTGTTGGGTCTAACCAAACATGAGGGTCTTTATCATGATGTTCTTCTTTATGACCATCTTCATGTTCTTCTCCAGTTGAAGATCGTAGTTCGATACCTTTTGATGCATTCACAACTTTGACATTTTCATTTTTTAATGTTTTTTCCATTTTTTCAGCAAATGGTTCTAATCCAGCTCCGTTATATACAAATAAATCTGCTTTGGCAACTTGTACAGTTTGTTTTTGCGTTGGCTCATACGTATGAGAGTCTGCACCTGGTGGATAAATGGCCGTTACGTCTACATAATCACCACCGATTTTTTTAGCAAAGTCAGCTAAAGGGAAAATAGTTGTATAGACGGAAAGTTTGCCATCTTTTTTATTTGCTGTGTTATCTTGTTTCGAACATCCAGCAAATATAAGGGTAAATATTAGTACGAATGAAAATATAAGTGATCTTTTCTTCATTCTATTCTCCTCATTCCTTTACTTTCTAGAATTCATTTTTTCCAACAAAAGAAAGAATATCTTTCTTTTTAATAAAACGGAATAATTACGCTTTGATTCACCGATTTAGTATAATACATCTTTGGAAATGTTGCAATAAATAATAATGATTACGATTTGTGATTTGTTCTAAATTTGTCACAATGCTTTGGTTTATTTTTTATGTTTTTGCATATACCTTCCCGTTCTTTTCATATAGTGTGATAGAGGGTGCAGAAAAGGGGATGAGCGAATGGAATATGGAATCGAAGCGATTTTATTGATATTAGCTGTTGTGTTTCCGTTATCATGTGTACTTCTTTTTTTAAAAGCACTTATTCGGAATTTAGGAGATACAAGTACAATTACTGAGATGCCAAAAAGAGAAAAAGAATAAACAAACTTGCATATTGTATTACGCTGTGCTTATGATAGAGAAAGATACTAGAAGATAAAGAGGTATAGAAACGGATGAAAACAAGAACAGCATTAGTACTTGGAGCTAGTGGCCTAGTTGGACAAGAAGTGACACAGTTACTGATTGACTCGGACTATTACGATTCAGTTACGGTTTTTGTAAGAAAGCCGCTGGAATGGGAACATGAAAAACTGCAGCAAAAGCAGGTGGATTTTTCAATCTTAGAACAATATAAAGAATTTTTTGCTGTAGATGATGTGTTTAATTGCCTTGGTACGACAATAAAAAAAGCAAAGACGAAAGAAAACTTTAAAAAAGTTGATTATGATTATACAATACGTGCTGCTCGTTTAGCAGAAGAACAAGGAGTACAAAATTTTCTTGTTATTTCTTCGATGGGTGCAAATCCGAAATCACTATTCTTTTATTCACAAGTAAAAGGACAGATGGAGGAAGATATTAAAAAGCTAGTTATAGGAGGCATTCATATTTTCAGACCATCTCTTTTACTAGGAGAACGAGAAGAGTTTCGTTTTGGGGAAAGAATGGGAGAAAAAATTTCAGGCATTATGCCGTTTTTATTTAGAGGGTCTTTTACAAAATATAGACCGATTTCAGCAGAGCAAGTGGCAAGAGGAATGTATGTAACAGCGCTGCGTGAAGAGTCTGGGGTCCATGTACATGAATCTTTGGAAATTGCTAAGATGAAATAAGAGAGAGAAGATATCTTCTCTCTCTTTTATTTTGTAGTATTTTTTATCCCGCAAAAGCCCGATTGGTGAGAGCTTTCCCACAGAGGAGGATAAAGCCCCCCTCTGTGGGAAGTTTCACTTTATTTTTCCTGGAGCCCGGCTATACTGAAATGGTTCAGTTAATTCAAAACCAAGTTCATTCGCTGCTGTTCTTGGGAAATAAGGGTTTCGCAATAGTTCTCGGCCGATAAATATTAAGTCAGCAGAACCTTGTTTTAAAATTTCTTCTGCCTGCACGCCACTTGTAATAAGTCCAACAGCACCTGTAGCGATAGAGGCATGTTCTTTTATATGCTTTGCATAGGATACTTGATAACCAGGATAAACATCAATATGTGCTGGTACAACAGCTCCAGAACTACAATCAATAAGATCAACGCCTTGCTCTTTCATCCACTTCGCAAATGTTACATAGTCTTTTACAGTTAAACCTTCTGGATGATAATCATGGGCGGAAACACGAATGAATAATGGACCGTTCCATACGTTTTTTACTTCAGCAATAATTTCCCGTAAAAAGCGATAGCGGTTTTCCTGGGATCCACCATATTCATCTGTACGATGATTTGTTAACGGAGATAAAAATTCATTAATTAAATAACCGTGTGCTCCGTGTAATTCAATGATATCAAATCCAGCTTCTTTTGCACGTGATGCTCCATTTCGAAAGGCTATGATAGTTTCTTGTATTTGTTCTTTGCTCATCTGTACAGGAATTTTCATAGAAGAATTAAAAGGAATAGCTGATGGCGCAATAGGATCTGTATTGAGAACAGCTTTTCTACCTGCATGTGCAATTTGGATAGCTGCTTTTGCTCCGTATTCATGAATCATATCCACAATTTGACGTAGACCAGCTATGTGTTCATCATCCCAAATTCCTAAATCTTTGTGGGAAATACGCCCTTCTGGTGTTACTGCTGTAGCCTCTAGCATAACCAGTCCTACTTGACCAGCTGCACGCGATGCGTAGTGAACAAGGTGGAAATTTGTTACTTTTCCATCTTCGTTGTTAGAGGAGTACATACACATAGGTGACATAACAATTCGATTTTTTAGTGTAACATCTTTTATTGTATACGGTGAAAATAATTGGCTGTTCACAATAATGATCCTCCTTTATTTTGCCTAAATGGGAATGATTCAATCTTAATTTGTTTATAGATTCAAAGTGGTTGAATGAATCGTTTTGATAATATTGTAGCATCGCGTTCTTTTTTTCCATAACGAAAAGCTTAAAGAAATATTATGTTATGATTAGTCTACGTTTAGTGAATCACTTTAATCTCATTGTTTAAGAATGGAAGGTTTACGTCATGATACAATAGCAAATAAATGAAGAACTAGGAGGTTTTTATGTATCAAGCATATTACGAAAGTGAAATTGGATGGATAGAAGTAAAAGGGGATGAGAACGGTATTTCTTCAGTATTATTTGTAGAACAAAAACAAGAAGATGTTCTTCATCCAATTGTTGAGCAGTGTGTAATGGAGCTGGATGAATATTTTCATCATAAACGAACAGTATTTACTGTACCATTACAAGCAACGGGAACTCCATTTCAAAAACAAGTATGGAATGCACTTTGTAGTGTTTCGTATGGAAAAAGTGCTTCGTATCTTGATATTGCAGAGAAAATTGAAAACCCAAAAGCTGTACGTGCTATTGGAGGAGCAAACAGTAGAAATCCGATTTCTATTATTGTGCCTTGTCACCGGATTATTGGGAAGAACGGAAATTTAGTAGGTTATGAAGGTGGACTTTGGCGGAAAGAATGGTTATTAAAGCATGAAGGATTTTTAAGATAATGGAACAAATCTTTCAGATGTAAAGGTTCATTTGAATTAGATGATAAATTAAATAATGATAGAGGGATTTTATAAAGTAAAACGGGCATGAATAGAATTGTACCTCCTGTTAATTATGAGATAAAAGTGACATAAGTCACTTTTCTTTTTTTTATAAATAATATTTTAAATTATCAGAAGATTATGTATAATGCTAATAAGAGTACTTGGTCTTTTTTAAATTGTTATATACAGAAAGAGGGGAAAGAGTCTATGAAGAAGAAAATATCGCTTATTACAGCAGTTGCACTCTCTACAAGTGTGCTAGTTGCTGGGTGTGGAAATGGAGAAAAAACATCAACAACAGAAAAAAGTGGTAATGAAGCGCTTGCTGATAAACAAGTGCTAAATTTACTAGAAACAGCAGAAATTCCTTCTATGGATACATCGAAATCGACTGATACTGTATCGTTTCGTGTATTTGTAAATGCAATGGAAGGGTTATATCGGTTAGATAAAGAGAATAAGCCAACGCCTGGTATGGCTAAAGATGTAAAGATTAGCGAAGATAAGAAAACGTATACATTTGACCTGCGCGATGCAAAATGGTCAAATGGAGAACCTGTAAAAGCACAAGATTTTGTGTTTGCTTGGCGTCGTGCTGTTGATAAAGCAACTGCATCAGAATACGCTTTTATTTTGTTTGATGTGAAAAATGCTGAGAAAATTAATAAAGGGGAATTACCGCTTGAACAACTTGGTGTCACAGCAAAAGATGATAAGACATTAGTGGTTGAGTTGGAGAAACCTACACCGTATTTCTTAGAGCTTACGACATTCCCAACATTTTTCCCGTTAAATGAAAAATATGTGAAAGAACAAGGGGACAAATACGCATTAGAAGCGGATAAATTATTGTATAATGGACCATTTGTGATGAATGAATGGAAGCATGAACAAAGTTATCAATTAAAGAAAAATCCAAACTATTGGGATAAAGATAATGTGAAGCTAGAAGAAATTAACGTAAGTGTTGTAAAGGAAACATCAACAGCTGTAAATTTATATGACAGCAACGAAGTAGATCGGGTAATTTTAAGTTCGGAATTTGTTGATAAGTATAGAAACAGCAAAGAGTTTAAATCAGAATTAGACCCACGTATGTATTTTATTCGTTTTAATGAAAAGAATCCGATTTTTTCGAATAAAAAAGTACGTGAGGCTATCGACTTAGCTTATGATAAAAAAGGAATTGCAAATGTTATCTTAAATGATGGCTCGTTACCTGCATATTACTTAGTACCACAAAAATTTACAAAAGGACCAGATGGAAAAGACTTCCGTGAAACAAATAAAAACTTCCGTGATGGTAAAGATAATGCAGCAAAAGCGAAAAAATTATGGGAAGAAGCGAAAAAAGAGTTAGGTCAAGATATAATTACAGTTGAAATGTTAAACTACGATAAAGATAATTTGAAAAAAGTAGGAGAATACATTAAATCGGAGCTGGAGAAAAACTTACCTGGCTTAAAAGTTAATATTAAACAGCAGCCATTTAAACAAAAGTTAGATTTAGAGAAGAAGTTACAATATGATTTCTCTTTATCAGCGTGGAGCCCGGATTATCCAGATCCAATGACATATATTGATATGTTCACTTCAGATAGCGCATTTAATGAAATGGCATATTCAAATCCAAAATATGATGAACTAGTTGCAAAATCAAAAGGTGAGTTGTTAACAGATGAGAAAGCGAGATGGAAGGCACTTTCTGAAGCGGAGAAAATCTTATTTGAAGATGCAGCGATTTCTCCAGTTTACCAGCAGAGCGTTGCTTTTCTTGAAAAATCCAAGGTAAAAGGAACTGTTAAGCATACATTTGGTGGAGATTTTAGCTATAAATGGACATATATTACAAAAGAATAGTACGATAAAGATGCGTGAATATTGCGCATCTTTTTTTATCCCGCACTAATGGGCAGAAAACCCCACCTTGAGATTTAGAGAAAGCGAAGAAGATAGGTGGGGGATAACTGCTGGCATGCGCCCGATTGGTGAGAGCTTTCCATCAGTGGGGGATGAAGAACCCCACTGATGGAAGTTTCACTTTATTGAGAGGAGATAACGCCAGTGATAAAAGGGATGAACCATCTTTGCTTCTCTGTTTCTAACTTAGAGAAATCAATACAGTTCTATGAACACGTGTTGGAAGGAAAGCTACTTGTAAAAGGTAGAACACTTGCCTATTTTGACGTATGCGGAATGTGGTTTGCGTTAAATGAAGAAAAGGATATTCAAAGAAACGAAATCTCTCAGTCGTACACGCATATTGCGTTTTCAGTAGAAAAAGAGGATTTCATAGCTTTGTTACATCGTCTTGAATCTAATAAAGTACATATTTTAGAAGGGCGAGAGCGTGATGTACGGGATTGTCATTCTATTTACTTTACAGATCCAGATGGTCATAAATTTGAATTTCATACAGGGACACTTCAAGAGAGATTACAATATTACAAAGAAGCAAAACCGCATATGTTATTTTACTAAATATTGGAGGGAGGAGAGGGATATGCATGTACTTGTTGTTGGTGGAACAGGAATGTTACAGGAAGTATCAAGGTGGTTTGTTGAACAAGGTTTTCATACTTCTGTATTAGGGCGAAATGTAAAGCGTTTAGAAGAAATAAAAAATGCATGTAAGGTACCTGAAAGAGTTACATGTTTAGCTGTTGATTATCATGACAGTGATGAATTGCGTACTAAAATTAAAAATTCAATTAAAAACAATGGCCCAATTACTCTTGTTGTTGCTTGGATTCATTCCACAGCTGTAGATGCATTACAAATAGTTAGTGAGGAGATTGAAGCAGTTTCGAAAGAATGGCAATTATTTCATATACTTGGAAGCAGTGCTTATAAATCGAATAAAAAAGTAAGATATTGTTCTTTATGTAGTTATTATCGAATTATATTAGGTTTTGTGGTAGAAGAAAATTGTTCGAGGTGGTTAACACACGATGAAATTGCAAGTGGGGTTATAACAGGAATTCAACATAAGCAACAAGAATGGATTGTAGGAACATTAGAACCATGGGATGCTAGACCGAGTTGGTAAAGGAGGAGATCATTATGAAAACGATGTTATATATTACGCGTCACGGGGAAACAGAATGGAATGTAGAAAAAAGAATGCAAGGCAGAAAAAATTCTAATTTAACCGAAACTGGAGTGCTGCAAGCGAAACAATTAGGAAACCGCATGAAAAATATGCCGCTTGATATTATTTACAGCAGTCCAAGTGGACGAACGATGCATACAGCTCAGTTAATTAGAGGTAATAGAGATATTCCGATTGTAGCAGATGAACATTTATATGAGATTGATATGGGAGTTTGGGAAGGATATACACAAGTTGAATTGCAAGAAAAATACCCGGAAGAGTTTGATTTATTTTGGAATGCACCGCATCAATATGAATCAAATTTAGGGGAGAATTTTTATGACGCAAAAGCGCGTGTATTAAAGGGGCTCGAATACATACTTAAAAAGCATGAGGGAGAGAGTGTTTTAATTGTTTCTCATGCTGTTACATCATTGCTTATGATGGGACACTTTGAACAACGTTCTATCGAAAAAACATGGGATGGTCCTTTTATGCATAGTGCAAGTTTAAGTATGATTGAACTTGAAGAAGGACAAGGTACAATTCACTTGTTTGCTGATATTGCACATTTTGAAGAGGTATAAAGAGTTTATAGTTTTATAGAATTAATAGATAAATAGACCGCTTTAAGCGGTCTATTTGTATTTTTGAAAAAGCGAAGGATACTATGGATCTGTTAGGGTAGTGAATGAGGTTATTTATGTTTTGAGCATATATGATATCAGCTGCGAGAACGACAAGAGCGAGAACGCCCGGAGCGAGAACGACAAGAGCGGGAACGTCCGGAGCGAGAACGACAAGAGCGAGAACGTCCGGAGCGAGAACGGCAAGAGCGAGAACGT
>NZ_NUQE01000046.1 GCF_002582035.1 Bacillus pseudomycoides
AATTCCGCCACACCCGCATATTACATTTTTAAAAATGGTGAGCCATGAAGGACTCGAACCTTCGACCCTCTGATTAAAAGTCAGATGCTCTACCAACTGAGCTAATGGCTCTTCTTAAATGGCTGGGCTAGCTGGATTCGAACCAGCGCATGACGGAGTCAAAGTCCGTTGCCTTACCGCTTGGCTATAGCCCATCAAAAATGGTGGAGGGGGGCAGATTCGAACTGCCGAACCCGAAGGAGCGGATTTACAGTCCGCCGCGTTTAGCCACTTCGCTACCCCTCCGACATTGAAAATTATATGGTGGAGGATGACGGGATCGAACCGCCGACCCCCTGCTTGTAAGGCAGGTGCTCTCCCAGCTGAGCTAATCCTCCAAAAGTGGTGACCCGTACGGGATTCGAACCCGTGTTACCGCCGTGAAAGGGCGGTGTCTTAACCACTTGACCAACGGGCCAAAAAGTTTTAATACTTCGCGCAAGCTTCCAACCGGGCTTGAACCGGTGACCTCTTCCTTACCATGGAAGTGCTCTACCAGCTGAGCTATGGAAGCATATGGCTCCGCAGGTAGGACTCGAACCTACGACCGATCGGTTAACAGCCGATAGCTCTACCACTGAGCTACTGCGGAATAATGCAAGCCTGGCAACGTCCTACT
>NZ_NUQE01000047.1 GCF_002582035.1 Bacillus pseudomycoides
CCCGGATTTGACAAACAAAATGTTAAGGTTTTTTCTTCCGGTTTCTGTGTAAGAGGGATTTAGAGCAGTAGGAAAGCTGTTTGAGTTGTCATCATGAAATTTCCAACATCCAATTAATCCATATTTATTCTCTGTTAATATCTCCTGCATGCTGTTTTTAATTTCTTCTTTAGATCGGGTATAGTTCCATAGTTTAATTTCTTTAATAAACCCTACATAATACCCGTAATCATGTCCTCCTAAATAACCGGAAGGATATACATTGACTTTTCTACTTCTAAGACCTTTCTTTACAAGTTTCCCGTTAATATATAAATAAGGTGTTTTATTATTGTAAACTACAGCAATATGTGTCCAATCAATGATGGACACGGGAAAGACCAATAATGCGGACAGATAATTTGTGGTATGTTCATAAACGGCTATTCCATTCGTTCCAATAGATACTCCTACCCCGGCATTTTCTCTTGCACCTGCATGCCCTGGTCCGATGACATATCTTTGACCAGAAATTCCGGTAATCCCGGATGAGGCTTCGCGGGGGATTTGTATAGTGCTTTCTGGTTTAACCCAAAACTCATAGGTGAAAGAGTTTCGAATATTTTCAAAGAGGGGTTGTATGAGAATCATATCATTCCCTAAAAAATGATTCCCTCTATTTTCCATGAATATCCTCCGTTCGTTTCAGTTTACTAGTAATATAAACTCGTCTGTATTTCAATAGATGGTAGCCCAAAAAGTGAGTCTATAATTAATTCCTTGAGCCGGGGAAGTTTTTGTGAGATGATCGGAAATTCTTAGTAGAAGTAAATTGTATTGATTATTTTAAAAAAAAGAATTCCTTTAACTTCTATTCATCCAACAAAATAAAACATCCATTTTTAGTATATGTTTTCGTAAACTCTTTGACATTAAAGAATCATAAAATGGATATAAATCTATGATTTAAATTATTTGCATTAATATTATACATTAGTGATGCATAACTAATGTATAACGGTTTGCCCCTCTGCATCTAATAATTTAATGTAGTCATTCAATCCATGAGGAAGTACAAACTGGGTAGGACCATTGAATTTATGTATCATGGAACTGCAGAAGGAACAGCACTTGATCATATAAAAATGAACTTCAAATGGTAATATTTATTTCTAAAAAAGCTTCTTTAAGGCTTGTTATTAAATCTAAGGTAAAATATTTAGACTTTATCCAAGATTTTAGATGAAATAATGTGGAAATCTTCGGTCTTGCTAGTTTAAAAACTTGTTTTTTATTTGAATAATGTGAAATTTCACAAAAATGTTCCGAAAATACAGATTACATAATAAGCCTCAAGCTTAAATTAGGGGGCATATAATATTATAAAACGAATCATAAGGAGGGCACGACATGGCTCCAATAGTATCGGTCATTTTAACCAGTTATAATAAGCCCCATACAATTAGGCAAGCGATTGAAAGTATACTTACTCAAACAATGGAGAATTGGGAATGCTTCATCATGGATGACAATTCCAATGAGGAAACTGTTAGAATTATTAAACGCTATTTAAATGACCCAAGGATATATTATTTTAACAGTAACATTCAAGATAGCGAAAGGTATAAAAGAACCAGATATGCCACTTTGATAAACGAAGCGTTGTCTAAGACAAAAGGGAAGTATATCACGTATCAAACTGACGACAATATATTTTTACCTGAACGTTTTAAAGTAATGGTTGATGTACTAAATCAAAATAGACAAATAGAAATTGTTTATTCACAGCAGTTAGTAAGATTTTTGGATGAAAATAGAAAATTAAAATATGAAATGATTCGAAAAACCAATGGAATATTAAACAAACCAGTCGGATTGGTTGATCATTGTTCTATCATGCATACCCGAGAAATAGCTAATAAAATATTTAGGAAATACGGAAGCTACTGGGATGATGATCCAGCCTATTGGTTTAATGGTGATGCAGCCTTTTGGCATCGTTTAACTAAGTTTAAGCCATTTCATCCTATTCCCAAAACTTTAGATATCGCTTTAAAAGGTCCCGAATCCTTTCAGAAGCTTTATGCTTATTTGCCGAAAAGAATTCCAAATGGAACTCTAGTGAGTGGGCCTTCATCTGATATATATATAATTGATAATCAAGAACGGCGGAAAATTTCTTCGGAGGTCTTTGAAAAGCTGAAATATGAACATAATCAGGTTGTAAAAATCCCGGATCCGTTTTTTTTTAAATATAACGAGGGGATTCCTGTTGACGATCAGGTTTTTTTACACTTAGCCCTGTTACCAAATCAAAGGCTCATTAAGTCTCCTCAACATCCAGCGGTATACTATATACAGAACAATAAAAAATGTCATATTAAAAATAAAAACGCATTTAGAGATTTTAAATTTCAATGGGATCAAGTTGTGCTAGTCAACAATCAATTATTAGATCATTTACCCGATGGTTTACCAATTGAAGAATTATCAAAAGAGACACCTATTTTACCAGATGGTGTGTTATTTCATGACGAATCCTATTATATTAGTTTGAACAATCACCTTCATCCTATAGAAGAACGAGTAGCAGTTAAACTGCACCTGCCTGTAACAGATCCGGTGAGAATAGGACCTGGATTTTTGACTAAATTTAAACAAGGAGAACCTTTTAGCTGGAGGATCTTTTTTTGAAATAAAGTAATCTTTTTAAAAAGGGATATAGTGACGTTCCCGATTAAATGGCTTTTCACGTTCCACTATTTCTCTAATTTGTTTTAAATCATACATCGTCCATTTATCAAAAAATTTTTGTCTGCTTTCTTTTAGTGTCACCTCATGCAGCTTTTTATCTGTCTTAAAACTGCTGCTGCCATAGTGATGAATAAAAACGTCATTTGCTACCCGTAGTTTTTTTTCACTTATTTGGGCTCTTATACAGAAATCAGTATCTTCGTAATAACCGGGGAAAAAACGTTCATCAAGTCCTCCAATCACATCGATTAATTTTCTTTTAAAAATCATACAAAGTCCACTTAGTTGGTCGACTTCATAGCCTTGTCTGTGGCGTGTTTTTGTCCATTTACTTGCGAAAGTTTGCATTTGTTGTATTGTTTTATAGGGAACTGGCATTATCGCTTGCCGCCATGCAATAATATTTGATCTGGGACCTACAATCCCTATTGATGGATCGTGATTAAGTTGCCACAGTAATCGAGTTAACCATCCTTCTGTAACAACAGTATCATTGTTAAGCAGTACGATATTTTCTCCTTTTGCAATCGACAACCCTTGGTTGCAGCCGCCTGAAAACCCTCTGTTTTGTTGATTAGCGATAACGGTGGCGTTAGGGTGGGATTTAAGAAATTGAAGAGTGCCGTCTGTAGATCCATTGTCGACTAGAATTAATTCATAGTTTTCCTTAGTATATTGAAGAATACTGAATATACATTCTCTTGTAAACGAAAGGCCGTTTAAGGTGAGAATAATAATCGATGTTAATGGAGTGTTGTCTGTCGGAATATTATTATTAATCCACATTACTATCACCCTTCCATATAAGGAGTGTGATTACAATTTTAAAGCTTATGAATAGGAGGGAATTTCCTCCCGTTCATAAGCTTTTATATATTTAGAGACTGCAAATAGACAAATTCTTCTCCNNCTTCTCCTTTATAATAAAAAATTCCGAAAAAAACTTGTATTTTCCTGTTTTATTTTTAAACTTGTTTATTACGTTAACAAAAGACTGGAGTCACAAGTTTGGAGAAGCTGCCTAATGTCCTAAACACCTAACTTAAATATAGAAAACGTCAATCAGTTTCTAAAATTCTTAAAGGGATCAATGGCAATGGAAATTTGCTGAGTTTGACTATTGAGGTATGGATTTTTTTCATAAAAATAATTAAGAGCGTTTGTTTGACCAGAGTTAGAAGGTGTATGAGAAGTGTAATTTTCATAATTACTATTAAAGGTGTTTCCTTTGGTTGAGTTAGGCGTTATTTGATTTGAATAGATGTCATTTCTATTCGCAACAGAATTTCTTCGTTCGAAAGAGGGAGTTGTCTGATTTACAGAATTAAATGACTGTATTTGCTTTTCCTGTCTATTCTTTTTCCTTCTTATATCTTGTAAGGTATACTCTTTGTCTTCATTTTGAATGTTGGCAATGATTCTATTTGAATTTTCCATTTCTTGTTTAAATTGATTTTCTTTTGTCTTATAACTGATAAGTGTTTTGTTTAAATCCTCTATTTCTTGTTTATGTTGATTTTCTTTTGCCTTATAACTGATAAGTGTTTCGTTTAAATCTTCTATTTCTTGTTTATGTTGATTTTCTTTTGCATTGTAACGAATGATAGTTTCATTCAATTTTTGTATTTCCGTTTTATATATTTCTATTTCTTTGTAGATAAAAATTGTTTTGTTAATTTGAGAAATTAGGGACTTTATTTCAGAAATATCATTTATAAGATTTTCCGCATGTATCAACTGCTTCTTTTCCTCATTGAATTCCAATTTTTCCTCTTCATTTTGTGTATTAGACATTAACTAAACCTACCTTTCTTTAAATTAGATTTTTCTCCTGTTCATTTCGTGTATATAGAGAAATAAAAGATTTTAATTACTTTTAGTTTATAAAACTATGCTGCGCTAAAATTTAAGGCGTTGCTTTGAACTTTTTTGTTTTTTATGAATGAAGCTCCACTTGAAACTCTTGTTGCTTCTGGGAACTGGTCCGTTTCTACGTATTAGTTAGGCGTGTGTAGCTTTGTCTCCATCGATGAAGCATTTTCGTAATTTAAAATCGGGTCATGTTTACATGGAATTTCTCTTCTAACATGTGTTGAAGAATCCTTGTGTTCCAGCATGATTCCATGCTGTCTCCTTTTTGGAGCAGAAAGCATCGACTTTTAAACATGTTGAGATATCAAGTTGATTTATATAGATATATGTACGCAATGCTTATAAGGTGATTCCGTAAAAGTTCCGTATTTGATTTTGTGTGATGAAGGCTTTTCAGTTAGGAAGTGTGACTGTAGGAGTGCTCCTTACATATAGATAGTATATCTGGTTATATAGGCATTTATATTGAAGAAAGAGGTGAGAAGATGGAAAAGAAACAGATTAGTCATAAATTGACTCCGATACAACTCGAACAAATTATCATTCAACTTAAATTTGAGCTGTATCAATATAAATCTAAGGTGCAAGAATATCAAGAGAATTATCATATTGACAAATTTAAAAACATGAAAATTCAAAATTCCATGTTATTAAAAAATATTGAGGAATATAAAGAACAGCTCAAAAATACAGAAGATGAAAGGGTGATCACAAAAGCTAAGATTATTGAATTGGAAGAGGAGAATAAGATATATAAAATCCAACTAAAAGAAACAAAAACTAAATGCGAAAAAGATATACAGGAGAATTACAAAATTCAGCAACAACTAGAAAAGAAAATCAAAGTATTACAATCAAAAGTAGAGGATTTTTATGAAAAATTTGCTTTGCAGCAATCAGTTCAACAGAGTAATGAAACTTTGGGTAGGGAGTTGGAAAATTATAAAGCCGAAAAAGAGAAGGAACTTCAATTACTTCAAACAAAAATAACGGACTATGAAAACGAATTAAAGATCCTTGAAGACAGAAATGAAAGCATGGATGGAGAGTTGGAAAATTTCAAGGCCGAAAAAGAGAAAGAAATCCAATTATTTCAAATGAAAATAACGGGATATGAGGAAGAAATGGAAAATCAAAGTAAGTTGTATACAACAAAAATAACGGACTATGAAAACGAACTGAAGATCCTTGAAGACAGAAATGAAATCTTAGATGGGAAGTTGGAAAATTATAAAGCTGAAAAAGAGAAGGAAATCCAGTTCCTTCAAACAAAATTAATGGACTATGAGGAAGAAATGGAAAA
>NZ_NUQE01000048.1 GCF_002582035.1 Bacillus pseudomycoides
CCGTATGGATGGAGTGGGATCACAAATGCCACTTATCGAGTGAAGGCAACCTATGCTTCAACAATTAACAGGGATGCTTCTACTTTTGAACCTAACGATACAATAGAGACAGCTATGCCAATTACGTCTGCAAAATCTTATAATTCTAGCAGCTATTCTAATATTGACAAGGACGTGTATCAGTTTAAAACTGGAAAAGATGGAAATATTGATATCACCCTAGACAATACAACGGGTGGTTATTCCATGTATTTATATGATATAAATGGAAAGCAATTGGGCGGTGACTATTATAGCTCTAGAGGAAATACCATCAAAATCAATCGA
>NZ_NUQE01000016.1:0-31653 GCF_002582035.1 Bacillus pseudomycoides
AGCTGGACAATGCTTCTCTCTAAATCCTTAGGTGGGAGTCCTACTGCCCGTTAATGCGGGATAGACATTTTTATTATTTCAGTAAATAATTCCCAATCGATAGCATTAACCATAAATACTATATTTTTGAAATTATTACTGCTTTAATATAAGATATATATACAACTATGAAAGATTTAGAAGGTGATATGATTGGAAATTCGTGTATTGACAAAAAAAGATGCAGAAATTTATTTAGCACTTCGCGTTGAAGGATTAAAGCAAAATCCAGAAGCGTTCAGTTCCTCTTATGAAGATATCATTAACAAGGAAGACCCTGTTGAATATAAAGCAGCAATATTATCTCAAAATGAAAATTACACACTTGGCGCTTTTAAAGATGGTGAATTAATCGGTGTTGCAACTCTGGAAACGAAATCATTTTTAAAACAAGAACATAAAGCAAAGATCGGTGCTGTTTATGTCTCTCCAAAAGCGCGTGGACTTGGTGCTGGTAAAGCACTTATGCAAGCAGCAATTGAAAAAGCACAAGAATTAGACGTAGAACAACTTATGCTTGACGTTGTCGTTGGCAATGCCGGCGCGAAAAAACTCTATGAATCATTAGGCTTTAAAACATTTGGCGTACAAGAACGTTCGTTAAAATATAACGATCAATATTGGGACGAAGAGCATATGGTATTGTTTTTACATGAAGAAAACAAGTAAGAAAAGAGAGGCGATGCTTTCTGCATAGCCTCTCTTTTTCTTTTACAGGAATTGTTCTTTCTTTTGTCCAATACAATTAATATACAAATGTGCATAGGAGCGTGGTCAAATGAAAAAACTTGGAACCGTGCTACTTCTCTCCTCTCTCATCGTTGGCTGTACGACTACAGTAGATTCAAAAAAAATAATTGAAACGACACAACCACAAAATAACATTCCCTCTTTCTTTCACCTCAGCATTCTTAAAGATGTCAACTGGGAAGAAAGTCCCTCATTTGAGCATGATAAAATATCTCTAAAAGGTATAGAAAATAAGGTTGCACTTGTAGATACTACTTGGATTGCGAATCAACCAAAGAAATATATGTGGTTCTTTCTCGCCCCAAATCCTCCCTCTGGAAAACTAACCATCGTTGCACTAAAACAAGGTTCAACCAAACTAGTTCCTGTCTTTTTTCAAGATGAGAGAACGGGCAATGTTTGGACAGCACCTCAAGAAATTACAAAAGATATCACAAGTATTTCCTCCATTATGTCACTTCCTTCTGCTGGTTTATGGCTATTAAATGTATACATTGGAGAAAAGTTATATGGACAGATTGTTGTACATGTAGAAGAAGGTGGCAAACCATAGCATTTCCCTTACAAAACTGTAATCCTCATGTCACCTAATTCAATAGTTACGAAATGAACTTTTCACTATACTAAAAGTAAGAAATGAAACCTAAAACAAGGAGAGATAAGAGATGAAAAAAATAATGGAAGTTGTAGTAATAATAGTCCTAGTTTTAGTGAATGGTAAACATATTGCAATGGAGTTAAACAAATAATGAATATTACTCATACAATCACATAAAAAGAGATAAGGTTTCATCGTTTTGATCCCTTATCTCTTTTTATGAAAAACCAGCATACTTTATAAAACTCATTTTTCTGCTCATTTCTTTTCTCTTTTTAGGACATCAGCCACTTGTTAAATAATAATAAAATGCATCTGCATCTGTTTGTACCCAAGGTGAAAAATGAAGTTCCTGCGCTCGATCTGGTTGTTGTTTTTTAATTTCCTCTGTAAGCTGCTGTGTATCCTTATTCGTTACATCTATACCAAGTTCTTTTGCAACTTGCAAAGCCTTTTGATCATTAATTTCTTGTAACACTTGATAAATATCTTTTCCATACAGGTCAATATGAAGGTTCTTGGCTTCTGTTTGAATTTTTGTTTCATATATTTCTTTCGCTAACGCTTCCATACTTTTTCCCTTTTCTGAAATACCGAGTTGCTTTGCTTCGTTTTTTACTTTTGTGCCATAAAGCTCTTCAGCTATCGCAGCAGTCTCTTTCCCTTCTGTGGAAACTCCTAATTTCTCTGCTTCACTTTTTATTTTGATATTATTAATTTCCGCTATTAAATCTACAATTTCCTTTCCCTCTACTTGTATTCCGAGTTTTTTTGCTTCGTTTTTAATTTTTGCTTCATATATTTCTTCCGAGAGTGTTCCAACATCTTTTCCTTCTGTAGAAACCCCCAGCTGATTTGCTTCTTTCTCTACTTCCGTTTCATGAATTTCCTTCTCAAGTGTAAGGAGCTCTTTTCCTTCTGTGGAAATTCCTAAGTTCTGCGCCTTATCTTCTGTATATGCAGCATGTATAGCTTCATTATTCACTTGTGCACTACTAGGTTGAGATGATTGTATTTCTTTATCCACCTCCTTATTTGTACAAGCTGAAGCTCCACCCATTACACTGAGACTTAATACTCCAACAATCAGTAGACCCAACGTCTTTTTTCTAACCACCTTTCACTTCCTCCCTTCATCATAACTATTCCTTAAACTGTTATGTCTTTTCGACGTTTTGTTCTCCATTTTGCTTGCAACATTACAAAAGATATACATAATCCAGTTCCTGTTAAAATAAGCATAACAATCGCACCGATTAATCCGATTACTCCTGTATGCAGTTCCTTAACTAATTTTGATAGAGAATTGAGTTCCCCATTATTTCTATCTTGAAAAAATTGTCCATTTGTCGCCGCACCTCTTTGATTAAAATCGGAATTCCCAGCTTGCATTCCTTGTCCATTTTGTCCATTCCCTATAGCACCATTTCTGTCAAATCCTCGTTCTCTAAAATTAGCAGCTCCTCCTATTCTTTCACCATGGCCTTTTTCATTAAAATACATATATATCCCTGTAGCAGATTGAATAAAAATAAATACCGAAGCAATTAACCCAATCCAAAAATGAAGTTTTCTCATTCTTTTCATTTTGTTCTCCCTCCTTTTTCACCATTTATCATTTGTAATTCATCGTTAGGTATATATTGATTATGGAAACATTTCCTTAACTTTCCCTTAATAAAAGACGACCTTGTATAAAACAAGATCGTCTTTTTAATTACCTATTTATTACCTATTTTTCTTTCTTATAAATATTTCGTACTTTGGATTCTTTGGAAATACAATTTCAAAACAAGTACCTTCTCCAATTTTACTATGCACTTTTATTTTCCCGTAATGCTTCTCAACAATCCAGCTTGCAATAGAAAGACCTAATCCTGCTCCATTTGATGCCGCCCTTGCTTTATCACCTTGATAAAAACGATCAAAAATTTTCGGGATATCTTCTTCAGCGATGCCAACACCATCATCTTTCACCTGGATTACAATCCCACTTGTTGTTTCAAAGCAAGATACCTTAATATTTCCACCTGCATTTGTATACTTCATCGCATTATCTAATAAAATTACAATTAATTGATGAATCCGTTCTTTATCTCCAATAAAAGAAATAGAAGGAACTACATCTAAAGTAATTGTTTTTTCTTCATACAAAGCAATTTCCGAATAAGGATTTACAATTTCACTTAACAATTTATCTAACGCAAAAGTTTTCTTGTCCATTTCAATTTGATCTGAATCAGAACGTGCTAATGTTAGTAAGTTTGCAACTAGTTTGGATAAGCGTCGACATTCCTTTGATATAGTTGAAATATCCATCGCCCTATCTTCTATTGTTGCGGTAGGTGATTGAAACAATACATCCGCTTTAGCTTGAATTACTGCTAAAGGAGTTCGTAATTCATGAGAGGCATCTGAAACAAACTGCTGCTGTTTATGCCAAGCATTCTTAATTGGTACAAGTGCCCTGCCGGCTAAGAAAAATCCAATCCCCACCGCACATATACTTCCTATACTGCACCCAATTACAAGAATAAGTAGAAGTGTATGCAGCATTTCCTTTTCAGGGTTTATGTCCCGCAATATTTGAAACGTGACTTTTCCTGAATCTGTATCTCCTTGAACTGCGATCATCCGAAAGTTCATACCTTCCACTTCTATATCCTGCCGTTCTCCAAATGTTTTAGGAAATAATTTAGATTGATTTCTCTCAAAAAAGTTTGGATCTATAAATCGTGGTTCTATCCCTACCAGTTGATTCTTTTCATCCCATTTTAAAACGATAATCCGAGAATCGCCGATATGCAGGTCCTTGTTAAAACCAAACTGATCTGGAATAGGCTTGTCTTCTTTTTGTTGTTTCTTAATGAATCTGTCTATTGAATCATCTATTCCTTCGTATAGCCGTTTATGTGTATATGAATAAATAACACTTCCTAGCATACCAATTAATACAATAAAGATTAATGAATTCAAAATCGTAAGTTGAATGCGCGTCTTTTGAAACATACTATGTTGTTTCATTGTTCTTTTAAGATATATCCAATACCACGTACAGTTTGAATATCTTTATGATAGCCAAATGGCTCGAGCTTCTTTCGCAAATGATGCACATATACCTCCACAATGGCTACTGTCGTATCAGAATCAAATCCCCATACTCTATCAAAAATTTGTTCACGCATTAAAATCTTCCCACTATTTTGAATCAGATATTCTAATAATTCATATTGCTTTAACGTTAATTTTATAGGCACCTCATCCACCTGAATATCTTTCTCTTTTCCAAACAACTCAATACCACGGTACTGAATCGTTTGATTCGTTGTTAAGCTCCCGCTTCTTCTTAATAAAGCGCGAATTCTCGCTTGAAGTTCTGGCGCCTGAAACGGTTTTACTAAATAATCATCTCCGCCAAAGTCCAACCCTTTTACCCGATCTTCCAAAGAGTCTTTTGCAGTAAGGAATAAAACGGGTGTTTGAATATTTTCGCTTCGAATACGCTGAATTACTTCAAATCCATCTATCTCAGGAAGCATTACATCTAGAAGAATTGCATCATAAATATTTTGCAATGCTAGAAATAATCCTTCCTCACCATTTTTGGCTGTATCTACTTCAAATTCATTTCGTAAAATTTGTGTAATAGACTCCAATAATGGAGGATGATCTTCCACAACTAATAAACGCATCTCGCTTCTTCACCTCTTATTTTTTCTTCGATTATTCACGAACAATAAGACTTTCACCTCATCATTCTAAAAAACAAAAAAGATAGATGGACAATACATGTTCGTAAAGGTCCGATTGATGATGCTAATCAGTAGGGATGAAAAAATCTCTACTTTATCCCGCATTAATGGGCAGTAATCCCCTAGATTACGAGGAACCACAAAAGAAATTTACTTATAAGACTATCATAGAGTAACTCCTCCACTGATGGAAGTTCCACTTTCTACTAGCAAAAGAAAGCGGCCGCAATATGCGATCGCTTCAATTTCTAGGCAAAACTACTGCCGATAACATATTCTATTCATATCGAAGTGCTTGAATAGGGTGCAACTTCGATGCTTTATTGGCTGGAAATACCCCAAATCCAACTCCTACTATTAAGGAGAATAAAAATGCAAGCAATGTAACAGGGAGAGAATAAGCAATTGTCATGCCTGCTGCCATGGAAATAACCTTTGCAACCAAAATTCCTATTCCCATTCCTATTAACCCTCCAAGTGAACTTAGCACTACTGCTTCAATCAAAAATTGTAGTAAAATATCTCTTCTTTTCGCCCCAATTGCTTTACGAATACCGATTTCTTTCGTTCGTTCCGAAACAGATACAAGCATAATATTCATAATTCCGATTCCGCCGACTAATAAGGAAATACAAGCAATTCCTCCAAGCATCATCGTCATTGTACCTGTTACTGAACTCATCGTATCTACTAAATCTTTTTGATTAAATACGCTGTAGTTATCTTGCTTATTCGGGAACATTACAGCTAATTTATTTTGAATTTGTGCCATGACAGTATTTAGTTTTTCCGCACTGCTCACTTGTACATACACTGTTTGTATGCTTGTATTCTTTACAATTCGCTGCGCTGTACTCAGCGGCATAATAATAACATCATCACCGCTTTGTCCCATAGAACCACCTTTTGAAGCAAGTACACCTACTACTTTAAAAGAGCTACCATTTACTTGTACATCTTTTCCAACTGGATTTTCAAATCCAAATAAAGTTTGTGCTGTATTCGCACCAAGTACAATGACTTTTTGTCTATATTCTACATCCATATCTGATAAGAAACGACCTTCGTTTATTTTCATATCACGGACTTGCTGATAAGAACTATTTGTTCCAGTAAGTGATACTTGTGTTGAAACCGTCCCATTTTTTACAGTAACTCGTCCCGAAACAACGGGAGACATTTCTTTTATCCCATCAATCTTTTGAAACTTTGCAATATCTTGTTCAGTAAGTTTTATCGAGTCAGATCCCATCATATTTATTGTTAACAAATTCGTGCCTAAACTATTAATTTGATTTGTTACAGCTTGACTTGAGCCTTGACCAATTGAGACAAGTACAATAACAGACGCAACACCAATAATAATGCCTAGCATCGTTAAAAATGCTCGTAGTTTATTACCTTTGATACTGCGCATTGCCATTTTGACGGATTGTATTAGCCCCAATGTAATCACCTCTACTTTCAAACAATTGCCCGTCTTGTATACGAACAATTCGGTTTGCTTGTTTTGCTACTTCTAAATCGTGCGTAATTAAAATAATTGTATGTCCCTGCACATGCAACTCTTTCATTACCCCAATAATTTCTTCACTCGTTTTGCTATCTAATGCTCCTGTTGGCTCATCGGCTAATAAGATTGGCGGCTTTCCAACTAAAGCGCGTGCAATTGCAACGCGCTGCTGCTGTCCACCTGACAATTGACTAGGCAAATGATGAGCTCTCCCTTGCAAACCAACTTTCTCCAAACAGCTATACGCGGTATTCATTCTTTCTTTTGTACTTATTCCCCGATATAAAAGCGGAAGTTCAACGTTCTCAATTGCTGTTAATTTCGTTAGCAAATTAAAATTTTGAAAGATAAAACCAATTTTTTCATTTCGAATCGTAGCTAGTTGATTATCATTCATCTTATCTACTGCATCTCCATCCAATAGATACTGTCCATCATCTGGACGATCTAAACAACCAACCATATTCATAAACGTAGACTTTCCTGATCCAGAAGGACCGATAATGGAGAGAAAATCACCTTCATAGATTGTAAGAGAAACATTATCGAGCGCACGTACAATTTCGCCACCCATCTCATATGATTTAGCCATATTATGAATCTCAATAATTGGTTTCATTCTCACCCTCTCCCTCCAGCTCTATTTCTATTCATACCTCCGCCGCCGTAGCCGCCTCCCATGCCTCCGCCTGGTGACATCATAAATCCTCTTTGTTTATTATTGTTATTATTTGCTGCATTTCCTTGCGCAGCCATAGGCAATTGAATATGTTCTCCTTCTTGCAAACCTTCCGTAATTTCTACGGAATCTTCATTATGAATACCTGTTGTAACAACTTTTTGCTGCATATTTGCCTTTCCATTAGAAGAAGATGCTGAAGATTGAACAAGAACAAATTTTTGATCTCCTCTTGTATGAACTGCCTCTACTGGAACGTATAGAACATTATCTTTACTATCAGTCAAAATGCTAGCTTCTGTTGTCATTCCAATTTTCACATCTTTTGGATCATCAATATGAATCGTTACATTAAAGGAGGATACACCATTAGAAACAGTTCCTTCCCTCGCTACATCTGTTACCTTTCCTGTATAGGTTGTATCTGGAAATGAATTTACTTTTAATGTTACACTTTGTCCAACCTGCACTTTTGGAATATCTAATTCATCAACTTGAATAACCGTTTCTAAATCACTGTAGTTTGTAATATGAGCAACTGCCTTTCCAGCTGCTACACGATCTCCAGCTTGTACTGATATAGATGTAATCGTTCCATCAGTTGGTGCTACAATTGGATCACTTCCATCTGTAAATGTAATTAACTCCTGACCTTGTTTCACTACATCGTTTGCTGAAACTAATACTGACTCAACTACTTTATTTGAGTCTGCTGTAATATCTTCATTTGTCACAGATTGAGTAGAACCAGAACCTGTTACTTTCACATCTAGTTTCCCTTTTTGAACTGCCACACTTACTGCTTGATTCGTCACCGGTTGCGATTTATCCCTAAATACATACCAAGCCCCCGCACCGAGTACAATGATAAGAACCCCTAAAATACTAATCCACTTTTTCAAAGTCCTTTCTCCTTTCCTATGCTTCATTGTTCATTAAGTAAGACCTATTATCGAATCTATTCCTTAAAATTCCCTTAATAAAAATAAGTTTTTTCATTTGCTAGTGTTATTCATTTAAACCTCATTCCTTACGTCACCTAATTCAAGAGTTACGAAATGAGCTTTTCACTATACGAAAAGCAAAAAATAAAGTCAAAAACAAGGAGAGATAAGAGATGAAAAAATGATAGAAATTGTGGTTGCAGTAATCCAAGTTCTTGTAAACGGCAAAAATGTAGTAATGGAATTAAACAAATAATGAAGCGAGGAATATTCATTATGAATGATACAATCAAATAAAAAAGAGATAAGGTTTCATCATTGTTTTGATCTCTTATCTCCTCTTTTCCCCTACATGAATGCGTGGGGATCTTTCTTATTTCATGGAATATATTTTTTGATTTGACAACTCTAAACAATAAAAAGACTAGCGTCTGTTTAGACGCTAGTCTTTTAAACATGCTTCATATACTATAATCAGCTTGATCTCGCATTTATATCATTTTATTTCATCAAAGAGCAATTCTCATCTACGCTACTTCGACATCCACTGCAAACCCTGTTTGCTCATTGAATTGTAAGTCAATACGCAAACTTTCTGGGATAAAGTTGTGATATTCCCTTAGATAAAATGCAATTGCATCGATTAGCTCCTGCTCACCAAGCTCTACAGTTCGGTACGGTAAACGAGCACTGGCGCCAAACCCTTTATCCGGATGAAACTGCAAATCAACATCAATTTGCTCTGGACGATACGCATGTATAGCGGCCGCGTGTACACAAACCGCATCAACTATATCTTGTTCAATAAAGTAAATCTTCATCGTCGTCCCTCCTTCTTAACGTCTTGCAAAAATACGACGTATAAGCCAAATAATTCCTAAAATGATGAGAATATCTATTAATAAACCACTAGAGAAAAAGCTTCCACCTACACCACCAACTCCATGATTTCCAAATGGATGTAGCATACTACCTAGTAAAGCTCCTGCTCCAAATGATGCTGCATGACCCCAAAAGCTAGATTTCTTAGGAGCTGGCTGTGACTGTGGTGTACGATCTACAGAAGCTGGTTTCTTTGATTGCACATTTGATGACGAAGATTTATAGCCAGAATGATATGTCCCATCTGAAGAACGGGAACTACCAGAAGTTGACCCTTTCGTACTGTATCCTCCGCTACTAGAGTGGGATGAAACTGATGATTTACCGCCACTATAGGTTTTTGCCTGTGCAAATGTTGGTAAGGCAAACAGAGTGAAAGCTAACATTAGTGTGAAAATTTTCTTACTCATATTCATCTGAATCCCTCTTTTTATAAAAAATGAAATGTAGCATTAGTATAATTAACTTTTCTATTTCTTGCACGTATTTTGTACAAGAGATAGCTACAGTCGAAAATCCTTACTAACACTATGTTTTTTAAGATAAAACACCCAAAATCAGAACCGTTCTTCTGCATTTTCCGCTATGATTGTCATAAAGTGAAACTTCCTTTTGGAGCGCTCTTCTCCAAAAGGTTAGTTGAACCAATCGGACTTTTACGGGCAGTTATCCCACCTTTCTTCTTCGCTTCTCTCTGCATCTTGAGGCGGGGTCTTACTGCCCGTTAATGCGGGAGAAAGTGAAACTTACCGCCCGCTAGATCAAGATGAAAAAACTCTTCATTCATAACTAGAACGATAAAGTCTTTCTTCTATAGAGGCATCAAACGCAGTCGTAAATCCTTGATACACTCGATCTTCTGGCACAACTTTATAAAAAGTTTGCGAAGCTCTCACAACATGAGCTGCAGTATGATGCCCGATTAGCACACCTTTTGGACGCCCTGTAGTACCTGAAGTGTAAATAATGTAAGACAAATCATCACATTGTACTTGCACTTCTTCTTTACATAAGCGTTCACCGTCTTGATTTGCAATCAACGTAGCCTCTTGATCCAATCGTACAGCTAAGCATTCTACATGATACCGAGCAGCAATTTCCTCAGTCATAATAACTGCAGCAATATCGCAGTCTTGTACAATATATTGCACCCGATCTTCCGGATAACTCGGATCTAGTGGTACATATGCAGCTCCCGCCTTCATAATACCTAGCATCGCAATATAAGATTCTATAGACCGATCTAGAAGAATGGCTACACAGCCACCGCGTTCAATTCCTTTCAATCGTAAATATCTTGCTAATTTATTCGATTCTATTTCTAGCTCTCTATACGTTATCGTTCTATCGTCACAAATAACAGCTATTCTATTTTCGTAACGATCTACAGTTTCTTCAAATAAGTGATGTAAACATTCCTCTTTAAGAAGTTCTGGCTTTCTTTAACCGTAATTCCATTCGAAAGGAGGAAAATGCATATGTGTAGATGCTTCTAGTATGGACTTCATACAATTCAATCCTTTCCAAAAACTAACATGTACTGAATAACAAATCGTTTTTTACCACTGAAAGCTGTATGAATGGCGTACTAGTACTATTACGCAGAAAGTACAGAGAACAAGAGCAAACAGCTTTCATTTGAAATATAGCACACATATATGTCAAATGTGTGTCCGCGATGTGTTCAATATATATACAGAGAAAGTTATATATATTAATTTTTTCATTAACAGGAATTTCATCATTCACTGATGAAAAGCTCTCTCATCAATCAAGGTCTTACTGCCCGTTAATGCGGGATAAAATCACTATTATTTTATTCCATCAAAAAATTAATAACGGTCATACAAAAACTAGCAGGATAAGAAGATTTTACAAACTGCGCGATTATCTTATGAATCACAAAACAAAAATAACTACATACAAAAGAATGGTAAGTGATATTTTCTAAGCTAAGATGGTACTTGGATACAAACTAAAAAATAATGCTCTCAATAATAAAAAAACACCTCACACAATGAAACGTGTGAGGTATTTTCATCAATAAGCACCTGCTTTTTCTAGTATGGACTGAATTTTTGTAAATCCTCTTTCTTTGGCATGTTGGAGAGCGGTAATCCATTCTTTATCAGGAATGCTTACATCGTCATTGTGTTCTATTAGCATCTGTACAATTGGCTGATACTCTTTCCTAAAAGAACAGCTTCCATTATGGAAGATTGTATTTTGCTAACCACTCCTTCATAACATACAATAACTCCTCTTGAATATTTTTATCCGCAAGCCCTTTATATTCCTTCATTAGGCCCAGCATTGTATGATTTTTCTCAACTTCTCGTAAAATATGATTCATGTTCGGAATGATATGCCACTCTGCCTCACCTGCTGCATATTCCGCAATATTCTTTGCCTGCTCTGGTGGCACTTGTATGTCTCGGTCTCCAGTAATCGCTAAAACAGGACATGTTACCCTCTCTAAATACTCTACGACATCGTATTGAAATTGTTCACGTATCCACTTTGCATTTACCTTTGCCCCTTTTATTCGCATAACAGGATTTGATGATTGTTGTATTTTTTCCATTACTGCTTCATTCTGTTTCTTAATACGCTGGGGAAGTTTAAAAAAGCGGTATAGTCTTCCTCGAAATCCATCTGTTTCTTCTAGTTCTTTTACTACCATTTCCATTTGTTTTGGAAGCAATGTTTTCGAAGGTTCAGCTGCGCCGCTAAGTAAAATTAAGTTAGCAACTGATTCTCTTACATAAATAGCTGGCGCGAGTAAAGCCCCTTCACTATGACCTACAATTATGATTCGCTTTGGATCAATTTGCGGATGCTGCTTTAAAAAACGTACGCAAGCAACCCCATCATCAATTAAATCCGTAACACCTGTTTTATAATAATCTCCTTCACTTTTGTGCGTACCACGCTTATCGTAACGCAGCGTTGCAAATCCTAATGGAGTGAAATAATCTGCTAAATCTTTATATAAATGTAGTTTTAAACCGCGAACATTTCCATCCCGGTCGCCTTTTCCAGTTCCGCCAATAAGTAAAATAGCTGGGTATGTTTCTGCATCGTATGCTGGAATTGTTAACGTCCCTTGAAGTGAAGCTGCACTTTCAATTGTAACGAACAATTCTTTTCCCATCTTTTTTATTCTCCCTTCCCATTTTTTTCAGGAATTACAATTGTTGAAATTGTTCTTCGCTTTCGCTCTGGAGATGGCTTGCGCTCCATTGCTTTTAAAAATACTCCACTCATTTCCTGTATAAACTCTTGAAACTCCTCATCACTCATGTAAAAACTTACTTGCTGATAACCTACCCCATCTTTCTCGAAATCAATATGATCTTGCTGCAAATAATCTTTAAAATTTGCTGTAAGCTGCGTGACAAACATCATGAAATATTGCATATGTTCGTCTTTCGTTACATCTTGCAAATCCTTTTGTGAAATACTAGCCATACTGTAATTTAAGGCATATAACTTTTCAATCGTTCCTCGTATTTGCGTTTCCTGAGCAACTTGTAATATATGTGCTGTCGTTAGTTTTTCTAAATGACGATATAATGTCGCTTGTGGAATATGAGGTAATTTTTTAGCAAGCTGCTTTGCCGTTAATTTTTCCCCTCCAATAAACTCCTGAATAAGTTGAAATCGAATTGGATGAAATAATATATCCAACTTTTTTTCTTTCATATATAAAAACCTACTTCCTTTTCTATATCTTATGATTATATTATCAAATGTGATAATATAAATAAATGCAAAATAATCTTTAGTTTATATTAAGAATATTGATGGATAGAAATGAATAGACCCTTCAGCATATCATTTTTCATTACAAAAAAACGAGTACATGTATTATTTACACACATACTCGTTTTGTCTTTTTTATATTTTAATAAAATGAAATTTATTCGCATCCTGTTATTAAAAAATCATCTTCTACTTTACACAATACCGTATTCGTATCTACTTCCTGTCCAACTACTACATCTACAGATAATATATTTCCACTAATCCCAACCGCTGCTTCTTCTAATATTCCTTTATTATTTCTAATAATAAATAGCTTTTCCCATTCATATACATGAGACGTTTCATTGATTAACACTTCTTCTACTACTCCATTACATGGACTATAGACACTTTCAATAACTGCTTTCATACAAGCTCTACTCCTTACTTTCCTATTCAAAATCTCATTTTCCTCACCCATTCTATCACTGTTATTCCATATCTTTTATATTTTAAAAGATTTGAATTGTATTACATTTTCTAGTTAGCTATACTAAAATAACAACCCCTCTAGACACACGCTAGAGGGGTTCCTATTTTTACTGCCCACTATTTTCCTTCTTACTTTCTTCCACTACTTCTACAACAGACTTCTCACTAACAGATTGCTGTACTGTACCTTTTCCTGCAAAACTTTCCAGCAATTCTTTTAAATCAATACCAGAAGAAGCCTTTAATGTTTCTTGCATCGTTGCCATTAAATCTGTTGCATAGCCTGCTACTTTACCAGCGCCGCTGTTTTTTCCACCGCCTGTATCCACAACTGTAATTTTGTCGATATTACTAAGCGGGCTTGCAATTTCTTTCGCATAACTTGGTAACATTTTCAGTACCATATCCATAATCGCTGCTTGACCGTATAATTCAAATGCTTCAGCAATTTTTTGTTTTGCTTCTGCTTCAGCAAGACCTTTCAGTTTAATAACATCCGCTTCGGCTGTACCTTGTGCTTTTTGTACTTCTGCTTTTGCTAAACCTTCAACACGTACTTCTTCTGCACGTGCCCTTGCTTCCGCTTCAATTTTATACTGATCTGCATCTGCTTTTTTTATTTGTTTCACTTTTTCTGCTTCAGCAGCTTGCTCAACTGCATAACGATCTGCATCTGCTTTTTTCTTTACTTCTGCGTCATATTGCTTTTCACGGCGAGCAATTTCTTTTTCTTCCAATTCAATTTGTTTTTCACGCTCAATAATTTTTACACGCATTTGCTCTTCTGTTACACCTTGTTGTGCCTTTGCTTGCTGTAATTCATATGAAAGGTCTGCATCAGCGCGTGCTTGTTCTTGCTCCCTTTTATATGATTGCACCTTTAATTCTTTATATTTCTCTGCTTCAGCGATTTGTGCATCGCGTTGGTACTCCGCTTCTTTTGCTTCTTTTTCGGCACGCGCTTTTTCAATCCGCGCCTCTTTTTCTCTCTCCGCATTTGCAATTGTTGCATCACGTTTTACTGTTGCAATTTGCGGCTGGCCAAGCGCATCTAAATATCCGTTTTTATCACTAATTTCTTTAATAGTAAATGATACAATGCGCAGCCCCATTTTCTTTAAATCAGTGGAAGCAACTTCATGTACTTTTTGCGCAAACTGTTCTCTGTTACTATACGCATCTTCAACTGTCATAGAAGATAAAATGGCACGTAAATGCCCTTCTAACACTTCCTTTGCCTCCATTTTTAATTCTTCTGTTTCTTTTCCTAAATATTGCTCTGCTGCTGTTGATACTTCTTCAATTGTGGAACCAACTTTAATAATAGAAACACCATTTACTGTTACGGGAACACCTTGCTTCGTATATGTATCGCGTGTCCCTACTTCTAACTTATAGTTTAATAAACTAAGAGGTTCTGCTTGTTGCATAATTGGCACAACAAATGTACCGCCTCCGCGAATAATCTTAATCTTCTTACCATCATCTGTTGTAACAACATTTTTCCCGGTGCCTAGTCCGCTTCCCGTTACAATCAAGGCTTCATCTGGACCTACAGTACGATATTTCGTAATAAAAACTAAAATAAGTAGAGCTAATATTGCTAATAATACACCGCCAATAATTAATGGTACCATAATATATCCCCCTTACAATTTAGGTTTTTTTAAAGAACAAGTTATGTTTTGCACAAGCAAAACACCATCTTGTACTCCTTCTACAATGACATAGGACCCTTGGGAAATATCTTTTTTCCCAACTGTTTTTGCCGGTATCGCATTGCTTCCAAATTGAGAGGACACCAGCACCTCACCAAAACCTTCTTTCGGAATCGTAATCAGCACTTCACCCTTGCAGCCAATAAATTCATCCATGCGCTGCGCTGTATTTTGTTCCGCTTTCGCAATCGGAGATAACACAAGCATTTTCATCGCAATTACCCCAATAAGCGCAAGAAAAAAGGCAACAAAGAAAATAACAACACTTCCCCAAGAAAGCATATATTCAAAGATATATCCAAAACCACAAAACATAGCAAGAAAGCTAAATAATATTGTTACAGGTGAAGTCGGTCCGCCTACTATGTGAAATAATGATTCAAACACATCACTAAAAAATAAATATATAACAGTAATGAATGTTGTTATAATAAATCCGTATAAATAAATTATTTCAAGTCCATGGCTAAACAACAGCGCTTCCCCTCCTTTCATCAATGCGTCCATCTTCTTATATGTATGCATCTCCCCTTTCAAATTTCATCTTTTTAAATTTTCAGTTATTTTATCCATAGAAAAAGGGACCTGCATCACAGACCCCTTAAAAAGGCACAGGAGGAGCCTGTAGTGACAGGCTCCTCCTCAAAAATAACCGATATATTGTATATCCATATAATATATTATTTTACATAAAAAGTAAAGATGTACACGCATTAGAATTTTTAAAAAATTAACTTTACTTGATACTGACAGTGAACGAAAAACTATAAAAAACCAAATAATGTTAATAATTGCTGTTGTAATACAAAAACTTATGACTCCTACAAAATCAGAGGTAATAGCTTTTGATCCATTTTTATTCATCTAAAAATTATGGTATGATAAAAGGTAAATGGTGTAAAAATATATAAATTATGGTTTATCGCTATTAATCGTAGAATGCCTTATTTACATAAAATAATTGATAATACTTGTTGGAAATATAACACACTTAAGTGGCAGAAAATGATGAACAAACGATATACAAAACTCTATTTGTAAACGCTTCAGTTTATATTACATTTTCTACGATCTATCATCAACTTCTAAGATCGTGTTTTGACACCTCTCTTAAAAATTGTTATGGTTAATATAAACATAACTATTAACTTTATTAAATAAAGGTGGGATTGGATGCTCAAAAAAGAAAACAGTGTATTTTATATCTCTATTTTGCTGACAACCTTGTTTATTATATGGGGTGTACTTCCAGCAGAATGGATACAAGGCTATGATTTACAAAGTGTTACCTCGTCGTTAAACTCTTTTATCCTCAGTAATTTTGGATGGTTTTATTCTCTATTAATGACCGCAATGGTTCTTTTAGCCGCTTACTTAGCATTTTCGAAATACGGTTCCATTCGTCTTGGTAAAGATGATGAAAAACCAAAATATAGTTACCTTTCATGGATCGCAATGTTATTTGGAGCTGGTATGGGAATCGGCCTCGTCTTTTATGGCATTTCCGAACCAATATCACATTTAAATGCTCCCCTTACAGGTGAACCTGGCAGCCAACAAAGTGCTGAACTCGCAATGCAATATTCATTCTTCCATTGGGGATTATTCCCTTGGTCATTATATGCAATCGTCGCTTTAGCTCTTGCATACTTTACCTTTCGCAAACAACAAGGTAGTACAATTAGCGCTGCAGTTACTCCTTTATTTAATCGATCGAAAACATCACCTATCGGAAAAACGGTTGATATTTTAGCTGTTTTAGCCACAGTATTCGGAATCGTTCCATCCGTAGGAATTGGTGCACAGCAAATTGCTAGTGGATTACATTACTTATTCCCTTCTATTAGCAATACAGTTGGCACACAGCTCGTACTAATTTTAATCTTTACAGTCCTCTATTTAACGAGTGCACAAACAGGATTAGATCGTGGGATTAAATATTTGAGTAACTTGAACATTTCTCTTGCAGGAATTTTACTCGTTTCCTTTTTAATTTTCGGACCAACTGTTTTTATTATAAAATATTTCATATCAACATTAGGATCTTATATAGGGTCCTTACCAAGTATGAGCTTAAACTTAGGTGCTTTTAGTGAGCACGATTCTGCATGGATTGAAAAATGGACACTCTTCTATTGGGGATGGTGGATTTCTTGGTCGCCATTCGTCGGTACATTTATTGCACGAATTTCACGCGGACGCACAATTCGTGAATTTATTTTCGGCGTTGTATTAGTCCCAACATTAATCTGCACATTTTGGTTTACAGTATTCGGTGGAACAGCCATTCACATGGAGATGTTCCAATCGTTAGGAATCGCAGACGAAATTACAAAAAACGGTATAGAAACCGGTCTTTTTGCTGTCATTTCTCATTTACCGTTTTCATCATTTCTAACAATTGTTGCGTTAATTTTAATCTCCACATTCTTTGTTACATCTGCAGACTCCGCAACGTTTGTTGTAGCCATGCAAACAAGTAATGGAAATTTATCTCCTAGCAATCGCTTAAAACTTATTTGGGGACTTACCATTTCAGCAATTGCTGCAATCTTATTACAAGCAGGTGGTTTAAATGCGCTGCAAATTGCAGCAATCCTCGCAGCATTTCCATTTTCAATTGTTATTATATTAATGGTGACATCACTATTTAAAGAATTACGAAAAGAAACTTTTACAATACAACGAACACCAAAATCGAAAAGTGTGCAAAAAACTGGATAATCATACTTTTCACTATTCCATCCGCAGTCTTACAAGTAGACTGCGGTTTTTTTCCATATTCATAGATTAAGTGAAACTTCTATCAGTGGGGTTTTCTTTACTCCCCACCTATCTTCTTCGCTTCTCTCTCAATCTTGAAATGGGGGGCTTACTGCCCGTTTATGCGGGATAAACAATGAATTTTTATGCATGTATGGACAAACAAATAATCCCTTCTCATATGAAGAGCATATCTTAATCATATAGGAGGGAAAACATGAAAGAAGAACAACTCATTCTTACTATACTTGGAAGCAGCGGCGGCGCTGCTCGCGCATTTTTATCTTTATTAAATCATGCCGTGAAAGATATTGATAATCCTTTATACACTCAGTTGCAAAACTGCTCGATCCATTTAATCGACATAAAGCAAAAACCGCAATCCTATTTTCAAGATATGTATCCTGCATTATACGATAGTTTTACATTCCATGTGTTCGATCTAAGCGATAACACATTATTTCGAAGTCATCTACAAAAAACGGGGACAACCCTAGTCATTGATGCTTCCTTAGCAGATGCAGTAGAAATGTTAACATGCTGCAATGAATTTGGTGTACATTATATTAATACAGCATTGCAATCACCAACAATCGATGCGAATGAGCATATAAAGCGCTTCAGTTTACTAGAAAGACAAAATTTCTTTGAAAAGCATAAACCCGCCTTCACACAAATGACAGGCATTATTTGTTCCGGTATGAATCCCGGCGTCGTCCAATGGATGGCAATTAAATTAATGAAACAAAATCCTATGGAAATCCCCCTTGCTTGTTTCATCGTCGAACACGATACAACTTTCTATCATGATCCAACTCTTATTAAAGAAAAAACAGTATACTCGACATGGTCCCCAGCAGGTTTTTTAGAAGAAGGCATTTTAAACTATCCTCTTTTTATGAAACATCAAACGCCCATTCTCTTATGTAACACCGCTTATGAACAAGAGTTTAAAGTAACATTAGGAGATAAACAGTTTTTCGGTTGTTTAATGGGGCACGAAGAAGTAATTAATCTTGGAAAATTGTACGATATGGAGGTTGGCTTTTTGTATCGTATCAATGATTATATGACACAATTAATCCATGACAACCAACATAACATTGATGAGCTATGGAGCTGGAATCATCACGTATTAAATCCAGAAACGGGACAACTTATCGGTGAAGACTTAATTGGTGTATTACTTGTGTATAAAGACAAAGAAGCATATATGTACAATACAACTGCTACCCAACATGTGTACACACAATACGGAACAAACGCAACCTATTTTCAAGTGGCTTGCGGTGTGTACGGGGCACTCGCTAGCCTCTTACTCGACCATTTACCACTTGGTTGTTATTTTGTAGATGAACTTCTTTTAAATACAGATTCGAAGTATGGTGATTATCTTTCTTATTATATGAAAGATTTTGTAATAGGAGAAAATAATACGACAGATGGCTTGTTATTTGATCGTATGAAAAAGATTGAGTAGTTTTTCCTACTCAATCTTTTTGGTTTCGCTTAAAAACAAAAACCCCTGCACTTAGGGGTTTAAGCCATCTTCTCTTTCGAATCTTCTCTAAAAAAGCTCTTCATCGCATGAAAGACGTCAGCTTTTTGTTTTAAAATATAATAGCGAAACTTCTCATCTTTCACATTTTTATATGCTGACATGAGTGTACTGTGGCGATTGTACTGGTTCACTTCTCCGTACCCGAACATGTTAGATACTTTCATTAACTCCTGCACAAGTTTTACACAACGAGCATTGTCAGATGTTAAATTATCTCCATCCGAGAAATGGAATGGGTATATGTTATAGCGTTCCGGAGAATATTTAGTTTCAATCAGTTCTAATGCCTTTCTGTATGCTGATGAACAAATCGTTCCACCACTTTCACCTTTTGAGAAAAATTCTTCTTCGGTAACAACTTTTGCTTCTGTATGGTGTGCGATAAATTCAATATCTACTGTTTCATATTTCGTGCGTAAAAAGCGAGCCATCCAGAAGAAAAAGCTACGAGCCATATATTTTTCCCAAAGTCCCATCGAACCGCTCGTATCCATCATTGCTAACACAACAGCTTTTGATTCTGGTTTCAAGACTTCGTTCCACGTACGGAATTTTAAATCTTCTCGTTTAATTGGATGAAAGGCCGGATTACCACTCATTGCATTTCGTTTATAAGCAGACATCATCGTCCGTTTTTTATCAATGTTCCCCCAAAGGCCCATTTTGCGAATGTCGTTAAATTCGATATGTTCAATACGATTTTCATCCATTTCTTTTTGCTTTAAATTAGGAAGCTCTAATTCTTTAAAAAATGCTTGCTCAAGCTCTAAAATCGATACTTCTGCCTCGTAGTAGTCTTCTCCTGCAGAATCTCCCGCGCCTTGACCTTTTCCTGCTCCTTTTTGCTTTTGACCGCTAGATCCATCTCTCGCTACAACATCACCGACTTTACTTTTACCTGCTCCTTGACCAACATGCTTATTTTTATCATAGTTATAACGAATTTTATATTCATCTAATGAACGAATTGGTATTTTTACAACATCCCTGCCATTTGACATGATAATACTTTCTTCTGTAACAAGATCTGGTAAATTATTTTTTATTGCCTCTTGTACTTTTTCTTGATGACGTTGCTGATCATCATGTCCTTTACGATGGAGGGACCAATTTTCCTGCGAAATCGTATAATTGTATTGATTTTCTTCTGTCATTCCTTTCCCTCCTTACATAGTTTTTTATGCTTTCACCGAAACACAAACTAAAACATTAGCTTCTTTTTTAGAAAACAAGTAGTAAAGACACGAGCCCTACTAAGAGTAAAATTATTTCTACGCCAATAAAAATTAATATACTTTCATAATTAAGAAAGAAACACAATGCATTGTTGCACACTTTACAGCTCTGCAACATATTGTATTGTGTTGGCTTTTTCTGTATGAATGGTTGGTTACTCTATCATATGCTCGTTGTGAAAATAATTGACAAATAAATTCATAAGATTGCATTTTAATTTACTCATAGTGGACAAGCACCTCTTATAGTCGAAAACAAAATATAAAAAAACTGCCCCTTTCCAAGAGACAGTTTTTCTTTTTCTACAACTATAATTATTATCGATTTAACAAACTACCTACATAACGTAGTAATTCATTGGCAGATGTGGAATTGTAGCCATGTTCATCAATTAATCGTGCTACAACATTATTAATTTTCTTCAGCTGATTTTCATCCGGCGTTTTCGTTGAAGTCGTAATCTTCACAACATCCTTCAAATCGGCAAATAGTTTCTTCTGGATTGCTTCTCGAAGACGCTCATGTGAATTATAATCAAATCGCTTCCCTTTGCGAGCATATGCAGAGATACGAATTAAAATCTCTTCACGGAACGCTTTCTTCGCATTTTCAGAAATGCCAATTTGTTCTTCAATAGAGCGCATAAGTTTTTCATCCGCACTCATTTCTTCTCTAGTTAACGGATCGCGTAGTTTCGATTTATTGCAGTATGCTTCTACGTTATCTAAATAATTATCCATAAGTGTCTTCGCGGATTCTTCATATGAATATACAAATGCTTTTTGTACTTCTTTCTTCGCAATTTCATCATACTCTTTACGCGCTAATGAAATAAAATTCATATAGCGCTCACGATCTTCATTACTAATAGATGGATGTTGATCTAATCCATCCTTTAAAGAACGTAGTACATCTAAAGCATTAATTGATGCTACTTCTTTACGAATAATTGTAGAAGAAATACGATTGATAACATAACGCGGATCAATTCCACTCATACCTTCATCTTGATATTCGCGCTGCAGTTCCTCTATATCAATAGAATTGTACCCTTCTACCATTTCGCCATCATATAAACGCATTTTCTTAATTAAATCGATGTCTGGCCGCTTCGGATCTTTTAAGCGTGTTAAGATTGTAAACATTGCTGCAACGCGAAGCGTATGCGGTGCAATATGAACATCAGAAACATCACTTTCATGAATCATTTTCTCATAAATATGCTCTTCCTCACTTACCCGTAAGTTATATGGAAGTGGCATTACAATAATCCGCGAATGAAGTGCTTCATTTTTCTTATTAGAAATAAAAGAACGATATTCTGTTTCGTTCGTATGTGCAACAATTAATTCATCTGCGGAAATCAGTGCAAATCGGCCTGCTTTAAAATTCCCTTCTTGCGTTAACGATAATAAATGCCATAAAAACTTTTCGTCACATTTTAACATCTCTTGAAATTCCATCATCCCACGGTTTGCTTTATTTAACTCTCCATCAAAGCGATAAGCGCGCGGATCTGATTCTGAACCATATTCAGCAATAGTAGAAAAATCAATACTACCTGTTAAATCAGCAATATCTTGTGATTTTGGATCAGATGGACTAAATGTTCCAATCCCTGTTCTGCGATCTTCTGAGAAGAAAATACGCTCCACAATTACATCTTCAATTCTGCCTCCATACTCTTTTTCTAGGCGCATTAAGTTTAATGGTGACAAATTTCCTTCAATTCGTACTCCGTATTCTTCATAAAAATCAGCACGTAAATGCTGCGGAATAAGATGAAGTGGATCTTCATGCATTGGACACCCTTTTATTGCAAAAACCGAACCGCGATCTGTATGTGAATATGCCTCTAATCCACGCTTTAACATCGTAACTAATGTAGATTTCCCACCACTAACTGGTCCCATTAATAGTAAAATCCGTTTTCTTACATCTAAACGTTTTGCAGATGGATGAAAATATTCTTCTACAAGACGCTCTAATGCTTCTTCTAATCCAAATAATTGATTACTGAAGAAATTATATTTTCTCAGGCCGTCTACTTCTTCAATTCCAGCATCCTTAATCATATTATAAATACGAGAATGTGCTGTTTGTGCCACCCATGGTCTTTCTTTAAGAATTTCTAAATAGTCAGCAAATGTACCTTCCCACTTTAAGCGTTCTTCTGTTTCCCGGTGCTGTTCGATTTTCTTTAAAATATCCATTATAGCTCCTCCCCCATCTCCTTGTTCAAGCGGATTATTATAAAAGTATGCGAGGATGTCCTTAAACATTCGTACGAATCAAAATGAAATCGCACACAAACTTTATAAATTTTATTACCAAAATTGAAAGAAAATTCGATATAATACAAGTAGTAGGGCATGAATATGAATGGGAGGCTAAATTCTCATGAAACTTTTATTAATTTTAGGTGTTATGCTCACATTTCTCACTGCTATTTTCACATCAGGATATAATGATAAACCCGGAACAAAATAAAGTGAAACTTCTTTTCATGGAAACGATTTTCTTCCATGAAAAGTTAGTTGAACCAATCGGGCTTTTACGGGCAGTTATCCCCCGCCTATCTTCTTAAGAAAAGCGGAAGCGGCTCGCTCNNGGGCGAAACGACCGGAGATTTTAGCCGCTAGAGCTGGACAATGCTTCGCTCTCAATCTTGAGGTGGGGGGCTTACTGCCCGCGAATAGCGGGATAAAAAGTGATGAGCTTGATGCTCATCACTTTTTATCTGTCATAAAATAAAATCTCTCAATATCGTTTATAGAAAGAGGCTTATTAAAATAATAACCTTGGGCTAAAATCGCATTCTTTTCTTTCAAGAATTGAATTTGTTCCGCCTCCTCTACTCCTTCGGCAATGACATTCAACCCCAATGTATGGGCAAGATCAATAATAGCTGTCGTAATATTTGTCCCTTTTTCATCCGCACCTACTTCTTGCATAAAAGATCGATCAATTTTTAAAGTATCAATTGGATATTGCTTTAAATAGCTAAGCGACGAATATCCTGTTCCAAAATCATCAAGATGAATTTTCAACTTCTCCTCTTTTAAACGAAGAAGTACTTTCTCTGATAATTCTTTATGCATTAAAGCTCCTTCTGTAATTTCAATTGTTAATAAATGTGGTGGAATGCGATATGTCGTTAAAGCATTCTTAATAGCCTCTATTAATTTAAAAGAACGAAAATGCTTTGCAGAAATATTTACCGCAATTGATACAGGAGTAACCCCCTTCTCTAACCATTTACGTATTTGTCTGCATACTTCATGTAATACCCACTCATCAATTTTAAGAATAAATCCCGTTTTCTCTGCAAGTGGAATAAATTCTTCAGGTGAAACATTTCCAAGTTCTTTATTGTTCCAACGAAGCAAGGCTTCCATCCCTATCATCTCTTCTGTCACAATATTAATTTGCGGCTGATAATATAATGTAAACTCATTTCGCTCTAGTGCTTGATGCAATTGATTTTCCATCATAAATTGTTTCTCACGCTGCGCATTGAGACCGCAATAATAAAAGCTATAGTTACCTTTTCCTTGCTCTTTCGCACGTACTAATGCTACGTCAGCACGTTTAAATAATGTTTGTTCATCTTCTCCATCTGTAGGTGACATTACAATCCCAATAGAAGCACTTATATATACTTCCTCTTCCTGTATAACAAAACGCTTCTCCATTCCTTTTAATAACATCTGAACAAATTCTTCTGTGCATTCTTTATCTATATTTTCTTTTACAACCACAAATTGATCACCGTGTTCTCGAAAGAGGTATGCTCCTTTTGGAAGAAGAGATTCTAAACGCCTTGCCACTTTTTTTAATACTTCGTCCCCAGTTTCGTGGCCAAATGTATCATTAATTAAATGAAATTGATCTAAATTTATAAAAATAAGTGTAAAATTCTTTTTTTCCCTTAACAAATGAGCTAACATTTCGGTACAAGAAATACGATTCAATAAACCTGTCAATTGATCATAGTAGGCTAAATATTCTGTTTTTTGCTCATTTAATATTTGCTTCGTAATATCTCGTGCTATAAAATATACACCAGTAATCTGGCTGTTAATAATAATTGGAACCGTTTTAAACGATACATACAATTCATAGCCATTTTTATGATCAGATTTTTTGGCAGAAACCTGATTAGAATAACCTTGTAACGCATCTTGAAACATATTTTTAAATTTATTTATATCCTCATCCGCAATATATTGAAAGATAGATTGATTTTTCAACTCAGCATCGCTGTAACCAAAAATCGTATATGTTGCAGGGTTTGCATACATAATTTTGCCTTTCAAATCAAGCGATACAATAGCATCATCATTATATTCTAATAAAGATTGAAACAACATTTGCTTTTCTTGAATCTCCATCTTCTCCTGTACCTGCGCTGTAATGTTACGTGTAATACAAATAATATATCGGCATGTTCCATCTGTTGAGCATATTGGATTTAATGATGACTCATAATGTAAAATTTCTCCTGTATCTAAAGTTACATAATCACGAAACGTACTTGCTTTTTTCTTTTGTAAAATATCCTCATATTGTAATTGCAATGAATGGGCAACATCTGAAGGTAATAATTCTTGAAATGTCTTCCCGTAATAACTTTCATCTAAATTCGCATGTTGCAGACCTTTCTCATTTACATATATATATTGAAACCTTTTATCTTCTATCGCTTTTACAATAAACACTAAATCTTGAATGGCATGAAGCAAGCCTTGGTGAATTAAATTCATATCTATTTCCTGTAAAGAGTTAACTATACTTTCCTTGTTTGCAAATAATTCTTTCATCAGCATCGCAACCTGTCTTATTTTGTATTTATATATACTATTTTAATGAAATTTGTCGTTTTTTCAAACAGATGCAAGCATTTATTAAAAATATTAATTTTCTTCATAAAAAAAACCGTCATATGACGGTTTTTAATAAACAATTTCTACATCTAATCCTGGATAATTTTGCTGACGCAATGCTTCATAAATTAAAATTGCTGCAGTATTAGATAAGTTTAAAGAACGGACTTTATCAGTCATTGGGATGCGTAAGCAATGATCAAAATTCTGTTCAATTACATTTGCTGGAAGACCATTTGTTTCTCTTCCAAATACGAAATAGTAATCTTGTTCTACATTGCCATAATCAAATGTTGTGTGTGTTTTCTCACCATACTTTGTTAAGTAGAAAAACTCACCATTTGCATTTTTTTCATAAAATTCCTCAATAGAATCATAATACGTAATTTTTACGTGTTCCCAATAATCTAATCCAGCACGCTTTAACGCTTTATCGTCAGTAGAAAATCCAAGCGGTCTAATTAAATGTAATTCTGTACCCGTTGCTGCACAAGTACGCGCAATATTACCTGTATTCGCTGGAATTTCTGGTTGATATAAAACAACATGTATTCCCACAATGTTCACCTCAATCTTTTTCTACTACGTATTATACCACTTGGACAAAAAATCTCTAGTCGTTATCGAGAATATGAAAAAACTTATATTTCATTTGCGGCGTATACTTACTTGAATCTTCATAATTCCAATAACGCTTACGACTATTAGCAGAATGCGCATTTACAAGAGGCATACCATTCGCATCTTTTGCTACGACAATCGTTGTATGATTCCATCTTCCATCATTTTCAAAATCATATACGATTACATCTCCAAGCATAAGATCTTCTGGTTTCTCCATTTGTTTTGCTCGAAGTCCCATGGAAGCACTTGATAAGTACCAATGAAAGGAATGTGCTACCGCCCAGCTCCAGCTCCATTGGCTGTTTTGCTGCCACCACCCACTGCGAATATTCGGATATCCAGTCATCGGTGTTTCCCCGGCATGAAGACATTGTGAAATATAATTTGTACAATTATCAGGGAAGTTCTGATAAGCTGGATTACGGTCATCCCACCAGCGCTCTGCATATTTTACTGCCTCTAATCGATTATAACTATATGTGATATATTGTCCTTTTCCCTTTACTACTTCACGTTCTAACGTTCCAATTTTCTGTTCATCCATTGGTGTTCCAATCATTATATCTTGCGTGATACATCCATCTTCTAATCGTAAACGCCTCTCCATTTGTTCTTCCTCTATATAAAATAAATGATGATGACGAATTAAATACTGAAAATGAATTTGATAATCTACCTCATCATAGTTAACGCCTTTTAACTGTCTAATAAAAGATACATTAGCATTGCTCTTTACAATTTCAGCATTTCGCTGCTTAAAGAGCTCCCGTTTTCGCTGTAGCATATCAACAATATCATCTGAAATTTCTTGTTCATCAATACGTTTATTTGTTATATAATCCAATTGCCTTTGAAGACATTCTTGAAGGTGTTGTTTTACAGACATAGCATCTCCCTCCCCCTATTACAATATGAGGGAATGGGAGATAATCTGCTACTTTTTCTCAGCTAATAGTTCAAGACCACGATTCATTTCATGAAGTACTTCTTCATCTTTCTCCCGCTCTTTTGCTTTTTCAATAGCCTCTTGAACCCCTTCTCCACCAATTTTACCTAGTGCCCACGCCGATGTTCCACGAATAACAGGACGAGGATCTTCTTTCATTAAAGCAACTAAATCAGGAATAGCCGTCGTATCTTTAAAATGCGCAAGCGCCAAAATCGCATTTCTCTGCAATGGCTTTTTCCCCCGCCATGACCCAGACATAATGCCATACTTTTCTTTAAAATCACGATTGCTAATCGTAAGAAGAGGTTTTAATAACGGCTTTACGAGCTCTGGATTTGGCTCCATTTCCGGATGATTATGGAAATCTTTCCCTTTATTTTTTGGACAAACGGTTTGACACGTATCACACCCATAAATACGATTTCCAATTTTATCTCGATATTCTTCCGGAAGAAAACCTTTCGTTTGAGTTAAAAATGCAATACATTTTTGGGCATTTAATTGTCCACCTTGTACAAGCGCTCCTGTTGGACACACATCAATGCACTTTGTACAGCTGCCACATTGATCTTCAATTGGAGTATCTGGAGGAAAAGGAATATTTGTAATCATCTCACCTAAATAGACATACGAACCAAACTCTGGCGTAATAATGGAGCAGTTCTTTGCACTCCATCCAATACCCGCTCGCTCTGAAACAGCTCGATCGCTTAATTCTCCCGTATCTACCATCGACTTTACTTCTATCCCAGGTAAACGTTCAATTAAATATGCCTCCAGCTTCTCTAAACGATCACGCAAAACAAGATGATAATCTGTACCCCAAGAGGCACGACAAAAAATACCTCGCCGCTCACCTCGTTTACTTAGCGGTGCATTTTTCAACTTTGAAGGATAAGCCAACGCAATCGCAATAATTGATTTTGCACCTGGTAATAATAATTGCGGGTTCGTTCTTTTTTCAATATCTGGTTCTTCAAATCCAGATAGATATCCTAATTGTTGGTGCTCTATAAGTCGTTGCTTTAACTCTTCAAATGGTGACGCACTCGCAAAACCTATTTTATCAATTCCGATTGTTTTACTATAAGCTATCACATCTTGCTTTAATTGTTCGAAGTTCACACTCACTCTGCTACTGAAAATGTGTACAAACATACCCATTCAGAGTTTTCCAGCTTCTACAAACCCAATCTCGTAACTTTGGTTTGTGTCGTCCCCATAGGCTTAATTTTTTGTCTAGCCATCGGTATATATATGTTGGCTGATTAAATGAATACAACATATTCTGCTCATTGAGGTTCCGCCTCTTTTCAGTAACAGTTTTACCACCTTTCTTTTTATAAAATCTATATAGAGATCGCTGTTCACGCTTTACTGTCTCCATTAATTACATTTCATTTATATTTACAAATGATTCACCGCTGCTTAATTTATTATAACAATATATATCATAAGAAATTCCACATTACTATTTTCACGTATATTCATGCATTTCAAACATAAAAAAACGCAATACCTCGTTTATCTGAGAAACGAAACACTGCGTTGATCACAATTATTATGGGAATTTGGAATGAGTTTTGGAGCGGGTGAAGAGAATCGAACTCTCGACCAGAGCTTGGAAGGCTCTTGTTTTACCACTAAACTACACCCGCAAATATAAAGAAAATATTAATTTTTTGTTAACTTATGTTAAGAAGTATAGCATGGAATATAAGGTGTTGCAAGAATTTTATCGAAAAAAGTCGAAAAAGTGATGAATTACTCATCACTTTTTCGACTCTTTCTCAATTGCAGCTTTAATACTATCATAGTCTGGATTAACAAGTTTACCATTCACGTATATAGATGGTGCACCTTGTACTTTTAATTTCTCAGCAAGGTCAAGATCCTTCTGCACTTTATCTTTTATTTCCTTACTATTTAAATCCTTTTTAAATTGCTCTACATCAATACTAGGAAGCTTTTGCTTTACTATATTTACTAATAGATCCTCTGTAATCCACTCTTCATTTTCATCCTGTTGATTTTGATATATTTCATCATAGAATGTCCAAAAAGCTTTTGGATCTTGCTTATAAATTGCTTCCCCAGCAGCTGCTCCTAAATTAGAATCTTTTCCAATGAATGGGAAGTTAATAAAATGCAGCTGAATTTTCCCTTTGTTAATATAATCTTCTTTTAAACGTGGTAATACAGTTGCATCCCATGTACGACAAGCTGGACATTTAAAATCTCCAAACTCCACAACATGAATTGGAGCATCTTTCTCTCCTAATGATTGTTGTGTACCATATGAAAATGTATCTTTTCCTATATCCTTCTTATCACGCACGATACTATATGCAATTGTCCCAATTACAATAAGTACCGCAACAGAAAAAATAACACCGAGAATCATAATATTTTTTGATTTCATACACATTCCTCTTTAATGTTTTTATTCTTTGTATGTTGCTTATATACATTACTCATGATATCAATTCTCATATAAACAGTCCATTGAAGTTGCTCACAAAATAAGCAAAATTAAACAAATGTGACAATATTGTGTCTCACTTCTCTTAAATTCATTCACGGAAAGTGAAACTTCCATCAGTGGGGTTCTTCATCCCCCGCAGATGGAAAGCCCACCAAATCGGACTTTTACAGGTAGTTATCCTCCACCTATCTTCTGTAGAAAAGCGGAAGCGGCTCGCCCAGAATCGCAGGACGTTGGAGCACCTGACAGAGAGACGCTTTTTGCCTCGTCCGAGGGGGGCGAAACGACCGGAGATTCTAGCCGCTAGAGCTGGANNAATCTTGAGGTGGGAGTCTTACTGCCCTAAAGTAGCGGGATAAAAAAGAGTAAGTTCATTTTGAACTTACTCTTAACTAACCGCCTTTACATGCTGCACTGGTTGATTTTTAGGAGTATCCTGACGAATGATAAGCTTTTCATTTGTCGCTTGTACATATTCAGCATGAGTAATATACCCCTCTTGCTCCATAAGCTTTAACACAACATTACGTCTTTCTACAGCTTTATCATAATGATCTATTGGCGAATAATAAGTTGGAGCTTTCACAACAGCTGCAAGCATAGCACTTTCGCTCAATGTTAATTGATCTACCTCTTTACCGAAATAAAGTTTGGCTGCTTCCTCAACTCCCCATGCTCCTTCTCCATAATAAATATTGCTTAAGTACAATTTTAAAATCTCATCTTTCGTAAATGTTCGTTCTATTTTCTTTGTATAGAAAACTTCATCCCATTTACGAGAAAATGTTCGTTCATTTGTTAAAAAAACATTTTTTGCAAGTTGCTGAGTTATTGTACTACCACCTTGTACAACATGACCAGCCTTTATATTTTCTACTGTCGCTCTGACAATTGCAATATAATCTAATCCATTATGATGATAGAAACGCTTATCTTCAGTTGCAATAAATGCATTAGCTAATTGTTCTGGTACCTCAAAATGAGCAGGTACCTTCAATTTACTTATATCTTTTTCTTCAATCATTTTATTTCCGGCAAATAATAATACACAGCTTAGTAATAATAATAATATAACAACTCCATAAAAGATTTTTGCTTTTGGAGTTACAGTAATATTATGATTAAAAGCAGTACGAGATACTGTTCGTTCTTTCACAACAGGCACCCCCCGTTTCTTCCAACATTCATTGTTCTTAATTTAAGAATACCTCGCTTTTTAAAAATATCCAATCGATTTCTCTTACAACTTCCTTACAAAGTTGTAATTTAAAAGTCCTGTAAAAGTCTTTAAAAGAAAAAAAACGCCTTCTACTGTAATAGAAAACGTTTAGTATAATCGAATTATTCACGCCTATCATACATCTACAAACATAAAAAAAAACGAGTTATCCTCGTCTAAACAGTACCGATGGTCGGGGTCGAACCGACACTCCTTACGGAACACGATTTTGAGTCGTGCGCGTCTGCCAATTCCGCCACATCGGCATAATATGGAGGCGGCAACCGGATTCGAACCGGTGGTAAAGGTTTTGCAGACCTCTGCCTTACCACTTGGCTATGCCGCCATATTAAATTTGGAGCGGAAGACGGGATTCGAACCCGCGACCCCAACCTTGGCAAGGTTGTATTCTACCACTGAACTACTTCCGCAAAAATGGCTGGGCTAGCTGGATTCGAACCAGCGCATGACGGAGTCAAAGTCCGTTGCCTTACCGCTTGGCTATAGCCCATCGAATTATTAATACATTATATGATTTATCATCAATTTTATTACTGATAATATCCAAACTCGACATTTAGTATATTATCATAACTAATTTAATTTGTAAAGTAATATTTAAAAATGGGGCGACTGATGGGAATCGAACCCACGAGTGTCGGAGCCACAATCCGATGCGTTAACCACTTCGCCACAGCCGCCATGCTGTGTTGGCAGGGGCAGTAGGAATCGAACCCACGCCGGAGGTTTTGGAGACCTCTGTTCTACCGTTAAACTATGCCCCTATATAAAATGTAAATGGTGGAGGGGGGCAGA
>NZ_NUQE01000016.1:31681-32421 GCF_002582035.1 Bacillus pseudomycoides
CACTTCGCTACCCCTCCGACTTACATGGTGCCGGCTAGAGGACTTGAACCCCCAACCTACTGATTACAAGTCAGTTGCTCTACCAATTGAGCTAAGCCGGCATTATCAAATATATCTAAATGGTGGCTCGGGACGGAATCGAACCGCCGACACGAGGATTTTCAGTCCTCTGCTCTACCGACTGAGCTACCGAGCCTTCATAAATGGCGGTCCCGACCGGGGTCGAACCGGCGATCTCCTGCGTGACAGGCAGGCATGTTAACCACTACACCACGGGACCATTGGTTGCGGGGACAGGATTTGAACCTGCGACCTTCGGGTTATGAGCCCGACGAGCTACCAGACTGCTCCACCCCGCGACGATATTTATAAATTTATATGGTGGAGGATGACGGGATCGAACCGCCGACCCCCTGCTTGTAAGGCAGGTGCTCTCCCAGCTGAGCTAATCCTCCAAAGTGGTGACCCGTACGGGATTCGAACCCGTGTTACCGCCGTGAAAGGGCGGTGTCTTAACCACTTGACCAACGGGCCAAAATGTTATGGCGGAGAGCAAGGGATTCGAACCCTTGATACGCTTATGACGTATACACGATTTCCAATCGTGCTCCTTCGGCCATCTCGGACAGCTCTCCAATTGGCTCCGCAGGTAGGACTCGAACCTACGACCGATCGGTTAACAGCCGATAGCTCTACCACTGAGCTACTGCGGAATACTGTAAGCCTGGCAACGTCCTACT
>NZ_NUQE01000049.1 GCF_002582035.1 Bacillus pseudomycoides
TCAATAAAGTTTCCGTGTTTTGTTTTCGTTTAGTTTTGAGAGTTCAATAAAGTATTGATTCTTAAAAAAGAATATGATATAAATTATTCTTGTGTTTTGTATGGGCCTATAGCTCAGCTGGTTAGAGCGCACGCCTGATAAGCGTGAGGTCGATGGTTCGAGTCCATTTAGGCCCACCATACAAATTACGGGGCCTTAGCTCAGCTGGGAGAGCGCCTGCCTTGCACGCAGGAGGTCAGCGGTTCGATCCCGCTAGGCTCCACCATAAAGCTATTTTATATAGCGAATATGTTCTTTGAAAACTAG
>NZ_NUQE01000050.1 GCF_002582035.1 Bacillus pseudomycoides
ATTTTCCATTTCTTCCTCATTTCCCGTTATTTTCCCTTGAAGTAATTGGATTTCCTTCTCTTTTTCGATCTTGTAATTTTCCAACTCACCGTCCAAGATTTCATTTCTGTCTTCAAAGATTTTCAATTCGTTTTCATAGCCCTTTAATTTTGTTTGAAATAATTGGATTTCTTTCTCTTTTTCAGCCTTGTAATTTTTCAACTCTCCATCCAAGGTTTCATTTCTGGCTTCAAGGATCTTTAATTCGTTTTCATAGTCCATAATTTTTGTTGTATGCAATTTATTTTGACTTTCTATTTCTTCCTCATAGCCCGTTATTTTTGT
>NZ_NUQE01000051.1 GCF_002582035.1 Bacillus pseudomycoides
ATGACAGCTGAAATAGATTTAAAAGAAAACAAGATTTATGTAGTGAAAGATGGACAGATTCATGAGATAGATCCACCAAACAGCGGACATGGTGAACAATCATTTGTATATAAAAATGGAAAAGTAACTCGTATTGATGAGCGGAAAACACAGTTACTTTGATACCAAATTTGAATTTTGTTCAGGATGAAAGTTTAGTGAAATAAAAAGTAATGAATAAAAGGAAAAACCCCTGGGGGACAGGGATTCACTAAGGGAGATAGTATTGTCGTATATTGTCGAAAATTGGCATATTCAACAAATTAATATTATCACGAATTTTCAGGATATAGTGGTAGTGGATGTGTCAAAAATGTGTACGGATTTCATATAAAAGCGTTATTTGAATAGAAAGGAGGAAAGATCTTGAACTGGGATGATAATATAAAAGCATTTTGGTCCGGGACAAACGGAAATGAATATATAGCGTGGAAGGGATCGCATCAGATTTTGATTTATCCTTGTGACAATTATCCAAATCCTCCAAGTGGAGTGATCCAATATAACAAAAGAATTGAGATACTAGAAGATTTTGAAGATGCAATGCGTACAGGGGAAGAGTTTAAATGCTCTTACATTAAAAAATGAACAAAATAGTTATTTGAAAATGCAAAGAGAAAAGTGGCTGATTTAATCTTCAGCCACCTAATAACTTATCCTTTTAAGTGTGCAAAGGATTAGCAAAAAAGGCGAGGTACAACCACCACATAGGATAATAGCTTATATTCAACAAGACAAGGAAAACAATTTGAATAGGCTTCTTAGCGGCGAATGCTAAAAGTATACCTACAATTGGTGTGAAGATAAAAATGATCCAAACAATTTCATTCGATTCATTCATTTCTAATGTGGTTCCATACCATAGGGTCAAAAGCGCAAAAGGTATACACGCTAAAGATAATTTAGCCCAGATGTTCATAATATCATCTCTTTTCTAGTTTTAAATCTGAATGGGATGTTAAATTTATCCTTTGTTAGCTTAACAGAGATAAGAGATTGAAAGAAAGTAGTTATTTTTACTGTTTTTGAATAAAAACGCTATTTTAGTAGGAATGTGAATGGAAGTTGAATATAACAAGGGACGTAAAATTGCAATTGGAAAATATCGTTTGGCACATTAAAACAAATAGAGGAGTTATAGGTGATACAGCAACATTAAATGATGTGTTAATTGCCCTGAAGAGAATGGTAAAGGACGAAGAAGTTAAAAGAGCAGCTAGCAAAAGCTAACTGCTCACTCCAAGGGGGAACTGGAGAAAATTTATTGTATCTACAGTATTGACGGAACATTGAGATTTATTCAGGTAATATCATTTAAGCTACACAAAAATGCCGATTAATACCCATGCAACACCTATAAGAACTAAAGTTTCGAAGATTATCCAGGATTCATTTTTTTGAGTTTTTTTGAATTCCTTTAACAGACCAAAGATTGCACTAATCCCTATAAGGGTAAAAGCAATGAATTTTATTGTATCTGACATTTTTGTTCCTCCTAAAATATTGATTTATCAAATTATACATGAATTACTTTTTATGGTAAAAGATTACATTGGCGTTAAGTTAATTTTGAACAAAATAATCCCTTAATAGAATAGGAGAAAATCATTTGCGATTATGTGAAGCATGTGAAAGAGCAATTAGTGAAGGATGGCGTTGTGAATATGATAATACGTATTACTGTAATATGAAATGTATTGCAACGTCTATGAAGCCAAGGTGTTATAATAGATTATTGAAAGAAAAAACATTATATTGGACAGTTTGTAAGAATGAAGAAGAAAAATAAATATTAGTGTCCTACCAGAAGAACTGGCGGACATCATTCTATAGAGCGGATTAATATCGTTCTGTGGGTTGGTGTCCGCTTTTATATTTCATTAAAATAGACAAGGAGTGTTTATATATATGACGCAATTAACTTTCTTACCCGAAATTGATCGTAAAGCAACACAGTCTCGCTTAGAAGCAATTCTTGAAAATATTCGTATTTATAGACAGTTTGGGATGATTAGAAATGAGATGAAGGTCACAGCTTCTTGTGAGGTAAGATATCACGGCCAAACAAATGTGGTTGGAAAGCCAGCCGAAGATGTTGCTTTAGCAAATTTAGAATTAAGTGAACGGGAAGCGGAATTACAGCGCCTATCTTTTCAAATTGACAGAGCATTAAGTCGATTTAGTAAGACTCAAAGAGAAATAATTGTAAAGCGCTATTTAGAAGATGAAGATGTTTTTGATTATATGGTTTATAACGAGATTGGTATGAGTGAACGTACATATAGACGCAATAAAGCAAATGCTTTCTATAAACTTGCATTTGCACTCAGACTAGAAGTTTATGAACAGAAAGTCGGTGGACAATAATGAACTTTGTTCAACCTATTCGTAATCCAGAGCAGATACAGCAAATAAAAGAATATCTTAAAGACAAGAGTGAACGTAATTATATCCTGTTTGTAATGGGAATCAATACAGGCTTACGTATTAGTGATATCTTGAAGCTAAAGGTTGGTGACTTAAAAGGGAGCCACATTTCAATGCGTGAAATGAAAACAGGTAAGCAGAAGCGTATTCAAATTACTGCAGCATTAAGAAGAGAGTTGAAATGGTTCATTGAAGAGAGAGATGATCATGAGTACTTAATTAAAAGCAGACAAGGTAGTAACAAACCGATTGGCCGTAGTATGGCATACAAAATACTTAGAAGTACAGCAGCAGAGTTTGGTTTAGATGAGATTGGTACACATACATTACGTAAGACGTTTGGATATCACATGTACATGCAGACAAAGAACATAGCGTTGCTTATGGAGATATTTAATCATTCATCAGAAAGAGTAACACTTAGATATATAGGGGTAAACCAAGATGCAATGGATAGAGCGATGACTAAGTTTAAGATTTAGTAATTCGCTTTTTATTTATGTAGATGGGCAGGTACAACACAAAAAATATCGAATAAATACATTCAATAGTATTGTTTGCTTTGGATATGATTATTAGTTAAAGGTACGTTAATTACATTCCAGTCAGTAACCAAAAAGACGATTAAATAACAGAGGGAGAAAATTACATGGAAAATATATTAAAAGTATCATCAAAATCAAATCCCAATTCAGTTGCAGGCGCAATTGCAGGCGTAATAAGAGAAAGCGGTAATGCAGAAATTCAGGCGATTGGAGCTGGCGCTATAAATCAAGCAATTAAAGCCATTGCTATTGCAAGAGGATTCGTAGCTCCTAGTGGTATTGACTTGGTTCTTATTCCAGCGTTTCAAGAGATTTCAATCGATAATCAAGAAAGAACAGCAATCAAATTAATTGTAGGTCCTAGAAAATCTAGGTCTTAGAAGAGACCAACACTATAAGTAAAAAAGAAAAAGACCGACTTCTATCGGTCTTTTTCTTTTTTAC
>NZ_NUQE01000052.1 GCF_002582035.1 Bacillus pseudomycoides
CGCGCCCGAGAGGACTCGAACCCCTAACCTTTTGATCCGTAGTCAAACGCTCTATCCAATTGAGCTACGGGCGCATATGGTGCCGAGGGCGGGGGTCGAACCCGCACGGTGGTCACCCACCGCAGGATTTTAAGTCCTGTGCGTCTGCCTGTTCCGCCACCCCGGCATGTCATATTGAAAATTGGAGCGGAAGACGGGATTCGAACCCGCGACCCCAACCTTGGCAAGGTTGTATTCTACCACTGAACTACTTCCGCAAGACATATATGACTTATTCAATTAAAAGTGCGGGTGAAGGGAGTCGAACCCCCACGCCAAAGGCGCCAGATCCTAAGTCTGGTGCGTCTGCCAATTCCGCCACACCCGCATA
>NZ_NUQE01000053.1 GCF_002582035.1 Bacillus pseudomycoides
TGTACAAGAAGAAGCAGAAGTGTCTCAGGAAACAGAAGTAGTGGAAGAATCTTCAGAGATGGAAGAATTGAATATACAAGAAGAAACAGAAGAAGTTGAAGAATCTAAGGAAATAGAAGAAGTAGAGCTATCTTCAGAGATGGAAGAATTGAATGTACAAGAAGAAACAGAAGAGTCTCAAGAAATAGAAGTAGTGGAAGTATCTT
>NZ_NUQE01000054.1 GCF_002582035.1 Bacillus pseudomycoides
CGATTCCGTTTATATGATCGATGACACTTTAAAGAAGAGAAGAACCACCGAAGAAACAACATGTTAGAGATAATATAACCGTACAACTATATCTATTACTCTACTTATATACGAAAGAAAACACGACCATGTTTCCCCCCACGGTCGTGTTTTCTTTCGTATTATGCTGTAATCCAAGCTTTATAAGCTGGATTTAGGGGTATCGATTCCCTTCTATAAATATCTTTGCTATTAGACTTTTAGTGTTCTCTACTGCAATACCTTTCCGTATCACCCCTTAAGAAATTGTCCTATGTGTCCTCGCTACCACTTTGATTTATTATCATTTCAAATTTCTTTATTTTAGGAATCTTTCTATATACTTAACGTGTTTCAAACCAGTATACTACAATGTAAACTAAGATAAAGGATCCTCCAAATATCAACAAACGAAATAATATGGGGATAAAAGATAATGATGTGAAGTATAGTAAATATAGAATTATAAAAGGAATAAAAAATAAAAATAATATATATGTTTTATTTTTAACTATTGTTAGTATGAAACCTCCACTACAGATAACTCCTACTATAATCCCATATATCCAAATTATTGTTTCATCGCTATCTATCATTTAATCACCTTTTCCTATAAGATTTCCATCCTTTCCGAAAACCTTTATAAAATACATAAGCATCTGGTGCCCAACCAATCGGTCCTAATAAAGCTTTTCTTCCTACTTTTCCAGCCAATCGAATACTCGCTTTTTGAAATTGCCTAGCATTTGCTTTACTTTGTACTCTAGACAATGTTTTTCCTTTTTTATATTTTAAATTTGCACTTTGCTGAACTAGCCATTTCGATTTATTTTGATACTTACCATACGATTTCGTTGCTTCCCATAATGGTTGGAAAAATTTCGAACTAGCCATTACGTATCCTACATCACTTTTATATGAATTAACTACCTCTTTGACACCCGATTTTACTCCATATCTAAATCTTGTATTTTGACTCCATTTCACTTTGTACTTACTCACCAGAGACCATATTGCCCAATGTCCATCTGGATCCACCATCATCACTGGATTATTATTCGCATACGTATACCCATTCTGCGTCAATGGATCATCCTCATCACCTGGGTCTGGGTCTACTGATAAGAATACCCCATGCTCCGGTTGATAGTAACGAGTAATTAGGTAATACATCCCAAGCTCTTTATCATACATGTACCCCGCATATCCAAATGGATTCTCCGCTGCGATACCTTTTGCTTCACTCTTTAAGACATTGCCCCATGCATCGTATTCATAGTTTGCTACTACTTGTCCGCTTTCATCTGTCATCGCAATAACGTCACCGCGTGGGTTGTAGTGGTAGTATAGCGTTTGTCCTTGTGACTTCATCGCAAGGCGGATGCCGTCTATGGAGTATACATATTGACGAAGGACGTTTCCATTGCCGTCTGTTTCGTATAATGGGTTGATACTGTCACCGTCGTAATGATAACGTGTTGTCACACCGTTTACCGTCTTTTCGATACGGCGTCCATCGTCATCATATTTATATGTCGCAAATGATGTGCTTTCGCTTTGTTTTGTAATGGCTACAAGTTGGTCAGCTTCGTTCCATGTGTATTTGTATTTTCCATCGGATGTACGGTTTCCGTTTGCGTCATACGTTAGGGATTCGTTGCCGAACTTCGTCAGCTGATTGCCATCGTTAAATACGGCTGCCGTAGAAACAGGTGATTTTCCTAGTTCTGTTACTTGTACACTTGCACGGTTTCCAAAGCCGTCATAGCTGTATTCTTTTATTGTACCATTTTGCAATGTTTCTTTTGTTAGTTGATTAATAGAATCATATGCATATGTTGTTTTTTCTGTTTTGTCACCGTTTTTACGTTCAATTGCGGTGCGGTTACTATTGGCATCATACGTATACGATTCTTCCAGAAGTCGATTGGAATCTTTCGTACCAATATGCAG
>NZ_NUQE01000055.1 GCF_002582035.1 Bacillus pseudomycoides
TCCATTGGTTTTGAACAGCTACATTCACTTGTTCTTGTCCATACGGAAATGTAAGGTTCGGAATTTCAACTACAACTCCGTTTGGTGTTGTAAAATGTAAAGATTGTGATTCTGTATTGTATGTAAATACAAAGTTTCCTGATTTCGCATCTTTTCGACCTGAAATCAACATTTGATTGTAACGGGCCTTTTCAAAATCCTGAACCCAAAGCGTATGATTTTGAACATAAGTATCTACAGTATGTTGTGCTTTGAATAGTTTTTTACTCCCAAATACAACAGAAGAAACTTTGTTTTTTAAACTATGAAGTAGTTTTTGTAGTCTATCCAACCGAAATTCAAGGCTTCCTAAACGAGAACGAAGTGT
>NZ_NUQE01000056.1 GCF_002582035.1 Bacillus pseudomycoides
GTCCATACGGAAATGTAAGGTTCGGAATTTCAACTACAACACCGTTTGGGGTTGTAAAGTGTAAAGATTGTGATTCTGTATTGTATGTAAATACAAAGTTTCCTGATTTCGCGTCTTTTCGACCTGAAATCAGCATTTGATTGTAACGAGCCTGTTCAAAATCCTGAACCCAAAGCGTATGATTTTGAACATAAGTATCTACAGTATGTTGTGCTTTAAATAGCTTTTTACTCCCAAATACAATAGAAGAAACTTTGTTTTTTAAACTATGAAATAGTTTTTGTAGTCTATCCAATCGAAATTCCAGACTACCTAAACGAGAACGAAG
>NZ_NUQE01000057.1 GCF_002582035.1 Bacillus pseudomycoides
TTTCTAATTTCGGTATCCGAAGAGTTTAATAAAACGTCATCTCAACAAAAAGAATGGGTACAGAGCATATTGGAGAGTGAAAATGAAACATTAATTGTAGCTGAAAAAGATGGTGATGTTGTTGGTTGGGTAGTATTTGAAATTACCAAAAATAGAAAACGGTTGTCTCATACAGGTTCTTTTGGAATGTTAATTAGAAAAGGTTACAGAGGACTGGGAATTGGAAAAATGCTACTAAAAACTTTATTAGAATGGGCAGAGAAGAATCCTTTAATTGAGAAGGTAAGTTTAGGAGTTTTCTCAACAAATCATAGGGCAATCTCATTGTACAAAAAGATGGGGTTCATTGAAGAAGGTCGTAAAATTAAAGAATTTAAATTTAATGATAATGAATATGTGGATGATATTCTTATGTATAAATTAGTTAAGTGAAATTGATTTTATTAGGCTTTTTT
>NZ_NUQE01000058.1 GCF_002582035.1 Bacillus pseudomycoides
TCAATAAATCCTTCCCTGAGCCTCACGATAAATAACAAAGGTGAAATAGATAATCAGATTCCAAAAGTGGAAAGTATAGAAGTCACTCCGAAAGAGGCTAGTGCAGGGGATATGATTACGATAAAAGCTAAGATAACCGATAGTTCTGGTGTGAAATCGTCGAAGGTGGAATTTAAAACACCTTCAGGATTTAACAGAGATATTTGGTTAAACTTTAATAGCTCTTCAGGTTTATGGGAAGGAACATACCAAGTTAAATCGACAGATGAACTTGGGACATGGAAGTCTAGTTATATGTACTTAAGTGATAACGTGGGTAATTATGGTTCAATAAATCCTTCCTTAAGCTTTACGGTAAATTTAGATAAGGTGCCTCCAAACATATCAAGTGTTAATGAAGTAACAGACAAATCAACAAGTGTTACAGGAACGGCTGAAGCAGGTTCTTCAATTGCGGTAAAAGCAGGAGATAAAGTACTAGGTACAACAGTAGTTAAGGATGATGGAACATTTTCTGTGTCTATTGATTTACAAAAAGCTGGAACAAAATTAACCGTAACAGCTACTGATGCTGCAGGAAACACAAGTGAGGTAAAGGAAGTAACGGTGCAAGATAAGACAGCACCATTGGCTCCGAAGGTGAATACTATTACGGAGAAGGATACAGTAGTAACAGGAACAGCGGAAGCGAATACGCTTGTGTATGTGAAGGTAGGATCAACAATTATTGGCAGAGGAAAGACAGATGCGACAGGAAAGTTTTCAGTTACAATTCCTGTACAAAAAGCAGGAACTAAAATTGGAGTAGTAGTAAAGGATAGTGCAGGAAATTATAGCCCGTACACAACAGTAACGGCGCAAGATAAGACAGCGCCATTGGCTCCGAAAGTGAATGTCATTACGGATAAGAATACAGAAGTAACAGGAACAGCGGAAGCGAATACGTATGTGTATGTGAAGGTAGGATCAACGATTATCGGCAGAGGAAAGACGGATGCAACAGGAAAGTTTTC
>NZ_NUQE01000017.1 GCF_002582035.1 Bacillus pseudomycoides
TGATTTTATTAGGCTTTTTTCCTAGCAGGTACGTCCCTATATTTAAGTAGAAACGCATTTTCTTATGCCACAATCGGGCGCGATTGTGGAACAACATAGGTAGAAATGATCAAACTTTTTTATAAAAATCAAACTTGAATCTGCTAGAGAAGAATCCATCTTGATCAATCTTTTTTCAAAATGGATTCTTTTTATTTATTGTAAAACTTGGGATTGCGAGGTATTTTTGATCAAACTTTATTTCAAAGCTACAAATTGAGTAAGCAAAAAATCCCGCTTTCAAGCGAATCTTTGTGTCAATTGATGGTCTATTATGTTGTGATTTGTGTTGTCAAAAGTTGTGTGATTTCTAATTTTGTACTCCAAAAGAGCCACTTTCTATTAGAGAGTGGCTTTGTACGATTACTACATGTTACAGGGCTAGTATGTAAGTAATTACTTAAATGCATATTGCCTTATTTACTGGAAGAAGAACCCCCTGTTCTATTATTTTCCAATCAGTCTCGTTAAAGCCATCCCAAGAAATCCAACACCCATTCCTATCAGCCATCCAATTTGGGAACTTCCTAACAAAGATCCCACTCCTCCACCAAGAAACATGCAGCCAACGAATACTAATCCTCCAATGCCCCATTTCTGCCGATCCATAATTCAATCACACCCTTTCAATAAAACATATGCTATTAGCTAACTAACCTTTCCTGAATATGATATGTTAATTATTTTGCTAGAGGTGGTATAGTTGTTTGGCTTAGGATCAGCAATGGTCAGGGAATTCAAAAGATGGAGATTGACGGCTTTGAAGGGATTGTAGGAGGTGAATTTAACTTTTAAGTATCATAACTTAAGAGTTGTGGAACAACATGGGTGGAAATAATCAAATTTTTTATAAAAACTAAACTTAAATCTGCTGGAGAAGAATCCATTTTAATCAATCTTTTTTCAAAATGGATTCTTTTTATTTATCGTAAAACTTGTGATTGCGAGGTATTTTTGATCAAACTTTATTTCAAAGCTACAATTGTTGATAAGTAGAGAATCTTCTTCTTTGATATTTCATCTTAAAAGAAGACACCATATATATAGAAAATTTGTATATGTATGTTATCGCAGATGCCATACTAAAGGCAGGTGTTTTGGATTCGGTGTCGGTGTCGAATTTCCGAGGAAATGATAGAAAAATGAGAGTGATAAATATGAGAGAAAAAATTCAATTAGAGCTACAACGAATTGAAAGAGAAAACGACGTAAAGATTCTCTTCGCTGTTGAATCCGGAAGCAGGGCGTGGGGGTTTCCGTCGAAAGATAGTGATTATGATGTTCGTTTTGTATACGTACATCGAATGGACTGGTACTTATCAATTGAGCAAAAGCGGGATGTTATTGAGTATCCAATTAGCGATGCCCTTGATATAAGTGGTTGGGAACTCCGTAAGGCATTACAGCTATTTTCTAAATCGAATCCAGCTTTGTTAGAGTGGATTCTTTCGCCAATTGTATACGCTAAGACATCAAATCTTCCAGAACGTTTGCAGGAAATGAGCAATCATTTTGATCTAAAAGCAACGGTGTATCATTATTTACATATGGCATCAAAAAACTATCGCACGTTTTTGCAAGGTGAAGAAGTAAAGTTAAAGAAATACTTTTATGTATTACGTCCGATATTAGCTTGCAGATGGTTAGAAGAGAAAGGAACATTGCCGCCTGTTGAGTTTAAAAGGTTATTGCATGAATCAGCACTGGATGTAGTGCTTTTGAAAGAAATTGAGAAATTGCTTGAGAAGAAAAAAGCAGGTATCGAGCTGGATGTAGGGCCAAGAATTGCGACATTGAATGAATTTTTAGAAGGACAGATTACGTATTACGAGGAGTATGTGAAGAGCTTAGAAAAGAAGGAAGTTATAGATATTGAGCAGTTGAATATACTGTTTCGGGATATGCTGCATCAAAGCTGGAAAGAGCACCGATAATATTGGTGCTCTTCCTTAGTAAAGGTTGTACATTAACAGTACTACATATCTTCAATTTTCTTTAACGCCTTATCCGCGGGCCCCTCAACCACATCTCCATTAATCGAAAACCGTGAGCCATGACAAGGGCAATCCCATGTGCAATCACCACTATTCCATTCCACTTCGCAGCCTAAATGTGTACAAGTTGTATCTACAATGTGAAGTTTGCCGTCATCGTCTTTATAAGCACCAGCACGTTTTCCATTTACTCTTACGACAGCGCCTTCTCCATTTACGAGATCTTCTGGTTTACGAAGCGCAAATTCCAGTTTTCCTTCAATTAAATGTTTTGCTACGTCAAGGTTTTGAGTGACAAATGTTTTGATATCTGGATTCGCATGGAATCGTGATGGTGCGAAAAGTTCTTTGTATGGGCTATCGATTTTCATGATGGACGCTTTTAATAATAAAGCTGCTGCAGTTCCATTTGTCATTCCCCATTTACGGTAGCCTGTTGCGACGAAAATGTTAGGGTTATTTTCATTGATGTGTCCGATATAAGGAACTTTATCGAGTGTAATCAAATCTTGTGTTGCCCATCTATATGGAATTTCTTCTATGCCAAAGGTTTCTTCGCAAAATGCTTGCAGTGCTTCGTAATGTTTCATCATGTTAATGCCTTGTCCTGTTTTGTGGCTTTCACCACCAATTAACACCAATTTTTCATCACCCATTGCTGTGTAGCGAAGGGAACGCTTCGGATTATCAATACTTATATACATTCCTCCTGGATATTCTTGTTTTGTTTTTACACCGAGGACATAAGAGCGCTCTGCGTACATTCTTGCGAAGAAAAAGCTGTTCGCATCATAAAACGGAAAGTGTGAACAAGAAACGATATAACCACAGGTAATTCGATGTCCATCTTTTGTGATGACTTGCGAATAAGATCCTTTTTCCACATCAACTGCAGTTGTGTTTTCGTATATAACGCCGCCAGCTTCAATGAATTGTAGGGTAAGCGCTGCTAAATAGCGAAGCGGATGGAACTGAGCTTGATTCTTTATAACAAGTGCCGCTTTGATAGGAACTGGAAGCGGGATACGTTCTATGTATTCGCCAGGGATATTAAGCTTTTTATATGCTTCTAATTCTTTCGTTAACTTGTGTAGATTGTCGGTTGAATTCGTATATAGATAAGCATCTTCTTCTGTGAAATCACATTGGATATTGTGCTGCTGTACGGTATCTTTTATAAATTGCCGCGCTTTATCGTTTGCTTCGTAATATAATCTCGCTTTCTCTTCCCCAAAATTGGTAATTAGTTCATCGTAAATAAGATCGTGCTGGGTTGTAATTTTTGCAGTTGTATGTCCAGTTGTTCCGTTTAATATATTTCCGGCATCAATTAATGCAACTTTGATTCCTTCTTTTGCAAGTAAGTACGCTGTTGTAATGCCAGTGATACCTGCTCCGACGATGGCAACTTCTGTTTTTATGTTCTCAGTTAGCTTTGGAAAAGTAGGGAAGTCAGTAGAGTCCCGCCAATATGGTTCTGGAAATCTCGGAAGTTGTTCATGTTCCATATGAATGCACCTCGTATTCTAATTAATTCCTTTTACTTAATTTTTCCAATAACGAAAATTTCATGTGTCGAAAATAAATTATTTTAAAATAATAAATTAACAGAGGCCTTGTATATAATTCTTTGTTTTAATTTGCTTGGCATAACACAAGATAAATAGGATTAAGTATAATATCCTTCACAAAATGAAGTGTTTAGGAACGAAGCGATGAAGAATTAGCAGGGAGTGTAAATGTTGGTAAATAAGCATTTTTTCTTTAGTAACATAGGAAGTGATTATGAAAGTATAACCAACTTTTATTACTAGGTCATAAAAGTTATTGACAATATAGAAAGTCTACTGATATGATTCATCTTGTGGAAAGGTTGATAAAGAGTAAAAAGAGAAATATTTTTCAATGAATAATAATTGTAAGAGTAAGTGAGTATAATCTTCTTTGAGAAAGAAGATTTAAAATAATAGTATTATCAATCTGGAAACGACAATCGATGTATGCAAGGTGCGTAAGCGCGCCATGAGAAGGGGGCAAAAGAATGAAGGATAAGGATCTTCATACGTTTGGATGGTATGCAGCACGTGTATCACCGCATTTGCCAAAGAAGGCATTTAAACCAGTCCCAACTCGTTTGTTTGGTGGACTAGCCTATTTACTCATTACGGTAGCGGGATTTCTGACAATTGGTTTATTAGATTTGAACGTGTGGGCTAATCTTGGAATTGCAGTCGTTTTAGGATTATGTTTTGCATCTATGGGATTTCTTGGACATGAAATTTTACATGGTACAGTAGTAAGGAAAGCTTGGCTAAGAGATTTTCTTGGGGCAATTGCGTTTCTGCCGCTATCAACTGGACCAAAGTTGTGGAGAAAGTGGCACAATTTAACTCACCATGTGCATACACAGCATGAGGAGAAGGATCCGGATGCGTGGCCAACGATGGAGAAGTTTAAGAAAAGCAAATTTTTACGCTGGGTATATCGCCTTCCGTTGCACGTTCGTTCTTTCTTTAGCTTTTTATCGTTAACAATTCAATTTACAATGCATTCGTCTCGTATGTTTTTCCTTTTTATCAAGGAATTTAAGCCATCAACTCAAAAATCTGTATGGCTTCAGCTTCTTTTACCATGGACAGTGTGGATTAGTTTATTATTTATTATGGGTCCTGCAAAATGGTTTTTTGCTTATGTTCTTCCATTATTAATTGCAAACGCTATCGTAATGGGATATATCGCAACAAATCACCGTTTGAACCCGATTGTTCCTGTAAATGATCCACTGGCTAACTGTTTATCAGTAACAGTGCCGCGCTGGGTAGACGTGTTACATTTTAATTTCTCATATCATACAGAGCATCACTTGTTCCCAGGTATGAGCTCAAAATACTATCCATTAGTAAAAGAGAAAATTAAAGAAATGTGGCCAGAGCGCTATCATGAAATGCCGATGGGGAAAGCATTAGCTACGCTTTGGAATACACCGCGTGTGTACCACCAAGGTAGCGAGTTAATTGATCCGCATAAAGCGCATCTATACGGTTCTTTAGGGAATGGATTAGATCCTGCGAATATTGAATATCGTGAGAAAACTATAGAAGAAGTAAAAGAAGTAAAAAATGTAAAAAACGGCTAAAATATAGTTTGTTATTAGAATCAACTATGTTTATATAATAACGATAAAAGCACGAACTCATGAAGAGTTCGTGCTTTTTTTCATAGATATTCATTCTTGTTTAGCGGGTTGTGTGTGATTTATATTTTTTCGTACTAATCGTTTTTCAAGAAGAGAGGTACGTAAATAGAAGAACGAGTGCAAGGTAATAGATGCTGACGACAATATATGTTTCAAGTTGCTGAAAGTTTGCAGCAGCTTCAGAAAGTCCGGCTCCCCATAGCTCGGACATTCCAACATAGGCAACGAGAGAAGAATCTTTTAAGCCGCTAATGAACTGATTGCAAAGTGGGGGAATAAAGGTAATTATTTAATTCAAAATTTAATTATTTATTTTAAAAATCTATATATCTTTTTATAATGAAAATATGGATAATAACATATAGAAGGTACTTATATCATTTAGATAGGGGGAAGCTTGGCATGGAAAAAGAAAAGAAGCCTTTTTCCTTTGGATTGCGTATACAGCTCATGTTGTTTACAACAATTTTAGCGCTTATTACGTATTCAACAAGTTTATTTTTTATTTATGTTGTATACGATTATGTTCACGAATACGTAAATCAAACGATGTACAATATTATTGTAATGATATTGGGGGTTATTTGGTCAGGGATTTTGGCATATTTTGCGGCAGATTTTCTTATTAAGCCACTTCGAAAGCTAGAAGAAGCTGCTCATAAAGCTGCGAATGGGGATATTCGTGAGGATGTTGCGCTTCCGAAAGCAGATGATGAGATTCGTTCTTTAAGTGTTGCTTTTAATGCGATGCTTGGAAATTTACGGACAATGGTAAAAAATATTGATACAACGTTTACATACACACACAATCAAGTACAGCAAATTCGAGAGCAAACAGGAGAGGCAACGAAACAAGCACAAGGAGTATCGGAAACCCTCACTGAAATTTCCGTAGGAGCGGAGCAATCAGCTGCTTCTATTCAAACGATCGTTTCTACTGTTGATGCGACAATTTCTATTGCAAGTGAAGTAGAGGGAAAAGCAAAACAATCAGATCAATTATCTTCGCAAATGGTGCAGGCGCTTGGACAAAGTACACGTGTTTTTGTGTCGCTTATTGAAGGAATTCAAATGTTAGCGAAAGAAAATGAAGAGTCGATGAAAAGTGTACAAAAGCTAGAAGGACATACAAAACAAGTAGGACATATTGTTTCATTAGTGAGTGAGATTGCTAGTCAGACAAATTTATTAGCATTAAATGCATCGATTGAGGCAGCTCGTGCCGGGGAGCATGGGAGAGGGTTTGCGGTCGTTGCCGAAGAAGTGCGACAGCTGGCAGATGAAAGCGCAAGTTCAGCACAAAACATTTCAAAATTATTGCATGATATGCAAAACGAAGTGAACCGTGTTTCTATGCAAATGACAGATCAAGTGAAAACAGCAAAAGAAGAAGTAAAACGTGGCGAAGCAACGGAACTTATTTTAAAAGAAATGACAACAAGTATTATGGAAGTAGCGGATGCGATTCAAAAAATTAGTGGTTATATGAATGAACAGATGAATTATATTCATGAAACAGGTATACAAACGAAGGAAGTAGCAGCGATTGCTGAAGAAACTTCAGCAGGGGCACAGGAAGTTGTTCGCGTAACAATGAAGCAATCTGAAAATATGATATTTATTGATCAGCTATCAAAAGATTTAGAGAAACGAGCAGCAGAATTAAAGAAGACAATTGCACAGTTTATGGTATAAGGAAGAACGATGAATCGTTCTTCCTTTTTATCTTTTGGAAAGCAAAAGATGTTTACAAAATGAAATAATATGAACGTTTCCGCAACATTTACTGTTGTCTCTTTCAGAAGAAAATTATAGCAGGATATAATAAAACTATAATATTAGAAGGAGTGTCTTTCATGAAAAAAGAGAAAAGACAACAACTAATTAAGCTGTTGGTAAGAGAGAATGAAATAGAGACACAAGAGAAATTAGTAGAGTTGTTAGAGGAGCGTGGTGTAATTGTTACACAAGCAACTATTTCACGAGATATTCATGAATTAAATTTAGTAAAGACAGCTTCTTCTACAGGAGCAGTAATATATAAAATTTTTACAGAAGAAAATCAGCGAACAGATATGCAGTTAAAGAAGAAAATGAGAGAGGTTGTTGTAAACATAGATTATGTAGAACAACTGACTATTATTAAAACTTTGCCCGGAAATGCTCATGTTATTGGTGCCCTATTAGATTCTGTAGACTGGAAAGAAAAAATAGGATGTATATGCGGGAATGATACATGTCTTGTAATCTCTCGATCAAAAGCAGATAGGGAAATTTTAAAAGAGAGATTGAATTTGATTATGTAAAGGAGAAGGCTGTTTCTAATGAATTTTAGAACAGCTTTTTTTGTTGCATTTAAAACGCGAATTGATGGATGGATTTTATTGAAAGGATTATTCCTCTCCGTTAATATGAGATAAAAAATTTTAAGAAAAAATAGGGTACCGTTATGCAGTGAATATACATGATATATAGCTAATTATTTCATTATGAGGGGAATTATTTTATAAAAATACGATTGGATATACTTTTTTAAAAAAAGTTTGTGAAATATTTAACTTAATATTGTTAGCGTTTTCACAAAGGGGTGTTTGCATTCAGTTTATTATGTACTTGTAGACATCAAACAAATTTAAAAGGAGGTACAACAAATGAAACATCCGATCCATGTTACTTCAGAAATTGGAGAATTACAAACGGTTTTACTAAAGCGTCCTGGTAAAGAAGTGGAAAACTTAACGCCAGATTATTTGCAACAATTATTATTTGACGATATTCCATATTTACCAATTATTCAAAAAGAACATGATTATTTTGCGCAAACATTACGCAATCGGGGTGTTGAAGTTCTTTATTTAGAAAAACTAGCAGCTGAGGCGTTAGTTGATAAAAAACTTCGTGAAGAATTTGTTGATCGTATTTTAAAAGAAGGACAGGCTGACGTAAATGGTGCATATCAGACTTTAAAAGAATATTTACTTTCCTTTTCAAATGAAGAAATGATTGAGAAAATTATGGGGGGCGTACGTAAAAACGAAATTGAAACTAGTAAAAAAACCCACCTGTACGAATTAATGGAAGATCATTACCCATTTTATTTAGATCCAATGCCAAATTTATATTTTACTCGTGATCCAGCAGCTAGTATAGGTGGTGGTTTAACAATTAACAAAATGAGAGAACCAGCACGGAGACGGGAATCATTGTTTATGGAATATATCATTAAACATCATCCACGCTTTGCGAGTCACAATGTACCAGTTTGGTTAGATCGTGATTATGAGTTTCCAATTGAAGGCGGCGACGAGCTGATTTTAAATGAGGAAACAATTGCGATTGGCGTATCTGCTAGATCATCGGCTAAAGCGATTGAACGCTTAGCGAAAAATTTATTTAGTCGTCAAAATAAGATTAAGAAAGTACTAGCAATAGAGATTCCAAAATGTCGTGCATTTATGCATTTAGATACAGTATTTACAATGGTTGATTATGATAAATTTACAATTCATCCAGCTATTCAAGGTCCAAAAGGAAATATGAATATTTATATTTTGGAAAAAGGAGAGAGTGAAGAAGTTCTCAAAATCACACATCGTACTTCTTTAACTCAGGCTTTAAAAGAAGTATTAGGTTTGAGTGAATTGGTTCTTATTCCTTGCGGAGGAGGAGATGCGATTGCTTCTGCTCGTGAACAATGGAACGATGGATCTAATACATTAGCAATTGCACCGGGCGTAGTTGTTACATATGATCGCAACTATGTATCAAATGCTTTATTACGTGAGCATGGCGTAGAGGTTGTTGAAGTATTAAGCTCGGAATTGTCTCGCGGTCGTGGGGGTCCACGTTGCATGAGTATGCCAATTGTTCGAAAAGATATCTAGGATAAATACAGGAGAAAGTAGGGATGAATGATGATGATGACAAAACCAAACTTAAAAGGAAGAAGCTTTCTTGCTGAAAAAGATTTTACAGAAGAAGAATTGTTATATCTTATTGATTTAGCGGCAGAATTAAAAGAGAAAAAGAAAAACGGGATTCCACATCATTATTTAGAAGATAAAAATGTTGCCCTTTTATTTGAAAAAACTTCAACTCGTACACGTTGTGCATTTACGGTGGCATGTACGGATTTAGGGGCAAATCCTGAATACCTAGGTAAAAATGATATTCAGCTTGGAAAAAAAGAATCTGTTGAAGATACAGCGAGAGTTTTGGGACGTATGTTTGATGGTATCGAGTTCCGTGGATTTGCACATGCAACAGTAGAATCTCTAGCGAAAAATTCAGGTGTACCAGTATGGAATGGCTTAACAGACATGTGGCATCCAACACAAACACTTGCAGATTTGTTAACAATAAAAGAACACCTCGGAAAATTAAAGGATATTAAGCTCGTCTACGTTGGGGATGGACGTAACAATGTGGCGAATAGCTTGTTAGTTGGCGGTTCGATGGTAGGAATGGAAGTACGTATTTGTACTCCAGAATCATTATTCCCAGCACAGGAAATCATTGATACTGCTAAAAAATATAGTGACCGGGTAATGGTAACGAGCAACGTGGAAGAAGCTGTTGCAGGTGCCGATGTAATCTATACGGATGTATGGGTATCTATGGGAGAAGAAGATAAATTTGCTGAACGTATTGAACTTCTTACTCCATATCAAGTAAATATGAAAATGATTGAAAATACCGGAAATGAAAACATGATTTTCTTACACTGTTTACCTGCGTTTCATGATGTAGAAACAATGTATGGAGAGGAAATATATGAAAAATATGGCATAAAAGAAATGGAGGTAAGTGATGAAGTATTCCGCAGCAAACATTCAAAAGTATTTGATCAAGCGGAAAATAGAATGCATACAATTAAAGCGGTTATGGCAGCTACTTTAGGAAATATGGAATAAAGAAGAAGATTCCTCCTTCTTTATCCCGCTTTTCCATCAGTGAGGGATAAAAAAATCCCCCACTGATGGAAGTTTCACTTTCTATACAATCATTCACTGTTATTGTTTATCCCGCATTAACGGGCAGTAAGATTCCCACCTCAAAATTTAGCGAAAGCATTGTCCAGCT
>NZ_NUQE01000059.1 GCF_002582035.1 Bacillus pseudomycoides
TGTTTTATGAAGTTAGCAGAGCCTTTTTTCTTCTTAGAAAGTTTTCTCTGTGCTTTCTTTAATTGTTTTTCTTTTTCACGGAGAAATCTAGGATTTTCAAAATCTGAACCATTAGAAAGAACGGCATACTTATGTAATCCAACATCAATTCCTATTGCACGATTGGTATCGATATCAGATGGTACTACTCGTCTTTCGACACAGAAAATA
>NZ_NUQE01000060.1 GCF_002582035.1 Bacillus pseudomycoides
CAAAAAGAAGTGTTAGACCGTTGGTTACAATATTGTCGTCAAACCTACAATTCTGCCTTGCTAGACAAAGAACGGAAATATAAGCAAAACAAAGAAAATTACGATCGTTATGATATGCAAAGACAACTTACATTGGACAAGAATACGTATCCTTTTCTAAAGGAAATGCCTTCTCAGCCGCTACAAGAAGTTTTTGCACGTCTGAAAAAAGCGTTTGATCATTTCTTTCGTAAAGATGCAAAGTATCCAAAACAGAAAAAGTATAAAGACTACACGAATATGACATTTCCGCAATTTGGGTTCAAACGAAATGGAAAGCATCGCTATGCGATGTCTTTTTCTGATAACGGTAAATTATACAATACAAAGCTGGGAGAAATAGATATCCTACTTCACAGGCCACTCGAA
>NZ_NUQE01000061.1 GCF_002582035.1 Bacillus pseudomycoides
CTGAAAAAAGCGTTTGATAATTTCTTTCGTAAAGAGGCAAAGTATCCAAAACAGAAAAAGTATAAAGACTACACGAGTATGACATTTCCGCAATTTGGGTTCAAACGAAATGGAAAGCATCGCTATGCCATGTCTTTTTCTGATAACGGTAAATTATACAATACAAAGCTGGGAGAAATAGATATCATCCTTCACAGACCACTCGAAGGAACAATCAA
>NZ_NUQE01000062.1 GCF_002582035.1 Bacillus pseudomycoides
CAGAAGCGCAAAAAGAAGTGCTAGACCGTTGGCTACAATATTGTCGTCAAACCTACAATTCTGCTTTGCTAGACAAAGAACGGAAATATAAGCAAAATAAAGAAAATTACAATCGTTATGATATGCAAAGACAACTTACATTGGACAAGAATACGTATTCTTTTCTAAAAGAAATGCCTTCTCAGCCTTTGCAAGAAGTTTTTGTACGTCTGAAAAAATCGTTTGATAATTTCTTTCGTAAAGATGCAAAGTATCCAAAACAGAAAAAGTATAAAGACTACACGAGTATGACATTTCCGCAATTTGGGTTCAAACGAAACGAAAAGCATCGCTATGCCATGTCTTTTTCTAATAACGGTAAATTATACAATACAAAGCTGGGAGAAATAGATATCCTACTCCACAGATCACTCGAAGGAACAATCAAGCAGCTAATTCTCAAACGTCAAGGGAAAAGATGGTACGCTATTTTCTGTGTCGAAAGACAAGTGCTACCATCTGATATCGATACCGATCGTTCGATAGGAGTTGACGTGGGATTACATAAGTATGCCGTTCTTTCTAATGGTTCAGAGTTTGAAAACCCTAGATTTCTCCGCGAAAAAGAAAAACAACTAAAGAAAGCACAGCGAAAACTTTCTAAGAAGAAAAAAGGCTCTGCTAACTTCATAAAACAAGTCGAGCGCGTTCGCAAGTTACATGAAAAAGTAGCGAACNNCGCAGAGATTTTCTTCATAAACTCAGTTACAATCTAGCGAAAGATTATTCAGTTATCGTTGTAGAAAATCTAAACATTCGCAACATGGTTAGAAACAGAAAATTATCAAAGTCTATTTCTGATGCAGGGTGGGGCATGTTTCGAAACATGCTAGCTTACAAATGCGAAAATCATGGCG
>NZ_NUQE01000063.1 GCF_002582035.1 Bacillus pseudomycoides
TCACTTGTGTAAGGTCAGTAAAGTAAGGATCATCTGTAAACCATGTAGCGGTCCTTATACCCTTATTTTTCAGTTCCTTTAGCACATTGATAGGTAAGCTCCATCCAGCAAACACAAGAACAAGATCAGGTTTTAGTGTGTTAGCTATTGCTAATAGATCTTGATTTTGTGATGCGACTTCAAGGTGTTGAACTTCCTTTTTTAGACTACCTATAATAGCATTCTCCAATGGCGGATATGGTAGACCATACCCGGATTTGACAAACAAAA
>NZ_NUQE01000064.1 GCF_002582035.1 Bacillus pseudomycoides
TCACTTGTGTAAGGTCAGTATAGTAAGGATCATCTGTAAGCCATATAGTAGTTCTTATGCCCTTACTTTTTAATTTTCTGACCTGATCGACAGGTAAACTCCATCCATCAAACACAAGAACAAGATCAGGATTTATTGTATTAGCAATTGCTAATAGATTTTGATTAGGTGATACGACTTCAAGGTGTTGAACTTTCTTTTTTAGACTAACTATAATTGAGTTCTCCAATTGCTGATATGGTGGACCTTTCCCGGATTTGACAAACAAAA
>NZ_NUQE01000065.1 GCF_002582035.1 Bacillus pseudomycoides
ATGCCAGACAGCCACTTCCATTGCGCCCAATGATGCAGACCTACCATCTTCTCTGGTAATAGTGAATACAAAATTGGTGGAAGTTTTTCTTTAAATCTCATTGCTCTTCTAGCAATGACATAAGAAGCTGCTTGGTGAATGCTGATACCAAAACGTTTCATATATTTGATTTTACCAATTTGAGAAGTGTACGCTGGATTTACTTCAAATACTGCTACACCCATCTTCTCAGCACGGCTTTTAATAGCTAAAACCATCTTTTTATAAGCAAACATGCTCATCATCATGTTTGCTTTTTTGTTGCCATAAGGATTCTTAACCTTTGCTTTTGTTGTGTTTAATTTTTCTACAACAATCGGTTTGTTTGCTTTTACAGCAATATCAACTAATGCAATGGCTTCTACTTCCATAATTTTAGTAATTTGTTCTGATGTTTTACCTAAAATATCAAAGGATAATACACCCGTTTTTATGAGTTGTCCTTGTTTATTGATGTTTGACCAAGCAAAGTGGTCAAAATTACAGTCTACTCCAATGACACCATCAGATTTGCTGAAGTTTTTATTTTGGTTCTCTTCCATATCTATTAAACATTTAAAAATGTAGTAATCCCCGTGGTCTTCAATTGCCCAACTGATTGGTTTTCCTGCATTCTTTTTATCTTTGCAATTCCATTGGTTTTGAACAGCT
>NZ_NUQE01000066.1:0-224 GCF_002582035.1 Bacillus pseudomycoides
AATTCCGCCACACCCGCATAATATAATTTTTTAAGAAAAAATGGGGCGACTGATGGGAATCGAACCCACGAATGCCGGAGCCACAATCCGGTGCGTTAACCACTTCGCCACAACCGCCATAGTTGCTGGTGCCGGCTAGAGGACTTGAACCCCCAACCTACTGATTACAAGTCAGTTGCTCTACCAATTGAGCTAAGCCGGCATTTATATGGTGGAGGATGACG
>NZ_NUQE01000066.1:301-439 GCF_002582035.1 Bacillus pseudomycoides
TCTGCCATCATTACCAGACTGTATTCAATTGAGACAATCATTATTATACTTGATTCACTTAAAAAGTCAATAAGTTTTTTTATATTCTCTCAAAACTAGATAACATCAATGTAGTATACATATTATATGGTTAAGTCC
>NZ_NUQE01000067.1 GCF_002582035.1 Bacillus pseudomycoides
AAACAAGTCGAGCGTGTTCGCAAGCTACATGAAAAAGTAGCGAACCAGCGCAGAGATTTTCTTCATAAGCTCAGTTACAATCTAGCGAAAGAGTATTCCGTTATCGTTGTAGAAAATCTGAACATTCGAAATATGGTTAGAAACAGAAAATTATCAAAGTCTATTTCTGATGCAGGGTGGGGAATGTTTCGAAACATGCTTGCATACAAATGCGAAAATCATGGCGGTGTACTCATCAAAGTAGAACCAAAGTATACTTCACAAGATTGTTCTTTTTGTGGGAATCG
>NZ_NUQE01000068.1 GCF_002582035.1 Bacillus pseudomycoides
GTTCTGTGAACGAACTTTTTCCTTCAGGGGCTCTTACAGACTTGGAAGTAAAAGGTTTGTCTAAGTTTGAAAGCAGAAAAACCATACCTTGTTGAATGAGTATGGTCTGCTAAGCATTTTGTCTTAGTTGTCCTTTTGGGGAATCCCCTTCCTCAAAAATCCGTTAGGGTTTTAGGTGGGGGTAGTTCAATGGTACTCTGCATATAGACGGTAAATCAGATGACCGCGGCAAGACTTTGTCTATTTCTTCTTTATTCATTAGATCTATGTTTGGTAGAGTTTCAAACAAATAGTGGAGATAATGATAGGGACTTAAACCGTTCTCAATTAACTATGGGTACAATTTGCTTCTTTTTATGCAGCATCTTAGAAAAATGATATTATCATTATTAAAATAATTTCAGTGGAATTTTAGTTTTATCTATTTGGAGGAAAGGGTATGCATCTGAAGCTGTTAAAGAAGTTTTAGAATATGATTTTCAAGAGTTAGATTTATTTCGTATTGGAGCTATTACATATCCTTAAAATACGGCATCCTCTCATTTGCTATCAAAAATAGGTTTTCAGAAAGAAGGATTGTTGAGAGGTTATATTTATCAGGGCAACTATTCAAATGATGCTTTAGTTTATTCCATTTTGAAAACAGATTGGGAGAAAGGTATTTCTTCTCTAAGAATATAAAACTACAATAAAATGAAGGAGAAATATTTTGAGCCAAAATAAACGAGTACAAACAGAAAAAGGATTATCAACTATACAGAAAATGAAAAAATGGGCTAAAAATTTAAAGAAGCAACTTCTTGTGCTGTATTTAGCATATCGAGACGAAAGAGTCCCTTGGTATGCTAAATTATTTACAATGCTTGTTGTTGCTTATGCTTTCAGTCCTATTGACCTAATTCCAGATTTTATTCCAATCTTAGGATATCTTGACGATCTCATTCTTGTTCCTTTAGGTGTTTACTTGGCATTAAAGCTTATCCCTGAAGAAGTATTAGAAGATTGTAAAAGGAAAATAGAAGAAAATTCATCTATGAATAAACCTAAGAATTGGATAACGGGATTTCTTATCATTAGTATTTGGCTAATTATTTTTATATGGATTTGGAAACTTGTTTTATCATATATGAATTATTAATGGGTTATAAGTGGGCTATGTTCACTATAAAAATGGTGGGAATTAAAAATACCATTTAATTCATATTATTAGACAATATATTCAAAATAGAAATCTTAGTTTTTAAGAATTCTATTTCGTAAACAATATTTATTTCTTTTTGTAGATGATTTTATATAACCAAAATATCACCATTAATCCAATTATCGATGCTAACCCGTATGTGTAGGTTTTTGATTAAAGGATTCTAAATGAGTTTTAATCAAAGACCTACACTATAGTGAATGATTATATTTAATATGTAGAGACATACTAATTTATATAAATTAAGAAAAATAAAGGAGTAGGTATAATTGCAGTTACTTAAAAAAGGAGATGTTATTGCGGTATACGGAGAAAACGATATAGTATCATTATCTATAGAGATTATTACACATTCTCCTATTAGCCATGTTGCTTTAGTTGTTGATCCTGAAAATAAACAGCTTATTGAAGCAAATATGAACCGTAAAATTGGATATAAGTCATTAGATGATTATAGAAATCACTGTTTAATACTTAGTATTCCTAGTTTAACTGATGAACAAAGAGATAAAATCGTAGAATATGCAAAAACTCAAATTGGTGAATCTTATGATTTCAGAGCGATAATTGAGGAGTTTTTACGTTATACACTTAAATTTAATTTTGTTCCATCTGAGATGAATGAAAAACGCTTTATTTGTTCCACTCTTGTTAATTCAGCTTATCTTAGTGCAGGGGTAAAGCTAACTAACCAATACTTACCGTCACCTAACGATATTTTAAAGTCTCCTTTAGTAGCAATTGTTGGTCAATATTAAAGTGTTTTTTGATTTTTAAAGGGTGAAGATTAAAAGTTTTATTCATAGTAAGAGTTATATTCGCATCTTACAGGTACAGTACTGGCAAGTTTTGTTATAATAGGAGTACCCAAATATTTTATAGGTTCTATATGTAAAGAACGAATCCTTTACTACGCAAGTGCAGATTTAAAACAGAGTTTAACCGTTTGTAAAAAAATTGTACGTATTTCTCTTTTTTGATTTAAGGATTCTAAATGAGTTTAAGTAAGCTTTTTATAAAAATGGTTGTTCATTCAAAAAGAAAAGAATCCATTTTGAGTTATTATGTAATATTAAAGGTAAGTGATAGTACATGAGACTTTTAAAACCAATAAATTGTATATAATGTTGCACATTATATTAATAAAGGTATATCACTAATTATATAGTGGTGTACTTTTTTCTTTTATAAGATCACTAAATGACCTCATTTACTACCACAACAACATAGAATAGCTAAAACCCCAAAAAGCATCTGCTGTTTCTCAGTGGATGCCTTTTTAGTATTGAGAATGTGGGGTCAGATTTTATAAATAGTAATGGCAATAGTTAAAGTAGGTATTCCACTCTTATTTTCTTTTGGTTGCCATACCCTATGTTCAGCAAACAGTTTCTTTCTTTTTACTTGAAAATCTTTCGCAAAATTTTAATTTTGTTCTTATATGGTGGAAATACAAGCCCTAAGTCTATCTTTGAGCTTTTCTTTAAAATGCTTTTACGATGTGTAAAAGTATCAAAACTATGTTTCCCATGATAAGCACCGAACCCTGCATTTCCTACTCCACCAAAAGGCAAGTGGAGATTAGCCATATGTGACATTGTATCATTGACGCATCCTCCTCCAAAAGAAATTCGTCCTAATACCTGTTTTTCAACATTTTTATTTTCAGTAAACACGTACAAAGCTAACGGTTTGGGATGGTTGTTAACCATATGAATGACCTCATCTAAATCATTGTACTCCATAATTGGTAAAATCGGTCCGAAAATTTCTTCTTTCATAGCTGCATCATCCCATGATTTTACTTCAAGAAGTGTTGGTTCAATATATAAATGACTTCTAGATGAATTTCCACCAAATACTATATAATTTTGGTCTTGTTCTACTATAGAAATAAGTCTATCGAATTGTCTCTCATTGACAATTCGACCATAATCATTGCTTTTTGATATATCTGATCCATAAAAGTTTGTGATTATCTCTTTCATTTTCGAAATGAGTTTTACCTTGACAGATTTGTGTGCAATAACATAATCAGGTGCAATACAGGATTGCCCAGCATTTATGAATTTTCCCCAGATAATACGTTTGGCCGCTATATCGAGGTTAGCTGTTTCATCGACAATAGCTGGTCCTTTTCCACCAAGTTCTAATGTTACCGGTACAAGATTTTTCGCCGCAGCTTCCATGACAATTTTTCCAACTTGGACGCTACCAGTAAAAAAGATATAGTCAAATGGTGCATGAATCAATAAAGAAGTTGTTTCTCTATCTCCTTCAATTACACGAATATATTGCTTATCAAACGTTTCACTTATTATTTTGTTAATTACAGCTGAAACATTCGGTGCATTTTCTGAAGGTTTGAGAACTACACAATTTCCTGCCGCAATTGCCCCAATAAGAGGTTCAATTAATGATTGGAATGGATAATTAAAAGGTCCAATAATTAGCACTGTACCATATGGCTCTTTTATTATGTAACTTTTGGAAGGTGCAAAATGAATAGGTGTTTTTACTTTTTGAGGTTTCATCCACTGTTTTAGGTATTTCATTATAAAGTTGATACTGTTATATGCGAAACCAATTTCTGCAGCATATGCTTCAAACTCGCTTTTGTGTAAATCTTGATATAATGCGCTCAGTACTTGATTTTCATATTGTTGAATAGAATTTTTAAATTTTTCTAACTGTTCAAGGCGGTATTGAAGACTTCTTGTATAATCATTATGGAAAAATTGTCTATGCTCTTGAATAAGTTGTTGAATATTTTCAACCATTAGGGAAATCCCTCCAATAGCAAGTAAATAAATCTTGAATCATCCGACCCGGGTAATCAGTATCTTTGTAATTTTTGAAATTGTAATCACTCCTTTTGGGTATACGTCATGATTGCTATTGCATTAATGAACATCATGGTTCGAATTAATTTGTACATGTTTCTTGAAATTGACTTCCATTTTATAAAAATGTATTCGGTAAAGGGGATAATCAGTCCTGCTCTAATCGTGTATTGAAATATGAGTAAATACAGAATAATAAACTGAATATTCGTTTATTAATGGTGATATATTGTATAATTTGTAATATAGAACTACTAAGGGAGAAAATTATGATGCATGAACATTTTGTAAGGGTTATGGGAAATGGTCAACCAATTATCCTTCTGCCAGGAACAGGTTGGTCAGGGGATATAGGATTGCATATAGCTGATTCTGTAAAAGATTCTTACCAAGTACATATGATTGATTTGCCTGGTATTGGACAAAGTCAAGGGCTGGATGGAGTTATAAAACTAGAAGATGCTGCTGCATGGTTACATCGTTATATTACCAAGTTAAATATGGAAAAAGTTATTTTAGTAGGACATTCATTAGGAGGAGCCATCTGTTTATCTTATGCTTCTCATTATCCATCTCAAGTAGCGGGACTTATATTATTAGATATAGGCTATGATAAAATACCACTGTTTCCTGTGAAGATGTTTGGAAAATTAGGATATATGGTTCCGCTTATTAGTTTTTTACATAGATGTTTCGGTAATAAAATATTAGGTAAAGAAGACGATAAACCATCAAATGGAGTGAAGGATGAAGAAAGAATAAAAGCCCAAATAGAAGAACATGGATTGCCAGATAATGAGTACATAAGACAAGCGATAAAAAATCAACAACCAGCCAATACAAATGGTATTAGTTTATTGTTGGCATTATATCGAACGAATCTTCCTAAAATGTTAACCTCTGTACAGGTTCCGAGTATATTGTTTTATGGAAATCGAAGTCAAGAGCCTGTGAATTTACAAAATAAGATTAAGAGAAATATTGCGTACGTTAAGAAAAAGCACCCTAGTATTGTTATTCAAGAATTAGATGGTGGACATTATGCTCATTTGCAAGATGAACTTGCCTTAAGTAAAATGAAAGCTTTCATTCACTCTTTGTAATAAACATGATATTACTATATTCATTGTCTTGAAATACAACTGCATGTGCCAAAAGGGGAGGATGTAAGTGAGTCGTAGCTTGTATTGGTTATCTTAGATTTACGCATATACAAAAAAGAGATCGTTATTCGATCTCTTTTTTGTATATTTCTATCATATCTTTCGAGAGGACTCCCACCTCTAAACATATGTGAAGGTGGTGAGGTGAATCGAAAAAAATATTTTATGTTCAA
>NZ_NUQE01000018.1 GCF_002582035.1 Bacillus pseudomycoides
AATCTCCGGTCGTTTCGCCCCCTCGGATGAGGCAAAAAGCGCCTCTCCGCCTTAGGCACCAACGTCCTGCGATTCTGAGCGAGCCGCTTCCGCTTTTCTAAAGAAGTTAGGTGGGAGATAAACTGCCCGTAAAAGCCCGATTGGTGAGGGCTGATAATTAGTGGGGGATGAAGAAAACCCCCACTAATTAAAGTTTCACTTTATCAAATGATGAGATGCTTTGATGCTTCTTCTGTAAATGGTATGATATTGTATGGGTTTTTCCCTTCTTATTTTACCTTTTTCTTATAAGAAAGAAAAGGTAAGCCACTCCTTTTTGGGTGTAAGTGGAAACGATTCGCTATTTGCTGAATAAATTCCTCTTTTTATCCTGCATTAACGGACAGTAAGACCCTCACCTACATATGGAGGCTTCACTTTATCACGCTATTAGCGGGCAGTAAGGCTCCCAACTCAAGATTAGAAGAGAATCGAGGAAAAGGAGTGGGGATAACTTTTAGCATGCGCGCCCGATTGGGTAGGCTTTCCATCGGTGGAAGGTGAAACAACCGACTGATGGTTAGTTTCATCTTATTTCAAAAGGGGCATGTTTGAGAGCACTTCATTATTTTCAGAAAGGATGAGGCATCATGATTAGTCAATCAACTTTATTTTTATTCATACTTCTTCTCATTGGATTTATTGCAAAAAATCAATCTTTAACAGTAGCAGTTGTCGTTTTGCTGTTGATGAAATGGACGTTCTTAGGAGATAAACTTTTTCCTTATTTTCAAACGAAAGGAATTAACCTTGGGGTTACCATTATAACAATTGCGGTGCTTGTGCCGATTGCGACAGGAGAAATTGGATTTAAGCAACTTGTAGAGGCGACAAAATCTTATTATGCTTGGATTGCTCTTGCTTCTGGTATTGCTGTAGCGCTTCTTGCGAAAGGCGGTGTACAACTTTTAGCGAGTGATCCGTACATTACGACAGCTCTTGTGTTTGGAACGATTATTTCAGTAGCATTATTTAATGGTGTAGCGGTGGGACCGTTAATTGGAGCTGGAATTGCATATGCTGCGATGAACATTATACAGCTATTTAAATAAAAAAATTTTATTGGAATATAAATTTTCGAATTCTTTCCATTCACAAAAGTCAGATAATTGTTTATAATAGATTTATGGAACTTCTTCGAGTTACATAACAGCATAGACCTACACCAAATGAAATAAAAACAACATAAAATAATTTGCTTAATATTGTTTTATGTTGTTTTTATATAAACTCTCCGAAATTATATTTCCTCACTATGTATCGTTTGTAGCGTGGGGGGATCGGGGAGAGTCTCACGTCTATGCTAAAAAAGCATGGAACGATAGATAGATGTAAATGCAGAAGTGATTGTGCTAGGATATATTTCGCTTGTTTCAGAGATGAACGGGTGCTCATTCATTTTCGTGAACAGCGGAAAGCACATTTTATTGAGACAAAGTATAAGGTTGGGGAGAAATTTCGAGGAAAAGGAGAGATTGTAATGACTGTTATTCGCGGTTTAGAAGGGGTAGTAGCAACAACATCATCTGTAAGCTCTATTATTGATGATACATTAACTTATGTGGGATACGATATTGATGATTTAGCTGAAAATGCTACATTTGAAGAAGTTGTATATTTATTATGGCACCGCAAGCTTCCAAATGAAGTGGAATTAGAAGAATTAAAAACACAATTATCCCAGCATGCAGAAATGCCAAGGGAAATTTTGGAATATTTGAAAAACACAAACTTGAAAATAACACATCCAATGTCTGTTTTACGTACAGCGATTTCCATGTTATCATTATACGATGAGGACGCTGAATTAATGGATGTAGAGTCCAATTATTTGAAAGCGGTTAAATTACAGGCGCAAGTTTCAACTCTTGTTGCGGCATTTGCAAGAATTCGCAAGGGATTAGACGTTGTTGAGCCTCGTAAAGATTTGTCATTAGCTGCAAACTTTTTATATATGTTAAATAATCGTGAGCCAAATGAAGTTGAAATTGAAGCATTTGATAAGGCGCTTGTACTTCATGCGGATCATGAATTAAACGCATCTACTTTTACAGCGCGTGTTTGTGTAGCTACACTTTCTGATGTGTATTCCGGTATTACAGCAGCGATTGGTGCTTTAAAAGGACCACTTCATGGCGGAGCAAATGAAAATGTAATGAAGATGCTAATGGAAATCGGTGAAGAAGAAAATGTAGAATCATATATTCATAATGCGTTTGCGAATAAAGTGAAAATTATGGGCTTTGGACATCGCGTATACCGCAATGGTGATCCACGTGCAAAACATTTACGTGAAATGTCTAAGCGTTTATGCGTGTTAACAGGACAAGAGAAGTGGTATAATATGTCTATCAAAATTGAGGAGCTTGTAACTTCAGCAAAACAGCTTCCGCCAAATGTAGATTTTTATTCTGCATCTGTTTATCATTGCTTAGGAATTGACCATGATTTATTTACACCAATCTTTGCAATCAGCCGTATGTCTGGTTGGTTAGCTCATATTCTAGAACAATATGAAAATAACCGTCTCATTCGTCCGCGTGCAGATTATAATGGTCCGATTAACCAACGTTATGTACCAATCGGACAAAGAGCGTAATGCGCTTTCAAGAATCTGACTTTTTTGCAAAGATGCAATGATTGGAATATTTAAACTTGATTTATGGTTTGAACTGAGGGAGTATCCCTCAGTTTCATACATATGAAATTTCAAACATGGGGGTAATCGCAGTGACTACAGGAGAAAAAATTACAGTAACTAATGGTGTTATGAATGTACCAAACAACCCAATCATTCCTTTTATTGAAGGAGATGGAATTGGACCAGATATTTGGACGGCAGCATCTCGCGTATTAGAAGCGGCTGTTGAAAAGGCATATAATGGTGAGAAGAAAATTGTTTGGAAAGAAGTGCTTGCTGGAGAAAAAGCGTTTAATCAAACAGGTGAGTGGTTACCGGAAGAAACGTTAGACTTGATTCGCGAATATTTAATCGCAATTAAAGGGCCATTAACAACTCCTGTTGGTGGTGGCATTCGTTCTTTAAACGTAGCGCTTCGTCAAGAACTAGACTTATACGTATGTTTACGTCCTGTTCGCTATTTTGATGGTGTTCCTTCTCCTATCAAGCGTCCGGAAGATACTGATATGGTTATTTTCCGTGAGAATACAGAGGACATCTACGCTGGTATTGAATATGCACAAGGTTCTGAAGAAGTCCAAAAGCTTCTTGCGTTTTTACAAAATGAAATGGGCGTGAAAAAAATTCGTTTCCCAGAAACTTCTGGACTTGGGATTAAGCCAATTTCTGAAGAAGGTACAAAGCGTCTTGTTCGCGCTGCGATTCAATATGCAATTAATGAAAAACGTCCTTCTGTAACATTAGTTCATAAAGGTAACATTATGAAATTTACAGAAGGTGCATTCAAAAACTGGGGTTATGAAGTAGCAGAAAAAGAATTTGGCGATAAAGTATTTACTTGGGCTGAATATGATCGCATTGTTGAGAAAGAAGGAAAAGATGCTGCTAATAAAGCGATGGCAGACGCAGAAGCGGCTGGGAAGATCATCGTAAAAGATTCAATTGCAGATATTTTCTTACAACAAATCTTGACGCGTCCACGCGAGTTCGACGTTGTAGCAACAATGAACTTAAATGGCGATTATATTTCTGATGCACTTGCAGCGCAAGTTGGCGGCATCGGTATTGCACCTGGTGCTAACATTAACTATGTTACTGGACATGCTATTTTTGAAGCGACACATGGTACAGCTCCAAAATATGCAGGTTTAGATAAAGTGAATCCATCTTCAGTTCTTCTTTCAGGGGTATTAATGTTAGAACATTTAGGATGGAATGAAGCAGCGAAATTAATTACTAACTCTGTAGAAAAAACGATTGCTTCAAAAGTGGTAACATATGACTTCGCACGCCTTATGGAAGGTGCAACTGAAGTGAAATGTTCCGAATTTGCTGACGCCCTTATTAACAATATGGACGCAGCGGTTATTAAAAACGCATAATTTAAAGTGGGGGAGAGATTATGACAATCAAACGCAAAAAAGTTTCAGTCATCGGTGCAGGATTTACAGGGGCAACAACAGCATTCTTATTAGCGCAAAAAGAATTAGCAGACGTTGTATTAGTGGACATTCCACAACTTGAAAATCCAACAAAAGGGAAAGCGTTAGATATGTTAGAAGCAAGCCCTATACAAGGTTTCGACGCTAATATTATCGGCACATCTGATTACGCAGATGCAGCTGATTCTGACGTTGTAATTATTACGGCAGGTATTGCTCGTAAGCCAGGTATGAGCCGCGATGATTTAGTGGCAACAAACTCTAAAATTATGAAAAGTATAACGAAAGAAATTGCGCAATATTCTCCGAATACAATTATTGTTGTATTAACAAATCCTGTTGATGCAATGACATATTCAGTGTTTAAAGAAGCCGGATTCCCGAAAGAACGAGTTATCGGTCAATCAGGTGTATTAGATACAGCTCGTTTCCGTACATTTATTGCACAAGAATTAAATCTATCTGTGAAAGATATTACAGGATTTGTTCTTGGTGGACATGGTGACGATATGGTACCGCTTGTTCGCTACTCTTATGCAGGCGGCATTCCGCTTGAAACATTAATTCCAAAAGAACGCCTAGATGCAATTGTTGAACGTACTCGTAAAGGCGGCGGTGAAATTGTAAATTTATTAGGAAACGGTAGTGCATATTACGCACCAGCAGCTTCTTTAGTAGAGATGGCAGAAGCTATCTTAAAAGATCAACGTCGCGTATTGCCAGCTATTGCATACCTTGAAGGTGAATATGGTTATAACGATCTTTACTTAGGCGTTCCGGTTATCCTTGGCGGTAATGGAATTGAAAAGGTTATTGAATTAGATCTTCTTCCAGAAGAAAAAGAAGGATTAGATCGTTCTGTAGAATCTGTACGCAGTATAATGAAAGTTCTTGCATAAGAAAAGAAAGAAAAAGATTCGGGGTTCCCGAATCTTTTTCCACTATTAGAGGATTATTTTTGTGAAATAATTTGAAAGCGTTGTCAAAATAGGTATCCTACAATAAAAATATAGATTTGTAGTGACTGTTCTCTCGCCTTTATAAAGATTCGTATAATATACCACTTCGAGTAGGATAATGAAAATATCGATCGGAGGGAATGTATCATGTTAAAAAAGAAAAGCAAATTAGGTCGTAAAATGAATGAAATTACAGTAGGAGAAAAGTTATCCGTTACAGAGAAAATAGAAGACAAAGATTTGTTATTATATTTAGGATTAACGAACGATTCAAATCCGTTATATATTCAGCATGATTATGCATCCCAAACTCCGTATGAAAAACCAATTGTACCAAGTGTTATGTTAACGGGGATTGTTACAACTGCGATTACAAAATACTTACCTGGTCCAGGAAGTCATGTTGTAAGGCAAGAACTTGAATTTATAAAGCCTGTATACCATTATGCAACGCTGCAAATTCATTTTGAAGTTGTTTCCGTTTACGAGAAAGATCATTTAATTGAAATGCAAATGTTTGCATACAATGAGAAAGAAGAAGAAGTGATGAAAGGTTTACTAACAATAGCACCACCGCATCATTTAACATCGATATTTGAAAACGCGCTTGATAATTTTTGATAAAGTGAAACTTCCATCAGTGGGGGGCTTTATCCCCAGCTGATGGTTAGTTGAACCAATCGGGCTTTTACGGACAGTTATCCCCCACCTATCTTCTTCGCTTTTCTCTGAATCTTGAGGTGGGGGGCTTACTGTCCGTTAATGCGGGATGAAAAACAGGTGATGCGATGTCACCTGTTTTTCTTATTCAGCTAAAATAGGAAATGTTATTTAGAGAAATAAGTACCTTATCCACGTGGCCATAACATAATAAATACGCCAATGATGCAAACAAAGGCTCCGGTCCAATCGAATAAGTCGGGTGTTTTTTTATCAATCCACCAGCCCCACAATATGCTCATTACAATAAATACACCGCCGTAAGCTGCATACACTCTTCCGAAGCTGGAGAATACTTGGAATGTAGCGATGACTCCATATAAAAATAGAATCACTCCTCCGATGATGCCAATTCCAATAGAACCATCTTCGCGCAGCCATTTCCAAATGAGATAACCACCGCCAATTTCAGCTAAGCCTGCAAGAAAAAAGATAATAAATGCTTTCAACATAAGAGTCCTTTCTATAAAAATGTATTTTGTTGTTTTGTTGTATAAAGGTAACATAAAGTAGAGTATAAGTCAGTAGGAGGACTGCTTGTTAAGTGTGGAATAAAGTGAAACTTCCATCAGTTATCCTCACCTTGATTTTTTCTGAATCTCGAGGTGGGGTCTTACTTCTCCAAAATAGCGAGATAAACTCTTATTTTTCAAAGAACAATTTTATTGAGAGGGGTTTTGTTTTCTAGTATGATGGAAATATCGGGGAAGAATACTAGGGTGAAGAATGTTTAAGAGTCTATAACCTGGAGGAAAAGAATGAGCAATCGAATTTTAGTCGTAGACGATGAGGAGTTTATCTTAACTTTAATCGAATTTAACCTGCAACAAGCGGGATTTGAAGTCATAACAGCGATGGATGGAGAAACAGCGCTGCATAAAGCACAGACGGAACGTCCGGATTTGATTATATTAGATTTAATGCTTCCAAAAATGGATGGGATGGAAGTTTGTAAAGAACTACGCCTGCAGCGTATTATGACACCTATTTTAATGTTAACAGCAAAAGATGATGAGTTTGATAAAGTGTTAGGTCTTGAGCTTGGAGCTGATGACTATATGACAAAGCCGTTCAGCCCAAGAGAAGTGGTTGCGCGTGTAAAGGCTATTTTACGACGTACGAAAATTCACGATGAACAACAAGTATCGGAAGTAGAAGATGAAAATAGTATTATAATTGCTGAATTAAGAATTTTACCGGATTTTTATGAAGCATATTTCCAAGGGGAAAAGTTAGAACTTACACCGAAAGAATTTGAATTACTTGTATATTTAGCAAGACATAAAAGCCGCGTGTTAACTCGCGATCAGCTGCTAAGTGCTGTATGGAATTATGATTTTGCTGGGGATACACGTATTGTTGATGTTCATATTAGTCACTTGCGAGATAAAATCGAAAAAAATACAAAAAAGCCAACTTATATTAAAACAATCCGCGGATTAGGTTATAAATTGGAGGAGCCAAAAGGGGATGAATAAATTTCGCTCAAGGCTTCTCTTTACGTTTATTTCTCTAATTGTTCTTATTTTTATAGGGACAGGATTATTACTTGAAAAAGTATTGGAAGGATTTTATGTTGATCGTTTTCATGAGAGATTAGAGAAAGAAACGCAGTACGTTGCTTCTGTTGTCGAAGCGGAAGGAATTGATAATGTCCTTAAGAACCCAAATGTATTTTCGAAATTCGAAGAGCAGTTTGGTGTATATGTAACGTTTGTAAATGAACAAAAACAAATTCAATATGAGACTGTAAATCAACAGGCGGCATCACGTAAAGAAGTGATGGAAGAACTTCTTCCAGAAGCCAAAAAACAAACGCATACAGTTGTGATGAAGGAAACAAAGGATGAGTACCCATATTACTATGCTACGTTTATCCAAGATGCACAGGGAAAGAAAGGGTATATCATTATTAATGGTTCTGTTGGGTCTTTGAAAACTGTGCATCAAAAAACATGGGGCATAGTAATTCTTGGTTTTATTACTTCTTTCTTTATTATTCTGTTTCTTGTTATGAGAATTACAGGGCAGTATATTAGACCGATTGAGTCTGTTACGAAAGTAGCGATTGAACTGGCAAAAGGGAACTATAAAGCACGTGCTTATGAAAATCATTCAGATGAGACGGGAATGCTCAGCAAGGCAATCAACGTTTTAGCACGTAATTTGCAAGAGATGACGTTAGAGCAAGAAATGCAGCAAGATCGTTTACATACACTCATTGAAAATATGGGAAGCGGTATGATTTTAATTGATAGCCGTGGCTATATTAGTCTTGTCAATCGTTCTTATAAAGAGATTTTTCATGTAACAGATGAAGAGTATTTACATCGTTTATATTATGAGGCATTTACGCACAAAGAAATTGTTGAACTTGTAGAAGAAATTTTTATGACAGAGGTCAAAGTACGGAAGCAAATGTTGTTGCCTCTTGAAATTGAAAGAAAACACTTTGAAGTGTATGGTGCTCCAATTATTGGAACAAACCATGAGTGGAAAGGGATTGTACTTGTCTTTCATGATATTACGGAGCTTAAGAAACTTGAGCAAATGCGTAAAGATTTCTTAGCAAATGTGTCACATGAACTGAAAACGCCCATTACTTCTATTAAAGGATTTTCAGAAACATTGCTTGATGGGGCGATGGAAAATCAGCAATTTCTGGAGCATTTCTTACATATTATTTTGAAAGAAAGCGACAGAATGCAAATGTTAATTGAAGACTTACTAGATTTATCGAAAATTGAACAACAAGGATTTCGATTAGATATGGGAGTTGTCGATTTAAAAGGGTTATTAGAAGAAGTCGGTATGATATTAGAAAATAAAGCAAGTGATAAAGACATTCGTTTACATGTCGATGTGAATGAGCATATCTCTGTTGTAGGAGATGCAGTACGATTAAAACAAGTCTTTATTAATTTAATGAATAACGCAATTTTATATACGCCGGCAGGCGGAATTGTTTCTGCTAGGCTTTCGTATGATAGTCAAAACGTATATATAAAGGTATCTGATACCGGGATTGGAATAGAAAAGGAAGAAATCCCTCGTATTTTTGAGCGTTTTTACCGCGTTGATAAAGCGCGCAGTCGTAATACAGGTGGCACCGGACTTGGATTGTCTATTGTGAAACACTTAGTTGAAGCGCACCATGGGATGATTACTGTAGAAAGTGAAATTGGGGTTGGAACGACTTTTACTGTTACCCTTCAAAAGTACAGTAAGTAGATATTTACATTATATTAACAATAACTTCATTTTATATTAATAAAGGTCTGTTACTATAATACATGAAAACCCCTTCATCCAAGGAGTAGTTTTGGACGAGGATAAGGAGACTTATTCTCGTCACTTCCCTTTTTTATGGTATTTCTTCTTTTGAAATGTATTCATGTGTGCTATGTTATACCGATATACACGCTGTTGTATTTCAAGAGTAAGAAAGAATTTCACTTATATGATGCTGAATATAATTATGAAGAAAGCCGTTGTTTTTCTTCTCTCTTCTAGTCGTGGTAATATAGAGAGAAGAAAAGGAACGGTTTTTTCTATGTATTGAGAAATCGTTTTAATTTTTTACGGGGAGGTTTTTCAAATTGGAAAAGAAAGTCGTTTTAGTTGATGGAAATAATATTGCGTATCGCGCTTTCTTTGCGTTGCCGCTTTTAAATAACGATAAAGGTATACATACAAATGCCATTTATGGTTTTACGATGATGTTAATGAGAATTTTAGAAGAAGAAAAGCCAACGCATATGCTCGTTGCATTTGATGCGGGGAAAACAACGTTTCGTCATAAAACTTTTAGTGAGTATAAGGGTGGTCGTCAAAAAACACCACCAGAACTATCAGAGCAATTTCCATTCATTCGTGAAATGTTAGATGCATTTCATGTGCCTCGTTACGAATTAGAGAACTACGAAGCAGATGACATTATGGGGACATTGGCAAAAGAGGCGAGTGAGCAAGGAGTCCGAGTTAAAGTCATCTCCGGGGATAAAGACTTGCTTCAGCTCGTTTCAGACAGTACTCGTGTTTGTATTCCGCGTAAAGGAATTACAGAAGTGGACGAGTATACGAAAGAAACATTATTTGAAAAATATAGTTTATCTCCAAAGCAAATTATTGATATGAAAGGGCTGATGGGAGATCAATCTGATAATATCCCGGGTGTCCCTGGTGTTGGCGAGAAAACAGCAATTAAATTGTTAACACAATTTGAAACCGTAGAAGCTGTATATGAAAACTTAGACAAAGTGAGCGGTAAGAAATTAAAAGAAAAGCTTGAAGAAAATAAAGAACAAGCGTTGATGAGTAAAGAGTTAGCAACAATTATTACTGATGCACCAATTACGGTTCATTTAGATGATATCGCTTATAACGGATATGATAATAGCGATATTATCCCAGTGTTTGAGAACTTAGGGTTTCATTCTTTATTAACCAAGCTAGGAGCACCGATTGTAGAAACGCCTGCAGCTGAGCTAGATGATATCTCATTTGAAATCGTAGAAGAAGTAACGGAAGAAATGTTGCAGCAAGATAGTGCGCTTATTGTAGAAGTACAAGAAGACAATTATCACGGAGCCGATATTCAAGGATTTGGTATTCAAAATGAAAACGGATGTTACTTTGTTCCGACTGATATCGCTCTTCAATCACAACCTTTTACGAGCTGGTTAGCGAACCCGGAGATGAAGAAGTATATATTTGATGCTAAGCGTGCAATTGTTGCGTTAAAGTGGAAAGGCTATGAAATAAAGGGAATCGATTTTGATTTATTAATTGCAGCTTACTTACTTGATCCAGCGGAAACTGATAAAGATTTTCGTGCCGTTGCGAAAATGAAAGAAACGCATGCTGTGCAATCAGATGAAGAAGTGTATGGAAAAGGTGCAAAACGAGCTGTACCAGAGCAGACAGTTGTAGCAGAACACGTAGCACGAAAAGTGCATGTGTTATACGATGTACAGCAATCATTTGCTGAAGAACTGAAAAAGAATGAGCAGTATGAATTATTTACAGAGCTGGAAATGCCGCTTTGCCGCGTATTGGCTGAAATGGAATGTAAAGGCGTTGCAGTTGATACAAATCGCCTTCGCAATATGGGGGATGAATTGGCTACACAGCTTAAGAAAATGGAAGAAGAAATTTATGAGCTTGCAGGAACGGAATTTAATATTAATTCACCGAAACAACTTGGTGTCATCTTATTTGAAAACTTAAATCTACCAGTTATAAAAAAGACAAAAACGGGTTATTCTACATCAGCTGACGTGCTCGAAAAATTAATGGAGCATCATGAAATTATTCCGAAAATCTTACACTATCGTCAGCTAGGGAAATTAAATTCTACGTACATTGAAGGTTTGCTGAAAGTTGTTTATACAGATTCATCCAAAATTCATACACGTTTTAATCAAGTATTAACACAAACGGGACGTTTAAGTTCAACAGATCCAAACTTACAAAACATTCCGATTCGTTTAGAAGAGGGAAGAAAAATACGTCAAGCGTTTATTCCATCAGAAAAAGATTGGGTTATGTTTGCTGCGGATTATTCTCAAATTGAATTACGTGTATTAGCACATATTTCGAAAGATAACAGTTTAATCGAGGCATTCCAGCATGATATGGATATTCACACAAAAACAGCGATGGATGTGTTTGGAGTTGAAAAAGAGGGGGTAACCTCTAATATGAGACGACAAGCGAAAGCTGTAAATTTCGGAATTGTGTATGGAATTAGTGATTATGGTTTATCGCAAAACCTTGGCATTACAAGAAAAGCAGCAGCTGATTTCATTCAAAAGTATTTAGAGAGTTTTCCGGGAGTAAAAGAATATATGAATGATATTGTGCAAGAGGCGAAGCAAAAAGGATATGTATCTACATTGCTGAATCGTCGCCGTTACATCCCAGAAATTACGAGCCGCAATTTTAATCTGCGCAGCTTTGCAGAACGCACGGCAATGAATACACCTATTCAAGGAAGTGCTGCGGACATTATTAAGAAAGCGATGATTATTATGGCGGATCGACTAGAAGAAGAAGGATTACAAGCTCGTCTTCTTCTGCAAGTGCACGATGAACTTATTTTTGAAGTGCCTCAAGAGGAAGTGGAAAAGCTAGAGAAGCTTGTACCTGAAGTAATGGAGTATGCGATTGAACTTTCTGTTCCATTAAAGGTTGATTACTCATATGGTCCAACATGGTACGATGCAAAATAAGGAAGTGATAGTATGCCAGAACTACCAGAGGTTGAAAATGTAAGGCGAACGCTAGAGAAGCTCGTCAAAGGAAAGACGATTGAAGAAGTTATTGTAACATACCCAAATTTAGTGAAAGAACCAGATGATGCTGAACTTTTCAAAGAGATGCTGCGCGGAGAAACGATTGAAGAGGTCGGACGCCGCGGCAAGTTTCTTCTTATATATGTAACCCGTTACGTCATTGTTTCTCATTTACGAATGGAAGGGAAATATATGCTGCACGAAGCAGATGATCCAGTCGATAAACATACACACGTCCGTTTTCGTTTTACAGACGGTACGGAACTTCGTTATAAAGATGTACGTAAATTTGGTACGATGCATCTTTTCGAAAAAGGAACGGAGCTTACAATTATGCCGCTTGCGGATTTAGGGCCAGAGCCTTTTTCAGGTGAATTAACACCGGCGTATTTACGAGAAAGAATGCAAAAAACTGCTCGGAAAGTAAAAGTTGTTTTGCTAGATCAACGCATTGTAGTTGGTCTTGGCAATATATATGTAGATGAAGTATTATTCCGTTCACGTATTCATCCAGAGCGAGAAGCGTCTTCTTTAACGAATGAGGAATTTGAAACGTTGTATAAAGAAATTGTTGCAACATTAACAGAAGCGGTCGAGCGTGGTGGAAGTACAATTCGTACGTATATGAATTCGCAAGGACAAATTGGTTCATTTCAAGAACGACTTTATGTATATGGAAGAAAAGGTGAACCATGTGTAACATGTGGCACTGCACTTGAAAAAACAGTTGTTGGCGGACGAGGTACACATTATTGCCCTGTTTGTCAGTTGAAAAGTTAAGCAAACAAAACATCAGTAAAAAATACCTATTGATGACAGCATCATTTTATTTTTTGTAATAACATCGGATAGGCTTCTGTCATATATATACAGCAAAGCTATGTATAGGGAAGGGGCTTATCGATGTATCATTATTTCTCTCTTATTTTATTAGCTTTTACGTTAAGTTTAGATAGCTGTAGTGTGGGGCTTACATATGGGCTCCGCAACGTCCGAATTCCACTGAAATCTATTATTGTAATCGCGATTTGTTCAGCTGTTGTGATGATACTATCAATGGGAATCGGACATATGATTGCACAAGTTTTTTCGCCGGTGCTTGCGACAAGAATTGGAGGATTGGTTCTCGTAGCAATCGGTGCTTGGGTGTTGTATCAGTTTTTTCAAAGTGATAAAAAAGAGGAAGCACCACAAGAAGAAAAAGTATGGAATTTAGAAATTGCTTCTCTCGGCCTTGTTATTCAAATTTTACGAAAACCGACTGTTGCCGATTTTGATAAATCTGGGACAATTTCAGGGGTAGAAGCACTTCTTCTTGGTATGGCGCTTTCATTAGATTCATTTGGAGCAGGTATTGGAGCGTCTTTACTTGGATATTCTCCATTTACTATGGCGGGATTAGTTGCAGTAATGAGCTCGTTATTTTTGTTTATTGGAATGAAAGCAGGAACAGTATTATCGAATATGCGATGGCTACAAAAATTTACGTTCTTGCCGGGTATATTACTTATTATTATTGGAATTTGGAAAATGTAAGGAGAGACGTGAAACGATGTTTCACGTCTTTATTTTTAAAGGGTACGAATTTATTCCTTAAAAGCCCGATTGGACGGGCTTTCCAGCAGTGGGGATGAAAAAACAATGGTGGAAATTTCACTTTATAAAAATTGGAGATGTCTAGCTTCAGCGCTTGTTTTTGCTAAACAGGACGCTTAAGCTTTTCTTAAGGGGGAATTATGATGACAGTTGTAATTGGATTAACAGGCGGCATTGCAAGTGGAAAAAGTACAGTATCACAAATGTTTCAAGGTTTTCATGTTCCGGTTATTGATGCAGATATTATTGCGAGGGAAGTTGTAGAACCAGGGAAGGAAGCGTATAACGAAATTGTAACAGCATTTGGGAAAGAAGTGCTGGGGGAAAATGGAGAATTAGATCGTCCGAAGCTTGGTAGCATCGTATTTCATAATGAAGAAAAACGTTTGCTGTTAAACGGCATTGTTCACCCTGCTGTACGAAAAGAAATGAATGCACAAAAGGATATGTACATAAGAGAAAATGCGCAAGCGGTTGTGCTCGATATTCCACTTTTATTTGAGAGTAAATTAACAGGTCTTGTAGATAAAATTTTGCTCGTTTATGTTGATAGTGAGACGCAGCTTACGAGATTAATGGAGCGCAACAATTTTAAGGAAGAAGAGGCAAAAGCCCGTATTGCTTCGCAAATGCCGCTAGAAGATAAAATCACATTAGCGGATGAAGTGATTAATAATAATGGCACAATAGAAGAGACAAAAGTACAATTAAGTCGCATTTTAAAAGAATGGAACATTATTAAATAAAAAAATTTAAAAATGATGAAATTGTTTAGTGACATATCTTCTTTTTGTGTTATACTATTATTGGGATTGGAGATAAATAGTATAACGCAATCAAGGGGGATAACAGATTATGATTCGTGTGGCAATTAATGGGTTTGGACGTATTGGGAGAATGGTGTTTCGCCAGGCAGTAAAAGAAAGCGCATTCGAAATTGTAGCGATTAATGCGAGCTACCCATCTGAAACGTTAGCACATTTAATTAAATATGATACAGTTCACGGTAAATTTGATGGTACAGTAGAAGCGTTTGAAGATCATTTATTAGTAGATGGCAAAATGATTCGCCTTTTAAACAACCGCGATCCAAGAGAATTGCCTTGGAAAGAACTAGGAGTAGATGTTGTAATTGAAGCAACAGGTAAATTTAACTCCAAAGAAAAAGCAAGTCTTCACGTAGAAGCTGGTGCGAAAAATGTTATTTTAACTGCACCAGGAAAAAATGAAGATGTAACAGTTGTTGTTGGTGTAAACGACGAACAACTTGATATTACAAAACATACCGTTATTTCAAATGCATCTTGTACAACAAACTGTTTAGCACCTGTTGTAAAGGTGTTAGATGAGCAGTTTGGAATTGAAAACGGTTTAATGACAACAGTACACGCTTATACAAATGACCAAAAAAATATTGATAATCCACATAAAGATTTACGCAGAGCACGTGCATGTGGCCAGTCTATCATTCCAACAACGACAGGTGCTGCGAAAGCGTTAGCAAAAGTTCTTCCGCACTTAAATGGAAAACTTCATGGTATGGCACTTCGTGTTCCAACACCAAACGTATCTCTTGTTGACTTAGTTGTGGATGTAAAGCGCGATGTAACAGTGGAAGAAATTAATGAAGCATTTATGACAGCAGCTAATGGTGCATTAAAAGGAATTGTAGCATTTAGTGATGAGCCGCTTGTTTCAATAGATTTCAATACAAATACACATTCCGCAATCATTGATGGTTTATCTACAATGGTGATGGGTGAGCGTAAAGTGAAAGTACTTGCTTGGTACGATAACGAGTGGGGTTATTCTCGTCGTGTTGTAGATCTTGTAAAGCTTGTTGTAGATCAATTTGCGAAACAAGAAAACGTACAACATATTTAATAGATGAGAAAAGGGCAAGCGTTAGCTAGCCTTTTTCTTTTTTTTTATGAAAGGAAAAGAATACATATGCTTTTTCTTTGTAAATCACCTAAAAGAGCTATAATTACTGTAATTTGGAGTCTTTTCTTTTTTTTTCGGAGAAAAGTAAAAGAGAAAGTGTCATCGAAAAAATAAAAAACTGTTGTTGCAAAATGAAAATAAACAAAGTATACTAACATTCGTAAACTTAAGAGCTGAGGTGGTAGTCACTGCTTAAAGGGTTAGGACCTCTCTGGACTAACTTTCCCCCGTGGTAGTGGAGCAAACCAAATTGCAAATTAGTTTTCAATTCGAACAGTTGTATTAAATTTATAAGGGGGAACTGTAGAATGGATACTATGGATACTATGGGTCGTCACGTAATCGCGGAACTTTGGGATTGCGATTTCGACAAGCTTAATGATATGCCTTTTATTGAAAAATTATTTGTGGATGCAGCACTTCGAGCAGGCGCTGAAGTACGTGAGGTTGCTTTCCATAAATTTGCACCACAAGGTGTAAGTGGAGTTGTAATCATTTCTGAATCTCACTTAACAATCCACAGCTTCCCAGAACATGGTTATGCAAGTATTGATGTATACACTTGTGGTGATCGCATTGATCCAAATGTTGCTGCGGACTATATCGCTGAAGGTTTAGAAGCGAAAACGAGAGAGAGCATTGAGCTTCCTCGTGGTACAGGTAGCTTCGAAATTAAACAAAGAGAGACAAAAGCTCTTTAAAAAAGAAGATAAGTGATTTAAAATGTAAAGAGGTGTATAATACACCTCTTTTTAATTTACCCGTTTATACATGGGTAAATTAGTTATTAGAAAAATAAACAGAATGACATATATAAGTATATTTGATTAAGGGTTTATAATATGGAAGAGAAAATTCTTGTTTATAATGTTTTGGTTTTGTTAAGATAAAATTAAATTGTAAAGGAGTGAATGGATTGCGTTGTCCATCCTGTTTTCACAATGGTACGAGAGTATTGGATTCGCGTCCAGTTGACGAAGGGCGATCGATTCGTAGAAGAAGAGAGTGCGAAAGTTGTCTCAATCGCTTTACAACATTTGAACGTGTCGAGGAGCCGCCGCTAATTGTTGTAAAGAAAGAAGGAATGCGAGAAGAGTTTAACAAAGAGAAAATTTTGCGCGGTTTAATTAAAGCGTGTGAAAAACGCCCTGTATCTTTAAAACAACTAGAAGAAATTACACAACATGTAGAACGTGAATTACGTAACTTAGGAATGTCAGAAGTAAAAAGCGATATGATTGGTGAAATGGTCATGGAAGAGCTTCGTGATATAGATGATGTTGCATATGTACGTTTTGCATCTGTTTATCGACAATTTAAAGATTTAAACGTATTCATTGAAGAATTAAAAGATATACTTCAAAAAGAAAGAAAATAAAAGAGCTAGAAGCGTAAGCTATTAGCTCTTTTTTTCACTAATAAGTAGTATAAATCAAATGTATTCCGCTATTCGCGGGTCGTGAGATTTCCACCTCGAAATTCTGAGAAAACAAAGAAGAGAGGTGGAGGATAACTGCTGGCATGCGCCCGATTGTCGAGAGCTTTCCATCAGTTGGGGATGAACCCCCACTAATGGAAGTTTCACTTTATGATAAGAATGGATAATAGAAAGGATTTGCAAGGATGGAAAGACAGTCATGGATGGATTTACTGCCAATTGACCGTTATAAAGTAAGCGCAAGAGGACTGCTCAGTAATTATGACCGTAAAGTGCTTACGATGCTATATCAACCGTTAATCGGTAGTAAAGCTTTTAGTTTATATATGACATTGTGGGGGGAATTGGAGCAGGATCGTTTATTTGGAAGAGAAAATACACACCACTCTATTATGGTAACGATGCAAATGCAGCTCCCAGATATTTATGAAGAACGTATGAAACTAGAGGCAATTGGACTTTTAAATGTGTATATGAAAAAAGAAAAAGATATTCGTATGTTTATTTATGAGTTGCAGCCACCGCTCATGCCGAAGCAGTTTTTTGATGATATTGTATTGAGTATTTTTTTATATAACCGCTTAAGCAAGACAAAATACAATCAAGTAAAGCAATATTTTTTAGAAGAAGAATTCGACTTCGTTTCTTATGAAAATATGACACGATCCTTTAATGATGTGTTTGGCTCGTTTAATCCGGGACAAGTTGAGTATGCCAAGGAAGAATTGCTTATACCAAATGCAACTGTGATGCCGAGCAGAGCGCAGGGCAATGCACCTCAACTCTGGAATGATTTCTTTGATTTTTCATTGTTTGTAGAAGGTTTATCAGCGCTCGTTCCACGCAAAGCCATTACAGAACAGTTGCGTGAATGTGTGATGACATTAGCTTACGTATACGGGATTGATCCGCTATCCATGCAAAATATTGTTCTCGGTGCTGTTACGGAACATCACACAATTGATATGGAACGACTCCGAAAGGGTGCGCGTGATTGGTACCAATTTGAGAATGGACAAGCGCTCCCGGTATTTAGTGAACGAACGCAGCCACTGCATGCGCGGACAATGAAAGAGAAAGAGCCGACAACACAAGAAGAAATGCTCATTAAACAGTTAGAAGAAATTTCGCCAAGAGAGTTATTAAAAGAAATTTCGGGCGGAGCTGAGCCGACGAAGGCTGATTTGCAAATTATTGAAGAAGTGATGCTGAACCAGAAGCTCACACCGGGCGTTGTAAATGTGCTTATTTATTATGTGATGCTCCGCTCTGATATGAAACTGGCGAAATCGTATGTAGAAAAAATCGCCGGGCACTGGGCTCGTAAAAAAGTTACAACGGTAACAGAAGCGATGAGTCTTGCGAAAGAGGAAAACCGTCAATATCAAGAGTGGGCAGAAGCAAAGAAAAAAGGAAAGCCGACGAAGAAAACCGTTCGTACAGAACTTGTACCAGATTGGTTAAAGGAACAAGCTGAGGAAAGTAAAGAATTGGCTGAACAATCGAATCGTAGTGAAGGTCATGAAAAATTAGAAGAAGAGCGTAAAAAATTAGAGGAAGAGCTAAGAAAATATAAGCGAAACGAATAGAGCTCCCTTTGAGGTGAAGAAATGGAACCGATTCAAAATACATTTACGAAGTTAATGCAAAATGAAAATTTTAAAAATAGATATGAAGTATTAAAACAAGAAGTAATGGCGCATCCGCGTGTAAAAGAGTTTATAGAAGAACATCAAGGTGAAGTGACAACGTCCATGATAGAACGCAGCCTTGTGAAGTTATATGAGTACACCGGGCAAAGTGTTGGCTGTCTAGATTGTCCGAACCTTGAATCATGTAAAAACATGATTCAAGGATATGAACCGAAGCTTATCATTCAAGGTAAGATGATTGATATTCAATACGATCGCTGTGTGAGAAAAGTAGCTTATGATGAGAGGAAGAAACATGAGAAACTCATTCAAAGCATTTATATGCCAAAAGATATTCTGCAGGCTTCTATGTCTTCTCTTGATTTGTCAGATAGGGAGCGATTTGAGGCAATTCGAGCTGCGAATGAATTTTTAAATGAGTATGAATCAGGAAAAAAGGTGCAAGCTTTATATTTTTATGGTCCGTTTGGCGTTGGGAAAACGTTTATTTTAGGAGCAATTGCAAACGAATTAGCACAGAAGAAAATCAGTTCCATGATCGTATATCTACCAGAGTTTTTGCGGGAAATTAAAAGCTCACTGCAGAATAATACCATTAGTGAAAAGATTGATGCTGTCAAACATGTGCCGGTGCTCATGTTAGATGATATTGGAGCAGAAGCGATGTCGAGCTTTGTACGCGATGATGTACTCGGGGCGATTTTACAATTTCGTATGCTTGAGAATTTACCGACGTTTTTTACATCTAACTTTGATTTTAAACAGTTAGAACATCATTTAACATATACACAGCGCGGAGAAGCAGAGGAAATGAAAGCGGCCCGTATTATGGAGCGTATTAAATATTTAGCGAAGCCGATTCCTATTGGTGGGAAAAACCGTCGGTATACGTAAAGAGCAAGCAGCGAGCTTGCTCTTTATTTTTTGGAAGGAAATATAATAAAGCATTACTTTGAATGATAAATTACTTTACGCTTGTATCATTTTTTGTACATCCCCTTAATATATATGGAAATAGCAAGGATTATAAAAGGGGGGACAAAAGTGATTGAAATCTGCTTTGAAGAAAAAAATGATGCTATTGTTATATATAAAGAGCTGAAAAAACGGACAGATGATATATATGCAGAAATAAGCATTTATTTGTACGAACAAATGGTGCTTGTTCATATACCAATCCCAGAATCATGCTACATTGATCGAGTGGTTATCCCAGTGCTTGTTCAATATATTATAAGTACAAAACAAGATGAATGGCTAAGTGCTATTTTAAAAGAGAAGTTTTACTATGAAGAGCGAGAAGAACGAATTCAAATTTTACATATGGCTCATTCTATTTTAAATGGGAAACGTAAGGGGCTAACAGGTGCACCTTCTAAACAAAGAGGAAAAGAATTAGTAGTTTCTTCCTTGCGAGGGTGGATGCATGATGAGATGTCTTTTTCGTTTGAAGCATACATTCGTTTTCGTTTGAGAAAGTACAATAAATTTTTATATCGCACTGCAGAGATGGCGATAGATGAATATAAGTTAGAACAAGAGTATCAAATGTTTGTGGAAACGCTCCGGCAGCAAGTAAGCAGCCGAAAGTCGCGTTTGTCATGCTTGCATCTTGTGTTTGATGACAGTTTTATTTTTTATGATGAAAAGGGAGCTCGTTTAAAACAAGATAAACTTGTTCAGTATATAGAAGAAGGATTACTTTCTCAAAAAGACTTGTACATCGATCCGAATATTATGGCGCCGCTTCTTTCGATTGCACCTAAAAAAATTTATTTGTATACGAAAAAACAAGATCATAATATGATTGTGACAATTCAAAATGTGTTTCAAGAGAGAGTGCAACTATATAAGCTTCATGAATTTGAAAAGAACATGAAAAATTATAAAAATAAAGGGAACACCCTTGATTTTCTAAATTTTTGAGCATATAATTACGTACATACATGAAAATACATGAAAATGTTACGATGAGGACATGGGTAATTGTCTACGATTCTCAGAGAGAGAAGCCTTAGGCTGTGAGCTTCTTAATACGAGATTATTACTTACCACCTCTGAACTTCAGCAGTGAACGAAATTCTAGTAATTGCTGACGGTAAATGCCGTTATAATGAACTTGAGCAGTTAACAATGCGTTAGCTGGAACAAGGGTGGAACCACGAATTCAACACTCGTCCCTTTTTATAGGGATGGGTGTTTTTTATTTTGACTATGAAAAAGGAGTGACCAAAGATGGCAGATGTAGTAAAAATTACATTCCCAGACGGAGCTGTGAAGGAGTTTCCAAAAGGAACGACAACAGAAGATATTGCTGCTTCTATTAGCCCTGGCTTAAAGAAAAAAGCGATTGCAGGGAAATTAAACGAGGAAATGGTAGACTTACGTACACCGATTGAGCAAGATGGTACAATTTCGATCGTTACATTAGATTCTGAAGATGGATTATACATTTTACGCCACTCAACAGCTCACCTTCTAGCACAAGCATTAAAGCGTTTATATAAAGATGTGAAGCTTGGAATTGGACCTGTTATTGAAAATGGCTTCTACTACGATATCGACATGGAAGAAGCAATTACAGTTGAGGATTTCCCGAAAATTGAGAAAGAAATGCAAAAGATTGTAAACGAGAACTTAGAAATCGTTCGTCATGAGGTACCACGTGCTGAAGCACTTCATCGTTATGAAGAAATCGGTGACGAGCTAAAATTAGAATTGATTAACGATCTTCCAGAAGATGCGGTAATTTCAATTTATGAACAAGGCGAGTTCTTCGATCTTTGCCGCGGAGTTCACCTTCCATCTACAGGGAAGATTAAAGTATTTAAATTGTTAAGCGTGGCAGGTGCTTACTGGCGCGGAGATAGCAATAATAAAATGCTACAACGTATTTACGGTACTGCATTTGTGAAAAAAGCAGAATTAGATGAGCATTTACGTCTTCTTGAAGAAGCGAAAGAACGCGACCACCGTAAATTAGGAAAAGAATTAAAATTATTTACAAACAGCCAAAAAGTAGGACAAGGACTACCGCTTTGGTTACCAAAAGGTGCAACAATCCGCCGTATTATTGAGCGTTACATCGTGGATAAAGAAGTAAGCTTAGGATATGATCACGTATACACTCCTGTAATGGGAAGTGTTGATTTATACAAAACTTCAGGACACTGGGATCACTATCAAGATGGCATGTTCCCAGCAATGGAAATGGACAATGAACAATTAGTACTTCGTCCAATGAACTGTCCGCATCATATGATGGTATATAAAAGTGATATTCATAGCTATCGTGAGTTACCAATCCGTATTGCAGAGCTTGGTACAATGCACCGCTATGAGATGTCCGGAGCTCTATCTGGCCTGCAACGTGTACGCGGAATGACTTTAAATGATGCACACATTTTCGTACGCCCAGACCAAATTAAAGAAGAGTTCAAACGTGTTGTAAACTTAACTTTAGAAGTATACAAAGATTTCGGTTTAGAAGATTATTCATTCCGTTTATCTTATCGTGATCCAGAAGATACTAAAAAGTATTATGATGACGATGAAATGTGGGAAAAAGCACAATCAATGTTAAAAGAAGCTATGGATGAAATGGGTCTTGATTACTATGAAGCTGAGGGTGAAGCTGCATTCTACGGTCCGAAACTTGACGTGCAAGTTCGTACTGCGCTTGGAAAAGACGAAACACTTTCAACTGTACAATTAGACTTCTTACTTCCAGAACGCTTTGAGTTAACTTACATCGGTGAAGACGGTAAGCATCATCGTCCAGTTGTTATCCACCGCGGTGTTGTATCAACTATGGAACGCTTTGTTGCCTTCTTAATCGAAGAATATAAAGGTGCATTCCCAACTTGGTTAGCGCCAGTTCAAGTGCAAGTAATTCCAGTTTCTCCGCAAGTACATTTAGACTATGCGAAGAAAGTACAAGAAGAATTACAACGTGCTGGTATTCGCGTTGAAGTGGATACTCGTGATGAGAAGATCGGTTATAAGATCCGTGAGGCACAAATGCAAAAAATTCCGTATATGCTTGTAGTAGGTGACAATGAAGTTGCTGAAACTGGTGTAAACGTACGTAAATATGGTGAACAAAAATCAGAAACAATTTCATTGGATGCTTTCGTTGACTTAATTAAAGTTGAAGGAAAACGATAAGAAAAAGTCGCGGTTCGTCCGCGGCTTTTTTGTATCGTTTTTGTTTGGTAATAAGAACCAAAGTTCGCTTTGTATAAAAAAATGTTGCATGTATTCGTTTTGTTTGTTACAATATTTTTTGTTGCTACTTAAGAAGCTTGACTTCTTGACACGCATCACGTCCTATGATAGAATCATCAAGGATAATAGAATACGGATTTGTGGAACAAGTAGAAGCACCCGCTTCTCACCTGATTGACGCGCAAGCAGTTTCCAGGTAAATGTATTTCTTACTTAAGATATTACAAGTGTGGGTGTTATGTGCCCGCACTTTTTTGTTTGGGTTCTGCCTTCCCAAAACGTATTCCCATAAAACCTTGGAGGTGGCTTACTATTAGCAAGGACATGATGATTAACGAGCAAATTCGTGCACGTGAAGTACGTTTAGTTGGTGCAAATGGTGATCAACTTGGAATTAAGTCTCGTCAAGAAGCATTAGATATGGCTGCGAACGTAAATCTTGATCTAGTATTAGTTGCTCCAAATGCGAAACCACCAGTATGCCGTATTATGGACTACGGAAAATTCCGCTTTGAGCAACAAAAGAAAGAAAAAGAGCAGCGCAAAAATCAAAAAATCATTAGCATGAAAGAAGTACGTTTAAGTCCAACAATTGATGAACATGACTTTAACACAAAACTTCGCAATGCTATTAAATTCTTGGAGAAAGGCGACAAAGTTAAAGCGTCTATTCGCTTTAAAGGTCGTGCTATTACTCATAAAGAAATCGGTCAACGTGTTTTAGATCGCTTCTCTGAAGCTTGTGCTGAAGTTAGTACAATTGAATCTAAGCCAAAAATGGAAGGACGCAGTATGTTCTTAGTTTTAGCACCGAAAAATGATAAGTAATAAATAGAGGAGGAAATCACTATGCCTAAACAGAAAACTCACCGCGGCGCTGCAAAGCGTTTCAAAAAAACAGGATCTGGTAAACTAAAGCGTTCTCACGCTTACACAAGCCACTTATTCGCTAACAAATCTACAAAAGCTAAACGTAAATTACGTAAAGCTGGTGTAGTAAGCGCTGGTGACTTCAAACGTATTCGTCAAATGCTTGACAACATGTAATTAATATTTTGTTCAGATAGATATCTAGGAGGGAAATAATATGCCAAGAGTAAAAGGTGGTACGGTTACTCGTAAACGTCGTAAAAAAATTATTAAATTAGCAAAAGGTTACTACGGTTCTAAACATACATTATACAAAGTTGCTAACCAACAAGTAATGAAATCTTTAATGTATGCGTTCCGTGACCGTCGTCAAAAGAAACGTGACTTCCGTAAATTATGGATCACTCGTATTAACGCAGCTGCTCGTATGAACGGTCTTTCTTACAGCCGTTTAATGAACGGTCTTAAAGTTGCTGGTATCGAAGTAAACCGCAAAATGCTTGCTGACCTAGCTGTTCATGACGAAAAAGCTTTCGCTGAATTAGCAACAGCTGCTAAAACTGCTTTAAACAAGTAATGATAATAAATCCTTAGGACATTGTTCCTAAGGATTTTTTTATTGTCTATCATCTAAAAATAAATCCTAATATTCACAAAAATTTCAATTAATATCCAGAAAAGAATCCCTTTCGTAAATAGAAATGTTTTAATATGTAAATGAAAACTTTTTCAAAAAAGCGGGTTGAAGGAGGAATTCATTTGAAAGCAGCTGTTGTAAACCAATTTAAAGAACAATTAGAGGTAAAGGACGTACCGAAACCGAAAGCAGGTCCGAATCAAGTACTTGTACATATTCACGCTTGCGGCGTTTGTCATACGGACTTACATGCGGCGCACGGTGATTGGCCAGTAAAGCCGAAGCTGCCATTAATTCCAGGACATGAAGGTGCTGGTATAATTGAAGAAGTCGGCGAAGGTGTTACACACTTAAAAGTTGGTGATCGTGTTGGGATTCCGTGGTTATATTCAGCATGTGGTCATTGTGAATACTGTTTAACAGGAAGAGAAACGCTTTGCTTGGATCAACATAACGCCGGCTATTCTGTTGATGGCGGTTATGCCGAATATTGCGTCGCGGCAGCGGATTACGTAATGCAAGTACCTGAGAACTTAAGTTTTATTGACGCAGCACCGCTGTTTTGTGCAGGTGTTACAACATATAAAGCGTTAAAAGTATCTGAAGCAAAACCTGGACAGTGGGTTGCTATCTTTGGGATTGGTGGACTTGGACATCTAGCAGTACAATATGCAAAGGCAATGGGCTTACACGTTGTAGCTGTGGATACAGTTGATGAAAAACTTGAACTCGCAAAAGAATTGGGTGCAGATTTAGTTGTGAATCCATTAAAAGAGGATGCAGCACTTTGGATTCATGAACAAGTAAATGGTGTGCATGCTTCCGTTTGTACAGCTGTGTCGAAGCCGGCATTTGACCAAGCTTACCGTGCAGTGCGCCGCGGCGGATCATGCGTTGCAGTCGGTTTACCGCCAGAAATGATGGAAGTGCCAATTTTTGATACCGTATTAAACGCTGTGAAAATCGTTGGCTCTATCGTTGGAACGCGTAAAGATTTACAAGAAGCACTGCAATTTGCCGCAGAAGGAAAAGTAAAAGTAATTATTGAAACACGTCATCTTCATGAAATTAATGATATATTTTCTGAAATGGAAGAAGGAAAGATCAATGGACGTGTTGTGTTAGATATGACAAAGTAGGCATAAAAGATACAATAATATAGAAGAATAAACATAAAAAGTCGGAGGTATTTCTCGGGCTTTTTATGTTTATCCTTCTATTCGCGGGCAGTAAGACCCCGCCTCAAGATTGTGAGGAGTTCGAAGAAGATAAGTGGGGGATGCCCGTAAGAGCCCGATTGCTTCAACTAACCATCAGAGGGAGAGGAAGAACCCCCCTCTGATGGAAGTTTCATTTTATTTGAATAAAATATGCTGTGAAAAGGGAGTTTGACTTCAGACATTCATGTCTTTCCACGCGAAACTGACACTGTTATAATGTAAGAATGTAACTTGCTTATTTTCTTATATTTACCATTAGAATGGAACAATATCGGATAATATTTATTGGATATTGAAGGAGGAGTACGTTTTGGATTTACTACAACTATTTAAATTACAAAAAGAATTAGATGATCGTATTGTGAGAGAACACAATTTAGAGCCGAAAAAGTTATTAAAAGAAAAAATGCTAGCGCTTCTTGTAGAAATTGGGGAACTTGCAAATGAAACACGCTGTTTTAAATATTGGAGCAACAAGCCAGCATCTGAGCGTCAAGTTGTACTAGAAGAGTATGTGGATGGTTTACATTTTATTTTATCTATTGGAATTGACTTAGGAATTGATAAAAATTTCTTATTTTATAAATGTTCAATAACTAATAAAACACAGGTAGAAATTTTCTTAGATGCATATGCAAAAGCAATTCGTTTTAATGAACAGCCGTCAATTACAAATTATATTGAATTGTTTACGAGCTACCTTCGCTTAGGACAAGAACTTGATTTTGGTCAAGAAGAGATTGAGAAAGCATATTTAGATAAAAACGAAGTGAATCATCAGCGTCAAACAGAAGGGTATTAATTGAGTGTTTTGAATATTATTTTCCTCTCTTGTATAATGAAAGGGATGAAGAAAAAGGAGGTCATTGTTCAATGACAAAACTAGATGCGACATTGACAATGTTAAAAGAACTAACAGACGCGCGTGGGATCGCAGGAAATGAGCGTGAGCCTCGTGAAGTAATGAAGAAATATATCACACCATTTGCTGATGAAGTATCAACAGACAACTTAGGAAGCTTAGTTGCGAAAAAAATTGGTGACGGTAACGGCCCGAAAATTATGGTAGCTGGTCACTTAGATGAAGTTGGTTTTATGATTACACGAATTGATGATAAAGGTTTCTTACGCTTCCAAACGGTTGGCGGCTGGTGGTCACAAGTTATGTTAGCGCAGCGCGTTACAATTGTTACGAGCAAAGGTGATGTAACGGGTGTCATTGGTTCAAAGCCACCCCACGTTTTACCAGCTGAAGCTCGTAAAAAACCAGTTGATATTAAAGATATGTTTATTGATATTGGTGCTTCTAGTAAAGAAGAGGCAATGGAGTGGGGCGTACGTCCAGGAGATCAAGTTGTACCATACTTCGAATTCCAAGTGATGAAAAATGAGAAAATGTTACTTGCGAAAGCATGGGACAACCGCATTGGCTGTGCAATCGCAATCGATGTTTTACAACAATTAAAAGATGAAAAACATCCAAACATTGTATACGGTGTTGGAACTGTACAAGAAGAAGTAGGTCTTCGCGGAGCGAAAACATCTGCACATTATATTCAACCTGACATCGCATTTGCAGTCGATGTTGGTATTGCTGGTGATACACCAGGTATAAGCGAAAAAGAAGCACAAGGTAAAATGGGTGATGGCCCGCAAATTATTTTATATGATGCATCTATCGTTGGACATAAAGGTCTTCGTGACTTCGTTGTTGGCGTAGCGGATGAATTAAACATCCCATATCAATACGATGCACTTCCAGGCGGCGGAACGGATGCAGGTGCAATTCATATTTCTGTGGATGGTATTCCAGCGATGGCAATTACAATTGCGACTCGTTATATTCATTCTCATGCTGCAATGTTACATCGCGATGACTATGAAAATACAGTGAAGTTAATTGTAGAAGTTGTGAAACGTCTTGATGCTGAGGCCGTACATAACATTACATTTGATTGATATACGAAAGAGCGAAAGGACATTCCTTTCGCTCTTTTTCATTTAAATGGTGGTTCTAATCCAGCGGCTGTATACGGACCTAAAATAATTAAACGAGATAGCTGCAAGGCCATATAATGAGGCGTATACGGCATATTTTGTCTTAACCAAGAAAGAATCATACCTAAATGTGCACCTGTAATATAACTAGCGAGAATATCACGAGGCACAATCAATTCTTCTTCATTTGGTTGTGAAAGAGAAAGGGCGATAAGCAGATTCGCTTGAATCGCTTTCATCATTTGCAAGGAAAACTTCGGAATCCCATTATCTCCGAGCATGACTTGATAAAAGAAAGCATGTTCAGCAATATGGCTAAATAAAGATAAAAAGATAGGATGGGGAGTATCAAAGGTAAGTTCAAACTCCTTCTTATCTAATTTCTTCGACTTGAGAATATCCGCTAATGCTGTTAACATTTCTGCAATGCTTTTGTCTAATAAATCATATTTGTCATGATAATGACTATAAAAGGTAGCGCGGTTTACAGTTGCCTTTTCAGCAATATCTTGAACTGTAATACCATCAAAACCTTTTTCATGTATTAAAGATACAAGAGCATCGCGTATCGCTTGTCTCGTTCGTTTTACGCGTGGATCGTTTGAATTTTTAATAGACATTTTTGTTCTCCTTGCTTGATTTTTTTTTATACTTTTTCAACATATATATGAAGGACTGTTGGAAAAACAACATATCGAAATAAATTGTTGGTTGTCACTCAGAATGAATTATTTATAATTATAAACGATATTCTTTTTCTTAGCACAAAATAAGGAGAGGATTTTGTGCTCGGAGAAGGGTTATTTTTTTAACTAGTCCTTAACAATATGAATGGTCAATATTGTTAACTAAAAAGAGAGAAAGGACTTGTTAGAAAGTACATTAATATTCAAAACAAGGAGAGAACACAATGAGTCAATTTCGAAGAATGATTATCATCAATGTTATTACATTGATTGTGTTAGTTGGCGGCGGATTTGCCGGCTATTATTATTACAATCAATCAACAAGTTATTTAAAAACGGACAATGCAAAAATTGATGGGAAAGTTATACCGATTGCATCTCCGGTTGCTGGGAAATTAACAGACTGGACAGCTGAAGTAGGAAAAAGTTATAGTGCTGGTGATAAAGTAGGTTCTGTAACGAGTAACGCGGGCGGAACAGCGCAAGAAATGGATATTACAGTTCCGACAAATGCAACGCTTGTTCAATCGAATGCAACCCCAAATTCTTACATTGCTCCAGGGACACCGCTTGCATATGCCTATGATATGAGTGATTTATGGGTAACGGCAAACATTAAAGAAACAGACATCGACGATATTCAAAAAGGGCAAGAAGTAGATGTGTACGTAGACGCATATCCTAATACAACGTTAACAGGAAAAGTAGAACAAATTGGTTTAACAACGGCAAATACGTTCTCTATGCTGCCATCTAGTAATGCAACAGCGAACTATACGAAAGTAACACAAGTTATTCCAGTTAAAATTTCATTAGACCATAGTAAATCGTTAAATATTGTCCCAGGCATGAATGTCACAGTTCGGATTCATAAGTAAGGGGGAATGAAATATGTCCTCGATCTTTATTGCAGGATACGCTCTTTTATGTATTGCCGTATTCATTATTGTAAATCGTGTTTTTAGAAAGAAAGAGACACAAAGGATAGAAGAACCAGTTCAAGCAGTTTTAAAGGATACAAAAGAGGCAGTAATAAAACAAGAAATATCAGAAGGTATTGAAGAGAGAGCTCAGGAACAAGAAATTGTAGAAGAAACAATTGAAAAACAAGAAGCATCAGAATTTGTAAAAGAAGCGGTACAAGAACAAAAAGCGGAAAGTAAAGAACCGAAGGCTTCTCGGTCTCAGGCGATTCTCCCTGATTTTAACGTGAAGGTCGTCTTGGCTGTTCTTATTTCCGGGATGTTCGTTTCGATTTTGAATCAAACATTAATTAACGTTGCTTTACCGTCTTTAATGAATGAATTTAATATATCGACATCTACAGCGCAGTGGCTTACAACAGGTTTTATGCTTGTGAACGGGGTATTAGTACCGGTTAGTGCGTTTTTAGTTTCGCGATTTACGTATCGAAACTTATTTTTAGCAGCCATGATATTCTTTACAATAGGTTCGATGATTTGTGCAGTATCTGGAAACTTCACGATGATGATGACAGGACGTATCATTCAAGCTGTTGGTGCCGGTATTTTAATGCCTGTTGGAATGAATATTTTTATGGCAATCTTCCCGCCTCATAAACGCGGGGCAGCGATGGGATTGCTCGGTTTTGCAATGATTTTAGCGCCTGCCATTGGGCCGACGATTACAGGATGGATCATTCAAAACTATAAATGGAATGTGATATTCTATGCGATGTTTATTATTGGTTTATTCATTATTGTATTAGCACTAAAATATTTCACGCTAAAACAGCCTGTGTCAAAGGCAACGCTGGATATGTATGGTGTTATCACTTCTAGTATCGGCCTTGGAAGCTTACTATATGGTTTTAGTGAGGCAGGAAATAAAGGCTGGGGTAGTGCGGAAGTTATCATTGCGATTATTATTGGAGTTATTGGACTAAGTTTATTTATATGGAGACAGTTAACGACTGACAATAAAATATTAGATCTTCGTGTATTCAGCTACTCTGCATTTACTTCGACGCTGATAATTAATGCAATTGTTACGATGGCGCTATATGGTGGTATGCTATTACTTCCTATATATTTACAAAACATCCGTGGATTTACGCCAATTGTTTCCGGATTATTACTTCTTCCAGGATCTTTAATTATGGGACTGATGGGACCATTTTCCGGAAGGCTATTTGATAAATACGGGATTCGGCCGCTTGCAATTTTTGGATTACTCCTTACAACATACGCAACATACCAATTTACACATTTAACATTAGAAACACCTTCTATTCAAATTATGATAGATTATATTATTCGTTCGTTTGGGATGTCCTTTATTATGATGCCAATCTCGACAGCGGGGATGAATGCTCTGCCAAGGCAACTGATTTCGCATGGAACAGCAATGCAAAATACAGCAAAGCAAGTTGCTGGTTCTATTGGGACTGCGCTTTTAATTACAATTATGACGCAGCAAACGACAAATCATATGGCAGACTATGCAAATGCGATTACAACAACAAACCCGATTATTGTAAACAAACTATCTCAATTGGGGGCTGCATTGACAGGATCAGCTCAGGCAGGAAACGCATTAGGCTCGCAAATGCTATTTGGGCAAGTTTCGAAGATGTCCGTTATTAACGGAATTAATGATGCGTTCTGGATTGCAACAATGTTAACAGCTATTGCTTTATTCTTATCGTTTTTCTTACAATCAGGAAATAAGGTGAACAAAAAAGCATAGAGATGATGTAAGCTGTTTGGTTATGAAGGGGAAATTGTTAATTAATAGACGAAATAACAAGCAAAATAGCATTGTTTTGAACAATGGAATTGCATAAAAAACGCAGAGATTTTGAAATCTCTGCGTTTTTCTGTTATGAAATGGTGTTCTTTTTTTATCCTGCTATTTGCGGGCAATAAAACCCCCACTGATGGAAGTTTCACTTTATATGTTAATGCTTTATAAGTTTTGTCTGCCCTTTTCCTTCATTTGCAGAAGTATGCAAATTGGATGGTGTATGTGTTTGTAATTCTCTATCTATCATCTGATCTAATCGCTTGATTGCTTGCAGTGCTTTTTCATAAGAGATTGTTCGATAGTGATGTGTTCCTCCTGGTTCCTCATCTGCTTCGTCTGCCCATTTAATAATATTTTGTAGAGGCGTTCTTTCAAGTGTTTGCTCTAGCAGAAAAGAATCAGTGTGCAAAAGAATGGCAACAGAAATTTCCTTTGCTTGAATAGGGTGCTCTCCTAATCGGATTAGCAATTTATGAGCTCTTTCTGCTCCTTTAATAGCGTGTATATCATTCTTTTTATACAATTCATAGTCCCATTTTCCATTACGATACCATGTGTAATGTCCGATATCATGAAGAAAACCAGCCTTTGTTGCTGCATCGACTGAGGCGTGATGCTTTTTGGCTAAGTGGAACGCGTGGTAAGCAACAGCAATCGCATGAACCATTCCAGAACGGTTTACATATTTTTGGGTAATGGGATGCTGAAAAATTTGTTCAAGCGTAACATGGCGCATAAAACATTCACTCCTTTTATTCATTGCAGTATATTTTATAGAAAAATATATTTTGAATATTTTACTCCATCATTGTTATGTTAGTAAAGTAATTAGTGATGTAATAGAAAAATTTTTTATGTTATGGAATAACTAAATTACATCATTTTATAGAAAAATATCCCTATTACAACAAGCGAAAATAAAGTAATCCCTACATGTTTAATGCTAGTGATTTGATTGCGTGCACCACTGACGCCTGCTAATAAACTAGCGATAGCTAACATACCCCAGTACATAGACGTCGAAAGTGGGAGAGACTGTTCTACATCCCTGCCTATCCCTGCAGAAATAATAGGCAGGAGAACGAGTGAACAACAAACGATTCCCATTAGAAGAATAAACCATTTTTTATGTATTGCGCCTCTTATAATGAAAAATAATCCCCCGCCAATGCCGCATAGTACAAGAACGGGTACGAAAAGGATCCAAAGTAAGATAAACATATATAAGAAAACCTCCTATGTAATAAGTTATATTTTATAACAGGAGGTTGATTTTGGATATTATAAAAAAATATGGATATTTGATAGAAATGAACAATATACAATTGAAATAATAAGTGTAAAACGTTTGAGGTAATTGTTAAATAATCAACAAAACGAATGATCAAAAGTAAGATGAAAAGCATATCGATATTCTTGTACTGTGAGTTGTATTTCACACTATTGATTTTATTTCGGATAGGAAAAGAGAATCTAGTATTTGCTGGAGAAGGCCATGTCGCTATGATTGATAGAAGAGATAAAAAATTATTAACCATGATATAGAGCAAGGTATCAAAAATCTTACTAATACAGAAATCATGCTTGATTTTGGAGATACTTTAACAAAATGATTATAAGTTGTCCAAATGTCTATTTCGCAGCACTATACTCGGCCATATAAATATAGTAATCCTATAAAGAAAGGATTTGACTTTATGGCTCTTTTAACTAACTGTGAAACTTGCACTCCTCCTGCGGGTTCAACACCTATTTTCACTCTGAATGTACCTGGTGGAATTGCTATTAATCTATTGGGAATTCATATTGAAGCTTGCCCAATCTGTATTACAGTATTCACTGGTGATGGTACACTAACAGCTCAACAACAAGACATTGTAAACAACCTTCTTCAGACTGTTCGTATATTTAATCCGAATGTTACAAATATTCAAAAGTAAATAAATTAATAAGTGTATAGATATATTAATTAGCCTTCGGTTTTCTCCGCAAGGCTTTTTTATCCCGCATTAACGGGCAGTAAGACCCCACCTCAAGATTCAGAGAGAATCGAAGAAGATAGGTGGGGTCTTACTACTAGCATGCGCCCGATTAGTTCAACTTACCATCGGTGGGGGAGAAATTCCTTATTTTCTTAAGCCTTGCTCCAACGTCGTTAACATTTCATGCTTTTCATTTTCATCAGCATTTTTCCAAATGACTTCAAATAATACGCCAAGGCCTGGAAGCATTTTTTCTTCCCCGCTTTGAATCGCATCGACAATTGTTTCTTGTAATTGGTCTTGCGTATTTCCTGATACGTTCGCTAATACAGCGCCGCGTAAATTAAAGTTCATCACTTTCACCTCTTTTTAGGAATGGAAACTGACATTAGTTTTTGTTCTTTTTTGTGTAAATATGTATGAAAAATAGGCTATAATGAGAAGACAAGAAGAGAGGGAAATACATATTATGAAAAACATTGATTCAGTACAAAATCCGCGCGTAAAGCAGTGGAAAAAGCTGCAGACCAAAAAAGAGCGCGATAAAAAAGGTTTATTTTTTATAGAAGGATTCCACTTAGTGGAGGAAGCTTTAAAAGCAGGGGTTGTAACAGAATTGATTGTTTGGGATCAGACAGACCTTCCGAAAGATTGGACGGTTACTGATGTTGAAATGTACATTGTGCCTGAAGCAATTGTAAAAATGTTACGTGAAACAGAAACAACACAAGGCGTATTTGCGGTTTGTGAGAAGCAAGAAAAAGAAGTAACTTTGACAGATGGAAAGTTCCTGTTACTTGACGGTCTGCAAGACCCAGGAAACTTGGGAACAATTATTCGTACAGCAGATGCAGCTGGTATTCATGCCGTTGTGCTTGGAGAAGGATGCGTTGATGTTTATAACAGTAAAGTACTGCGTTCTACACAAGGTTCTGTATTCCATTTACCGATTGTAAAAGGAAACTTAGAAGAATGGGTAGACAAGTTAAAAGAAAAGAACGTTCCTGTGTACGGAACAGCTCTTGAAAACGGGGTTCCATACGGTGAAGTAACGCCGACGGGAAGTTTTGCATTAATTGTAGGAAATGAAGGAAATGGTGTACGCCAAGAGATTCTTTCCAAATGTGATCAAAACTTGTATATTCCGATTTACGGGGGAGCAGAATCATTAAATGTTGCGGTTGCAGCAGGGATTTTAACGTATTATTTACAAACTCCGGTTGCGAATCGATAAAAAACTTTTTATAATAAATTGAAGTATAATATTAAAAACGTTGATAGAGAAGAGTAACTTACAAAATCGCTATGTAGGGAGAGAGTGCCATAGACTGAAAGCACTCTTATAGTAGACGTGAGTGAATTCACCTCTGGAGTTGACGCCAGGACCATTTATATGTAAAGGCGTTCCGGTTTAAAAAGCCGTTATAACTAATTGAGTGGGCAGACTTGTTCTGTCAATTTAGGGTGGTACCGCGAATTTACCTCGTCCCTTTTTAGGGAGCGAGGTTTTTTTTATTTTTAAAATTAGGAGGGTTCCAAATGGAAGCACGTTTAAAAGAGCTAAAGCAAGAAGCACTGCAGCTGATTGAAGAAGCGAAAGAGCTAAAGGGCTTAAATGATGTACGCGTTGCGTATTTAGGAAAAAAAGGTCCAATTACAGAAGTACTGCGTGGTATGGGGAAATTATCTCCAGAAGAGCGTCCGCGTATGGGAGCTTTAGTAAATGAAGTACGCGAAGCAATTCAAACACGTTTAGAAGAAAAAATTAATCATTTAGAAAAAGCGGTAATCGAAGCGAAATTGGCATCTGAAACAATTGATGTAACATTACCAGGCCGTCCTGTAAATGCAGGTTGCCATCATCCGTTAACAGCGGTTGTTGAACAAATTGAAGATTTATTCATCGGCATGGGCTATGAAGTTGCTGAAGGTCCAGAAGTAGAAAAAGATTATTACAACTTCGAAGCGTTAAACTTACCAAAAGATCACCCAGCACGCGATATGCAAGATTCTTTCTACATTACAGAAGAAATGTTGCTTCGTACACATACATCTTCTGTGCAAGCAAGAACGATGGAAAAGAATACAGAAAAAGGTCCAATTAAAATTATTTGCCCTGGTAAAGTATATCGCCGCGATGATGATGATGCGACGCACTCTCATCAGTTCATGCAAATTGAAGGTCTTGTAATTGATAAAAACATTCGTATGAGCGATTTAAAAGGAACATTACAAGCATTTGCGAAGAAGATGTTCGGTGAAGACCGTGAAATTCGCCTTCGTCCAAGCTTCTTCCCATTCACAGAGCCTTCTGTTGAAATGGATATTTCTTGTATGATGTGTCATGGAAAAGGTTGCGGCACATGTAAAGGAACGGGCTGGATTGAAATTTTAGGTGCAGGTATGGTTCATCCAAACGTTCTTGAAATGGCTGGCTATGATTCAAAAGAATATCAAGGCTTCGCATTCGGTATGGGTGCAGAGCGTATTGCGATGTTAAAGTACGGCATTGATGACATTCGTCATTTCTATACAAACGATGTACGTTTCTTACAACAATTCAAACGAGCGTAAGGGAAGGAGAGATAAAGAATGTTCGTATCATATCGTTGGTTACAAGAGTATGTAGATATTAAAGATGTAACAGCACAAGAATTAGCTGATAAAATCACAAAAAGCGGTATCGAAGTAGAAGGCGTTGAAGTATTAAATAAAGGCGTAAAAGGTGTTGTAGTTGGTCATGTATTAGAGTGCGGAAAACACCCGGAAGCTGATAAGTTAAGCAAATGCTTAATCGATATCGGTGAAGAAGAGCCAGTTCAAATTATTTGTGGTGCTCCTAACATTGCGAAAGGTTTGAAAGTACCAGTTGCAAAAGTTGGCGCTGTTCTTCCTGGTAACTTCAAAATTAAAAAAGCAAAACTACGCGGTGAAGCTTCTCACGGTATGGTTTGTTCTTTACAAGAGCTTGGCATTGACGGAAAATTAGTTGCAAAAGACTATGCAGAAGGTATTTTCATTTTCTCAAGTGATGTGGAAGTTGGCGCAGATGCACTTGAAATCTTAAACTTACATGATGAAGTACTTGAACTAGGGTTAACACCGAACCGTGCCGATTGCTTAAACATGTTAGGTGTTGCGTACGAAGTAGCAGCAATTTACGGCCGTGAAGTGAAACTTCCAGCAGCAGACTTACACGAAGTAGCAGAAAAAACATCTGATTATATTTCTGTAAGTGTAGAAGCAACAGAACAAAACCCATTATACATTGCGAAAATGGTGAAAAACGTAAAAGTTGGTCCATCACCAATCTGGATGCAAACGCGCCTAATGGCAGCTGGCATTCGTCCAATTAGCAATGTAGTTGATATTACAAACTATATCTTAATTGAATACGGTCAACCGTTACATGCGTTTGACTATGATAAATTAGGATCAAAAGAGATCGTTGTTCGTCTTGCACAAGAAGGCGAGAAAATGACAACATTAGACGATCAAGAACGTACATTACAAGCTCATCACCTTGTTATTACAAACGGTACAAAAGCGTTAGCTGTTGCCGGGGTAATGGGCGGAGCAAACTCTGAAGTAGATAACGATACAGTAAACGTATTAATCGAGTCTGCATATTTCGCAGGTCAAACAGTACGCCGCACATCAAAAGACTTAGGTCTTCGCAGCGAATCAAGTGCTCGTTTTGAAAAAGGCATCGACCCAACACGTACATTCGAAGCGATTCAACATGCAGCAGCGTTAATGGCAAAATATGCTGGCGGCGAAGCGTTAGAAGGCGTTGTAGAAGTTGATAACTTACAAGTAGAAGAGCGTACAGTATCTGTTACAGTTGAAAAAATTAACCGTGTATTAGGTACAGAGATCTCTGCTGGTCAAGTGAGTGCAATTTTCACAAACTTAAAGTTCCCATTCACAGAAGTAGAAGGAACATTCCATGTGGACGTACCAGCACGTCGTCCTGATATTACAATTCCAGAGGATTTAGTAGAAGAAGTAGGTCGCTTATACGGATACGACCATATTCCTTCAACATTACCAACTGGTACAATTACACGTGGTAAATTAACAGCAGCGCAAACAAAGCGTCGTAAAGTACGCCGTTATTTAGAAGGCGCTGGGTTATATGAGGCGATTACGTATTCATTAACAAGTGCTGAAAAAGCAAAACAATATATGGTTGAGTCAAACGAAAAGACACCTGTGAACCTTGCACTTCCAATGAGTGAAGAGCGCAGTCAGCTTCGTTTAAGCCTAGTACCGCAATTATTAGAAGCAGTAGCTTATAACAATGCTCGTAAAGTAGATAACGTTGCATTATATGAAGTAGGTTCTGTATTCTTACCAACAGTAGAAGGCGAACTTCCGAAAGAAGAACAACATCTTGCTGGGGTTATGACAGGGCTAGCTCTTCATCATCAATGGCAAGGTGAGAAGAAGGTTGTTGACTTCTTCGTTATGAAAGGTGTGTTAGAAGGACTATTTGACGTACTTGGCGTTGCGAAGAATATCACGTATGTACCAGCAAACCGCGATGGTATGCACCCAGGTCGTACAGCTGACCTTCTACTTGACGGAGAAAACATTGGTTTCATCGGTCAAGTACACCCAGAAGCGCAAAAACAATTAGATGTAAAAGAAACGTACGTATTCGAATTATCTCTTGCGAAAGTATTCGCAGCAGATGCAGAAGAAACTTACTACAATACAATCCCGCGTTTCCCATCTATGACACGTGATATGGCTGTTGTTGTAGCGAAAGAAGTAAAAGCTGGCGAAATGAAGCAAGTAATTGCTGAAGCAGGCGGAGAGCTTCTGAAAGAAGTAACATTATTCGACTTATATGAAGGCGAAAAAATGGAAGAAGGCAAAAAATCACTTGCATTCTCTATGAACTACTTTGATTCAGAACGTACATTAACAGATGAAGAAGTAACAGAAGCACATAGCCGCGTATTAGCAGCGGTAGAAGAAAAGTTTGGTGCGGAGTTACGTAAATAATAAAAAACAGCTGTCGGAAAAATTCCGGCAGCTATTTTTTATCCCGCTATTCGTGGACAGTAAGACTCCACTGATGGAAGTTTCACTTTATAGGGAGTTCATGTTGTATGTTATAAAAGAGTCGATATATTGTAAAAATCGCCGATATATAGAACGACAACTTGCATCTTTCCATCGAATGTAGTACATTAATTTTAGTTTAACAAAATGAAAGACGATGATAAGGAAAAGTAGTATATACTATAATCCAAAGCGAGTCAGGGACGGTGCGAGCCTGATGAGGCGGTATATGTGAAGAACACCTTGGAGTTGCTAACCGAAATTGAAACGTGTATTCAAGAGTAGACTTAGACGGGAATCCGGCCTGTTACAAACCGGGAAGTATGTGCATACATACGAATTAGAGTTGGTCTTTATGACAAATTGGGTGGTACCGCGAAGTTTAACCTTTCGTCCCTTTATGGATGGAAGGTTTTTTTGTATTTAAATATAAGTAAAGGAGAATTTCACTATGGAAAACACATTAGTAAAAAGTCTATATAGAGAAACTGATAAATATGTAGATCAAAAAGTGCAAGTATCAGGTTGGATCCGTAACTTGCGTGATTCAAAAGTATTTGGTTTTATCGAATTAAACGATGGGAGCTTCTTTAAAAGCGTTCAAATCGTTTTCGATACAGAATTAGATAACTTTAATGAAATTGCGAAGCTTCCATTAAGCTCTTCTATTAAAGTAGAAGGAACGCTAATTGCAACGCCAACTGCAAAACAACCGTTTGAAATTAAAGCGGACAAAATCGAAGTTGAGGGATTATCAGATTCTGATTACCCACTTCAAAAGAAACGTCACACATTTGAATACTTACGTACAATCGCTCATCTACGTCCAAGAACAAATGCATTCTCTGCAACGTTCCGCGTGCGTTCTATTGCAGCTTATGCAATTCATAAGTTCTTCCAAGATCGCAATTTTGTACATGTTCATACGCCAATTATTACGGGTAGTGACACTGAAGGTGCAGGTGAAATGTTCCGCGTAACAACGCATGACATGAACAACGTACCAAAAGGTGAAGATGGACAAGTAGACGATACGAAAGACTTCTTTGGTAGAGAAACAAACTTAACAGTAAGTGGACAATTAAATGCTGAAGCGTATGCATTAGCGTTCCGTGATGTATACACATTTGGTCCAACGTTCCGCGCCGAAAACTCTAACACAACTCGCCATGCTGCTGAGTTCTGGATGGTTGAGCCTGAGATTGCATTCGCTGAATTAGAAGATGTTATGGATCTTACGGAAGATATGCTGAAATATGCAATGAAATACGTGTTAGAGCATGCACCAGAAGAAATGGAATTCTTCAACAGCTTTGTTGATAAAACGGTTCTTGAGCGCATGAACAACGTAATTAACTCTGACTTTGGTCGCATCACATATACAGAAGCAATTAAAGTGCTTCAAGAATCAGGTGCAGACTTCAAATACCCAGTAGAATGGGGTATTGACTTACAAACAGAGCACGAAAGATTCTTATCAGAACAAATCTTTAAACGCCCTGTATTCGTAACAGACTATCCAAAAGATATTAAAGCATTCTACATGCGTATGAACGATGACGGTAAAACAGTAGCTGCAACAGACTTACTTGTTCCTGGCATCGGCGAATTAATCGGCGGAAGTCAACGTGAAGAAAGAATGGACGTTTTAGTAGACAGAATTAAAGAATTAGGCATGAACGAAGAAGACTACTGGTGGTACTTAGAGCTTAGAAAATACGGCGGTACAAAACACGCTGGATTCGGTCTAGGTTTCGAACGTTTCTTAATGTACATCACTGGAATGGCTAACATTCGTGACGTGATTCCATTCCCAAGAACACCAGGTTCTGCGGAGTTTTAAATAAAAAGAGGTATATCAACAGCAATCCTGCTGTTTGATATACCTCTTTTTATTTTTCTTTTGAGCAGGGAGAGATGCGGGATAAGGAGAAACAATACGTAGAATAGAAAGGAGCTGAATTTGTGAAAAAAAGAATGGTATATTTCTTGGCAATCATGCTAATCAGCTTAAGTGCATGCGGAAATGAAAAAGAGAAACAAGAAAAAGTAGTTCCAACATCACAAGAGGCAGAGGTTGTTACGTTTCAAGGGAAAGAAATAAAGGAGATTCAGCTTACATCTACGAAAACGAAAGGTACGAAAGTATTGAAAAAAGAAAATGACATAAAACAACTTGTATCCGCGATGGAGCAAGTTGGATTGGCAGAAAATGGGGATGAACCGAAAACTCTATTCCTAGATGAAGAAGCTAAATCCGCCATTCGCTACAATATGACTATGGATTATAATGATGGTTCGGTTGAAAACTACTTTGTTTGGGTAGAAGATGACGGAGAGGTTGTAATAGGGCATAAGGGTGAGCCAGAGGAAAATCATATTGAATTTTATGATATGAAAGAGGACTCGAAACAAATTATGAGTTTCTTTAAAGAATAAAGCGAAACTTCCATTAGTGGGGAAGGCTTACTGCCCGCGAATAGCGGGATAAAAGTAAGAAGACACGAACTAATCATTCGTGTCTTCTTGTTTATTCATTTCGTATCCTGCCCATACTGAAAAATAGCTATTTCTTCAACAATCGAAACGCTTTTTCTGTATTTGCAAAATGTAATTTCACAAACTCAGGTAATCTGTCTTTCCCAAGTTTTTGAATCAATTTTGCTGCTGCAATATCGACTTGTTTCCCGGCGCCTTTCGGAAGCGTCATACCTGCTTTTTTGCTCAGTTCATCAAACTGTTTTACAAATGAGTAGCGGGCTAAAATAGAGGCTGCTGCAACTGCGATATGTACACTTTCGCCTTTTGTAGCGAAATATACGTTTTCACGCTGTACGTTTTTCTGCTTTGCTAAATATTTATAATATGTAGCCGGCTGTGTGAACTGATCAATTAAGATGCCTTCGGGTTTCGTTGGCGCCATCTTAGCCAATAAATTTGTAATGGCTTTATTATGAAGCAGTGCTTTTAGTTGTCCTTGATTGTAGCCTTTCTCAAACATTTCGTTATATTTTTCGTTGTGAAGAACAAGGGAGCTGTAAGGGACAATTGCCAGTAATTGTTTCGCAATTTCACAAATTTGTACATCATTTAAGTTTTTTGAGTCTTTGACGCCAAGTTCTTTTAATAATGGAATTTGCGCTGCATCGACGTATACTGCAACAACTGTCATCGGTCCAAAATAGTCTCCTGTTCCGACTTCATCCGAACCGAGAATAGACATAGTAGCGATAGAAGCTGGCGGTGCATAGGAATGGTCATTTACACTTTTCTTTACAGAAGCTTTCGGCGCTGCAGCATTTGCTTGCCAAGGACTAGATTCTTCAGTTGCACGTCCACCTTGGAACATTACCTTTCCTGATTTATAGGCTGTAATTGTGCAAGATGGAACCTTTGCCATGAAGACACCGCCTTGGGGAACTTTTGGCTGCAATGCTTGTGCGTATTTTGTTCTCATGTCCTCTATAACAGCAGAACTTACTTGAATGACAATAGAATTTGACAAAATGGTTGCTCCTTTTCATGATTTACCTAGGGCTAACGGACAGTAAGGTTCTCACCTCAAGATTTTGAGAAATCAAAGAAGATAGATAGGAGATAACTGCCTGTAAGAACCCAATTGGTTCAATTAGCCAGCAGAGGGGATAAAGCCTGCTCACTGCTGGAAGTTTTACTTTATATTTTTATCATATCGAATTGTTGTTTCTGTTTCCATATCATGTTTTTTCATGGTATGATAATCTGTAGGATTCTGTACGGGATTGGAGGACAGTAAGTTGTCACAACAAAAAGGAAATCGAAGTAAAATTAATGTAGAAATTTACGGTCAACAATATTCAGTTGTTGGCGATGAAAGTACAAGTCATATACGCATAGTCGCAGCGATTGTGGATGATAAAATGCGCGAACTAAATGCTAAGAATCCTTCGCTTGACACAAATCGATTGGCGGTGTTGACGGCAGTCAATGTCGTACATGATTACATAAAATTAAAAGAAGAAAATGAAAAATTGAAAGAAAGAATGAAACAAAAAGGAATGGAATAACATGATTGATATTATAATCATTGTATTGCTTGTTATGGGGTTTCTTCTTGGTTTAAGAAGAGGATTGGTACTGCAACTTGTAAAGTTAGCAAGCTTTATTATTGCCTATCTGGTGGCATATTGGTATTGCAAAGATTTAGCACCTGCATTGCAAAAGATTATTCCGTACCCATTTAAGCCAGACACAAATGTGCCAAATTGGATTGATGCAAATAGTATGGAAACAGTTTTTTACCAAGCAATTGCGTTTATCGTATTATTTATTATTACAAAAATCGCACTAACATTGCTTGGACAGCTTTTGAATATGTTTACAGAAATCCCTGTTTTGAAGCAGGTTAACGCATTAGCCGGAGCACTCTTAGGTTTTTTAGAAGTGTATATTATATTGTTCGTATTAATTGTAATCGGTACGATACTTCCAGTTGAACAAGTACAAACGTCGCTTAATACATCAACGATAAGTAAAGTAATTGTAAATGATACACCAATTCTTTCTGAAAAAGTTAAGGAATTATGGCAGACAGGTAGCAAGGTATAACTTCTCTTTTTTAGAAAGAGAAGTTTTTTTCTATGATGGGAAGGCGGGAGAAGAATGAAAGTAAATAAAAAACAAGTGATTCAACTACTTGAGACGATTGCACTTTTCATGGAGCTAAAAGGTGAAAACCCCTTTAAAATATCAGCATTTCGTAAAGCGGCAGCAGCGCTAGAAAGTGATGATCGCAGCCTTTCAGAGATTGAAGATTTTACGAAAATACCAGGCATCGGAAAAGGAACGGCAGCCGTTATTGCAGAATATATTGAAGCTGGAACATCAGAAGTGCTTACAGAACTTGAAAAAGAAGTACCGAGCAGCTTATTGCCGCTTTTAAAACTGCCAGGTCTTGGTGGTAAAAAAGTAGCGAAATTATACAAAGAGCTTGGCGTTGTAGATATGGAAACATTAAAGAAAGCTTGTGAGGAAAATCAAGTTCAAGCACTTGCCGGATTTGGTAAGAAAACGGAAGAGAAAATACTAGAAGCAATCGCTCAAGTTGGTTCTCGTCCAGAACGTCTTCCTGTTGCGATGGTACTTCCTATTGCCGGGGAAATAGAGAGGAAATTGTCGACTGTACCAGAAATTATTCGGTATTCCCGTGCTGGTAGCTTGCGCCGTGTTCGCGAAACAGTGAAAGATTTAGATTTTATCATTGCAACAACAGAACCAGAAAAGGTGCGTGAGCATTTATTGCGGTTTGATAATATGATTGAGGTCATCGCAAGCGGAGATACAAAAGTTTCTGTACGCCTGCAGTATGAGTACGATATTTCTATTGATTTCCGTCTTGTTAAGCCGGAAGAATTTATAACAACTCTTCACCATTTCACAGGTTCAAAAGATCATAATGTAAGAATGCGCCAAATTGCGAAAGATAAAGGTGAGAAAATTAGTGAATACGGTGTTGAAAACTTAGAAACGGGTGAAGTGAAGACATTCGAAACAGAAGAAGCGTTTTTTGTACACTTTGGACTTCCATTTATTCCGCCAGAAGTGCGTGAAGATGGGAAAGAAATTGATTTAATTGAGCAGTATCCGAATTTAATTCAGTTCTCTCATATTCAAGGTGATTTACATATGCATACAACGTGGAGTGACGGTGCTTTTTCTATTGAGGAAATGGTACAAGCATGCCGTGCTCGTGGATATAAATATATGGCAATTACTGACCATTCACAATACTTAAAAGTAGCGAATGGTTTAACGAAAGAACGTCTTCGTGAGCAAGGAAAAGAAATTGAACGTATTAATGAAAAGTACCCGGATATTACCATTTTACGCGGTATTGAAATGGACATTTTACCGGATGCAACACTTGATTTTGATGATGAAGTATTAGCGGAACTTGATTATGTAATTGGTGCAATTCATTCTAGCTTTTCACAAGATCGTAAAACAATTATGAAGCGCCTTCGTACGGCAATTGAAAATCATCATGTGACAATGATTGCGCATCCAACAGGCCGCTTAATTGGTCGACGTGAAGGATATGATGTAGATACAGATTTGTTAATTGAGCTTGCAAAAGAAACAAATACTGTACTTGAATTAAATGCAAATCCAAACCGTTTAGATTTAAGTGCGAAACTGTTAAAACAAGCGCAAGATGCAGGCGTGAAAATCGCAATTAACACAGATGCCCATACGCTTGAAATGCTAGAGGATATGGAAATTGGTGTTGCTGCAGCGCGAAAAGGTTGGATTCAAAAAGATACAGTTATTAACACATGGGATATTGAACGTTTATTAGATTATATTAAGCGTAATAAGTAACACAAGGGGGACAAGCAACTATGCTAGAACGAACGTTGCGGGTATTAGAATATGACAAAATAAAAGAACAATTGCTTGAGCACGTAGCTTCTTCACTTGGCCGTGATAAAGTGAAAGGGCTTATGCCAAGCACGAATTATGAAGAAGTCGTAGAACTTCAAGAAACAACAGATGAAGCAGCGAAAGTAATCCGTTTAAAAGGGCATGTGCCGCTTGGTGGAATTTTTGATATTCGTCCAAATGTAAAGCGCGCGAAAATTGGCAGTATGCTAAGTCCGCATGAACTTTTGGATATTGCAAGTACGATGTACGGCAGCCGTCAAATAAAACGATTTATTGAAGATATGGTTGAAAACGGTGTTGAACTGCCAATTTTAGAAACGTATGTAGCACGCATTATATCTTTATATGATTTAGAAAAGAAAATCACGAACTGCATTAGTGATGGCGGAGAAGTAGTTGATAGCGCGAGTGAAAAACTACGCGGTATTCGCCAGCAAATTCGCACAGCGGAAAGTCGCATTCGTGAAAAGCTTGAAAATATGACGCGTTCTTCTAACGCACAGAAGATGTTATCAGATGCGATTGTAACGATTCGTAACGATCGTTATGTAATTCCTGTTAAACAAGAATATCGCGGTGTATACGGTGGTATCGTTCATGATCAGTCTGCTTCAGGACAAACGTTATTTATCGAGCCGCAAGTCATTGTGGAATTGAATAACACACTGCAAGAAGCACGGGTAAAAGAAAAACAAGAAGTAGAACGCATTTTAATGATGTTAACAGAAGAAGTTGCTGCTGAGGCTGATGTTGTTTTAGAGAATGTTGATATTGTGGCAGAGTTAGATTTCATTTTCGCAAAAGCTTTCTATGCGAAACGATTAAAAGCAACGAAACCAATTTTGAACAATGAGCGTTATATGAATTTACGCCAAGCGCGCCATCCGCTTATTGATCCTAAAATCGTTGTGCCAAACGATATTGTGCTTGGAAAAGACTTTACAACAATCGTTATCACTGGACCGAATACAGGTGGTAAAACTGTTACATTAAAAACGGTAGGGATTTGTATATTGATGGCGCAGTCCGGTTTACAAATTCCTGTTCTTGATGAGTCCGAAATTTGTGTGTTTAAACATGTTTTTGCTGATATTGGGGATGAGCAATCTATTGAACAAAGCTTAAGTACATTCTCATCTCACATGGTGAACATTGTTGATATTTTAGAGCAAGCTGATTTTGAAAGTTTAGTACTGTTTGATGAATTAGGAGCAGGAACAGATCCGCAAGAAGGGGCTGCACTTGCAATTTCAATTTTAGATGAAGTATATAACCGCGGTGCGCGCGTTGTGGCAACGACGCACTATCCAGAGCTAAAAGCATACGGATATAATCGTGAACAAGTAATTAATGCGAGCGTTGAGTTTGATGTAAATACATTAAGTCCAACTTATAAATTGTTAATTGGTGTGCCGGGACGAAGTAATGCTTTTGAAATTTCAAAACGTCTTGGGTTATCTGACCGCGTAATTGATCGTGCTCGTGGTCATATTAGTACAGAATCAAATAAAGTAGAAAATATGATTGCGAAACTTGAAGAAAGCCAAAAGAATGCTGAACGTGAATGGAATGAAGCAGAAGAGCTTCGTAAGCAATCTGAAAAACTTCATAAAGAATTGCAGCGTCAAATTATTGAATTTAACGAAGAACGTGATGAAAGATTATTAAAAGCACAAAAAGAAGGCGAAGAAAAAGTCGAAGTTGCTAAGAAAGAAGCAGAAGAAATTATTCGTGAACTGCGCCAATTGCGAAAAGCAAAGCTTGCTGATATTAAAGACCACGAGCTAATTGAGGCAAAAAGCCGTTTAGCGGGAGCAGCGCCGGAGCTTGTGAAAAAACAAAAAATCAATGTAAAAAACACAGCACCAAAACAAGTGCTGCAGCCAGGGGACGAAGTGAAAGTATTAACGTTCGGTCAAAAAGGTCAACTTCTTAAAAAAGTAAGCGACAACGAATGGAACGTCCAAATTGGAATTTTGAAAATGAAAGTAAAAGAGTCCGATATGGAATATATTAATACACCAAATCCTGTTGAGAAAAAAGCAGTGACAGCAGTAAAAGGAAGAGACTATCACGTTTCTTTAGAGCTTGATCTGCGCGGCGAACGCTTTGAAGACGCGATGGCTCGTGTTGAAAAATATTTAGATGATGCACAGCTCGCAAGCTATCCACGCGTTTCCATTATTCATGGAAAAGGAACGGGAGCACTGCGCCAAGGCGTACAAGATTACTTGAAAAATCATCGCGGCGTGAAAAGCTTCCGTTATGGTGATATGGGCGAGGGAGGCCTTGGTGTTACAGTTGTAGAACTGAAGTAGTAAAACAAGCAAAGGGGAAACGGCTATGTTTATGGACAAACTTGCAAAAGTATTGTTAGCTTGTTGTGGGACGTTTTTTATTATTGGGGTTATATATTTGCTGTTTTTTGCGAAATAAGGGAGAGAACACCGTTTTTGGTGTTCTTTTTCATTGCTTGTTTTCTAGATATTAGAGTATGGGCATGAGTGGAAGTTGTTATGTATAATAGAGGGTGTTATACAGGAATAGAAGGAGACGCTATGATTAAAACGAAAAAATTGCTAGAGGAAGCTACTAATTTTATTACAGATTGCTACAATGAGCTAGAAAAATCCCATGAAATACAAGATAGACTGTCAGAAATTGAAGCTGAAATACAAAACACAGGAACATATGAACATACTTTTGAAGAACTTGTTCACGGAGCGCGAATGGCGTGGAGAAATAGTAATCGCTGCATCGGTCGTCTTTTTTGGAATAAGCTTCATGTATTAGATGCGCGCGATGTAAATGATACAGAAGGGATATATGAGGCATTGCTTCATCATATTCAATATGCTACAAATGACGGGAAAGTCCTACCTACAATTACTATTTTTAAACAATATCAAGGCGAGCATAATCAAATTCAAATTTATAATCACCAGCTTATTCGCTACGCGGGATACGAAACAGAACACGGAACGATCGGTGACTCTCATTCATTGTTATTTTCGGCATTTTGCCAGGAACTAGGCTGGAGTGGTAAGGGGACACATTTTGATGTGTTGCCGCTTGTATTTTCAATTGATGGAAACGAACCAGTTTATATGCCGATTCCAGAAGAATATGTAAAAGAAGTGCCGCTAGAACATCCAGAGTATCCCTTTTCCTCTTTAGAAGCGAAGTGGTACGGTGTTCCGATGATTTCTGATATGCGTTTAGAAATTGGCGGCATATCATACACAGCTGCACCTTTTAATGGTTGGTATATGGGAACAGAAATAGGTGCCCGCAATTTAGCTGATCAGGATCGTTATAATCTTCTTCCGGCTGTTGCTGAGATGATGGGATTAGATACGTCAAGAAACAGTACACTCTGGAAAGATAAAGCATTAATAGAATTAAATGTAGCAGTTTTACATTCTTTCAAAAAACAAGGAGTAACCATTGTAAATCACCATACAGCGGCTCAACAGTTTAGTCAATTTGAGAAACAAGAAGCAGCGTGCGGCCGTCTTGTAACAGGGAACTGGGTATGGTTAATTCCGCCTGTATCTCCTGCAGCAACGCATATTTATCATAAGCCTTATTCAAATCAAATACTTACGCCTAATTTCTTTCATAAAAAGGGTAAGAACTTGTAAAGATTTGGGCTTGTTGTGTGGATAAAGTGAAACTTCCATCGGTGGGAGTCTTACTGCCCAAGAATAGCGGGATAAAAGAATAACGTGGTATAGTTAGAAGGGACTGTTTATGGGGGATACTTATATAAACAGCCCTATTTCATTTTGTGAATATATATGCTTCTAATATAGAGTGGTTTCATACATAAGATAAGTTGTGATCAAGCTTCTGACTTCGTATAAGCCTTTCTGAATAGCTAGAAAGCATTGGAATGGAAAGGTAGGATATAGAATGAAAACAGAAGTTGTTTTAAAGGTTAAGACGAAATACGTAAATGAATTAAAAAGTGGCTATCCACTTATTTCGAAAGAAGCGATTACAAATTTACACGATGTAAATGTAGAAGGTACAATCGTAAAACTTGTAGACGACAAAAATAAGTTTATCGGTACAGGTTATTATGGAAAGCAAAACAAGGGATATGGCTGGGTTCTAACAAGAAAAGAACAAGAACAAATTGACCAAGCCTTCTTTGAAAAGAAGATTAAATCCGCTTTAAGCAAACGTAAAGATTTCTATAAAGATACGGAGACAACAGCATTTCGCGTGTTCAATGGTGAAGGTGATGGAATCGGCGGTTTAATCATTGATTATTATGACGGGTATTACGTTATTAGCTGGTACAGCGAGGGAATTTATCAATTTAGTAAAGAGATTATCGAGTCCTTACAGAATGTGACTGAATTTAAAGCAATCTATCAGAAAAAGCGCTTTGATACGAAAGGTCAATATATTGAAGAAGACGATTTCGTGGCAGGAGAACGCGGAGAGTTTCCGATTATCGTCAAAGAGAATGGTGTAAACTTTGCGGTGTATTTAAACGACGGGGCAATGGTCGGTGTATTTCTAGATCAACGTAATGTTAGAAAGCAAATTCGCGACAGATATGCAAATGGCAAGACAGTCTTGAATATGTTCTCCTACACAGGTGCGTTTTCTGTCTTTGCAGCACTGGGCGGAGCGGCAAAGACGACAAGTGTTGACCTTGCGAACCGCAGCTTAAGTAAAACAATTGAACAATTTAGCGTGAACGGTGTTGATTACGAGGCGCAAGATATTATCGTGGAAGACGTATTTCACTATTTCAAATATGCAGTAAAGAAAGCGTTGAAGTTTAATATGGTCATTCTAGATCCGCCAAGCTTTGCACGTTCAAAAAAATATACATTTAGTGCTGCCAAAGATTATAAAAACTTATTAAAAGAAGCAATTGCGATTACAGAAAATAACGGTATTATTGTAGCCTCCACAAATTGCAGTGCTTTCGGTATGAAAAAGTTTAAAGGCTTCATTGATACAGCATTTAAAGAAATGAACGGAAAGTATAAAGTGTTAGAAGAACATTCACTGCCAGAGGACTTCCGTACAATTTCACAGTTTCCAGAAGGTGATTACTTAAAAGTTGTGTTCATTAAAAAAATTAAAGGCTAAATATACAATATATCGACTATTCAACGAAAAGTCACATAAGAAAAAGGAGCTCATAAATTCAAAATGAGCTCCTTTTTCTTATGAAATAATATGTTTTACACGACCGACTTGTCCATCTTGAAGGCGGACTTTAATGCCGTGTGGATGTGAAGGGGAATTTGTTAAAATATCCTTCACAATACCTCTAGTTAATTTCCCTGTACGTTGATCTTGCTTTAATACAATATCAACCTCAAGCCCAGGTGAAATATTTGCTCGCTGTTGTCCGTTCATTTATACACCTGTGCGTCTGCGTTGATTATTTGGCTTCTTTGTTTGTTGATTTTGTAATTTTTTCGTTGCTTGACTTTGATTTTTAGCATTTGATCCGTTTGCATTTCCTTGTTTTTTCTTCGCAAGTTGCTCACGCATTAAATCCGCTAGACTTATTTTTTTATTTTCTGACATATGAAATCTCCTTTTATATACAGTGAATTGTAAACATTCATAGTGAATTCCATCATATCATTGTTGAGGGGAGAAATGAAGCTAGATTATGGAGAAATAAGAAGCTTAGGATATGAGAGTGGAAAAGCTGTCGTAAAGTACCTCTTTTGAAAATGCGTTAAAACGAATCGGTAGTCTATGTATCGATTCAATTAACAAAAAGCCCCTTCAGTGTATGAACTGAAGGGTTTTTTTTGCTCGTATATTCCAAATTGTGGATGATACAATAACTTGTTCCCTTATGGAGTGATAGGGCTAAACGGAGCGAACGGAGAAAGTGGGACAGGAGGAACATATGAGATGGCAGGAGTAGGTGAAAATTGATGATGCAAGATCGTATTTCCTTCTTGCGGAACACCCGCAGTATTGACTCCAAATGTGTTCATGATGACATTTTTGGCAGGTCCATGTTGAGAAGTCACAAGTACTTCGTAACAAGGACTTGGTTGCTGAAAAGGATTTGGGAGAAATGCATGAATCACGAGAAGATTGCGAGGAGGAATTGTAAACGTAAACGGTGTGAGAATCGGTTGAACGTTGTCAGGCGGAACGAGGCTGCTTTGCTGAGGTTGAATCGTTTGTGTGGTATTTAAAGGTGGATTGACGACTTGTCCACATAAAAATGAAAACTTGGCAACTTCGGCTGGATTACTCGTATTTTGCCAATCTAACACGGATACGGTGACGGTTTGGGGCATGTTATAATCCTCATTTAAAAGCGTGACGATTACGATCTCGGTATTGGGGTTTCTCCATATAGATCCAGTCGTAAATACAGCGGACTCCCTTGGATATTTTGGAGCAGGAGCAGGATACCCATAAGAGTTAAAGTGTTTTGGTGACAAGAATAATAAAACTCCTTTCTGTTAAAATATAATTTAATTATATGAAATTGTGCCTCTTTTGCTTGTATACTTGTCCGATTAATGAATTTATTGAATATTTCGTTTTTCGAAAATAAAATCCGTTTGAATGTAATTGTATTCATAATATGAGGAATTGAAACGAGGAACTATACTACATGCTAGTCGGGATAAAGTGAAACTTTANNCCTAACTTCTTTGCTTTCACCGAATTTTGAGGTGGGAGTATTACTGCCCGCGAATAGCGAGATAAAAGAATTATAGGAACAGGGTTATATCTATATGTGATCTACTCCGTATATTTTATTTACCAAATTCAACCATCGTATTACAATATAATTATAAATTTTCAAGAAAACGGGTGATGGTGTGCAACATAAAATTTTATTAGTAGAAGATGATTTATCTATTCGTGAAATGGTGGAAAGCTATTTAACAAAAGAGGGGTTTACTGTAGTGACAGCTTCTGATGGAGAAGAAGGGCTGGCTAAATTTTTACAAGATCAGTTTGATTTAATCATTCTTGATATTATGATGCCTAAAATAGATGGCTTAGAAGTGATGAATATGATTCGAAAAAAGAGTTCTGTACCAATTTTAATTATGTCAGCAAAAGACACCGATATTGATAAAGCATTAGGACTTGGGCTTGGTGCAGATGATTATATTTGTAAGCCGTTTTCTATGATTGAATTGTCTGCACGGGTGAAGGCTGGCATTCGTCGTTCTACAAAATATTCTGCTCCACAAAAGAAAGAAGATGAAATGATTTTAGTAGGCGATTTAAAAATTGATACGGCTAATTTTACTGTTCAGAAAAACAACGAAGTTATTAAACTCACTTCTAAAGAATTTGAGCTTTTAAAGTTATTTGCGACAAATCGTAATCGCGTGTTTACAAAGGCGCAAATTTATAACTTAATTTGGAATGAAGAATATTACGGTGACGAGAATGTTATTAATGTTCATATGAGAAGGCTGCGAGAGAAAATTGAGGAAGATCCATCTCAGCCGCAGTACATTAAGACACTATGGGGCATCGGTTATAAGTTGGAAGTGATATAGAATGGTTTTATTTTTAACGGTCATTATTTTTATATTAATTGGTGTTATTTATTTTCAATATCGTACGGGAAAAAATCGAAGTACGAATTTACGTTATACATATGAAAAGTTGCAGGATATTGTGGAAAAGCAAACGAGTGAAAATTTATTAGTAGTAACAGATGATAAAGAATTGAAGTCATTATTAGTGGCAATTAATTATTTGCTAGATGAAAAGAAAAAAACAATTGCGAAGCATTCAAAATTGGAAATCTCCATGAGAAAGATGCTTTCTAATATTTCGCATGATTTAAAAACCCCCCTTACTGTGATTCTTGGTTATGTGGAAATTTTAAATGTAGATGAAACGATAAGTGAGGAAGAGCGGAAAGTATTACTAGAAAAAGTTCATACGAAAACGCTAGAAGTGCTAGATCTTATTCATAAATTTTTTGATCTTGCCAAACTAGAATCCGGCGATAAAGATATTGAAATGACGCGGATTTATATGAATGAAATTTGTCAGGAACATATGCTGTCATTTTATGATTTATTAACAACGCAAGGATTTGACGTTCATATCGACATACCGGAAACACCGATATATGCGCACGGCAATATAGAAATTATCGGAAGAATTATGAATAATTTAATTTCAAACGCAATTGCCTACGGGGGAGACGGAAAAACATTAGGGATTACACTGCGAAGTGATGATCAATCTGTGTATGTGGACATATGGGACAAAGGAAAAGGAATTTCTGAATCGCATATCGATAAAGTATTTGAACGTATGTACACATTAGAAGATTCACGAAATCGTTTGTATCAAGGCAGTGGACTTGGGCTTACGATTACGAAGCGTCTTGTAGAAGCATTAGGGGGAGAAATTCATCTATCTAGTACACCATATGAGAAAACAGTGTTTACGGTCATGTTGAGGGAAATTAATTTTTAGCTTGTAGAAAAGGGAATTCTACAAGCTTTTTTTGAGATTAAGAAATTTGTAAGAATGTAGTAAGAAAAAAGAGAACTTCGTTGCTTACAATGCAAATATAGAGCAAGTGCGAAAGGAGAATGAAAATGACATATGTATTGAAAACGAATCAATTAACAAAAGTGTTTCACGGTAAAGAAGTCATTTCTAACGTGAATATGCATGTGAAACAAGGTGAAATATATGGTTTTTTAGGACCAAACGGTGCCGGTAAAACAACGATTATGAAAATGATTACGAATTTAATTAAACCGACGAGCGGTGAGATTGAGATTTTCGGTGAGAAATTAACGGATACTTCATATGAAGTGTTAAAGCGAATGGGGACAATTATTGAATATCCAATCTTTTATGAAAAACTAACAGCGAGAGAAAATTTGTATTTGCATTGTGAATACATGGGCTATTATGACAAAAAAGCAATTGATCGAGCGTTAGACCTTGTAAACCTACACAATGTGGATGACAAGAAGGTAAAAGATTTTTCACTTGGGATGAAACAGCGACTAGGGATTGCAAGAGCAATTACGACAAAACCAGAGCTGTTAATTTTAGATGAACCAATCAACGGTTTAGATCCAATCGGCATTAAAGAATTACGAGAATTATTTAAAATGCTTTGTAAAGAATATGGAATTACGCTGTTAGTGTCCAGTCACATTTTAGCTGAAATGGAACAAATGGCAGATACAATTGGTGTGATTCAAAATGGAAAGCTTATAAAAGAAGTTTCGATGAAAAGTATTAATGGTAAACAAACAGAGTATGTTGAGGTTACGGTTCAGGATGTAAAACAAGCAGCCTATGTTTTAGAGAATAAACTACGCCTTACAAACTTTAAAGTAATGAATGAAAATACGATTCGAATTTATGAAGCAAGAATAACACAGCAAGAAATTTCAAAAACGCTCATTATGAATGATGTTGTAATTGAAGGTATTAATAAGAAACATAGCTCACTGGAAGATTATTTCTTGAATCTTATGAACGGAGGGGGCATTCATGCTTAATTTGATGAGATTAGAATTAATAAAAAGTAAACTAGGTTCTTCCATTAGAGGAGCATTTATTGCAGCGTTTATAATTTTTGGTTTTCTTCTACTAGTTGGATATACTTCAAAATCAGAAGGAGACATTGTCTTTACAAATTATAATGAATTATTTTCTGTCATAGATACTTTGGTACGGGCAACATTTATTATTTTTGGAGCGAGTTTACTGGCAAAAATCATCGTTCAAGAATTTACAGATAAGACGATAACAGTGTTATTTATGTATCCAGTCAATCGACAAAAATTGATTATCGCCAAATTACTCATTGTGATTGCATTTACTTTTTTCTCAATGATTATTTCGGAAACGATTGTGTTTAGTTTGTTTTATGTTGTTAATGCTTATAATCCACTGTTTACTGAAGCGTTAACATTGTCGACCATTACACATAATGCAGCAAAATTAGTGATGAATGCAATCGCAGCAACGAGTATGAGCTTAATCCCGCTCTTCTTTGGAATGAGAAAGTATTCCGTTCGTACAACTATTATATCTTCTATTATAATTGTGTCTCTCGTAAGTTCGAATAATGGCGGAACTTCGTTAAATGATATTATTATCATTCCGATTATATTAGCTTGTATTGGAATAGTGGTTGCTTATATGACAGTGCGAAAAGTTGAGCAGGCGGACTTGTTTAAATAAGCGAAGTAGATGAAATAGGAGGCGAGACCATTATGCTACAGCTTATGAAGCTAGAAATGAAAAAGTTTAAATTTGGCTGGTATATAAAAGGAGCGTTGATTGCCAATATCATTATTACGGCCATATTCATTTCCATGAACTATATCCAGGAAGTGGAAAATGATGTAATTATGACGAATTCTGAGGATGCTTTTTTATTGATAGGGGCAATGGTGCGGGCAACATTTATTGTATTTGCCGCAGTATTACTTGCGCAATTAGTTATTGAAGAATATAAAAATAAGACAATAATGCTCATGTTCTCTTATCCGATCAAGCGGAAGAAAATCATTGCCAGTAAATTAGCCATTATAGCTATACTGACATTTATAACAATTTGGTTATCTAATATAGTTATTACAGGTGCTGTCTTTCTTTTACAAGGATACTTCCCGTTTATATCATACTCTATAACATTTATTGAATGGATGCAGCAAGCTATCAACATGATTCCATTTGCAATCGCTGCGGCAGGTACAAGTTTAATTCCACTATATTTCGGGATGCGTAAGCATTCTGTTCCTACCACAATTGTATCATCATTACTTGTTGTTTCATTCGCTTGTTCTTATAATCCAGGGTTCTCAGTGGTTACTGTTATTCCGATTCAGCTCGTCCTTGCAGTTGTGGGAATTATAATTGCCTACTTATCAATTCGAGACATTGAGAAAGAGGATGCGATTTAATCTTTATCATTGAAATTGGATTTGTATGACTTTAATTTTAATAGGAATCTTTAGTTTAAGAAATTTGTAAGGAATAGGTAAGGAAAAAGAGAATTTTATTTCTTATTATATAAATATAGAACGGGAACGAAAGTGGAATGAAATACGAAGTGTTGTTTTGATAGGAATGGCACTAGTATTCATCATAATAAAAGTTAATTAGGGAGGAATGATTATGGATTTACTGGTACTTAATCTAGTAGGTGGGCTTATAGCACTTTTAATAGGAGTAATCTTATATTACAGAAATCCAGAGCAAAAGTTTTTTTTACTTTTAATGGTGATAGGGATAGTAGGCGTAAGTATAAATGGGCTTAAAATGTTTTTTGAATAGGTGACGAATTGCAAAAGTTTATCCCGCTATTCGAGGGCAGTGATACTCCTACCTCAAAATTTATAGAAAAGTAAAGAAGATAGGTGGGGGATAACTGCTGGCATGTGCCTGAGTGGGCGAACTTTCCATCAGTGGGGAATGAAGAAAAACTCCGCTGATGGAAGTTTCACTTTATCATTGAAATTGTATGACTCTAATCCTACTAGAAAAATTAATTCTTTATTTTCATAAACTCCAACAAATCTTCAAACGCTGCTTGTTGATCACGCCATAGTTCAGGTAATTCGTCTAAGGGGAAAAATTTTAACTGTAAGCTTTCTTCGTTATGAGTATGTAAATTTCCGTGGAAATCTCTACAAATATAAGCCAACTTTACTAAGGCAAGTTGATCTCCGTTGGATAGCGTTCTTTCGTATTCTTTTCCAGAATACACATTAAAGAATTCAAGTTTTCCTAATTTCAAACCGGTTTCTTCTAACACTTCTCTTCTTACTGTATCTTCAACTGTTTCGCCAATTTCCATAAACCCGCCAGGATGTCCCCATTGTCCATTATCAGATCGCAACTGAAGAAGTATTTCATTTTTTTCGTTAAATATAAAACAACCTGCGGCCACCATGATTACTTTTTCATGTCCAACCATATTTCTTAAATAACTTATATAATCCATCCGCTTCAGCTCCAATATTAATTTACACCCATTATAAATGATTCCAGGGAAGTTCATTTTGTCCTTTTTTAAAAGAATAGAATAACAGTATGGTGTATATAAAAAAGGTTCCTCAAAAAAGAGGAACCTTTTTTTCATTTAGAAAGCGAATGTTACATCTTTGGAGGTTCCATTCCAGCTAGAGCCCATTCTTCTTTTGCAGGGCCGTAAATACCAGGAACCTTTAATCCAGCTTGACGCATGAGTACCGTCATTTGCCCGCGATGGTGGTTTTGATGGTTGATGACAGTCATTAAAAATATTGAATTTGGCATTGGTTTTCCGAAAAAATCATTTATCGTTGCTAAATCTTTATCTGTCCATTGTGTTTTTATTGCCTGAGTAAATGCCTCGTTCATTTGACGATAGTTGTCTGCGATATACTTAGCTGACGTTGGTACAGGATAATCCTTTGTTTCTCCTTCAAACTTTAATCCTGTACGGGATGTAATGACAGGAATAGCAGTGACAATATGCCACGCAATGCGTCCTAACGTCCAGTTTTCCGGCGTGATTTCTTGTTTTAGTGATTCATCAGTAAGAGCATCTAATACCTTTTGTGTTGACTCTGCTTCGTATTTCCATGATGTTAAAAAGCCTTCAATTGTTTGGAACATAGAACAAACCTCCTATGGTTAGATTCAAATGGTAAATTCGTGAAATTTTTAATGTTTCCTTCTAGTATGAAAAAAATAAAGGAGTTGCATTGTGATTAGATTACTATGTCAATCCTTTCTCGCAACATTATAACAGAACAAAAGAATAACTCAGAACACTTTGCCTCGCTTAGCTGTAAGATTTTATAAATATAGAGTTTAATATTTTAGAAGGAAATGATAGGGATGTCTTGAAATTGTATGAAGGAGGAGATGTGTGACCTATGACACATCTCTTTTTAGTATGTAAAGATAAGGAATGGGTGAGAACAATGGGATAGAGAAGGAAAAAAACATCGTAAATCATAAGCAACATGAGTTTCTAAAAGGAATGAAGCACATTTTACCGATTGCATCTGCAAGTATTGTAGATGGACTTATTTTTGGTATTCTTGCAAAACAAGCTGGATTAGGTGTGATTGAAGTATTGCTGTTAAATATGACTTCATCACAATTTGCAGCGATGGGATTTATTAGTCAAGGAATCATCGGATGGCCAATGATTTTGTCTACGACATTATTAAATGTTAGACAAATGTTATATGGATTATCGTTAGGGCCGGCATTTCGCAATATTCCTACCGGCAAGTTAATGATGATGGCGTGGATGTTAAATGATGAGATGTATGCGTTGAAGTCTGCCTATGTAGCAAAAGGAAATAAGGCAAGTTTACCTTATTATTTTGGAGCAGGCTCGTTAGATTATGTTATTTGGAATGTCAGTACACTTGCGGGATTGTTTTTTGGTACATTTATTTCTAATCCAGAAGAATACGGCCTTGATTTTGCGTTTATTGCAACGTTTTTAGGTTTTTTAGCAACGAGTATTATTTCCCGCTTTTATGCATTTGTTGCGCTTGTTGCGGGAGCGACTGCATGTGCGGGGTATTATATAGGAGGAACAACATTGGCAGTTATGTTTGGTACCATTAGTGCTGTAATTGTAGGAGTGATGCATCGTGAATAGTATGTTATTTGTATCGATTTGTATTATGGTTTTACTTACATATTTAACTCGTTTTCCTATGCTATTGTTAAGTTCCCGTATTTCTTTTCCAAAATGGGCGGAAAGAGGATTGCAGGTTGTCCCAATTGGTATTTTTGCTTCGTTAACAATTCCGCTTGTTCTGTTTCATATGAAAGGAGGGAGCTGGAGTTCTGAGTATATAGTTGCGGGTGTTGCGGCATTTTGTATAGGGATATGGAAGAGGCAAGTTGTGCTTTCATTATTAACAGGAGTGCTCACACTTGTTTGTTGGAGAATGCTTGTAGGGTGGTAATAGTCGCTTAGTAGTCTGAATATTATGATTGTAACGTGATAATCCCTATAATATAATGAAAATAATCAACATGAATACACATTCAGTTTTCCTTGTTTTAGAGGAAAGCAGACCGTTAGTATAGGAGAATGATACACCGATGGTAGTTTTATAATGTAGAGAAGGGGGAGTTTTAAAATGGAAAGGCCCTGGCTAAAAAGTTATCCAAAGGAAATTCCGCATACAATTTCCTACGATATGCAGCCTCTTCATGTGTATTTACAGCAAGCTGCTTCACAATACCCAGATAAGAAAGCGATTCACTTCCTTGGGAAGGATATTACATTCACAGAGCTAGATCATAAAGTCCGACAATTCGCCAATTACCTTCGTAAACTTGGGATAGAAAAAGGGGACCGAGTTGCTATTATGCTGCCAAACTGCCCGCAAGGTGTTATCGGTTATTATGGAACACTATTAGCTGGCGGTATTGTCGTGCAAACGAATCCGCTTTATACAGAAAGAGAGCTTGAGTATCAGCTTCATGATTCAGGAGCGAAAGTCATTCTTTGCCTCGATTTAGTGTTTCCGAAAGTCATCAATGTTCAGTCCTCAACTAATATTGAGCATGTCATCGTAACGCGCATCGCAGATTTTTTACCATTTCCGAAAAATTTATTATATCCATTTGTGCAAAAGAAACAAGCGAATCTTGTGGTGAATGTAAGAGAAAGTGAGAATATCCACGTCTGGAAATCAATTGAACGTGCAGGGGATGAAGTGGTAGATGTTCCGTGTAATCCGGAGGAAGATGTGGCACTTCTGCAATATACAGGTGGGACGACAGGATTTCCAAAGGGTGTAATGCTCACACATAAAAATCTTGTATCAAATACAGTCATGGGTATGTATTGGTTGTATAATTGCAGAAAAGGAGAAGAAGTCATTCTTGGTATACTTCCATTTTTTCATGTATATGGTATGACGGCAGTAATGAATTTATCAATTATGCAAGCGTATAAGATGGTATTAATTCCAAAATTTGACATTAAAATGGTGCTAGAGGCAATTAAAAAGCATCGTGTTACGTTATTTCCTGGAGCTCCGACCATGTATATTGCTCTATTAAACTATCCTGAGCTTCATAAATATGATATTTCTTCCATTAGTGCATGTATTAGTGGTTCCGCCCCGCTTCCGGTTGAAGTGCAAGAACAATTTGAAAGTGTAACAGGAGGAAAGCTTGTAGAAGGATATGGCTTGACGGAATCATCCCCGGTTACGCATGGTAACTTTTTATGGGCAAGACGGGTGTCGGGAAGTATTGGTGTACCGTGGCCTGATACGGATGCGTGCATTATTTCGCTAGAGACAGGTGAAGCGTTGCCGGTAGGAGAAGTTGGAGAAATTATTGTGAAGGGTCCGCAAGTGATGAAGGGGTATTGGAATAAACCAGAGGAAACAGCAGCAGTTTTGCAAGATGGCTGGCTCCATACGGGTGATGTTGGATGTATGGACGAAAACGGCTTTTTTTATGTGAAAGATCGTAAGAAAGATATGATTGTTGCAAGTGGATTTAACGTATATCCACGCGAAGTAGAAGAAGTATTGTATGAGCACGAAAAGGTACAAGAAGTCGTCGTTCTTGGTGTGCCTGATCCGTACCGCGGTGAAACAGTGAAAGCTTTCGTTGTTATTAAAGATGGGGCAATATGTTCAGAAGAAGAATTAAATGAGTTTGCTCGTAAATATTTGGCAGCATATAAAGTGCCTAAAGTATATGAGTTTCGGAAAGAGTTGCCGAAAACGACTGTTGGAAAAATTTTGCGTCGTGTACTTGTTGAAGAAGAGCTGCGAAAACAGGAAGATGAGCGGACGGGCTAAACGCCCTTTCTTTTTTGGATGAGTAGTATTGACAATTTTTTAAATAGTCAGTATTATTGAAATGTGAATGAATCATCATTCAGTCATCTTCTTGAAGGGGATAGTACTGTGAAAAAGAATCGACCAAAATATAACCAAATTATTGATGCAGCGGTGATTGTCATCGCAGAAAATGGATATCATCAAGCGCAAGTTTCCAAGATTGCAAAGCAAGCTGGTGTTGCCGATGGAACTATTTATTTATATTTCAAAAATAAAGAAGATATATTGATATCTCTATTTCAGGAGAAGATGGGAGAATTTATTGAAACAATTCGTCAAAAAACAGCAGGAATTGAAAGCGCTGTAGAGAAGTTATTTATGTTGGTAGAAACGCACTTCTCTTTACTGTCGAAAAATGATCCTCTTGCTATTGTTACGCAACTAGAACTTCGCCAATCCAACCAAGAATTACGTCTCAAAATTAATGAAGTGCTGAAAGGGTATTTGCAAGTCATGGATGAAATTTTAGAAACCGGCATAAAGCAAGGAGAATTTCGCACGGATTTAAATGTACGCGTGGCAAGACAAATGATTTTCGGAACAGTAGATGAAGTGGTAACCAACTGGGTAATGAGCGATCATAAATATGATTTGGTCGCAATTTCAAAAACGGTGCATGAGCTATTAGTAGGGGCTTGTTGTTACCGCAATTAATGGGGAGGGAGTACATGTGAATTTCCTATCTGTAACGGTGGAAGATTATGTGGCAATTGTAAAAATTAATCACCCACCGGCAAATGCGATGTCTTCACAAGTCATTAGTGAAGTTGGTGAACTTCTTGATGTAGTGGAAAAGGACGAGAATGTGCGCGTTGTACTCGTTCATGGAGAAGGTCGCTTTTTTTCAGCGGGAGCGGATATTAAAGAATTCACTTCTGTTGAAGAAGCAAGAGAGGCGACGAAATTATCACAACATGGGCAAGTCATTTTTGAACGTGTTGAAAAGTTTTCAAAGCCAATTATTGCGGCTATTCATGGTGCAGCACTTGGCGGCGGGTTAGAATTTGCAATGTCTTGCCATATGCGTTTTGTAAGTGAAACTGCAAAAATCGGTTTGCCGGAGCTAACGCTAGGATTGATCCCGGGTTTTGCGGGCACGCAGCGCTTACCGCGTTACGTGGGGAAAGCAAAAGCTTGTGAAATGATGCTAACAAGCGATCCGATTTCAGGTGTGGAAGCAGCTGAATATGGACTTGCAAACCGAGCATTCCCTGAAGAAGCATTGTTGGAAGAGACGCTAAAACTAGCGAAAAAGATTGCAGGAAAAAGCTCAGCGTCTACGCGCGCTGTGTTAGAGTTATTACAAACAACAAAATCTTCTTCTTATTATGAAGGAGTGCAACGTGAGGCACAGTTATTTGGTGAAGTGTTTACAAGTGGGGATGGGAGAGAAGGCGTTGCTGCTTTCTTAGAAAAACGTAAACCTTCTTTTAGTGGCAGGTAGTTCTATATTTTTTTAATATAAATTAGCAGAATATTGTAATTAACAAAATTTTTTATAAAAAACAAGGGGGTAAATAGAATGAACATCTACGTACTCATGAAACGAACATTTGATACTGAAGAAAAAATCGCAATTAAAAACGGTGCAATTTACGATGGCGAAGCGGAATTCATCATCAACCCTTACGATGAATATGCGATTGAAGAAGCAATTCAAGTAAGAGATGCGCAAGGCGGTGAAATTACAGTCGTTACAGTTGGCGGTGAAGATAGTGAAAAAGAACTTCGCACGGCACTAGCGATGGGCTGCGATAAAGCGGTATTGATTAATATTGAAGATGATGTTGAAAATGGCGATCAATATACAACAGCAAAAATACTTACTGAATACTTAAAAGAGAAGGATGTCGATTTAATTTTAGCTGGTAACGTAGCGATTGACGGTGCATCTGGACAAGTTGGACCACGTGTCGCTGAAGCGCTTAATATCCCATATGTAACAACAATTACAAAGCTTGAAATTGACGGTGCAAACGTGAAAATCGAGCGTGATGTAGAAGGGGATACAGAAGTAATTGAAACGACATTGCCACTTTTAGTAACAGCGCAGCAAGGTTTAAATGAACCGCGTTATCCATCGCTTCCAGGTATTATGAAAGCGAAGAAAAAGCCGCTGGAAACATTGGAATTAGATGATTTAGATTTAGAGGAAGATGATGTAGAAGCGAAAACAAAAACAATTGAAATCTATTTACCTCCTAAGAAAGATGCTGGAAAAGTGTTACAAGGCGAACTGCAAGATCAAGTAAAAGAACTTGTATCGTTGTTGCATACAGAAGCGAAAGTAGTTTAAAAAATACTAGGATATCCGGGAGGGAAAACATATGGCTCGTAAAGTATTAGTAATGGGAGAAGTTCGTGACGGATCTTTACGTAACGTTTCATTTGAGGCAGTAGCAGCAGCAAAAACAATTGCAGAGGGCGGTGAAGTTGTCGGTCTTTTACTAGGTGAAAGCGTCGCTTCATTTGCAAAAGAACTAATTCATTACGGTGCAGATCGCGTTGTGACAGTTGAAAGTGATAAGTTAAACTCGTACACATCTGATGGATATGCACAAGCATTTCTAGCGGTGTATGAAGAAGAAAAGCCAGAAGGAATTGTCTTTGGACATACGGCGCTTGGGAAAGATTTATCACCAAAACTTGCAGCGAAATTACATGCAGGTCTTATCTCTGACGTGACAGCGTTAGAAGTGGCTGGTGGAAACGTTGTGTTCACACGCCCAATTTACTCTGGTAAAGCATTTGAGAAAAAGATTGTAACAGATGGTGTATTATTTGCGACAATTCGTCCAAATAACATTGCGCCGCTTGAGAAAGATGGAGCACGTGAAGGCGATGTTTCTTCTATGACAGTCGACGTAAAAGATTTGCGTACAGTAATTAAAGAAGTTGTTCGCAAAACAGCAGAAGGTGTAGACCTTTCTGAAGCAAAAGTTATTATCGCAGGCGGACGCGGTGTGAAGAGTGAAGAAGGTTTCAAGCCGTTAAAAGAATTGGCAGATGTGCTTGGCGGAGCAGTTGGCGCTTCTCGCGGAGCATGTGATGCAGAATACTGCGATTATTCACTGCAAATTGGACAAACGGGTAAGGTTGTAACACCAGATTTGTATATTGCATGTGGTATTTCTGGTGCGATTCAACATTTAGCTGGTATGTCTAACTCAAAGATTATTGTAGCAATTAATAAAGATCCTGAAGCGAACATTTTTAAAGTAGCTGACTATGGCATCGTTGGCGACTTATTTGAAGTGTTACCACTTCTGACAGAAGAATTCAAAAAGTTAAAAGTACATTCTTAAACATTACGTTACGCATAATGGGTTCCCATTAAGTAATTACCCCTATATAAATAAAATAAAGGAAGGCGAGAGGTCCCCTGCTTCTCGCCTTTTCGTATGAAAAGCGATACTTTCTTATAGTATAAAGGCATGATTATTTGATACAATACTTAACGATACATATTATTCGCCACGTATATAAGATAATGATATACTTTGGTTAGAAAGTTCATAAAGGAGGAAATAAAATGGCAATTGTAAACGCAACTGACCAAACTTTCGCAGATGAAACAAGCGAAGGTGTTGTATTAGTAGATTTCTGGGCACCTTGGTGTGGCCCTTGTAAAATGATCGCTCCTGTATTAGAAGAAATCGATGCAGAATTAGGCGATAAAGTAAAAGTAGTAAAAGTAGATGTTGATGAAAACCAAGAAACAGCTCGTAAATTCGAAGTAATGAGCATTCCATCTCTTTTCGTAGTAAAAGATGGTAAAGTGGTTGATCAAGCATTAGGTTACAAACCGAAAGAAGCTTTAGTTGAATTAGTATCTAAACACTTCTAATGTGAAAAAAGCTGCTGCGAGGCAGCTTTTTTTATATACAAAAAAATATGGTTCATTGCTTCACGATCATCGTCTAGAATCGGGTTGTTGTTTTTACGTAAGGGGATGTTATATCTTTTTTAGCGGTTGCAATGTATCATGTTTTCATTTTTTCTACTTTCCGTTACAATAAAAGAACGTATGTTGGGGAAAATGGTTTGTTGTATTTTTTCTATATGAAACAAGAATGATAAACATGCAAGGAACGGAGGAATACGAGTGCACGAGCATTTAAAAGAAAAGTTAGCGATTTTACCAGATCAACCGGGCTGTTATTTAATGAAAGATAAACAAGGAACAGTTATATATGTTGGGAAGGCAAAGGTGTTAAAAAATCGTGTGCGCTCGTATTTTACTGGTTCACATGATGGGAAGACACTACGTCTTGTCGGGGAAATTGTTGACTTTGAGTATATTGTGACCTCCTCAAATTTAGAGGCTCTCATTTTAGAATTAAATTTGATTAAAAAGTATGATCCAAAATATAATATCCAATTAAAAGATGATAAAACATACCCATTTATTAAAATTACTGCTGAAAAACAGCCGCGTTTGCTTATTACGAGAAATGTGAAAAAAGATAAAGGGAAATATTTTGGTCCGTATCCAAATTCACAGTCAGCTCATGAAACAAAAAAATTGTTAGATCGCATGTATCCGCTTCGGAAGTGTACAAATATACCAGATAAAGTTTGTTTATATTATCATATGGGACAATGTTTAGCTCCTTGTGTGAAAGAAGTAACGGATGAACAAAATAAAGAAATTGTAGATGAGATTACTAAGTTTTTAAATGGTGGACATAAAGAAGTTCGTTCGGAATTGGAAGCGAAAATGTATGAAGCTTCGGAAAAGCTGGAATTTGAACGGGCGAAGGAACTGCGAGATCAAATTGCTCATATAGATGCGATTATGGAAAAACAGAAGATGATTATGAGCGACTTAGTTGACCGCGATGTATTTGGGTATGCGGTTGATAAAGGTTGGATGTGTGTGCAAGTATTTTTCGTTCGAAAAGGAAAGCTGATTGAGCGAGATGTTTCGATGTTTCCAATTTATGATGAGCCAGAAGAGGGTTTTCTAACGTTTATTGGGCAATTTTATGAACAAAGTAATCATTTTAAACCGAAAGAAATTGCAGTGCCAAGTAGCATTGATAGCGAACTGATAGAAAGATTTTTAGAAGTAGAAGCGACGCAGCCAAAACGCGGCAAGAAAAAAGAACTCGTCGACTTAGCATGTAAGAATGCTAAAATTGCATTGAATGAAAAATTTTATTTAATTGAACGTGACGAAGAACGTTCAATTAAGGCTGTAGAAAACTTAGGAGAACACCTGGGGATTGAAACGCCGCACAGAATTGAAGCATTTGATAACTCTAACATTCAAGGGACAAATCCGGTTTCCGCCATGATTGTCTTTATTGATGGAAAACCTGCCAAAAAAGAGTATCGAAAATATAAAATTAAAACGGTACAAGGACCAGATGATTATGAATCGATGCGCGAAGTTGTGCGCCGTCGTTATACCCGCGCCTTAAAAGAAAATTTACCTCTTCCTGATTTAATTGTAATCGATGGTGGAAAGGGTCATTTAGCTGCAGTGTGTGATGTGTTAGAAAATGAACTTGGTCTCTCTATTCCAACAGCAGGACTTGTGAAAGATGATAAACACCGCACGTCACATTTAATAATCGGTGACCCGCCCGAACCTGTTATGCTAGAGCGTAATAGTCAAGAGTTTTACTTATTGCAGCGTATTCAAGATGAAGTGCACCGCTTTGCCATTACGTTCCATCGTCAAATTCATGGGAAATCTGTCATTCAATCGGCATTGGATGATATACCAGGAGTCGGAGAAAAACGGAAGAAAACACTTTTAAAACATTTTGGTTCTCTTAAGAAGATGAAAGAAGCGTCTGTTACAGACATTGTAGAAGCGGGAATGCCGCAAAAAATAGCGGAGACGATTCATTCGTATTTAACGGGGAAGACGCTGTAGTTTACAGTGTCTTCTCTTTTTTGTTATAATTTCAGAATATTGAAAATAAATAAAAATGAATGTTTATACGTAAATAAAAAAGTCAACTGGACATTTTTATGTCTAGTTGACTTATAAAATAAGTATTATACTTCGACAGGATCTTTTACATCCCATTGTACAAGAAACATAATAGAGTCAGAGCGCTTTTTCTGTTCTTCGTAAGATTCAGCAATCACACCACGCTGTTTTTGAATTTGCTCGGCAATAAAACCAGCTTCTAATTGGTAAGAAGAATGTCTCTTTTGTTGCTCTCGTTCTTCAATAAGAGCACCTGATAGTTTAAATTGCATTTCACGACGTTTATGTTCAATAACCGTTAAGTCACCCCAACCAGCTTTCGTGAAAAATTGGATCATTTCATCCATTGTTTCTAACGGATATTTTCGTGCCAAGTTTCTGCCGGCCCAATATAAAATGGCATCTAATTCTTTCCCTATTAAGTCTGGGAGTAATTCTTCACGTAGCAATTCATAGGCAAACGCATTGATTGAAATATTTTGTAAAGATTCGCTCTCGATTTTTTTTGTACTCACAATATTCCCCACTTTCTATACTGCCAATATTATATAACATTTTATATAGATAAACACAGCTATTTCTTAGGAAAAAATCTGATGTAGGGAATGAAAAAAAGAATATAAAAATTATATACAGATTATGTATACGTTTTCTTGACGCTTCGACAAAAATAGGAGTAAAATGAACTTGGTATCAAATTATGCTGAAATATTGCGAATAGTTTTTTCAGTTTTTCTTATAGCAATAGTGGAAAAATGCTATTGTTATAAAGTAACGTGACAAACAGTAGTCAAATATTAGAGGGGGTAATGGGGACATGAAAGGCCGCGAGTATACGTTTCGCAAGTGGCATTCATTAATGGGTGTCATTCCGATTGGTGTCTTTGTGACACAACACTTAGTAGTAAACCACTTTGCAACACAAGGAGCAGAGGCTTTCAATAACGCTGCTCATTTTATGGAAGTTCTTCCATTTCGATATGCAATGGAAATCTTCATAATTTTCTTACCGTTGTTGTATCATGCTGTGTACGGTTTATATATCGCTTTTACAGCAACGAACAATGGAACATCTTATAGCTATTTCCGTAATTGGATGTTCGTTCTGCAACGATTCACAGGGGTGTTTACGCTAATTTTCTTAGCTTGGCACGTTTGGCAAACTCGCCTTCAAGCTGCGATGGGACAATCGGTAGACTATGATATGATGGCAAATATTTTAAGCAATCCGTTTATGTTTACTTTCTATTTAGTAGGGGTTGTATCGGCTATTTTCCACTTTGCAAATGGATTATGGACATTCTGTATTAGCTGGGGTATCACAGTATCACCACGTTCACAGCGTATTTCTACGTATGTAACATTAGTAATCTTCTTAGCGTTATCTTACGTAGGGGTAAGCGCATTACTTGCGTTTATTAATCCGAATCTAGCAAACATGTAAGGAGTGGGAGAGCATGAAAGGGAAACTTATCGTAGTTGGCGGTGGATTAGCCGGCTTAATGGCAACGATTAAAGCAGCGGAAGCAGGCGTGAACGTAGAACTATTCTCTTTAGTACCGGTGAAACGTTCTCACTCTGTATGTGCCCAAGGTGGCATTAACGGTGCTGTAAATACAAAAGGTGAAGGGGATTCTCCATGGATCCACTTTGACGATACAATTTATGGAGGGGACTTCTTAGCGAACCAACCTCCTGTAAAAGCGATGTGTGAGGCAGCGCCTGGTATTATTCATTTAATGGATCGCATGGGTGTTATGTTTAACCGTACGGAAGAAGGTTTACTAGATTTCCGTCGCTTTGGTGGAACACAGCATCACCGTACAGCATTTGCTGGTGCAACAACAGGACAACAATTATTATATGCATTAGATGAGCAAGTACGCCGTCATGAAGTAGCAGGTCTCGTTACGAAATATGAGGGCTGGGATTTCTTACGCGCTGTTGTCGATGATGAAGGTGTATGCCGCGGAATCGTAGCACAAGACTTACAATCTATGGAGATTAAGAGTTTTCCAGCTGATGCTGTAATTATGGCAACAGGGGGCCCTGGTATCATCTTCGGAAAATCTACTAACTCTATTATTAATACAGGTACAGCAGCATCTGCTGTATATCAACAAGGTGCATATTATGCAAATGGTGAGTTTATTCAAATTCACCCAACAGCAATTCCAGGTGATGATAAATTACGCCTAATGAGTGAATCAGCACGTGGTGAAGGTGGCCGCGTTTGGACATATAAAGATGGTAAACCATGGTATTTCCTTGAAGAGAAATATCCGGCATATGGAAACCTTGTACCTCGTGATATTGCGACTCGTGAAATTTTCGATGTGTGCGTGGAGCAAAAGCTTGGTATTAACGGTGAAAACATGGTATACCTTGACCTTTCTCATAAAGATCCGAAAGAGCTTGATATTAAACTAGGTGGAATTATTGAAATCTATGAAAAATTCATGGGTGATGATCCACGTAAACTACCGATGAAAATCTTCCCTGCTGTTCACTATTCAATGGGCGGATTATGGGTTGATTATAAACAAATGACAAATATTCCAGGATTGTTTGCAGCAGGTGAATGTGATTACTCTATGCACGGTGGTAACCGACTAGGTGCTAACTCATTATTATCAGCGATTTACGGCGGTATGGTAACGGGACCAAATGCAATTGAATATATGAAAGGTCTTTCAAAATCATCAGATGCTGTTTCATCTGCTTTATATGAGCAAAATGAATTAATCGAAACAGAGAAATTTAACAGTATTTTAACGTTAGATGGTAATGAAAATGCATATGTTCTTCATAAAGAGCTTGGAGAATGGATGACAGATAACGTAACAGTAGTTCGTGAAAATAAAAAATTATTAGAAACAGATGCGAAAATCCAAGAGTTAATGGAGCGTTATAAACGCATTAACATTAACGATACGGCGAAATGGAGTAACCAAGGTGCTTCGTTTACACGTCAACTGGCAAATATGCTTGAATTAGCTCGTGTTATTACAATTGGTGCATATAACCGTAATGAAAGCCGCGGTGCACATTATAAACCAGAATTCCCAGATCGTGATGATGAGAACTTCTTAAAAACAACAATGGCGAAGTTTGAGGGAGCAGGAAATGCCCCAGCATTCCATTACGAGGACGTTGATATTTCATTAATCAAGCCACGTAAACGCGATTATTCTTCAAAGCATGAAGTAGCTGCTAAGGAAGAAGATAAGGGGGATAAGCAACATGTCTGAGAAAACAATCCGCCTGATTATTACAAGACAAGATGGTCCGAATTCACAGGAGTATGACCAAGAATTTGAAATTCCATATCGCCCAAATATGAATATCATTTCGGCATTAATGGAAATTCGCCGTAACCCTGTTGATGCAAAAGGGAATCATACAACACCTATTGCTTGGGACATGAACTGTTTAGAAGAAGTGTGCGGAGCATGTTCTATGGTGATCAATGGAAAGCCACGTCAATCATGTACAGCACTTATTGATCAACTTGAACAACCAATTCGCTTAAAACCAATGAAAACATTCCCGGTTGTTCGTGACCTGCAAGTGGATCGCAGCCGTATGTTTAATGCGTTAAAGCGCGTTAAAGCATGGATTCCGATTGATGGTACGTATGACTTAGGTCCAGGGCCAAGAATGCCAGAGAAAAAGCGTCAATGGGCATATGAATTATCAAAATGTATGACTTGTGGTGTATGTTTAGAATCATGTCCAAACGTAAATAGCAAATCTGACTTTATCGGTCCAGCACCGCTGTCACAAGCACGTTTATTTAATGCGCATCCAACGGGTGAAATGCATAAAGCGGATCGTTTACGTGCAATCATGGGTGATGGAGGACTTGCAAATTGTGGGAACTCACAAAACTGTGTACAATCTTGTCCAAAAGGAATTCCATTAACAACATCGATTGCGGCTTTAAACCGTGATACAACGATTCAATCATTTAAAGACTTCTTTGGTAGTGACAATAACTATTAATCTATATTGCCTCTTCAGTTTGAAGAGGCAATATTTATATCATTTTTATTTGAGTATATTTATTCTAACCTTAATAGATTGTAGTTTTGTAGGTTTTTAATTCAGAAAAATCAAATAATATAAAAAGAGAGAAATTTCAAAGGAGATGAATAGTTGTGAAGAAGATTCATTATATTGAACACTTTGAACAATGGGAAAGTACATTTTCATTCTACATCCCTATAAAGGTTCGTTTTTCTGAAACGGATATGTTTGGACATATGAATAACGGTGTTGCGTTTGCTTATTTTGAATTAGCTCGTATTGAGTTTTTTAAAGAGCTTGGCTTTATGCAAGAGTGGGTGCATGAAGCATCGGAAACAATGATTGTAGTGGCGGATTTACAATGTGATTTTTTGAAACAAGTGTTCTTTGATGAGAACTTAAAAGTGTATGTAAAAGCTGAGAACGTCGGGAATTCTTCTTTGGACATGCATTATATGGTAAGGAACGAAGCGGGAGAGATTTGTTTGATAGGGCGAGGGGCACTGGTGCAAGCTTCTAAAAAAACAGGAAAAGGAGTACCTTGGCCAGCGGAATGGAAACAACGGTTATTAGACAAAAAATAAGAGGGCGCATCGCCCTCTTATTTTTTGTCTCCCATTGCTTCTTCTAATGTCAGGTGATGCTCGTATAAATATGTAGCTTGTGGATTGCCGACAAAACGAAGATGCCACGGTTCATAATCATATCCTGTAATGTCTGTTTTATCTTCTGGATAGCGAATGACAAATCCGAATTCGTGAGCATGCTCTGCTACCCACTTTCCTTCAGGTGTTTCCCCAAATATCGGCTCCAATTGAAATTTTGCTGATTTAGAGCTAATATCCATGGCAAGTCCAGTTTGATGTTCACTTGTCCCTGGAATGGCGCTTAATGCATCAGCAGCTTTTTTTCCTTGACGATTTACATATGTATTATGCAATGACTCTTGTCGTTTGTAAGAGCGAAATCCAGATACTGCAGTAAGTTCAATCCCTTGTTGTTTTGCAGCTTTAAACATTTCTTCTAGGGCATCCGCTGCCGGTTTACGAAGTAATGTTTTTTCTTTATCTTCCAGACTGAGAAATGGAACATTTGGTTTAGTTAAATCGCGTGGTGTGTAGGAATCTGGGAGTTTGCGATGTTTGTTTACTAAAACGAGTAATGAATCAGTGTTATTTACAAGTGAATATTGTTCATCGATTTTTTTAGCTGTTTCACTTGCTTTTGGAAATGGAGGAATCTCCTCTTTTGGATGTTTAGCATGCTTATTTGTTTCAACTGCTTCTGCTTGATTATGTGTAAAAGCTTTGGAACCAAAATTAATTAAAGAAATAACAATGAGCATCAGAATTAAAATTAAAATTGTTCTTTTTATAGTTATTTTTTTCATAATTTTCAACCAGTTTATTCCTTTCTAAAATACTAGTACTTTATTATCTTTTTACATTATAAGTCTATCGTATCTGAAAAGAAATAAAGGAGTGCGGATGTAACGAAATTGAAAAAAATTTGTAAAAAATAGTCGTTTTTTATATTTTTTTTCAAATTAACACATTTACAATCTTTCATGATTTTTATTTTTTATGTAATATATATTTATAGAACGATGTAACGATTGTCTTGTGGTATGTAGCTTGTTATTGTATTGAACAATCTAGGAGGGAACAACAATGGATTTGGCATCAATCATTGGAATTATCCTTGCGATAATTGCTGTTGTAGTAGGAATGTTTTTGAAAGGAGCTGCACTTAGTGCTTTATTAAATCCCGCTGCATTTTTAATTATTGTCGTAGGAACAATTGGAGCGGTCTGTGTCGCTTTTCCGATGAATCAATTGAAAAGAGTTCCAAAGTTATTCAAAATCATTTTTGGTAGCAACAAAAAAGAAATGAAGTACGAAGAAATGTTGGAACTATTTGTTCATTGGACGTCAGAAAGTAGAAAATACGGCATTTTATCTTTAGAACAGCAATTAGATAAAGTGGAAGATGAATTTCTGATGAGAGGTTTGAAATTTGTTATTGATGGTGTATCGGCAGAAGATCTTGAGCAAATATTAGAAGCGGAAATTGACGCGATAGAAGAACGTCATGCAAAAGGAGCTGCCATTTTTTCACAAGCTGGTACATATGCACCGACACTCGGTGTTTTAGGGGCTGTCATCGGGCTTGTAGCTGCATTAGGGAATTTAGCAGATATTGATAAGTTAGGTCATGCAATTTCCAGCGCATTTATTGCAACGATTTTTGGTATTTTTTCTGGTTATGTTTTGTGGCATCCATTTGCGAACAAATTAAAGCAAAAGTCTGCACAAGAAATTGAGAAGAAGCGTTTAATGGTTGAATGTTTATTGATGCTTCAAGCTGGCACTTATCCGTTTGTTATGAGAAATCGTATTTTAGGTGCACTCTCTGAAACTGAGCGTAAAAAGTTAGAACAGGGAGCGAAAAACGATGCGGAGTAGAAAAAGAAAGAAAAAAAAGCATGAAGACCATATCGATGAGACTTGGCTCATTCCATATTCAGACATGTTAACCTTGTTGTTTGCACTATTTATTGTGTTGTTTGCAATGAGCAGTATTGATGCTGCGAAGTTTAAACAAATGGCAGTTTCTTTTAAAAAAGAACTTTCAGGTGGAACAGGGAACCAGGAGTTTTTAAGTGATCAAAAACCAGCATCTGATAAAGACTTAACTGACAAGCGCCCTGAGTCTGAAAAGATTAAGAAACAAGCAGAGGCAGAAGTGAAACAACAAGAAATGAATGAGTTAAAAGAAGTACAAAAAGGAATTGATAAATATATTCAAGAGAATAGACTTACATCCTCGTTTAAAACAGAACTTACTGAACGCGGATTAATGGTAACAATTTTAGATAATGCACTCTTTGATTCTGGACAAGCTACTGTAAAGCTAGAGTCACTGAACATGGCGCACGAGATGTCATCATTATTAGTTGCGGCAGCTCCTCGAGAAATTACTGTATCAGGACATACGGACAATGTTCCAATCTCTAACGAGAAGTTTGCTTCTAACTGGGAGTTAAGTACGCAGCGTGCTGTTAATTTTATGCAAGTATTGCTTGAAAATAAAGAATTACGTCCGGAAAAATTTAGTGCAATTGGCTACGGAGAATATCGCCCTGTCGCATCGAATGATACACCGGAAGGAAGAGCAAAAAATAGACGGGTAGAAGTATTTATTTTACCTCTTATAAAAGATGAAAAATAAAGGGCGGCATAGTGCCGTCCTTTATTCTTTTACTTCGAATAATTTTAAGTTATCTCTGCGAATTTTATCTTTCTCTGCATCTGATTTTTTTAAGTCATAGTTATATAAAGCCCCTTCCCAATCGCCGTACATTGGATTTGGGAAAATAATGAATTTCTCGCCAAATTGAGCTTTCGTTTCTTCTACTGCTTTATTACGATCTTGTACGGATTTTGCATCAAATCCACTGAAATCTGATAAATTGTCACCAAATAATAAGACAATATCATGCGTTGTTGAAACGAGTTCTCTGCGCTTTTCTTTTCCTTGTTCTTTCGGTTCTTGTAGTAAAATGTGCTCTGTCTTTGCTTGCGGGGCACCAATACGTTCTAAATTTTTAACGGTGGCATCTAGTTGATTTGTTTTGCGATTTGAAATGTAGTAAATGTCTACACCTTTTGATTCAGCGTATTTTAAGAAATCAAGTGCACCGGGAAGAGATGCTGCTTCTGCTTTATTAACCCATTCATCCCATTTATAAGGATAGCCTTTGCCTGTTTTTATTGTCATTGCTTGGTATGGACTATTATCTAAAACGGTTTCGTCTAAGTCTAGTACAACAGCTGGTTTCTTGCTTGTCCCTTTTGCGAGAGCGGCATCTAGCTTAAGTGTGCCGATGTTGTAGCCTTGATGATATAACGCTTTTGCTTCACCAGCTGTTTGATACCATAAATTGGCCATTATTTGTTGATCTGATAGGTTGACTTTTGCTTCTTTTGCTGTTGCTGTTGTTTTTTCTGCCGCCATGTTGCATGCTGTTAAAGATGTAGATAATAATGCAACAGATAACAGTGTTGTTAATTTTCTTTTCTTCATATTATCCTCCAAATATGTATAAACTCAATTCTCAATTACATCACAATAATGTAATAGTAAACGAATGAAATTTTGCATATTGATTTTCATTATATGAATAGTATGCACAATGTTATAATAAAAATATGGTAAAAATATGCTCTTCATTTATATTGTTAAATATTAATAATTTGATTTTTGAGGAGAGAAATTTATGACATTACAAATTCAGCAATTAACCAAACAATTTGGTGAAAATATTGCTGTGAATAAGTTGAATCTTGTATTGCCAAAAGGCGAAGTGCTAGGGTTGCTCGGAAGAAATGGTGCAGGGAAAACAACGACTATTAAAATGTTGTTAGGTTTATTAGCACCAAATCAAGGAAGTATTACGTGGAATAACAAAGAAATTTCAAAGAGTGGTGTAACAATTGGTTATCTTCCTGAAGAGAGAGGTCTATATACGAAAAGTCGAGTCATTGATCAGCTTCGCTATTTTGGTAGACTAGAAGGAATGACAAAAAAAGAAGTGGATACAGCAATTGATTTTTGGTTAGGCAAATTATTTATCCCTGAATATAAATATAAACGTGCAGGAGAGTTGTCTAAAGGGAATCAACAAAAAATCCAATTAATTGCAGCACTTCTGCACAATCCAGATTTACTTATTTTAGATGAGCCGTTTAGTGGATTAGATCCTGTGAACGCTCAAATGTTAGCAAATATTATTGAAGAACAAATTCAAAGAGGAAAAACCATTGTTTTATCGAGTCATCGTATGGAGCAAGTTGAAGCGTTTTGTCAGCATGTGTGTATTTTAAAGCAAGGTACAGCAGTTGTAGAAGGTCATTTAAATGATATAAAAAAGGAATATGGATTCCGAAACTTAACAATTGAAGATAACGAAGAAAATGAAAAGGCATTGCAAACATTACAGATTATGCATGAGAAACGTCTAGGTTCTCTTTATATTCAAGTTCAGGAAGAGACAGAAGCCCTATCAATCTTGCAAAAATTACAAGAAAAAGGTTTACATTTACGTCAATTTAAAATGTTAGAACCGACTTTAAATGAAATTTTTGTAGAAAGGGCGAAATAAAGATGCGTAAATTTTATCATGTGTTTTCATTTTATTTTAGAGAATCATTTCTCTCCAAAAAATCACTTATTACAAGTGGGATTTTATTTTTAGTAGTGTTTGGCATTTTTGCTTTTAATCACTTTACTTCTGCTAAAGATAAAAATGAAGATAAAGATAAGGTGGCAATAGTAATAGATAGTTCGACGTATAAAGTAAAAGAAGATGAATTACAGAAGATCCTTCCATCAACTCAAATACAAGTAGCAGAGAAAAGTCAGTTAGAGAAGCTTCGTAAACAAGTAGAAAAAGAGGATTTAAATGGCCTTTTTTACGTTACAGAAAAAAATGGAGTTCCTGAAATAACTTATATGTATAATGGTTTTCCGAGTCAAGAGATGTCTGCAATTATAGCAAACTATTTTAAACAGCAATATACACAAACAGTCCTTTTGAAAAATAAGATCTCATCTGATGTAGCGCAGCAATTGCAAACTGATATTTCAGTGAAGGAAGAAGCGATAAAAGATCGTTCCGCTTCTTTTGGGATTGCATATATTTTTATTTTTGTACTGTATATGTTTATTATGGCTTTTGGAAATACCATTGCAATGAATATTGCATCGGAAAAATCTTCTCGTGTTATGGAGGTTATGCTTCCAAAAGTGAAACCGCTGCAAATGATGTACGCTAAAATTCTTGCTGTTGTTACAACCGCGTTATTGCAAATTGCTATACTTGCATGTGGTTTTCTTGTTCCTGTTTTAATCGGGTGGATAAAATGGGAAGATGCAACTTTGTTTGGGATGCCAATTGATTTTGCGAAGCTAGATGCAAAAGTTATTAGTCTGTTTATTGTATTTTTTATTACAGGGTATCTATTATATGCGATGATGTATGCAGCAGCTGGAGCTGTCGTATCCAAAACAGAAGACTTACAATCAGTTTCATTTCCAGTCGCAATTTTAATTATGGCAGCGTTTTTCATTAGTATTAAATCATTATCAGACCCAAACAGTACAATTGTTGTTATTGGTTCATATATTCCCTTCTTTACGCCAATGGTCACATTCTCACGTGTTGTAGCTGGAGAAGCAGGAACTTTAGAAATTAGTATTACGTTATCGTTATTACTTGTGACCATCTTTCTTTTAAACTTTATTACAAGTCGCATTTATGTAAACGGTGTGATGAACTATTCTGATAAAGTGAAGTTTAAAGATCTTGCTAAATTTATAAGACGTTATTAATACAGGAAAAAGCCTGATTTCTTCATAAGCAAATCAGGCCTTTTTCTGTATTCATGAATGGTAATGTATAACCTTAAGACACAGCGAACTAAAGATTTCTGACATGTTTCTATAATGCAAGGTTTTTTTACTTTATCTTGTTACTTTTGGGCAGTAAGACTCCTACCTCAAGATTCAGATAAAGCGAAGAAGGTAGGTGGGAGATGAAGAAAACCCCTACTGATGGAAGTTTCACTTTATATGATGAAGGAAAATAGTATATAATAAAAGATACGTTATTTTTAAATAAATGAGAGAGAATGAACATAAAGGAGGGGAATACAAGTGGGGATTAGTAGTCGTTTTACAGTGGCTGTTCATATGCTAACATTGCTAGAAATTGATAAACAATCTCGATGTACATCTGAATGGATTGCTGGCAGTGTCAATACAAACCCAGTCGTTATTCGCCGAATTACAGGAATGTTAAAAAAAGCGGGATTAGTTGATGTACAAGCTGGAAAAGGTGGTATGTCCCTAGCTCGTGATTTAAATGAAGTTACATTACTTGATGTATATAGAGCAGTGGAAGTTGTAGAAGAAGGGCATTTATTTTCTTTTCACGATAATCCAAATGTAGAATGCCCAGTTGGAGCTAATATTCAAAATGTGTTAGAAATTATATTGTTGCAAGCACAAGACGCGATGGAAAATGTTCTTGCAAATGTAAAGGTAAAACAGCTCGTTACAAATTTAGAAGAGAAGATACAAAAATAAAAGCACCTAGCCTTATATGAAGGCTAGGTGCTTTTTCATTATGCGTTACGTACTGTAAAACGTTGACGAGAAAATTGTGGGTTTTCTACTTCGTCTAATAAAGCAACAGCATAGTTAGGAATTGTAATGCGGCTCTCACCGTTGTCGTCTGTTAATAGTTGATCTGTTCCTGTTACATATTTGCCTGTACGCTCACCAGGTTCAATCATTGCAGCAGGACTTAAATTCGTCCAGTTAAAGTCGGATTGTTTATACACTTCCAATGCATCGCGGTGTGCGAATGCGATTGGTTTCCACTCTGCTGGGAAGTCTGGTGTATCAACAACTTGTAGGCCAGGTGCTACTTCTAAGCTACCTGCGCCTCCAACAGCTACAAGACGAGAAACACTAGCTTGTTTTGCTGCTTCTAATAAAGAGTGTGTTGCTTCTACAAGTTTCTCATCTTCACCGTGCTTAGGACCAAATGCACTAATTAAAACATCATGATTTACTGCTTTTTTTGCAATACTGTCTGCATTGAAAATATCACCTGTTACAACATGTAAATTTTCATGTACTGTTTCTACGCGAGATGCATCGCGAACGATAGCAGTTACTTCATGTCCGCGTGTTAAAGCTTCCTCAATAATTTGTTTTCCGATGTTACCAGTTGCGCCTATTACTGCAAGTTTCATAATCATTCTCCTCTTCCGCTTTGTTTTATATTAAAATGTATTTACTTTCAATTTAGTTGTAATTAATTCAGTTACAACGTTGTGTAACTATTATAGTTACAACTTTAATTCTTTGTCAACATAAAAACAAGTTGCTTTTTATATTAGGTAAAAAGCAACTTGCGGAAAAGAAAATTATGCTGTTTTCTTTTGTTTTGTAACAGGGACAGAGCGGTTTAAAATGCTGTTTGCTATCATTCCAAGTATGATAATGATCATCCCAATTAAAGATAATCCAGCAGGCCAAGAACCGTTTAAAAATAGTATTTCACCGAGAACAGTAAATATCATTGTTCCTGCTTGCGTCGCTTCTACCGCTCCTAACAAGGCAAAATTGTTTTTTGCAAGGTCAGTAGCAAAGAAGAATGTCATTGTGGCAATAACGCCAGAACATAGTGCTAATAAGAAACCTTGCATGATTTGCCCAGATGTTGGTATGCCAGTTGTAGACCATCCGTAAATTGCCAATATAATACTGGCAGGGAGGCTACCGATTGCCATACCTAACACACGTTGAAATGTATCTAAGCGTCCCTCGACAATTTCCATCATTTTTCTATTACCGAAAGGATATAAGAATGCAGCGATAACTACAGGTAGGAAACCAGATGAAAATTGAGAAACAGTAATATGCCCAGCTTCTGTTGCTTGCATGCAAATGACACCTACTAAAATAAATAAGGAAACAAGCAAGCTTCGCATTGGGATTTTACCACGAATTCGTTTTGTTCCTGATTGCGTTTCAACTGTAATAAAAAATAGCGGAGACAATAATAAGCCAGCTAGGATTGTCGTTTGCCATGTACCTGCAACGAGCCATGCAGGACTAAATACAGCGGCGAAGCTTAATAAGGAATAAAATCCAACACCGGCTAATGTGCCGAAACTAATCCATGCCAAAGGGTGTCTTCGCATTTCTGTCCATAATGAACGAAGGTTTTTGCGAAATAAGACGATAAAGAATAAAATAGGTAAAGCGAATAAAAATCGGAAAGAAGCGGTCCAAGCCCAGCTTGTGCCTGATACGTTCATAGTCCGGTTTATAATAAATGTGGCGGAAAAAAATGCAGATGATAAAATGCCTAATAAAATAGCACGCATTACGTTCGCTCCTTTTTATAAATTTTCATATATTATACTATACTTTATTAATAAAAAAGTAAATTATATTATATCAGGTGGTGTGGAGATACATATGCGAGAACAAGAAGATATACAGACGAAAGAAGTTATTCAGCAAGTTGGTCAGTTGTTGAGGCAAATACGAAATGAACAAAAATTAAGTTTGGAAGAATTAGCGAAACAAACCGGTGTTAGTAAATTAACATTAGGAAAAATTGAAAGGGGGGAAACAAACCCTACATTAGGCGTGATTTGGAAGATTACAAAGGGATTATCCATTCCGTTGTCACGGCTTATGGTTGTAGGAGATACAATAAATGTTTCCCGCTGTGGAGAAGGATTTACTGTAGAACAAGAAAGTCAAACGTGGCGATTAGAGACTATATTTCGCTATGCAAAAGAAACAGGGATGGAAATGCATCGTGCTTGTTTGCGGCCGAATAGCATATACGAAGCAGATCCTCATCATGAAGGAGCCATTGAATTTGTAACAGTAATGAAAGGGAAAGTTTCCATTCAAGTTGAACAAGAAGTATATAAATTAAACGAATTTGATTCTATTCAATTTGAGGCAAATCGAAAGCATAGCTATGAAAATAAGGGAAACGAAGTGGCGGTTTTACATTTAACAATGAAATATTCATCGTAAAATAATAAAAAGGCACCGGTTGGAACCGATGCCTTTATTCAGAAGACTGCGGCATAATCAACATAAGAATGAAATAAGCTAAAAAGCCTGTTCCGAAAAATAAGATTGCGATTAGCCAAAGAATACGAATCATATTTGTGTCCACACCGAAATATTCCCCTAAGCCACCACAAACACCGATAAACACTTTATCTGTTGAAGATTTACATAATTTTTTATCCATGATGAAATCCTCCCCTTTTCGTGATTCACCATTTTCCTATGTAGTAGTGAATATCTATGTTTTTATCCTATATGGAAAGAAATGTAGGGACTATCGAATTATATTACGATTTTTGGGGAAAGATTACAGTTTTATCTCGCATTAACAGGCAGTAAGCCCCCCATCTCAAGATTGGGAGAAGCGAAAAAGATAAGTGGGGGATAACTGCCCGTAAAAGCCCGATTGATTCAACTAACCTCCACTGATGGAAGTTTCACTTTATATGGTTACTGTTTTTTATTATTTCGTGCGTTTGCATGAGAAATATAAACATAAATAATAAACCAAAAGCAATGATTAAAAATAAATCATTGCTTTTGGTTTTCTATAAGGATAAAGCATCTTTATTTTTTAAATCGATACGGGACGGTTGAAACGATAACATTCTTTTTATACAAAAGATATATCCTTAGTAAAACACTTGATTGGTTATGCAAAAAGTTATGCCAATTCTTTTTCGTAATAAATTGCGGAATGAGAACGGTAACTGCATAATGTTCCTCTTGTGCTTTATCTTGAATTGTAGTTACTAATTTTTTTATGGGTCTCATCAAGCTTCGATAAGAAGAAATTACTGTAACAAGGCGAATGTTGGGCTTCCATGCCTTCCATTTCTCCTGCATTTTAATCTCGTTTTCTTTGTCAAAGGCCACGTAAACAGCGATGACAGTATCTCCAATGGATTCAGCGTAATTGAGCGATTGTTCCACTACTTTTGTAATTCCAGCAATAGGTACGATGACGACGTTGCCCTCGATTTTTTCAGGTGATTCATTAGGGTTTATGCGTAGTTGTTCACCCACTGCGTCATAATGTTTATAAATGCGATGGAAGAACAATACAATAATCGGTAGAAATATAAGGATAGACCAAACTTGCACAAATTTTGTAACAAAGAAAATGAGCAGTACGGTTAATGAAATAAGCGCTCCTAATAAGTTAGTAAGTAATTTGGGTAGCCACCCTTCTGGTTTTTCCCGAATCCATTTTATAATCATACCCGTTTGTGACAAGGTGAAAGGGAGAAATACTCCCACTGCGTACAATGGAATTAAGTGTTCGGTTTTCCCGTGAAACGTAATAATTAAAATAACGGAAGCAAGACTGAGTGTCATAATACCGTTCGAATACCCTAAGCGATCACCACGCATCAAATACATGCGAGGCATATATTTATCTGATGCTAAGTTGTAAGCTAACAATGGAAATGCTGAGAATCCTGTATTGGCAGCTAACACTAAAATAAGAGCAGTTGCTCCTTGAATAAAGTAGTAAACAAAGTTTCTTCCAAATACATTGGAAGCGATTTGAGAAACAACAGTTTCATTATGTTTAGGACCAATGCCGTACCAATATGCTAAAAAGGTAATACCAGTGAATAAAATGGCAAGAATTATTCCCATCATGGCTAATGTGTTGGCTGCATTTTTTGCAGCTGGTTCTTTAAAGTTTGGAATGGCGTTGGAGATGGCTTCGACACCTGTTAATGCAGAACACCCGGATGAGAATGCCTTTAATAAGAAGAATAATGTAATTCCAGATACTGTCGTACCAATAGGTGTGTGCAAAGTGGCCGGTGCTTGTCCTGATGTAATTTTAAATATCCCAACAATAATTAAAATAACGAGTGCTAGCACAAAGAGATAGACAGGATAAGCTAATACAGTAGCAGATTCCGTTACTCCTCTAAGGTTGAGAATTGTAATAAGAATAACGAGCGTAATAGCGATAGGAACGGTGTACCGATGTAAAGTTGGAAGCGCAGATGTAATGGCGTCTGTTCCCGCTGATACACTTACTGCTACGGTAAGGATATAATCTACCAACAATGACCCACCAGCGATGAGGCCCGCATTTACGCCTAGATTTGTTTTTGAAACTACATAAGCTCCGCCCCCGTGTGGGTAAGAATAGATAATCTGTCGGTATGATAAAATAAGTGCTGCCAATAGAACTAAAACACCAACAGCGATAGGGATGGAATACCAAAATGCAACTGCTCCGAATGTTGCAAGAACAATTAATATTTGTTCTGTTCCATACGCAACAGAGGAAAGTGCATCAGAAGACAGGATAGCCAGTGCCTTTAATTTGTTTAACTTCTGCTCTCCTAATGCTGTTGATTTTAACGGTCTCCCGATTAAAAATCTTTTAACTGTTGAAAACATACTTACACCACCAATATGCAAAATTTCCAGGAATAGATACTATGTAGTATGAGCGTCTTGTGGCTAAATATTTAGTAAGGAAAGAGGTAATAAATGGGGAGTTTTTATTCGCTATTTGCGGGCAATAAGCCCACCACCTCAAGATGCAGAGAAAAGCGAAGAAGCTAGGTGGGGGATAAAGAAAACCACTACTGATGGGAGTTTCACTTTATTTAATGAAACCATTGTTTCAAACAGAGAAGAACAAAAATGAAATACAAACAACTTTTTATAATGAATACATGGAATTTCTCTTTGTTTTTATTCACCACCACTTCCTTCTATTCATACAATATCATGACTAAATAAACACCCAACTTACACATATACAGCTATGGCTTAAGCAAGGAGGGTTATACCAATTGAAGGAAAAAGAATATCAATCCAAACCGTTGCTCACAAAAAGAGAAAGAGAAGTGTTTGAGTTGCTCGTTCAAGATAAAACAACAAAAGAAATTGCAAGTGAGCTTTTTATTAGTGAAAAGACCGTACGTAACCATATCTCAAATGCGATGCAAAAGCTAGGGGTTAAGGGACGCTCGCAAGCGGTTGTCGAGCTCCTTCGTATGGGAGAGCTTGAATTATAAAGGATGAAACCGGCTTTTATATAAGGAAAAGCCGGTTATTTTTGTATCTTGCAAATTACTAGAAAAAGGAGGAGAATAAAAAGGTCTAACATGTACATAAAGTGAACCTTCTATTAGTCTATGTATGTTGTACTGATGATGAGTGCGCGATTTGGAAATGTACGCTTAGATTATGAAAGAGAAAACGGGGCGATTGTTTTGAATAGAGCGATTGGTGTAATTGATTCAGGTGTTGGCGGATTAACAGTAGCGAAAGAGTTAATTCGGCAATTACCAAAAGAGCGAATTATATATTTAGGAGATACAGCACGTTGCCCGTATGGTCCGCGATCGCGTGAAGAAGTAAGACAATTTACATGGGAAATGACAGAGCATTTATTGGCGCAGGATATTAAAATGCTTGTAATTGCTTGTAATACTGCAACAGCAGTTGTGCTTGAAGAAATGCAAAAGAAATTGTCTATCCCAGTGGTAGGGGTAATCCACCCCGGTGCACGCACTGCACTTAAAATGACAAATACGTACCATGTTGGTGTAATAGGAACGATTGGAACAGTGAAAAGTGGTGCGTACGAAGAGGCGCTAAAATCGATTAACAACCGCGTATTTGTAGAGAGTTTAGCTTGCCCACCGTTCGTTGAGCTTGTAGAAAGCGGGAATTTTGAGAGTGAAATGGCGTATGAAGTGGTAAGAGAAACGCTGCAGTCATTGAAACAAACTGAAATCGATACGCTGATTTTAGGATGCACGCATTATCCGATTTTAGAGCCGGTTATTAAACGAGTTATGGGTGATTCTGTGCAATTGATTAGTTCTGGTGATGAAACAGCTCGTGAGGTGAGCACCATTTTATATCATAGTAAGATGCTGCATGATAGAGAAGAGCAAAGTGATCATCTTTTTTTAACAACAGGAGAAATTGATGTGTTTAAAGAAATTGCTTCCAAATGGTTTGGGCAACCAATTGAGAATGTGAAGCACATTGTTTTATAAAGATGCTGTTTTCATAGCTATTAAATTAAGAGAATAATATAAAAAGACCATCCTTATTCAGTGTGTATCTGAAAATGAAAGGATGGTCTTTGCTTTTACTGAATTGTACACCGAATAGTAGCCGCCTTGAGGGAAAACCCATTACTTGAATTTGTAGTTCAAGGGTGAATGAAAGTTACTGCCCGTAAAAGCCCGATTGGTGAGAGCTTTCCATCAGTGGGGAATGAAGCCCCCCACTGATGGAAGTTTCACTTTATCGCGAAAGAATAATACGGGGATGTTAGTAAAGAGACTGAAAATATTCCAATAAAGGTAAGGGGGAAGTTTTTGACTATGATATAAAATTTTGTGCAGGTGTTTTTAGAAAAGATAAGTTGTCATCGCTTGTTCTAAAGTGAGAATCAAGCTCGTATACATATAGTACAAACTTAGATTTTTAGGAGGAAAGCGTATGCCTAAATCGACTTTCAAATGGCTTGTTTGTGCTACATTAAGTACAATTTTATTAGCAGGATGCGGTTTGTTTAGTAAGGAAAAAGCGACAGAGCAAATTGATCCACCTAAGAAAGTAACGTATACGGACGGTGAGAAGAAAGAAACCGCGAAACAAGGGCAAACGAAAAAACTAGATTTATATCTTGTAGATAAAAATGGTTATGTTGTGCCGCAAACAGTGCAGTTACCTGCTCCGAAAGATAACGCGGTGATTAAGCAGTCATTACAATATTTAGTGAAAGACGGGCCGGTAACAAACTTATTGCCAAATGGATTTCAAGCTGTGCTCCCAGCGGACACAGAAATGACAGTTGATGTGAAAAAAGATGGGACTGCAGTTGTTGATTTTTCAAAAGAACTGAAAAACTATAAAAAAGAAGAAGAACGCCGCATTGTAGAAGCGGTTACTTGGACATTAACGCAGTTTAAAGAAGTAAAGAATGTGAAGTTCAGCATGAATGGGCAAGATTTAGCGAAAATGCCTGTTGGCGGAACGCCGATTGGTAATGGGTTAAGCCGAGCGAATGGTATTAACTTTGATGATGAACAAGTGGCTGATATTACAAACACAAAACCAGTTACGTTGTATTTCTTAGCGCAAAATAATAAACAAAATTATTATGTACCAGTAACGCGCCGCGTTGCAGAAGGAAAAGAAAATGAAGTCGCGACAATTGTAAATGAACTTGTAAAAGGACCAGCGCATCAATCAGCGTTAACATACGACTTTAATCCAGATGTGAAGCTAATCAATAATCCGAAACTTGAAAAAGGGACGGTGACGCTAAACTTTAATGAAAATATTTATGCGAATAAAGGTAAAAGTATGATTTCTGACTATGTACTTCAGTCTCTTGTATTAACTTTAACGGAAAAACAAGGAGTAGAAAATGTGTTAATTCAAGTGAATGGAAAAGCGAATCTTGTTACAGAAAAAGGCGATAAATTAATAAAACCAGTCGCTCGTCCGCAAAACGTGAACACAGGTAGTTTTTAAACAGGAATAATTTGATATACTTAATTTATGAAAAGAAGGGGAATTCCCCTTCTTTTATTGTCATACATAACAAAATTTTTAAATGGGCTATACTAACATGTAGCAGTTACAAGGGGGTTATTTTTATGCGAGTAGATGGTAGACAAGCATCAGATTTGCGCCGTGTGCATATTCATACGAATTATTTAAAACATCCAGAAGGATCAGTACTGATTGAGGTTGGTGATACGAAAGTTATTTGTACAGCAACGATTGAAGAAAGGGTTCCTCCGTTTATGAGAGGTGAAGGAAAAGGATGGGTTACAGCTGAGTATTCCATGATTCCTCGTGCAACAGAGCAGCGTACAATTCGTGAATCGAGTAAAGGAAAAGTAACAGGGCGCACAATGGAAATTCAACGTTTAATAGGACGAGCATTACGTGCCGTTGTTGATTTAGAAGCACTTGGTGAAAAGACGGTTTGGATTGACTGTGATGTCATTCAAGCTGACGGCGGAACGAGAACTGCTTCTATTACCGGTGCGTATGTTGCGATGGTATTGGCGTTTGAGAAGCTTGTGGCAGCAGGAAAAGTATCAAAAATTCCAGTGAAAGATTACTTGGCAGCAACGTCTGTTGGAATCGTTGATGAGCAGGGTGTTGTGTTAGATTTAAATTATGCAGAAGATTCTAATGCGAATGTCGATATGAATGTCATTATGACAGGAAAAGGGCATTTTGTTGAAGTGCAAGGTACGGGAGAAGAAGCGACATTTAGCCGTAATGAATTGAATGAATTGCTTGATACAGCGGAACATGGAATTTTACAGCTTATTGAAATGCAAAAAGAAGCATTAGGTGATATTGTAACTCATATAGAATAGAGGTTAAAATATGAAACAAGTTGTAATAGCAACAAAAAATGTAGGGAAATTACGTGAATTTGCAGAGCTATTTGAGAAATTTGATTTAGAAGTAAAATCACTTCATGATTTTCCTCATATTGAAGAAGTAGAAGAAACAGGTAAAACATTTGAAGAAAACGCCATTTTAAAAGCAGAACATATGTGTAAACAATTAGATGAAATTGTCATAGCAGATGATTCAGGCTTAATTGTAGATGCCCTGCAGGGGAAACCAGGAGTTCGCTCTGCACGTTATGCAGGAGAGGAAAAGGATGATCAAGCTAACATTCAAAAGGTTCTAGAAGGATTAAAGGGTATTTCAATGGAGAAACGTACAGCGCGTTTTTATTGCGCATTAGCCGTTGCGTTTCCACAAGAAGATAAAAAACCATTGATTGTAAACGGAACGTGTGAAGGAAAGATTTTAGAACAACAGCGCGGGGAAAATGGCTTTGGTTATGACCCAATCTTTTATGTAGAAGAATACAAAAGCGCAATGGCAGAATTGTCATCCGATGAGAAAAATAAAATTAGTCATCGCGGGCGTGCTCTTCGTAAATTAGAAGAAAAAATTCCAGTATGGTTTTTGGGAGAAGAATAATAAGGGAGCGAAACCGATGAAGGCGTTAATTGTGAGCGACAGTCACGGTTCTGTGAAAGAGCTAAAGCAATTAAAAGAGCGGTATGATGGAAACGTAGATGTGATGATCCATTGCGGTGATTCTGAATTAACATCTCAGCATTCTGAACTAGAAGGGTTTCATGTGGTGAAAGGAAATTGTGATTTTGTGGGTGATTTTCCGAATGACATCATCACAGATGTACAAAGCACTCGCTTTCTTGTAACACATGGCCATGTATACAATATTAAAATGACGCTGCAAACACTTTTATATCGTGCTAAAGAAGCTGAGGCAAATGTTGTTTGCTTTGGTCATTCACATATATTGGGAGCAGAAATCATCGATGATATATTGTTTATCAATCCAGGAAGTATTCTCTTGCCACGCTCGCGAAGAGAAAAAACATTTGCTTTATTAGAAATACAAGAAAGCGAAATAGAGATTCGTTTCCTTACATTAGACGGTGCAATTGTAGCGCAAAAAACGTTTCAAATAGAGTGAAGAATTTTTCTTCACTCTATTTGAAAAAAATGTTGACTTTAGTTGTTGGCAATAATATAATAAAGACTGTCGATGAGATATTAGAAAAAATTTCATATCATGCGGGTGTAGTTTAGTGGTAAAACAAGAGCCTTCCAAGCTCTGGTCGAGAGTTCGATTCTCTTCACCCGCTCCATGTCCCAGTAGCTCAGCAGGATAGAGCAACGGCCTTCTAAGCCGTCGGTCGGGAGTTCGAATCTCTCCTGGGACGCTAAAAAAACCTTGTTATCTTTTGATAACAAGGTTTTTTGTTTGGTTTAAATAATAGATAGTAATTGTGTTATTTAATATGATACAAGAGTAAAGCATCGGTGGTAAAACTGATGCTTTATTTTTTTATGGTGTTATATTAATTTTTAATAAATTTCTCATTTAGATTTAATTAGATTTTCAGACGAATTTCATTAAAAGATATTAAAGTAGGGACTAGATCTTATAATAGCCATCAAATGAATAAACGAGAATCATGAAATGGTTTGAGACATTGATTATCGGCTTAAATACAATAAAAAGGAGATGAGTTCATTGGCGAAAAATTTATTCGTTTCTGATGAAGTCGCTGCCGCCCCATCACTAGGCCGGCAGATGTTGAGTAAGGTTCCAGAAGTCACGATCTTCTTTTGGATCATCAAAATTTTATGTACAACTGTCGGTGAAACATTTGCTGATTTCCTAAATTTCAACCTTGGATTTGGTTTAACTCTCACTACCATAATTATGGGAATAGCATTTTTCGTTGTATTGTACCTTCAATTCAGAGCAACTAAATATGTTCCAGGCATTTATTGGCTCACTGTTGTTCTTATAAGCGTTTTTGGAACGTTGGTAACTGATAATTTGACAGACAATATGGGAGTACCTCTTGAGGTTAGTACGGTAGTTTTCTCCGTGCTGCTAGGTTTAACTTTTCTTTTTTGGTATCTCAGTGAAAAAACACTCTCGATACACTCGGTTTATACAAGAAAAAGAGAAGTTTTCTATTGGCTTACCATTCTTTTCACATTTGCACTTGGAACAGCAGTCGGAGACTTATATTCCGAACAGCTCGGTCTTGGTTACCTTTACACAGGAATAATAGTCATTACTATAATTGGTTGTGTATTTTTGGCATGGAAATTTTTGAAACTTGATGGGGTATTAGCGTTTTGGATTGCGTATATTCTTACTCGTCCACTCGGAGCATCATTAGGAGATTACTTATCTCAACCAAAAAATAATGGCGGGTTAGGTTTGGGGACAACAGTTACTAGTGTAATTTTTCTTATAGCTATTTTAGCGATAATCGTTTTTCTTGCTGTTACAAAAGTTGATACAAAGGCAAAAAGTGATACAGCAGAAACAAACCAAGCGAATGGAAACAAGAAAAATGTTTTGACACAAACCATTGTGGTACTGTGCATTTTCTTAGTTGTTGGCATAGGCGGTTATGTTTGGCGCAGTAATAATATAGCGCCGCAAGCCGGTTCTGCACAAACTACATTAGCTGGACAGTTAACGGATTTTGTTAAAATTGAAAGTGATATGCTAAACCATGTAAACTCAAATGACTTTACTTCGGCGAAAAAAGGGGCTGACGATTTGGAACATGAATGGGACGCAGCAGAGCCTAAACTTAGAAAAATAGATGGCACAACATGGACTAAAATTGATGGAACTATTGACAGTGTATTAGCAGCAGTTCGTTCATCAAACCCTGATGTCAACAAGTGCAAATCTGCACTTAACAATTCGCTTAGTGTCATAAACGGAGCGAATAAATAAAAATTTTAGGAATCGCAAATTTGAACTGCGCCTCCAATTGTTAGACACAACTAACAATTGGAGGTGCAGTTTTTTAGGTTTTCAATGAATTTTACAGAAAAACTGTAGTTATTAGAAAAAGAAGTAAAAGTAAAATTAGTTTAGATTAATTGTTAATAAACTTCTCAAATACAAAGCCAAAATCTTTTACATTATATTGTTTCTTTGTATCAATAAGCCAATTGAACGCAATTTGATTAATTTCTTTAAATTGTGCCGCTACATCTACTTCGGCATTTCTTACGTTGCCTAATGTAGAAGATGCCATTTCCAGGCTCTTATGTGCGTATTGCGTTGCGATATCATTTTCGTGAGTGATTTCTGCGATCTTCAGAAGCGCTTTATATAAATCTTTTACTTCTTCAATATGTTTTTTATGTACGTCGATGGAGTAATGCTCTCCGCCCATATTAAATTTAATCTCAATATCTAAGTCTACTGTCCCTGCTGTTTCAAGCAGAACGTTAGAAATTTTATGAGTGTTGTAATTATAACGGTGAAGTGTACGTTTCTTACTTACTGCACTTGTTCCGTCAACATGAATAAGAGCTGTATTTGTAAAGCAATACTCATCTGTTTTCGATTTGATTAAAAAATAAATTTTTTCGTTTTCTTCATGCATGACATAATCATCAGCATCTACTTTATCATAATCAGCAGGGGTAATAACGGACCCAATATCACTTAAACCAAGCATATCAGCTGCTACTTTTTTAAACATAATAATATTTCATCCTCTCGCATTTAATTTCAAAATTATTTCAATGGTATTATATCATGCGTATAGAAAAAAATGTTAAATTAGGAAGAAATTGATGTGGGATGGAATAAAGTTTTATAAGGGCTACTACTTTTGCTTGAGAAAGTCTTTTAACTTAAGAGTTAAAGCTCCAAAAAATTATCAAGAAAAAAATAAATTTTGCAGATGACTATCGAGAAATGCCATAAAACTACCTTAGTTTACAATGAGGTAGTTTTTTAATTTGAGAAATCTTACAATTCTGTAAGGTACATGTAAGAAAATTCGATGGTAACTATTTCTAAAAAAATTATACTAATGATAACAAAGACGAAGAGAGGAGGGGAAATTAATGAAAGGTTTAGCTGTAACAGCTTTATCGATTGCTTTTGGAGTTGTTGCTTATGACAAATTGATTGACATGATTAATGTTATAAAACATTTAATTACATAAATAAAGATTTAAGGGGACAAGGAATGGAATGGCTATTAGGAATTATTGGAATTTGTAGTGTAACCTTATTATTCATGTTTCCAATTGGATTAATAAGTTCAAGCATAAGTGTATTTTTTATGTGTTCAATCATCGGTACAATAATGATTATTATAGTATTAATGAAACGTAGTAAGCCTATTTTCTTTTTTAGCGTCATCGTGATGACGATTATTGTTCTTCAAATGATAACCCTCTTTGTATATCCTACTATTATAAAAGCGTTTCATTAGAACTCTCCGCATCGGTAGCTGAGAGTTTTTGTTTTTCCTCCTCCTGTAGGATCTTCACTTGCTTATAAAAAATTCTACTTTCTTATTTTCGGTCAGTATATTCTATTTTTATATAGCAGAAATCTGTATTTTCTTAGTAAAAACGAACATATTCCAAAGATTGTGTTCCGAACTATCATTTGTTATATTAACTTTAAAGTGTATTGAAAATCTAAAAAAAGAGGCGAGCGTATGGATAAAAAAGAAAGTACGGTCGTATTGTTTCCGCAGTTGTCAACGCGATTTATCGACGAAGGATTTATTGCATTGCGTGAACGTCGGTTTGAAGAAGCGTTAACATGCTTCGAAATGTTGCGCCAGTACGGAGCACAGACAGAGCAATCAGAATTGGCCTCAGTTATTTGTTTACTAGAATTAAAGGAAATGAAAGAAGCGAGAGAGCGATGTGAGGAATTGCTTGAAACAGGAGAACTTTTATTTCAAGATATTCTCGAAACGTATGTTACGATTTTAGTGCAGACAAATGATTATGAAGGCATTATTGAAACGGTACAGTCCGTTTTACAAACGAAAGAAATAACAGAAGAGCAAAAAGAGAAATTAGCACAACTAGCATTGTTTGCAAAGAGTATGTTAGATGGTGAAGAAGCAGTAGAGATAAGCAATGATGTATTCTTTGATGAACCTGCGTTTGCCGACGCTTTGCTGAAAGGTGATTATGGGAAGCAACTGCGGGCAATAAATCGTCTTCCGAATAGAAATGTCAAAAGTGCGTTGCCAACGCTGCGTAAGTTTTTACTAGATGAAACGAAACACCCGTATATTAAAACTTCCATCTTATACGTATTAATGGAAAATCAAATACAAGAAAGCATAGATGTGGAGAAATTCGGTGAGATAATAACGATTATACCGGCTAACTTAGCTCATAATCCATATGATACAGGAGAAGTGTTACATATACTGTCTGATCGATTAGAACATGATAATCCAACGATGTATGAGGCGATTATTACATATTGGAGAGAAATGCAAACAAGCATTTTTCCGTTTCCTTTATTAATAGAGAAAGACAAGTTATGGGCAGCTGTTTTAGAGAGAGTTGGAAGAAAGCGTTTTGGAATGCCAATTCATGAGGAGCAGCTTCTTCAAGAGTATGATATTACACTTGAAGAATATCATGTTGCATATCAGTGGTTTTTACGTATTGAGAAAGAAGGATTTATGCCAGTATAATGAAAAAGAATGTTTCGGTTATTGAAACGAGAGTATTCTATGTTATAATGTAAGGGTTGCAAAAGGCTGAAATCTGCCTTTTTATAAGAGAATAGAAACAAATATTCTCTTACTTATATGTTTCATATTATTCTCGAACAAAATATACCGTATTTGTCTTTTGGACAAATAGTAGATTGAGAATGATGCGTCCGAAGTTTTTTATAACGGATGTAAAGGCTGAATGCATCAGCTTTACAGAGTGTTTATTGTTTCTTTATTAGAAACGATAAATACCTCGATCGCTAGAGGTATGTGCATACATTATTATAGTTGGAGGGAAAGAATAAATGGCTGCAAAATGGGAAAAATTAGAAGGTAACGTTGGCGTTTTAACAATCGAAGTTGAGGCGAAAGAAGTAAACAACTCTATAGACGCTGCGTTCAAAAAAGTTGTAAAAACAATTAATGTACCAGGCTTCCGTAAAGGAAAAATGCCTCGTCCACTATTCGAACAACGCTTCGGTGTAGAATCTTTATACCAAGATGCTTTAGATATCATCTTACCAAAAGCATACGGAGAAGCAATTGATGAAACTGGTATCTTCCCAGTTGCTCACCCTGAAATCGACATCGAGAAATTTGAAAAAGGCGAAAACTTAATTTTCACTGCAAAAGTTACTGTAAAACCTGAAGTGAAATTAGGCGAGTACAAAGGCTTAACAGTAGAAAAAGTTGATGCTACTGTAACTGATGAAGATGTAGAGAACGAATTAAAATCTTTACAAGAGCGTCAAGCTGAGCTTGTAGTTAAAGAAGACGGCACTGTAGAAAACGGTGCTACAGCTGTAATCGACTTCGAAGGTTTCGTTGATGGCGAAGCATTTGAAGGCGGAAAAGGCGAAAACTACTCTTTAGAAATCGGTTCTGGTACATTCATCCCAGGATTTGAAGAGCAATTAGTTGGTCTAAAAGCTGGCGAACAAAAAGAAGTGGAAGTATCATTCCCAGAAGAATACCATGCAGCAGAATTAGCTGGTAAACCAGCAACATTTAAAGTAACAGTTCATGAAATTAAAGTGAAAGAACTTCCTGCTTTAGATGATGAGTTCGCTAAAGATGCAAACGAAGAAGTAGCAACTCTTGATGAGTTAAAAGCAAAACTTCGTGAAAACTTAGAAGAGAACAAAAAACATGAAGCTGAGCACAAACTTCGTGACGAAGTAGTAGAAAAAGCTGCTGCAAATGCAGAAGTTGACATTCCAGAAGCAATGATCGAAACTGAGTTAGATCGTATGGTTCGCGAATTCGAGCAACGCTTAAGCTACCAAGGCATGAACTTAGAGCTTTACTACCAATTCACAGGTACTGATGAAGCAAAATTAAAAGAACAAATGAAAGAAGACGCAGCAAAACGCGTAACAACTAACCTTGTTCTTGAAGCAATCATCAAAGCTGAAAACATTGAAGTAACAGAAGAAGAAGTAAATGCAGAAGTTGAAAAAATGGCTGAAATGTACAATATGCCAGTAGACGCTGTGAAACAAGCTCTTGGTAACGTTGAGGGTGTAAAAGAAGACCTTCAAGTTCGTAAAGCAGTAGATTTCTTAGTAGATAACAGCAAGGCTGCATAATAAAATAACAAGGCGCGACATTGCTCGTGCCTTGTTTTATAAATATAAATATAAATATATTTGTAAAACATTTTTATTATGAAGAAGGAAATGATTCTTCGAAAGTCGAATATACATATTTCAAAAGTTTTAAAAAAATTTTTATTTGTACATAACTAACTATATTATTTGTATTTCTCGCCACGTAGTGACATAATATGTATTTACATACGATACATTTATCGTGTACATACGAAGGCAAGGTTTTAGCACTTTGTAAGGGGTGTGAAAATATGTTTAAATTTAATGATGAAAAAGGGCAATTAAAATGTTCTTTCTGTGGTAAAACACAGACGCAAGTTCGAAAGCTTGTTGCAGGTCCTGGTGTCTACATTTGTGATGAATGTATAGAACTTTGTACAGAAATCGTGCAAGAGGAGCTTGCAAAAGATGAAGAAGTAGAATTCAAAGATGTACCGAAACCAGTAGAGATTCGTGAAATTTTGGATGAATATGTAATCGGACAAGATCAAGCGAAGAAAGCTTTAGCGGTAGCGGTATATAACCATTACAAGCGCATTAATTCTAACAGTAAAATTGATGATGTAGAATTAGCGAAAAGTAATATTTCTTTAATTGGACCAACTGGTAGCGGTAAAACGTTACTGGCTCAAACGTTAGCGCGTATTTTAAATGTTCCATTTGCAATTGCTGACGCAACATCTTTAACAGAAGCTGGATACGTTGGGGAAGATGTAGAAAACATCCTACTAAAACTTATTCAAGCAGCTGATTACGATGTAGAGAAAGCGGAAAAAGGAATCATTTATATTGATGAGATTGATAAAGTGGCACGTAAGTCAGAAAATCCATCAATTACACGTGACGTTTCTGGTGAGGGTGTGCAACAGGCACTTCTTAAAATTTTAGAAGGTACTGTAGCAAGCGTTCCCCCGCAGGGTGGTCGTAAGCATCCACATCAAGAGTTTATTCAAATTGATACAACAAACATTTTATTCATTTGTGGCGGTGCATTTGATGGCATTGAACCAATTATTAAACGCCGTCTTGGTGAAAAAGTGATTGGTTTCGGTTCTGAGAAGAAAAATGCTGATGTAACAGAAAAGCATGTTTTATCGCATGTATTGCCAGAAGATTTGTTGAAATTTGGATTGATTCCAGAATTTATTGGTCGTCTTCCAGTTATTGCGAATTTAGAGCCGCTTGATGAAGGTGCTCTTGTTGACATCTTAACAAAGCCGAAAAATGCGCTTGTGAAGCAGTTCCAAAAGTTGTTGGAACTTGATGATGTTGAATTAGAGTTTGAAGAGGGTGCTCTTGTTGAAATTGCGAAAAAAGCAATTGAACGTAAAACCGGTGCACGTGGACTTCGTTCGATCATTGAAGGGCTTATGCTTGATGTGATGTTTGAACTCCCATCTCGTAAAGATATTGAGAAATGCGTGATTTCAAAAGAAACAGTAGCAGAAAATGCCACGCCAAAATTAGTGCTTCAAGATGGTACTGTACTTGAACAAGATACAAAAACATCTGCATAAAGTGAAACCTTAATCATTGGGGTTTTCCCCCTTCTTGATTAGGAGTGGAGCAAATCGGGCACATACTAGTAATATCCCCACCTCACTTTTTGCTAAATTTTGAGGTGGGGATATTGCTGTCCGTAAATAGCAGTATAAACGATAAGAAACAGCAATTGTATAATTGCTGTTTCTTATTATGTTTAGCGTGTTTCCTCCCAGGGGATACTGATAAGTAAAACATAGCGGGAGGAAATGAGTATGAGCTGGACAAATATTTTTTTAATCGTTCAACTTGTCTTTGGTGTAATTGTCGGATTATATTTTTGGCATTTACTCAAAAACCAGCGAACACAAAAAGTTTCAATTGATAGAGAATCAAAGAAAGAGCTAGAACAACTTCGAAAAATGCGGGAAATTTCTTTAACAGAACCCCTTGCTGAAAAAGTTCGTCCGGCGTCTTTTGCTGATATTGTTGGACAAGAAGATGGTATTAAGTCATTAAAAGCTGCGCTATGTGGTCCAAATCCGCAACATGTCATTATATATGGACCGCCAGGAGTTGGGAAAACAGCAGCGGCTCGGCTCGTATTAGAAGAAGCGAAGAAAAATTCGAAATCTCCATTTCGAATGACTGCAACATTTATTGAGCTGGATGCCACAACGGCACGGTTTGATGAGCGGGGGATTGCTGATCCGTTAATTGGTTCTGTTCATGATCCGATTTATCAAGGTGCTGGAGCGATGGGGCAAGCTGGTATTCCGCAACCAAAAAAAGGAGCGGTCACAGATGCGCATGGAGGTATTTTATTTATTGATGAGATTGGGGAATTGCATCCAATTCAAATGAATAAAATGCTAAAAGTACTTGAGGATCGCAAAGTATTTTTGGAAAGTGCATATTATAGTGAAGAGAATTCTCTCATCCCAACGTATATTCACGATATTTTTCAAAAGGGATTGCCAGCTGATTTTCGCCTTGTTGGTGCAACAACACGTTCTCCGGATGAAATTCCTCCAGCTATTCGGTCACGATGCTTAGAAGTCTTTTTTCGTGAGCTAGATACAGAGGAAATTGAAGCGGTAGCCAAAAATGCTGCTGAGAAGGTGGATATGGAGCTAGGTGAACAGGGATTAGAAATGATTGGAATGTACGCGCGGAACGGAAGAGAAGCCATTAATCTTGTACAAATCTCCGCTGGAATGGCAATTAACGAAGGGCGATCTTTTATAAAGGATGAGGATATTGAGTGGGTTATCCATTCAAGTCAACTAACGCCGAAATATGAAAAGCGGGTATATCCAATTCCAAAAATTGGTCTTGTAAATGGCCTGGCTGTATATGGACCTAATACAGGAGCGCTACTCGAAATAGAAGTAACAGCGATTCCAGCAAAAGAGAATGGATCCGTTGTGGTAACAGGGATTGTTGAAGAAGAAAGTATCGGTAATCAAACGAAATCAATTCGCCGTAAAAGTATGGCGAAAGGTTCTGTTGATAATGTTGTGACTGTCCTTCGTTCGTTAGATCTATTACCAGAAGGATACGATATACATATTAACTTTCCAGGCGGTATTCCAATTGATGGGCCATCTGCCGGCATTGCCATTGCAACGGGCGTATATTCTGCTGTTCATCGCATGTATATCAATAATGAAGTAGCGATGACTGGAGAAATTAGTATTCACGGAGAAGTAAAACCAGTTGGTGGTGTTTACGCGAAAGTAAAAGCAGCAAAAAAGGCTGGGGCAAAGAAAGTGCTAATCCCAGCAGAAAATGTGCAGCCTTTTCTTTACACAATCAAAGGTATTGAAATTGTTCCTGTGCGCAAATTAAAAGAAGTAATTGCATTAGCATTTGTAAAAGAAAAAATTGAGCGAACAGGCGATACATTGCTTTCTTTAGATGAAGGTGACGTGCAATCGATATAAGGTGAAACTTCCATCAGTGAAGGCCTTACTGCCCATTAATGCGGGATAAAGGGTAAGATGGACCAAATCGGGGCTCATATGGGCAATCATCATACGAGACGCTAACTTTACTGTCCGTTAGAGCAGGATATCCTAGACTTCGTTTAAGTTGTTATATGCTTAGGCGAAGTCCCTTTTTCTTTCATGAGCAATAGAGCATCGAGTCTCTGCGATTGCATAAGGCTTTATTGTAATATAAAATAGGGAAACAAAGATATTTATGGAGGTGCTATGTCTAATATGAATGCGAACGAAAGAATCGTGCCCCTCCTACCATTAAGAGGCGTTCTCGTATATCCGACGATGGTTCTGCATCTTGATGTAGGACGTGATAAATCGATACAAGCGCTTGAGCAGGCGGCTGTAGATGAAAATATAATTTTTTTAGCGATGCAAAAAGACGTGAATATCGATGATCCGAAAGAAGAAGATGTTTATAAAGTAGGTACGTTAGCAAAAGTGAAGCAAATGCTCAAATTGCCAAACGGGACGATGCGTATCCTTGTGGAAGGTTTACATAGAGTAGAAATGACAGAGTTCATCGAAGAAGATGATGTAATTACAGCAAATGTCCGTACGTTAATGGAAGAAGAAGAGGGCGATTTAGAAGAAAAAGCGCTCATGCGTACATTAACTGAGTATTTTGAGCAATATATTAAGCTGTCTAAGAAGGTTTCAGATGAAACTTTTGCAACAGTTGTTGATGTGGATGAACCAGGTCGATTAGCGGATCTCGTATCATCTCATTTACCTCTCAAAATGAAGCAAAAGCAACAGATTTTAGAAATCACTGCAGTGAAAGAACGATTACATACACTTATTTCTTTTATTCAAGATGAGAAAGAGTTATTAAACTTAGAAAAGAAAATTGGTCAGCAAGTGAAGCGTTCTATGGAGCGTACACAAAAAGAGTACTTCTTACGTGAGCAAATGAAAGCTATTCAAAAAGAACTTGGTGATAAAGAAGGAAAAGGCGGCGAGGTAGAAGAGCTGCGTGAAAAGATTGAAGAATCGGGAATGCCAGAAGAAACGCAGCAGGCAGCTTTAAAAGAGTTAGATCGCTACGAGAAATTGCCGGCAAGTTCAGCGGAGAGCGGTGTGATTCGCAATTATATTGATTGGTTATTATCTCTTCCTTGGACTGAGGCAACAGAAGATCGTATAGACCTTATGCGCGCTGAAAAAATTTTAAATGAAGAGCATTATGGGCTTGAAAAAGTAAAAGAGCGAGTGCTTGAATATTTAGCAGTGCAAAAGCTTACGAATTCGTTAAAAGGACCTATTCTTTGTTTAGTCGGTCCTCCTGGCGTTGGTAAAACATCGTTAGCTAGATCGATTGCGACATCATTAAATCGTAATTTTGTTCGTGTCTCACTTGGCGGTGTACGCGATGAATCTGAAATCCGTGGCCATCGTCGTACGTATGTCGGTGCGATGCCGGGCCGTATTATTCAAGGAATGAAAAAAGCAAAGACAATCAATCCGGTCTTTTTATTAGATGAGATTGATAAAATGTCGAATGATTTTCGAGGAGACCCTTCAGCAGCATTATTAGAGGTATTAGATCCAGAACAAAATCATAATTTCAGTGATCATTACATTGAAGAACCATACGATTTATCGAAAGTTATGTTTATTGCAACAGCTAATACGTTAGCAAGCGTCCCAGGTCCGCTTCTTGATCGTATGGAGATTATTTCAATTGCTGGTTATACAGAACTTGAAAAAGTACATATTGCCCGTGAGCATTTGCTTCCGAAACAATTGAAGGAACATGGTTTGAAAAAAGGAAATTTACAAGTACGTGATGAAGCGCTTCTTGAAATTATCCGTTACTATACACGTGAAGCGGGTGTTCGTACGTTAGAGCGTCAGCTTGCAAAGCTTTGCCGAAAAGCAGCGAAGATTGTTGTAACAGAAGAGCGTAAGCGCGTTGTTGTAACGGAAAAGAATATTACGGAGTTGCTTGGAAAACGCATATACCGTTATGGTCAAGCTGAAACGAAAGATCAAGTAGGTATGGCAACAGGTTTAGCGTATACAGCAGTTGGAGGAGATACGCTTGCAATTGAGGTATCTGTATCTCCCGGAAAAGGGAAATTGATTTTAACAGGAAAACTTGGGGACGTTATGAAAGAATCTGCACAAGCGGCATTTAGTTATATTCGTTCACGTGCAGAAGAATTACATATTGACCCTGATTTCCATGAAAAACATGATATTCATATTCATGTTCCTGAAGGTGCTGTACCAAAAGATGGGCCATCTGCAGGGATTACGATGGCAACAGCTCTTATTTCAGCATTAACAGGAATTCCTGTTAGTAAAGAAGTGGGAATGACGGGTGAAATTACACTTCGTGGTCGTGTATTACCGATTGGTGGATTGAAAGAGAAAACGTTAAGTGCGCATCGTGCGGGTTTAACGAAAATTATTTTACCAGCAGAAAATGAAAAAGATTTAGAAGATATCCCGGAAAGCGTAAGGGAAAACCTTACGTTTGTGCTGGCCTCTCATTTAGATGAGGTGCTAGAGCACGCATTAGTAGGAGTGAAAAAATGAAAGTAACAAAAGCGGAGATTGTCATTAGTGCAGTCAAACCAGAACAATATCCTGAGGGTGATTTACCAGAAATCGCGTTAGCGGGTCGTTCCAATGTTGGAAAGTCATCCTTTATTAATAAAATTTTAAATCGAAAAAAATTAGTACGTATTTCTTCTAAACCAGGAAAAACGCAAACACTAAATTTTTTCATTATTAATGACATGATGCATTTCGTGGATGTACCAGGTTATGGATATGCGAAAGTATCGAAGTCAGAACGAGCGGCATGGGGCAAGATGATTGAAACGTATTTCACAACGAGAAAGCAGCTAGATGCAGCTGTTCTTGTTATTGATTTACGTCACAAACCGACAAATGATGATGTGATGATGTATGACTTCTTAAAGCATTATGAAATTCCAACAATCATTATCGCAACAAAAGCCGATAAAATTCCAAAAGGAAAATGGCAAAAGCATTTAAAAGTTGTGAAAGAAACGCTTGATGTAGAACCAGGAGATGAAGTCGTTTTATTCTCTTCAGAAACAGGTCTTGGGAAAGAAGAAGCGTGGAAAGCGATTCATAAGTTTACAAATAAAGAAAACGTGTGACGAGTGTCACACGTTTTTTTTATATTATCATTTGGAATAATCATACATATTTTCTTTCAATTGAAAGAAGCTAGGAAAAGATAGTTTTTTAGCATAGATGGAATAGTTTCCATTACTTGATTCCGACAATTTTTTTTGATAACGTACAGATAGAGTTATTATCTTATAATTATTATAAAGTGAAACTTCCCTTTTAGGAGTGTTTTTCTCCTAAAAGGGTTAGTTGAACCAATCGGGCTCTTAGGGACAGTATCTTCGTTGGATAAGCAGTTTTTTTACTGTCCTTTTGAGCGGGATAAGGTGAAATCATTGTCCTTTATGAAAAGTTTTCCTCACCTTTTATTCTTTACTTATCACGGGAGATGTCTTATTGTCAGATAAGTAAAGAATAAAAAGAGAAGGTGTTCACACGATTGTCAGATTTATAAGAGGAAAGTTGTATTATGATAGTAAATAAGATGAAAAATCGGTTGAAGGGGGACGTGCTGCGTGCATATTCTTGTTGTTGGTGTTAACTATCGAACAGCCCCTGTAGAAATTCGTGAGAAACTAACGTTCCAGGCAGCAGAGTTAGAGCAAGCAATGACAACGTTACAACAGCAAAAAAGTGTATTAGAAAATGTCATTGTATCAACATGCAATCGAACGGAAATCTATGCTGTGGTAGATCAGTTACACACAGGACGCTATTATATTAAGAAATTTATGGCTGATTGGTTTCAGCTTGAAATAGAAGAAATTTCACCATATTTGTCTATATTTGAACAAGATGGTGCTACCGATCACTTATTCCGCGTAACATGTGGGTTAGATTCAATGGTAGTTGGAGAAACACAAATTTTAGGTCAAATTCGTGATAGCTTTTTACTAGCACAAGAAGTAAAAACGACAGGAACGATATTTAATGAATTGTTTAAACAAGTCGTTACACTAGCAAAACGTGCTCATTCTGAAACAACAATTGGCGGCAATGCGATGTCAGTAAGTTATGCAGCTGTTGAACTTGGAAAGAAAATTTTTGGTGATTTGAAAGATTGTCATGTTCTTATTCTAGGTGCGGGGAAAATGGGTGAATTAGCACTGCAAAATTTATACGGGAGCGGTGCTCATAAAGTGACTGTTATGAATCGTACGTTTGCAAAAGCCGAAACGATGGCAGAAAAATATATGGGACGTGCAAAGCCATTAAATCAACTGCAATGTGCATTGTTAGAAGCTGATATTGTAATTAGTTCAACAGGTGCTTCTGAATATGTGATTACGAAAGAAATGATGTCCAAAGTAGAGGGAATGCGCTCTGGTCGTCCACTTTTTATGGTAGATATTGCGGTGCCTCGGGATATTGATCCAGCAATTGATGCGTTAGAAAGTGTTTTCTTATATGATATTGATGATTTACAAGGCGTTGTGGAAGCGAATCGTGCCGAGCGATTAAAAGAAGCTGAAAAAATTCAAATTATGATTGAAGAAGAAATGATTCTATTTAAAACATGGTTAAATACGCTTGGTGTTGTACCATTAATTTCGGAGCTTCGTGATAAGGCATTAGCGATTCAAAGTGAAACAATGCAAAGCATTGAACGAAAGATTCCAACGCTAACAGAGCGTGAGCGAAAAGTGATTAGTAAGCATACGAAAAGTATTATTAATCAATTGTTAAAAGATCCAATTTTAATTGCGAAAGAGTTGGCAGCTGAAGAAGATGCGCAAGCAAAGCTTGCTCTATTTGCGAAAATTTTTGATTTAAATGCGAAAGAAGTAGTGGAAGAGAACAAAGCAGAATGGAAACAGACAGAGAAGTGGACAGTATCCGCTCCATCTTTGTAATGGAAAGGATAAATGGATGGGTGTTTTAAACAATAGCATTATTTATCATATTTCCATTATTTTATATGCATGCAGCGTGAGTTTATATTTCATAGATTATTTTCAAAGTAACCGAAAGGCAAATCGGATTGCCTTTTGGTTACTTTCTGTTGTATGGGTATTATATTCTATATTTATGTTACTTCGAGCAACAGAAGCGAAAATCAATCCTGTTTTAACGTTGCTATCGGGTATTTATTTTTATGTGTGGCTATTAATTACATTATCATTAGTTATTAACCGATTTATGCGTATTGATTTTTTAGTCTTTTTTACAAATATGATTGCATTTGGTGTAAGCGCTGTTTCTATTTTTACTCCGCTTGGACAAATGTCGCCGGTGTTGGCAAATCAATTGGTATCAGAGCTTGTCTATGTGCATGTTGGTATGGCGATTATTTCCTATGCAACATTTACAGTTTCCTTTATTTTTTCCATTATGTATTTAATTCAATATCGTTTATTAAAACAAAAAAAATGGAATGCAAGATTAAGACGTTTAGGAAATTTACCAAGGCTTGATTCAATGTCATACGGTTTGAATTTATTCTCTATCCCGTTTTTTTTCTTATCCATTTTGCTTGGGTGTATATGGGGATATACGAAGTTAGATAATTTTCATTGGTATGACGCGAAGGTAATCGGCTCTTTCGTCGTTTTATTTGTATACTGTGCGGGTATTTATTTGCGCGGATCAGATACATTGCAGGGGAAGAAAATTGCAAGTTGGAACATTGGGGCATTTCTCATCATGTTAATTAATATTTTTCTATTTAGTAGTTTATCGAATTTCCATTTTTGGTACTTATAATGAGGAGAGAAAAATATGCGCAAAATTATTGTAGGGTCAAGAAAAAGTAAATTAGCATTAACGCAAACACATTGGTTTATCGAGCAATTGAAAGCACTAGGATTGCCATATGAATTTGAAGTGAAAGAAATTGTAACGAAGGGTGACGTTATTTTAGATGTGACACTTTCGAAAGTAGGCGGAAAAGGGTTGTTCGTAAAAGAGATTGAACATGCGCTGCTTACGAAAGAAATTGATATGGCTGTTCATAGCATGAAAGATATGCCGGCAGTACTTCCTGAGGGATTAACAATTGGATGTATTCCAAAACGTGTGGATCCACGTGATGCGTTTATTTCCAAAAATGGTGAATCGTTTGATGAGTTACCAGAAGGAGCCGTTATCGGTACAAGTAGTTTACGTCGTAGTGCCCAGTTGCTAGCGGCGCGCCCGGATTTACAAATAAAATGGATTCGTGGAAATATTGATACAAGACTTCGTAAGCTAAAAGAAGAAAATTACGATGCCATTATTTTAGCAGCGGCAGGACTAAAGCGAATGGGCTGGGCAGATGATGTGATTACAGGATACTTAGATGAAATGGTATGTGTACCAGCTGTTGGACAAGGTGCGTTATCCATTGAATGCCGTGAGGATGATGATGATTTATTACAATTACTAAGTCATCTGAATGATAGTGTAACTACGAAAACAGTTGAAGCAGAACGAGTATTTCTTCATAAACTAGAAGGCGGCTGTCAAGTTCCGATTGCTGGATATGCAACGCTGAAAGAAGAAGATCAAATTGAATTAACAGCTCTTGTTGGATCTGCAGATGGAACTGTCTTATTGAAAGAAGTTGTGACTGGTGAAAATTCGCAAGAAGTTGGGGAACGAGCAGCAGACTTGTTAATTGGGCAAGGAGCGAAGGAACTTATTGCTTTAGCAAATCAGGAGCAAAACTAGCGATATGACTTCTCTTTGTGGAAAAACAGTGCTAATCACAAGAGCTGAGCAACAAGCGAAGGAAATGAGTACAGAAGTGCAAAAGCAGAGCGGAATTCCAGTGGAAATTCCGCTCTTACATATAACAGCAGCCGCGCATGAACAAGTTCAACAAGTGCGTGGCGAATTAATTACGTACGATTGGATTATTTTCACAAGTAAAAATGGTGTAAAATTCTTTTTAGATGGTGTGAATCAGCTATTACCACATACCATTAAAATTGCCGCAGTTGGTGTGAAAACAAAAAAAGAATTAGAGAAACGCGGATATACTGTCCATTTTGTACCAACAGCATTTGTAGCTGAAGCATTTGCGAAAGAATTTGTGAGTCATATAGGAAGCGGTACGCGTGTATTACTGCCAAAGGGAAATCTTGCAAGAGATGTGATACCGGAAGCATTGCGAGATCATGGTGCTATCGTACGCGAGCTTGTTGTATATGAAACTGCCGTCTATGTACAAAAGCGCGGGCAACTTATTGATGCACTGCAATCAAGAGGAATTGATGTGATTACCTTTACAAGTCCATCGACTGTGCAGAGTTTTATCGCATTGCTTGAGGGTGAAAACTGGAGAGAATGGATAAAAGAATGTACAATTGCTTGTATAGGTCCCATTACAGAACGAGAAGCACGTAAACATTTTCAAAATCTTCTCATTCCGAAAGAATATACAATTGAATCTATGTTACAATGCATTTCAGAATATTATTATAAAAATGTATAATACAGTGAAACTTTAAGAATTGGAGATGGAAAGTTATGAATCCTTTACAATTTAACCGTCATCGTCGTTTACGACAAAGTGCAAGTATGCGTGCTCTTGTGCGTGAAACACATTTGCATACAGAAGATTTCATTTATCCAATTTTTGTTTTAGAAGGAGAAGACAAACGTAATGAAGTTCCTTCTATGCCGGGTGTATATCAAATTTCTTTAGACCATCTGCAAGCAGAAATGCAAGAAGTTGTTGATTTAGGTATTCGTTCAGTTATCGTGTTTGGTATACCTGCTGAAAAAGATGAAGTTGGTTCTTCTGCGTATTGTGAGCATGGTATTGTACAGCGAGCGATTACGCAAATTAAAGAGAAATTCCCAGAATTAGTTGTAATTGCAGATACATGCTTATGTCAGTATACGAGTCATGGCCATTGCGGTGTAATTGAAGACGGAATTATTTTAAATGATGAATCGTTAGAGGTTCTTGCAAAAACAGCAGTAAGTCAAGCGAAAGCAGGTGCGGATATTATTGCGCCATCTAATATGATGGATGGATTTGTAGCGGCTATTCGTCATGCGCTAGACGAAAACGGCTTTGCACATATTCCAATTATGTCATATGCAGTAAAATATGCGTCTGCTTTTTATGGACCATTTCGTGATGCTGCACATGGCGCACCGCAATTTGGTGATCGTAAAACATATCAAATGGATCCAGCGAATCGCTTAGAAGCGTTCCGCGAAGCTGAGTCAGATGTGATGGAAGGAGCAGACTTCTTAATTGTGAAGCCAGCGCTTTCTTATTTAGATATTATTCGTGATGTGAAAAATAACTTTAATCTTCCAGTTGTTGCGTATAATGTGAGTGGTGAATACTCGATGATTAAAGCAGCAGCACAAAATGGCTGGATTAATGAAAAAGACATGGTTCTTGAAAAATTATTAAGTATGAAACGTGCCGGAGCAGATTTAATACTTACATATCATGCGAAAGATGCAGCGAGATGGTTACAAGAAGGGAGCGCACGATAATGAAAAGTTTTGATAAATCGATTGAAGCGTTTGAAACAGCAAAAGATTTAATGCCAGGCGGTGTAAACAGCCCAGTGCGTGCATTTAAATCTGTTGGTATGAATCCATTATTTATGGATCATGGAAAAGGCTCTAAAGTTTATGATATTGATGGAAATGAATACATTGATTATGTATTGTCATGGGGCCCGCTTATTCATGGTCATTCCAATGACCAGGTTGTTGAAGCGTTAAAAGCTGTAGTAGAAAAAGGGACGAGCTTCGGTGCGCCAACAGAAATTGAAAATAAATTAGCGCAGCTTGTAATCGACCGTGTACCGTCTATTGAAATTGTGCGTATGGTTAACTCTGGAACAGAGGCGACAATGAGTGCACTTCGCTTAGCACGCGGTTACACAGGGCGTAATAAAATTTTGAAATTTGAAGGTTGCTATCACGGGCATGGTGATTCGCTTTTAATTAAAGCTGGTTCTGGCGTTGCTACGCTTGGGTTACCAGATAGCCCTGGTGTGCCAGAAGGCGTTGCGAAAAATACGATTACTGTTGCGTATAATGATTTAGAGAGCGTGAAATATGCTTTTGAACAGTTCGGTGATGACATTGCGTGTGTCATTGTAGAGCCAGTAGCTGGAAATATGGGCGTTGTACCGCCGCTTCCAGGGTTTTTACAAGGACTTCGCGATGTTACAACAGAATACGGTGCACTTCTTATTTTTGATGAAGTTATGACGGGATTCCGCGTAGCTTATAATTGCGGGCAAGGATATTTTGGAGTAACACCTGATTTAACATGTTTAGGTAAAGTAATTGGCGGTGGACTTCCTGTTGGAGCATATGGTGGTAAAGCTGAAATTATGAAGCAAGTAGCACCAAGTGGACCGATTTATCAAGCTGGTACATTATCTGGTAATCCATTAGCGATGACAGCTGGATATGAAACGCTTGTCCAATTAACACCGGAGAGCTATAAAGAATTTGAACGTAAAGCAGAAATGCTTGAAAAAGGTTTACATGAAGTAGCTGTAAAATATGATATTCCGCATTGTATTAACCGTGCTGGTTCCATGGTTGGTATTTTCTTTACAGATGAAAAGGTTATTAACTATGAAACAGCAAAAACGTCTAATTTAGAATATTTTGCAGCATATTACCGTGAAATGGTAGAACAAGGCATATTCTTACCACCTTCTCAGTTTGAAGGACTGTTCTTATCAACAGCACATAGTGATGCTGATATCGAGGCAACAATTGCTGCTGCAGAAATTGCTATGTCTAAATTAAAAGATTAGTTTGTTAGCTTTTTCATTCTTTTAAATATGTGGTACTAAAATCGTTCTCAAGTGAGAGCGATTTTTTTTATTCATAAAGTCCCTATTCCTCACATAAATCTGTAATGACAGATAGTTTGAGAGGGGGAATACGAAGTGGCAGCAGATCAACAAACCTCATTACGGTTTTCGTTAAAAGAATCTGTCTGGTTTCAAAAAGGACAGGAAGTCAATGAGTTAATTTCTATTTCGTTAGATCCTGATGTTGCTATAGAAGAACGTGAATATGAAATTGTTGTAAGCGGACAGCTTGATTTAACAGGGGAATATATTGCAAAGGAAGAAACAGAGATTTTCTCATTGCGGGAATTATCACCAGCTCGCACTGTAGATTATGTAGAAACACGTGATGATGGTATAAATGAATTGGTACATTCGTTTCCGTTGGAGATTTCTATTCCAAGAGGACGCGTGAAGCAGGTCGAAGATTTATATGTGGATATTGAAGAATTTGATTATGAATTGTTGGACAGTGGTTGTTTGCAGCTTTTAGCAGATATTTCAATTTATGGATTGTGTGATGAAGAGCATGAAGAGGAAGCAATAAGAGAAGAAGAGGTAATAAGAGAAGAAGAGGTAATAAGAGAAGAGGAAGCAATAAGAGAAGAAGAAAAAGAGCAAGAAGAATTGGTAGAGAATGATGAATGGGAAGATTATGCTTTTGAGCCATTTCAGCTAGAAGCTCGTCAAGAACCAGAGCTTGATCTAGAAGAGGAGCAAGAAATAGAGGAAGAGGAGGAAAAGCAAGAAGAAGTCGCGCCGCAGCTGTTTTTTGGACGTAAGGAAACGAAAGTAACACAGGAAGCTGCCAATGAGCAGGCGCAAGAAGAAATTTCATACTCACAGCGAGATGAAAATGCGTTATATTTAACAAAATTATTTGCAAAGCAGCCGGAAGATGAATTTACAAAGCTGAGATTGTATTTCGTACAAGAAGGCGATACGATTGAATCCGTTGCAGATCGTTATGATACTTCTGTACAACATTTACACCGTATAAATCAAACGGATGATATGTATTTAACAGCAGGACAAATTTTGTATATACCAGTGCCAAAAGTGAAAACACAGTGAGTGAAGAGAAAACTTCCTCACCTCTTTTCTTTTTCATGCTCCTGTAGAAAGGGTCGTTGTTCGTATGGACATGGAATTGCGAGACCGTTATGCTTCTATTTTGCAGCTATATCAATTAGCTCCTGAACATATTGAGGAATATGGGAATGTAATAAAAATTTATACGAACCAAGGTCCATATGCGTTGAAAAAATTACCCTCTCGGAAATTAGAACGAAGTAACCTTATGTATCATGTTCAATTTTTACGAGAAAAGGGCTTTACGAATTTTGCACCGATTTACCATACGAAAGATGGAAGGCACGTGTTAACTGATGGTGAACATAGTTATTATTTAATGCCTTGGCTAGGAAATGCAGAAGGACAAGGCGAAGAGAATGATCAGTATCATAAAATGTTTCAAACACTTGCTTTGATGCACCAAAAAACGGTGCGAGAGGAAGAAGTGACGGAAGAAGCGCTTCAAGAACATTTTGATACTATTTCAAACCGCTGGGAACAAGATGGAGTTCTATTAGAGGAGTTTTTAGTTGAATCTGAAGCGAAGTGGTATATGTCTCCGTTTGAATTGCAGTATTGTACGTACTTTCATCAAGCGCTTCGTGCTCATGAATTTGCGAAGAAACAGTTTACAGAATGGCATGAAGCGATGAAAGAAAAAGAAAAAACACGTATTTCATTTATTCATGGCAATGTTTCCGTGAATCACTTTTTATTTGATTATCAGCGGAACGGTTATTTTATTAGTTTAGAAGATGTGCAGTTTGCTACCCCTGTTCAAGATATCGTTCAGTTTTATTCACGTTCCTTCAACACATATCCAATTGCAAGAAATGATCGATATGAATGGTACCAAATCTATCAAAAGAATTTTGCGTTTACAAAGGAAGAAAAGTTACTTATGTTTGCATACTTAGCTTATCCAAAAACATTTATAAAGCAAGTGCGTTCATATACAAATGCTCGAAATGCCCGTAATGAAACAAAGGAGCTAAATGATGTGAAAATGCTTCAACAAGCACATTGGCTTATAAGTAATATTGAATATTTCGTGGCACAGCTTCAAACTGCCGAGCAACAAGCGAAGTGAAATTAGTTGAAGATAAAGTGAAACCTACATCAGTGTGGTCTTACTGCCCGCGAATAGCGGGATAAAATTAGCCGTAGCCTCAAGAAGAGGTTACGGCTGATAATGTAAGCGAATTGTTGCTGCTATGAAAATGGCAAGTATAACAAAATCTAGAAGTGTTGGAAGTAGTAAAGTGCGAATGCCTTGGAAAATCGTGAGCGGGATTGCAAAGTCAGAAAACATCGTTTGTATATTTCTTAGCCATGAAGGGGCTGAAAAGTTGTACGTGCGTCGAAAGCGTCGCATAATGGTCCTCCGTATTAGAAACTCCTCTAGTATGGAATTATAAGAGAAGAATAAATGTGATATTACATTATGCAGGGTAAGCGTCTAATGTGCTTGTGCTGCACTTTTTTCATTTGCTTTGCATATGGTATAAAAAACTTGGTTAAGCTGATTGAAAATAGAATGTAATAACTGTAGATGTAAGTCGAAAAATATTTTTATCTTGACGAATGTGGTTTCGTTTTTTACACTGTTGTATATAATAAATAACAATTATATAAATGCGTTGAAGGGGAAGAGTATAACATTAAACGTCTGCAGAGAGGAGAATTATTAGCTGTGAGATTCTCTAGATAGTCATGTTAGAAGGTAGCCCTAGAGCATCTTTTCTGAACGGAGTCATTCTCATTAGGAAAAGACGGATCTGTCCGTTATCAAATCAAGAGTATAAGCAAATTTTGAATTTGTTTGTAAATAAAGGTGGTACCACGATGTCCCTCGTCCTTTTTGGATGAGGGACATTTTTTATTTTGAAGGAGGGAAAATAATGTCAAACACGGAAAAGAATTTACCAACTAAATATGATCATATGTCCGTTGAAGAAGGCCGTTATCAATGGTGGCTTGAAGGCAAATATTTCGAAGCAACAGGAGATGAAAAGAAACAACCATATACAATTGTAATTCCGCCTCCAAACGTAACTGGTAAGCTGCACTTAGGTCATGCTTGGGATACGACGCTTCAAGATATTTTAACTCGTACAAAGCGTATGCAAGGTTACGACGTATTATGGCTTCCAGGAATGGACCATGCTGGTATCGCAACACAAGCGAAAGTAGAAGGGAAACTTCGTGAAGAAGGTATTTCACGTTACGATCTTGGCCGTGAGAAATTCCTTGAAAAAGCGTGGGAATGGAAAGAAGAGTACGCTTCTCACATTCGTCAGCAATGGGGGAAAGTTGGTTTAGGACTAGATTATTCTCGTGAGCGTTTCACATTAGATGAAGGTTTATCTAATGCGGTTAAGAAAGTATTCGTTCAATTATACGAAAAAGGTTTAATTTACCGCGGTGAGTATATTATCAACTGGGACCCAGCAACACGCACAGCTCTTTCTGATATTGAAGTAATTCATAAAGAGATTCAAGGTGCATTCTATCATATGAACTATCCGTTAACAGATGGTTCTGGTCACATTCGCCTTGCAACAACTCGTCCAGAAACAATGCTTGGTGATACAGCAGTAGCAGTTCATCCAGAAGATGATCGTTACAAACACTTAATCGGAAAAACAGTTACACTTCCAATCGTTGGCCGTGAGATTCCGATTATTGCTGATGAGTACGTAGAAAAAGATTTCGGAACAGGCGTTGTGAAAATTACACCAGCTCATGACCCGAATGACTTTGAAGTAGGTAACCGTCACGACTTACCACGCATCTTAGTAATGAACGAAGATGGAACGATGAACGAAAAAGCTGGTAAGTATAACGGCATGGATCGCTTTGAATGCCGTAAGCAATTAGTAAAAGACTTGCAAGAAGCAGGTGTATTAGTAGAAATCGAGCCTCATATGCATTCTGTTGGTCATAGTGAGCGTAGCGGAGCGGTTGTTGAACCTTACTTATCAACACAATGGTTCGTAAAAATGGCACCACTTGCAGAAAAGGCAGTTGCATTGCAACAAAAAGAAGATGAAAAAGTAACGTTTGTACCAGATCGTTTTGAGAACACATATTTACGCTGGATGGAAAATATTCATGACTGGTGTATTTCTCGTCAATTATGGTGGGGACATCGCATCCCAGCCTGGTATCATAAAGAAACTGGTGAAGTATATGTAGGTACAGAAGCACCAGCAGATATTGAAAACTGGAACCAAGATAACGACGTACTTGATACATGGTTTAGCTCAGCATTATGGCCGTTCTCAACACTTGGTTGGCCGAATGAAGATGCAGAAGACTTCAAACGTTACTATTCAACAGATGCTTTAGTAACTGGTTATGATATCATCTTCTTCTGGGTATCTCGTATGATTTTCCAAGGTTTAGAGTTTACAGGAGAGCGTCCATTTAAAGATGTATTAATTCACGGTCTTGTTCGTGATGAGCAAGGACGTAAAATGAGTAAATCTCTTGGTAACGGTATTGATCCAATGGATGTTATTGATAAGTACGGTGCAGATGCGATGCGCTTCTTCTTATCAACAGGAAGTGCACCAGGTCAAGATTTACGCTTTAGCATGGAGAAAGTAGAATCTACTTGGAACTTCATTAATAAAATTTGGAATGCATCACGCTTCGTATTAATGAACATGGACGACATGAAATACGAAGATATCGATTTAACTGGTGAAAAATCAGTTGCAGATAAGTGGATTTTAACTCGCTTAAATGAAACGATCGAAAGTGTAACACGTAATATGGATAAATATGAATTTGGTGAAGCTGGCCGTTCATTATACAACTTCATTTGGGATGATTTCTGTGACTGGTACATTGAGATGGCGAAACTGCCATTATACGGTGAAGATGAAGCAGCTAAGAAAACAACTCGTTCTATTTTAGCTTACGTATTAGACCAAACAATGCGTCTATTACACCCATTCATGCCATTCGTAACAGAGAAAATTTGGCAACACTTACCTCATGAAGGTGAATCTATTACAGTAGCGGCTTGGCCGACAGTTCGCGAAGATTTACAGGATGAAGAGGCAGCGGCAGAGATGCACCTTCTAGTTGACATCATTCGCTCTGTTCGTAACATCCGTGCTGAAGTAAATACGCCAATGAGCAAAAAAGTTCAATTGCAAATTAAAGCAAAAGACGAAGCGGTGCTAGCACAGCTTACAAAAAATAGCTCTTACATTGAGCGCTTCTGTAATCCAAGTGAATTAACAATTCAAACGGATTTACAAGCACCGGAAAAAGCGATGACTGCAATCGTATCAGGTGCAGAATTATTCTTACCATTAGCTGACCTTATTAACCTTGAAGAAGAAAAAGCACGTCTTGAAAAAGAACTTGAGAAGTTTGACAAAGAAGTAGAGCGTGTACAAAAGAAACTTTCAAATCAAGGATTCGTAGCAAAAGCTCCAGCTGCAGTTATTGAGGGAGAACGAGCGAAAGAGCAAGATTATCTAGAAAAACGCGAAGCGGTTCGCCAACGTTTAGCTGATCTTCAAAAATAAAGTGAAACTTTAANNCTGATTATTAGTTGAACCAATTGAGCTTTTACGGGTAGTTTACAGCCCACCTAACTTCTTTGCTTTTCTTAAAGTTTGAGGTGGAGTGTATTACTGCTCGCGAATAGCGGGATAAAATCGTTCTAAAGAGACTCGCTGTATTGGTGAGTCTCTTTTATTTGCGTATAATAGAGCTGAGGCAAGTTCTTTTTTGCTGATTGGAAAGGGGAAGGGCACACGTGATACATACATATGAAGAAGCAATCGGCTGGATTCATAGCCGTTTAAAATTTGGGATTAAACCAGGGTTAGAACGTATGAAATGGATGCTGGAGGAACTCGGGAATCCTGAGCGACATATAAAATGTGTTCATCTTGCGGGAACAAATGGAAAAGGTTCCACTCTCACATATATGCGCTATATGTTACAGGCGGCAGAGTATAAAGTAGGAACATTTACTTCACCGTACATTGAAACGTTTAATGAACGAATTAGCACGAATGGAATGCCAATTACAGATCAAGAAATTACAGATCTCGTAAATATAGTCAAACCTATTGTGGAAAAGTTAGATCAAACGGATTTAGGCGAAACGACAGAATTTGAAATCATTACTGTTATGGCGCTTTATTATTTTGGAAAGACAAATCCGTGTGACATCGTTTTATTTGAGACAGGTCTTGGGGGACGTTTTGATTCAACAAATGTCATTCACCCTGTACTTAGTATCATTACAAATATCGGTCATGATCATATGCATATTTTAGGAGATACGCTCGAAGATATCGCGTTTGAAAAAGCCGGAATTATGAAATTAGGTGTTCCTGTTATTACAGGTGTGCAGCAAGGCGGTGCGTTAGAAGTTATTCGTACTGTTGCAAGTGAAAAGCGTTCTAATTTATATGAACTTGGGAATCAGTTTAAAGTAGAACATCTTTTTGCAAAGACGCAAGGTGAACAATTTACATTTTCGTCTCCATTCCATACATATGAAGACCTTCTTATTTCTATGAAAGGTCAGCATCAAGTGCAAAATGCTGCCCTTGCTTTGATGGCAATCACGTATTTAAAAGTGTATCAGGCGTTCTTAATTGATGAGGAGCATATTCGAAAAGGGTTAGCTGAAGCATACTGGATTGGCCGTTTTGAACAACTTGCTACGAACCCACATATCATTATTGATGGTGCTCACAATCCAGAAGGAGTGCATAGCCTTGTAGAAACTGTGCGTGCTCACTATAGTGAAAAGCGAATTGTCGTTTTATTTACAGCACTTGGGGATAAACAATTGGATGAAATGGTTGGACAGCTAGAAACAATTGCAGATGAAATGATTTTTACGACGTTTACGTTTGATCGCGCAATTTCTGCTGAGGATCTTGCTGCTTATTCAAAACGAGAATCGAAACATATTTTTGAGAATTGGCAGGAAGCGATTGATACAACAATAGCTTCTCTACAAGAAGATGATGTTTTCTTACTAACAGGTTCTCTTTACTTCATATCAGAAGCTCGTAAATACGTTATTCAAAAAACTAGACAGAAATAAACTGTCTAGTTTTTTAGTTCTACAAATAAAGACGCAAGCATACATATAAGATAACAATATAGGATAATTTGGCGAATCTCTTTGACAAATATCTCGTTCTTTTTTGAAACGAGTATGATACGATGCTGGCAATGATAAGAAGTAAGGAGTGGGGGTATGGACAAGCAATCGCGAACAATTTCAATTAAAGTGAATGGAACGGAAGCAAATTATTTAGAAAAGAAAGAACATGAGCAAAAGAAAGAAGAGTTTGAGTGGGTGCTGCCAGAGAATACAAATACAGTGACAAATAATGTTGTGCCGTTTCAAAAAAATGTATTATCTTCCATGCAAAAAGGGAAAAAAGGATGGAGTAATACTTTCATTTTGACAGTATCCACAGCGATTGTAATTGGGACAGGATTTGGAATGGGAATGCTCCACCTGTTAACAGGTCAAGAAACAGTTCGTGAAAATACAGCCCCAGTAGCAAATGTTACAGAGAAAAATGAGACAAAACAATCAACAAATGAGAAAAAAGAAGAAAAGAAAGCAGCATCAGCAGCTTTATCACCGCTTACTATTTATTTTGTGCAGGGCGGGGTATTTTCTACAAAAGAAAAGGGACAGGCATCGTTACAGGAGTTACAAGAAAAAGGAGTCCCTGGAGCAATTATGCAGTCAGGAGATAAATATTTACTCGTTCTTGGAATGGCACATGATGAGCAATCTGTTATGCAGATGATGGAGCAATATAAACAAAAAGATATATCAGTGATGAAAAAGAAATGGGAGATTGTGGATCAAGCACTTCTAAAAGAGGATCAAGACTACGGACCGTTTTTTGAAAAGCTACAATCATTGTATGGAAAATTGCTGCAACAAGAAGCCGCGATGCAGTCTGAGAACAAAATAAATAAAACAAATATAGAACAAATTGAAAATGAGTGGAAGGCAATAAAAAAAGAGGAAACGACATTGAAGCGGGACGATATAAAAAAATTGTATACGTATGCATCAGTGGCTGTACAGACAATACAAGAGGGAAAACAAGATGTGACAACAATGACAAAATTGCAGCAAGTTTTAGTAGATAGCTTTCTTTCTTATGAAAAAATAGTTTCACAAAAAAACAAAAACGTATAATAATTAGATAATGTTTAACTCATTATCCAGTTATTCTTGGGCAGTAAGATCCCCACCTCGAGATTCAGGGAGAAGCGAAGAAGCTAGTTGGGGGAGGAAGAAAACCCCCACTGATGGAAGTTTCACTTTATCAGAAGATGGTTTTATTTTTTCTTATCATCTGTTTAAGCTGAAGAAAGGGAAGGAGAGTTTAAGCTTCTTTCCTTTCTTTTGTATTTTTTTATTTAGAAAAACGATATTTTTAAAATTTGAGGAGAATATATACATTTAGTATGGTTATGTTGTATCTTCCTGCTAATTTGGAAAACGAAAGGAGAACGTATGAAAAAACTTATTTTAGCGTCCGGTTCACCAAGGCGTAAAGAATTACTTGAACTAGTGGATATGCCGTTTGACGTTGTGGTTAGCGATGTAGAAGAAATAATTGGAGCATATTCATCACCGCATGATATCGTGATGTCGCTTGCATTGCAAAAGGCATCTGCTGTAGCGAAGAATTATGAAGACTGTGTTGTGCTTGGTGCTGATACAATTGTTACGTACGAGTCACGTATTTTGGGAAAACCAGTGGATGAGAATGAAGCGAAAGAAATGCTGCAGCTTTTATCAGGGAAAACACATGAAGTCTATACAGGTGTCGCTCTTATTTCAAAAGAAAAAACAGTGACATTTTATGAGCGTGCAGAAGTAACGTTTTGGGAATTAACAGAAGAAGAAATCGATGCATATGTACGAACGAAAGAGCCGCTTGATAAAGCTGGTAGCTATGGTATACAAGGAAAAGGTGCTATTTTTGTTCATCATATACAAGGTGATTATTATGCAATTGTCGGCTTGCCTATTGCACGTGTTGTGCGTGAATTAAAACAATTTAATATATAAAGGAGGCTGAAATATGAGCTGCATTCGTGATGTTGTGAAAGAAGATCAACCACGGGAACGTTTATTGCTAGAAGGAGCAAGCAGCTTATCAAACACAGAACTTCTCGCTATATTACTTCGAACGGGTTCAAAAGAGGAGTCGGTTTTAACATTAGCGAATCGAATTTTGAATCATTTTGATGGATTACGCATGTTAAAAGATGCAACAATTGAAGAAATGACAAGCATTCACGGCGTTGGGATGGCAAAAGCATCCCAACTTATTGCTGCTTTTGAACTTGGACGAAGAATGGTACGATTAGAGTATCAAAATAGATATAGTATTCGTAATCCGGAAGATTGCGCACGCTATATGATGGAGGAGATGCGCTTTTTACAACAAGAACATTTTGTGTGTCTATATTTAAACACGAAAAATCAAGTGATGCATCGGCAAACGATATTTATTGGAAGTTTGAATGCCTCAATTGTACATCCGCGCGAGGTTTTCAAGGAAGCTTTCCGCCGCGCTGCTGCCTCTATTATATGCCTTCATAATCATCCTTCAGGCGATCCTGCACCAAGCCGAGAAGATATTGAAGTAACGAAGCGACTTGTAGAGTGCGGAAAAATTATCGGGATTGAAATTCTCGATCATATTATTATTGGTGACCATAAATTTGTTAGTTTAAAAGATAAAGGTCATATTTAAGACTATTTTTTTTCTTTATTTTGTTTTATAATGTGAGTTATGAGTTTTTTGTAGGCTTTCGTCTACACTATAACAAAGAACATATAAAAACGTTATGTTTTATATAAATATAATAGTATTTAAAAGAACAAATAAAGAACTTTTGTTAAAATTAGAAAGGAAGATACATGATATGTTTGGAATTGGTGGTTTTACTCGTGACCTTGGAATTGACTTAGGAACAGCAAATACGCTTGTATACGTAAAAGGGAAAGGTGTCGTTGTACGCGAGCCATCTGTTGTGGCATTGCAAACAGATACAAAACAAATTGTTGCAGTTGGTAACGATGCAAAACAAATGATTGGTCGTACACCTGGAAATGTTGTAGCACTTCGTCCGATGAAAGACGGTGTTATCGCTGATTATGAAACAACAGCAACAATGATGAAATATTATATTCAACAAGCACAAAAATCAAACGGCTTCTTCTCTCGCAAGCCTTATGTAATGGTATGTGTGCCATCTGGTATTACAGCTGTTGAAAAACGTGCAGTAATTGATGCGACTCGTCAAGCTGGCGCACGTGATGCGTATCCAATTGAAGAGCCATTTGCAGCAGCAATTGGTGCGAACTTACCTGTTTGGGAACCAACAGGAAGTATGGTTGTTGATATTGGTGGTGGTACAACAGAAGTTGCAATTATCTCGCTAGGTGGTATTGTAACAAGCCAATCTGTTCGTGTTGCTGGTGATGAAATGGATGATGCAATTATTCAATATGTTAAGAAAAGCTACAACGTAATGATTGGGGAACGAACATCAGAAGCATTAAAATTAGAAATCGGCTCTGCTGGTGAAGTAAACGATGTTGAACCAATGGACATTCGCGGTCGTGACTTAGTGACAGGATTACCAAAAACGGTATCAATTCGCCCAGAAGAAATTGCAGCAGCTTTAAAAGATACAGTAGATGCGATTGTTGAATCTGTGAAAAATACATTAGAAAAAACTCCGCCAGAATTAGCGGCAGATATTATGGACCGCGGAATTGTTTTAACAGGTGGTGGTGCTTTGCTTCGTAACTTAGATAAAGTAATTAGCGAAGAAACAAATATGCCAGTTCTTGTTGCAGAAAATCCATTAGATTGCGTAGCAATTGGAACAGGTAAAGCGTTAGACAATATCCATCTTTTCAAAACTGCTCGATAAAATCCATTATTTCAGCATGAAAATTAGTAAATTTAAGAGGGTGTGAACGTGCCACAGTTTTTCTTAAACAAAAGATTAATTGTTTTGTTAGTTAGTATTATTCTTCTCGTGGCATTGATCGGAGTCTCATTGAAAGAACGGAAAAATCTAACATGGCCAGAGCAGTTTGTAAAAGATACCGTAGGAGTTGTAGAACGTGTATTTCAAAAGCCAGCGAACTATGTTGCCGGATTCTTTGAGAACGTAGAAGATGTAAAGCGCACGTATGAAGAAAATAAAGAATTAAAAGCAAACTTGGACAAGTATGCAGAATTGTCCGTAAAGGTGAAAGATTTAGAGAAAGAAAATGAAGAGCTTCGAGACATTGTTGGGAAAAAAGATTCACTTCGTGATTATAATCCAATTCAAGCAACTGTCATTTCCCGCAATCCAGATAAATGGTATGACCTAATTGCAATTGATAAAGGGGCGCAACAAGGTATTCAAAAAGATGCGGCTGTTATTACATCAAAAGGTTTAGTCGGAAAAGTAAAAAGCGTTTCACAATTCACTTCAACAGTGGAACTAGTAAGCTCATTAAATAGAACAAATCGTATTTCAGCTGTTGTACAAGGGGATAAACGTGTTTTCGGGTTAATTGAAGGATACGATAAAGAGAAGCAACAGCTTATCTTTACAAAAATCCCATCTGGTGTACCAGTAGAGAAGGATCAAATGGTTGTAACTTCTGGCTACGGTGGAGTATTCCCAGAAGGATTGGTTATTGGACAAATCACCGATGTGACATCAGATGAATACGGATTAACACAAACGGCTTATGTAAAACCTGCTGCGGATTTAAATGATGTAGATAATGTTATGGTTGCACAACGAGTTATGCCGTCAGTGGATCTAGGGAAATAGGAGGGGGAAGAGATGGAGATTATAAAAAAAGCAATTCTTCCTCTTCTACTTCTTTTCGTATTTGTACTTGAGAATATGTTTTCCACCATTGTGCCAACAAGTCTTTTTTGGAAGAATACAATTGCAGCTCCGCATTTTTTTCTGATTGTTTTATGCTTTGTTACAATTTACTATAATTCTGTACAAGGTATTTACTATGGACTATTATTTGGATTTTTGTTTGATATGGTGCATACAGAGCTAGTTGGTGTGTATATATTTGCTTACCCGATTTTAGCTTATCTTGTATATAATGCGATGCGAGTTTTACAACTTAACCTTTTTATTGTGTACTGTATTGTATTAGCGAGCATTGCCGCGCTGGAGTATTATGTGTATGGATTTTTGACGCTAATTGGTCGTGTTCAAATGCCAGCGCATATCTTTTTCACAGATCGTCTTCTTCCAACGCTATTATTAAACGGAATTTTTTTACTACTGTTTTGTTTCCCACTGAGACGATATATTTTACGTCTTTCAGATGCCATGGAAGAAAAAGAAAAAAGGATTTTCTGATTTTATGTCGAATTGAATCGGTGGGGTGAGCATTGGTGACAGAAAAAAAGCAACAATATGTGACTATAAAAGGAACGAAGGATGGTTTAGCATTACATCTTGATGATTCCTGTTCATTTCGCGAATTGCTGCAAGAACTTGACGAAAAGCTTTCAACTCATTATTACGAGGGGGATGGACGATCGTTAATTGAAGTACAGGTCAAAGTTGGGAATCGTTATGTGACAGAAGTACAACAGGAAGAATTGCGCACATTAATTCGTAATAAAAAGAATTTAGTTGTAGATTCTATTGTGAGTGATGTTGTAACGAAAGAACAAGCATTGGCATGGAAAGAAGAAACAGAAATTGTTTCTGTTTCAAAGATTGTTCGTTCAGGTCAAATATTGCATGTAAAAGGCGATTTATTATTAATTGGTGATGTGAATCCAGGCGGGACGGTTATCGCTGGAGGAAATATTTTTATTATTGGAGCATTACGAGGTATTGCACATGCTGGATATTATGGGGATACAGGAGCTGTTATTGCAGCTTCTGTTATGAATCCAATGCAGCTTCGGATTAGCGACGTAACAACGCGCGCTCCTGAAGAGACAGAAGACGGGACGGAAGGGGCAGAATGTGCCTACATTAATGAGAACAATTACATTGTTGTCGATCGCATTCAACTTCTCACTCATCTTAGACCTAATTTAACAAGGTTAGAAAGGGGAATTGTATAGCTGTGGGAGAGGCAATAGTTATTACATCTGGAAAAGGCGGAGTAGGAAAAACTACAACGTCTGCAAACATTGGAACAGCCTTGGCGTTATCCGGGAAAAAAATATGTTTGATTGATACAGATATCGGTCTGCGGAATTTAGACGTAGTAATGGGACTGGAAAACCGTATTATATATGATCTTGTTGATGTTGTTGAAGGGCGTTGTCGTTTACCCCAAGCTCTTATTAGAGATAAGCGCTTTGATGAACTCTATTTATTACCTGCAGCGCAAACGAGCGACAAATCAGCGGTAACACCTGAACAAATGGAAGAATTAATACAACAATTACGTCCAGACTATGATTACATATTAATTGACTGCCCAGCTGGCATTGAACAAGGTTTTAAGAATGCTGTGGCTGGTGCTGATAAAGCGATTGTTGTTACAACGCCAGAAGTATCTTCAATGCGTGATGCCGATCGGATTATCGGACTATTGGAAAAAGAAGATATCGAGCCGCCGAAGTTAGTTATTAACCGTGTGCGCAGTCATATGCTACATGAACAGGATATGTTGGATGTAGATGAAATTGTACGTACGCTTTCAATCGAGTTGCTTGGCGTTGTAGAAGATGATGATGCAGTTATTCGAGCAACGAATACAGGAGAGCCTGTAGCATTGCAACCAAATGGAAAGGCATCGATTGCTTATCGAAATATTGCAAGACGTTTGCTTGGAGAAAATATACCATTGCAGCCGCTTGAAAATGATAAAGAATCGGTCTTTACGAAAATGAAAAAGTTCTTCGGAATACGTTAAGAGCACTTCGCATATATGCGGAGTGTTTTCTTTTTGTCCCGCTATTCGCGGACAGTAAGACCCCCACCTCAGGATTCAGAGAAAAGCATTGTCCAGCNNCCCTCGGACGAGGCAAAAAAGCGCCTCTCTGTCGGGTGCTCCAACGTCCTGCGATTCTGAACGAGCCGCTTCCGCTTTTCTTAAGAAGATAGGTGGAGGATAACTGTCCGTAAAAGCCCGATTGGTGAGAGTTTTCCATCAGTAGGGATGAAGAAGATCTCCGCCGATGGAAGTTTCACTTTATTCCTATGAATATCTTTCCCGGACAACTCATACATATGTACAAACTGATTGAAAGAGGAAGGGGACAGGATGAGAAATAGGCGAGTAGAAGAAATTAAAAAGCGCATTGCTAAAAGGAAAGCACAGCAGGAAAGCAAAGAAGAAGAGTTATTTTCATATGAAGAGCAAGAATATACACCGCTTCTTATTGAAGAAGGAGAAGAAACACACCCTCTTTTTCGAAAAGAAATATTTCTCTTTAAGTTACTACTATCTACAATTCTGGTTCTTGTTGTAGCAATCTTATTTAAAAATACAACGAGTTCTCTTGAAGGAGCGCGTATAACTGTCAAACAAGCGCTGGAAAAAGAATTTCAATTTGCATCTGTTTCTAAGTGGTATGAATCGCAATTTGGAAAACCGCTGTCTTTTTTACCTTCTAGCGAAAAGAAAACGGTTCAGACAGAAAAGAATTATGCAGTTCCTGCTTCAGGGAAAGTGATGCAAAGCTTTCACGCAAACGGACAAGGTGTATTTGTACAAACAGCAGCAAATTCAATTGTGGAATCAGTGAATGAAGGAATTGTTGTTTTTGTTGGTCAAAAAGAAGAATTTGGGAATATCGTTCAAGTTCAACATGCAGATGGAACGGAATCATGGTATGGAAATTTAGGAGAAACATCAGTTAAGTTATATGATTATGTAGCGAAAAAGCAAAAAATTGGAACAGTTGCAAATGAAAATAAGGGTAAAAATGGGAAATTTTATTTTGCTTTTAAAAAGAATGAAAAATTTATTGATCCAATTCAGGTGATCTCATTTGAGTAAATACAGTGAGGTTTTATCAAAAATTACTATTCATCCATTGTTTTGGGGGATTATGGCGATTGCGATTTTTACAGCTCGTTTTAAAGAATTATTAATTTTATTTTTCATTGTCTTTATTCATGAGTTGGGTCATGCAGTAGCGGCGGCTCATTATAAATGGCGTATTAAACAAATTCAGTTATTGCCATTTGGCGGAGTGGCTGAGCTTGATGAGCATGGAAATAAGCCGTTAAAAGAAGAATTGATTGTCATTATAGCGGGGCCTATTCAACATGTATGGATGTTAGTCGCTGCTTATTTGTCGTACACAACAGGCTGGATGGGAGAAGACTTCTATCATTTTTTTATGTGGAATAACATCATCATTTTGTGCTTTAATTTATTGCCAATTTGGCCTCTTGATGGAGGGAAGATTGCTCTGAATATATTGTCATACCGCTTTCCGTTTGTCCAGGCGCATAATATCATGATGAGAATATCAATTGCTTGTTTTATTGCTGTATTAGGGCTGCAACTTTTCTGGAATAGCAAAAATGTAATGATGTGGACACTACTTCTTTTTTTAGCATTCTCTTTATTTCAAGAATGGAAACAACGCCGTTATGCATTTATGAGATTTTTATTGGAGCGCTACTATGGGAAAAAACGAGAGATTGTAAAAGTTACAGCGATTACAGTTGAAAAAGAAACGAGTCTATATCATATTTTCACACAGTTTCGAAGAGGATATAAACACTCGATTATTATACAAGCAGATCATAAAAACCAATATACACTAGATGAAAATGAATTGCTTTACGCATATTTTACAGAAAAAAGAACAACATCATCAGTAGAAGAGTTAATTGGTTAGTGTTGACGATAACACTAACCTTTTATTATGGTATAAAAAAAGGATAAAGAGAGGAATATACTTTGAAGAAGCTATACATAAATTACATTGGTTCGGAAAAACGAGTTGCTGTTGAAGAAGAGAAAGAGATTGTAGAACTTTTATGGCAACGAAATGAACAAGAACAAATTGTTGGAAATATATATATTGGGCGTGTTATGCGAACGATAGCTGGGATGAATGCTGCCTTTGTTAATATTGGTTTGGAGAAGCATGCTTATTTATCGTATGAAAACGTGCCATCATCTATGCGGTTACATGAAGGACAATCTCTTCTCGTGCAGGTTGTGAAAGAGGCGATTGATACGAAAGGACCAAAAATAACAGCGAATATAGAATTTACCGGGAAATATGTCGTGTATATGCCCTATGACACAGTTTTTGCCGTTTCCCGGAAAATAAAAGATACGAAGAAACGAGAACAACTTCTTGCACTTGAAGGAAAAGGAGGATTTATTTTCCGTTCTGCATGTGAGAAAGTGCAAATAGAAGAAGTGCAAGCGGAGATGCACTATCTCCAATCTCAATTCGAACTTGTGAAAAAGCAAGAACAAAAAGGAAAAGCACCGCTTCTTGTTCATTCTCCTTCTAGTTTTTTAGATCGTATATTTCAAGAGATACCAGTAGAGACTGTTTCAGAAGTGATTGTAGATCAGCGCAAAATGATACAAGAATTAAACGAGAGAATAGGTGAAGAGAAAGTTACTTTTTTTAATGAGAAGACACCCTTATTTGCTCGCTATGGAATTGATCGTGAAATTGAAAAAGCATTACAAAAGGTTGTATGGCTTCCAAACGGAGCTTATTTACTCATTGAACAAATGGAAACGATGACTGTAATTGATGTAAACACTGGTAAATTCACAGGGAAACAGAATTTACAAGATACAGTGCTGCGCACAAATGAAATGGCAGCGAAAGAAATTGCGCGGCAACTGCGACTTCGAGATATTGGCGGAATGATTTTAATTGATTTTATCAATATGAAGCGCCGTGAAGAAAAAGAAAAAATAAGAGAAATCGTAAAGTCACACTTAGAAAAAGACCATACTTATACGAGAGTATTAGGATTTACAGATCTTGGTATTTTAGAAATGACACGAAAACGAAAAAAACAATCGCTTCGTGATGTATTATTAGCAGATTGTACGATTTGTCAAAGTAGCGGTTATGTTTTATCAGATGAAACAGTAGCATACGAGCTAGAGAGAGAACTGATCGCTTATAATGGAACAGATGATGAGGCGGTTCTTATTGCTGCTCATCCTAATGTACAAAAAATCTTTTTTGAGAAGGAATTGCACCGTAATATATCGTTTCAAATTTATTTTATTGATGATGCAGCCGTGCGTTACACGATTCAGCGTTTTGGAACAAAGGAAGAGATATGTGCACGGAAAAAATAGTTAGTAGAACATTCATTGACAATAGGCTGTGTTTCGTGATAACATCTGTATGTTATAGTTTATAGCACCTAAACGGCTATATGCTACAACCGCACAGGACAGGTTCCAAAAAAGACATTGTATGTCTACCTCGTTTTGGCGAGTCTTAGTAATTATGAGGAGGTGCAATTATGTACGCAATTATCGAAACAGGTGGAAAACAAATTAAAGTTGAAGCTGGTCAAGCAATCTACGTAGAGAAATTAGACGTAGAAGCTGGTGAAACTGTTACTTTTGACAAAGTTCTTTTCGTTGGTGGCGAAACTGTTAAAGTTGGTAGCCCAGTTGTAGAAGGTGCAACAGTTACTGCGAAAGTTGAAAAACAAGGTCGCGCTAAGAAAATTATCGTTTTCAAATACAAAGCGAAAAAGAACAATCGTAAAAAACAAGGTCATCGTCAACCGTACACGAAATTAGTGATTGAAGCAATCAACGCTTAATTCGGGTTGTCATGATTAAAATTACGATTAATCGCACGGAATTAGGAAGTATCCAATCATTTAAAATGACCGGACACGCTAATTTTGCGCCGCATGGACAAGATCTTGTCTGCGCTGGAACAACGGCGGTTGTGTTTGGTGTGATAAATGCTGTGGAATCACTTTGTAATGTGCAAGCAACTATTGAACTTGGAAAAGATGGCGGATTCTTGATGTATGAATTGCCTAGTGATCTAGATGATTCTATAAAAGAAAAAGCTTGTTTTCTGTTAGAGGGCATGGTTGTTTCGCTAAAAACGATTGAACTTGATTACGGAAAATATATCCGATTAATAGAAAAAGTGCAGGAGGTGTAACGTATGTTAAGATTAGATCTTCAGTTTTTCGCATCTAAGAAAGGTGTGGGTAGTACAAAGAACGGTCGTGACTCTCAGTCAAAACGTCTTGGTGCTAAACGCGCAGATGGTCAAATGGTTTCAGGTGGTTCAATTCTTTACCGTCAACGCGGTACAAAAATTTATCCAGGTGTTAACGTTGGTCGTGGTGGCGATGACACATTATACGCGAAAGTTGACGGCGTAGTACGCTTCGAGCGTCTTGGCCGTGACCGCAAACAAGTGAGCGTATATCCTGTTGCTCAAGAAGCATAAGAAACTCACGGAAAGCTCTAACCTGGGTGCAGGTTAGAGTTTTTCTATATTAAAGGGGTATATGGATGAAGGAAAAATGGACAATTATAGATGCGCTGCGCCATTCGAGACATGATTGGCTCAATCGTATGCAGATGATTAAAGGAAATCTTTCGCTTGGAAGAGTGGAAGAAATTCATAGGCTCATCGATCGTTTTGTCCAAGAAGCGAGACAAGAATCGAATCTGATGGGGCTTTCTATGCCCAAGTTTTCAGAATGGATTTTAACATATAATTGGAAACAGCACCCGTGCTTGTTGGAGTACGAAGTATTAGGAAAGATACATAATTTATCACATCTAGATGAGAGCGTTTCTATATGGACGTCTCAATTTTTCCAAATGCTTGAGCATAGTTTAGACGTTTATGTTGAAAATTATGTTTGTATCACAGTTGAATGTGAAGATGAGGATGCTCGTTTCTTTTTTGATTTTCGTGGCAAGCTAACAGATGTACAAGAAATACAAGAATGGCTTGCTCATCAACATAATAAATGGTTTTCCATTTCTTATACAGTGCGAGATGAAGAAATCTCGGTTATATTACAACTACTAGAAAAAAGTGTGGTGAGATAATGTTTGTAGATCAGGTCAAGATATATGTAAAAGGCGGCGATGGCGGAAACGGAATGGTTGCGTATCGTCGTGAGAAATATGTTCCAAAAGGTGGCCCAGCAGGCGGTGACGGTGGTAAAGGTGCCGATGTTGTTTTCGTAGTAGACGAAGGATTACGTACATTAATGGATTTCCGCTATCAGCGTCATTTTAAAGCAGATCGCGGTCAACATGGAATGAGTAAAAACCAACATGGCCGTAAAGCGGATGATTTAATTGTAAAGGTTCCGCCGGGAACAGTTGTAAAAGATGAAGCTACTGGTCAAATTCTTGCGGATTTAGTAACGCATGAGCAATCAGCAGTTATCGCAAAAGGTGGCCGTGGTGGTCGTGGTAACTCACGTTTTGCGACGCCAACGAACCCAGCTCCAGAAATCGCTGAGAACGGCGAACCAGGTCAAGAACGTGAAGTAGTACTAGAATTGAAAGTGTTAGCTGATGTAGGACTTGTTGGTTTCCCAAGTGTTGGTAAATCAACATTATTGTCTGTTGTATCATCGGCACGTCCGAAAATTGCCGAATATCACTTTACAACAATTGTTCCAAACCTTGGAGTAGTTGAAACAGGTGATGGACGCAGCTTCGTTATGGCAGACCTTCCAGGATTGATTGAAGGTGCACACGCAGGTGTTGGACTTGGACATCAATTTTTACGTCATATTGAGCGTACACGCGTTATCATTCATGTAATTGATATGTCTGGTTTAGAAGGACGCGATCCATATGAGGATTATGTAACGATTAATAATGAATTAAAAGAATACAATCTTCGTCTAACAGAGCGTCCGCAAGTTGTTGTTGCAAACAAAATGGATATGCCGGATGCAGAAGAAAATTTACAAGCGTTCAAAGAAAAAGTGGGCGATGAAGTGAAAATCTTCCCTATTTCTGCGGTAACGCGTCAAGGTGTTCGAGATTTACTATTTGAAGTAGCAAATCTAATAGAAACAACACCAGAATTCCCAGTGCATGAAGTAATCAGTGAATCCGATGCAAGTGTAATGTACAAATTTGAGGCTGAAGGTTCTAAATTTGAGATTACACGTGAAAGCGATGGTACATTTGTCATTTCTGGTTATGACATTGAGAAAACATTCAAGATGACAGACTTTACTCGTGATGAATCTGTGCGCAGATTCGCTCGTCAAATGCGCGGTATGGGCATTGATGAAGCACTTCGCGCGCGCGGTGCAAAAGACGGCGATATTGTAAAAATTCTTGAATATGAATTTGAATTTATCGATTAAGACTGCCGAAATAGGGCAGTCTTTTTTATTTGCCAAAGTAAAAAAGTCTCCTCAAATGGAAATTTACCCTTATAATGGAAAATGGGTAGATGTAAGGCACGTAGTAATTGTACCTTCATGTACTTTTAAAAAGGGAGTGGGGAATTGTATGTATAAAATATTAATTGTAGAAGATGATCTGAAAATTGCTGATATTTTAGAAGGACATCTAGAGAAATATGGTTATCAGTCAGCTCGAGTGCAAGATTTTCGTCATATAAAAGATGAATTTGCAAAAGTGAACCCTCATTTAGTTTTACTTGATATTAATTTACCATACTTTGACGGCTTTTATTGGTGCCGTCAAATTCGTACTATTTCCAATGCGCCGATTATTTTTGTTTCTGCACGTACGGGAGAAATGGATCAAGTGATGGCAATTGAAAATGGTGGAGATGATTACATTACGAAACCATTTCATTTAGATATTGTCATGGCAAAGGTAAAAAGTGCACTGCGCCGTGTGTACGGTGAATATGCTTCGGGTGCGGAAAGTGATTGTTTTGGAGTCAGTGGGTTACTTTTATTTCCAGCACAGCATATGGTAGAGTGGCAAGGAAAGCAAGTGGAGCTTACAAAAAATGAGTATTATTTATTAGAATGCTTAATGAAGCAAGTGGATCAATATGTAACGAGAGAAGAATTATTAGAGGCGTTATGGGATGAAATTGCTTTTGTTGATGATAATACTTTAACTGTAAATGTAAAGCGTGTTCGTAAGAAGTTAGAGGAGATTGGTATTAGTGATGCAATTGTTACGAAGCGGGGCTATGGATATGCGCTCCTAACGAACTGGGTGAATGAACATGAATCTTAAAAAGTATGTGATGGACCGCATAGCATTGCTTGTTTCTTACATCATGAGTGTGGTTCTATTTGGTCTTGTCTTGCAGCTGCAAGCTTCTTTGCAGAAACAATCTATAAATTGGACTACTTGGCTATATGGATTATCATTATCAATCGTCGTTTTTGCTTTCTTTCTTATGTATGATTATCGGAAAAGACAAGCTTTCTTGCAAAAGGTAGAGCATTACATTGCAGAGGGACACGAGTTACATCATTCTTTATCGATCAGTTCGTCATACTCATACGAACAAGAAGCGATTGTGGAAGCCTTTTCTCTTCTGAGACAACAATATATGAATGAAGTACATGAACAACAGGCAAAAGGAGAGCAGCAAACGATCTTCATGAACCAGTGGATTCATCAAATGAAAACGCCGGTATCTGTCATTGAACTATTGCTGCAAAAGCTTGGACAAACGCACCGCGAAGCAAGAGATACGATTGAAAGTATTCGTGAAGAAAATAATCGTATTTTACAGGGGTTAGATTTAGCACTTCATATGGCACGTCTTGAACAGTTTGGGAAAGATTATAAAATAGAAGAAGTCAATGTGGTGGACATTGTTCGTGATAGTATTAACCAGCATAAAAAAACATTTATTCAGTATTCTGTATATCCGAAAGTTATGTTTGATAAAGAACAGTATATGGTAGCTTCGGACCAAAAATGGCTCAGTATTGCGATCAATCAAATTGTGATGAATGCACTGAAGTATACAAGAATTACAGAGAAAGAGAAAAAAGAGATTACATTTCAGATAGAAGAAACAGAGAGCATTATTACACTACATATTCGTGATAGCGGAATAGGGATTCCAAAACAAGATATAAAGCGAGTTTTTGAACCATTTTTTACAGGGGTCAATGGACGGAAAACAAGAGAAGCGACAGGTATGGGACTATATATTACAAAGCAGATTTGTAATCATCTTAGCCATGGAATTGCTGTGCAGTCGATAGAGAATGAGGGGACAACATTTACGTTTCAGTTCTCAAAAGATAAAGGATATCATCAAATGATGAGGAAAATGACAAAACTGTAAGATAACAAACCGTTTTGTAAGGGAAATCACTCGTTACTTTCCCTCGTTTTTTCTATAGTAAAAGTAAGAAGAAAATGCATAGGGGGATGTAAAATGAGTGTTCTTGAAGTAAAAGGTTTAACAAAAGTATATCAATCAAAAGGTTCGGTAACGACGACAGCGCTGAATAATATTAACTTTAAAATTGAAGAAGGTGAATTTGTCGGTATTATGGGACCATCAGGAAGCGGAAAAACAACGCTTCTAAACTTACTAGCAACAATTGATAAACCAACATCTGGTCATGTCTATATGAACGGTGAAGAAATTAGTCAAATGCGTGCTGCTAAGCTTGCAGCGTTTCGTCGTACACATTTAGGATTCATCTTCCAAGATTTTAACTTGCTTGATACGTTATCAATTAAGGAAAATATCATTTTGCCGCTTGTGATGGCAAACCGTCCTGTGAAAGAAATTGAAGCGAAAGTATTAGAGATTGCAAAATTTTTAAATATCGAAGAAATTTTAGATAAAAAAGTGTACGAAGTATCAGGTGGTCAGCAGCAACGTGCGGCAGCAGCGCGGGCTATTATTCATCAACCAACTTTAATTTTAGCTGATGAGCCAACAGGAAACTTAGACTCCAAATCGGCAAAATCGTTAATGGGTGCTCTGCAAGAACTTCATGAAGAGAAGAAAGTGACGATTGCGATGGTAACGCATGATCCTGTCGCTGCAAGCTATTGCGAACGTATTTTATTTATTCGTGACGGCGAAATCTTTTCGGAGATTCATAAAGGAGAAACAAAGCAAGCCTTTTTCCAAGAAATATTAGACGTACTTGCGATGTTGGGAGGAGAGCACCATGAACTTTCGACAGCTCGCGTTTAATAACGTCAAAAGTAATTGGCGGAATTATAAAGCGTTTTTAATTAGTAGCTGTTTATCGATCATTGTGTTCTTTATGTATGCTTCGTTTATTCATCATCCTGATGTTGTAGGCGGTAATATTAGTCAGAAAATGCGTGTAGAAAAAGGGTTAGAAGCATCGAATTATATTGTTGTTATTTTTTCAGCCCTATTCATTTTATATTCAAACTCTATCTTTTTACGGGCTCGCAAAAAAGAATTGGGGCTATTAACATTAATGGGTGCGACAAAAGGGCAATTAGGAAGAATGATTATACTAGAGCAAATGATACTAGGATGCATTTCCCTTGTCATTGGTATTACTCTTGGTATGCTCTGCTTACCGCTTTTTTTTAAAGCTGTAAGTGTTGCGGTGGGAATTGAAACATCATTGCCATTTGTATGGAATGGAAAAGCGATTTTGATTACAATTAGTGTCTATCTCGTTCTCTTTTTCGTATTATCACTACTAGGGTTATGGACGATACGGAGATTACAAATTGTTGATTTAATCCGGGATGCGAGAAAACAAAGAGTGGAGCCGTTTTCTTTCACATGGTTATTCTTAGCCGGTTTACTATGTATTATTGTTGCTTACGTTCTTTGTTTCCGCGTAACGTTTATGAATTTTTTTACATACTTCTTACTAATTGTCGGGTTAACAATTGTCGGAACATATTTTTTATTCACACAAGGAAGTGTTGTTTTGCTAAAAGCGCTGCAAAAAAGAAAGTCTCTTTTTTATCAGCAGCCAAACTTGTTTGTATTAAGTAATTTAATTTACAAAATGAAAGATAATGCTCGTTTTTTATTTATCATCTCGATTATTACAGCAGTTGTTGCTTCGGCATCTGGCACGTTATATGTTTTTTTTGAAGATATGAGCAAGCAAGTTGCTGCAATGCATCCGCATGCTATTGCATATGCGGAAAAAGGGATTGGATCAAATGAAATTATTGATGAGAAAACTGTGCAAGCATTGTTGCAAAAACATGGATTTGAAGATGCACGAAAAGCTACACTTGAGATTGCACCAGGGAAAATGAAAGTAAATATGATGGATCAAGAGCACGAATTTGACTTACCGATCATATCTGAAAAAGAATTTAATAAAGAAGCGAAAAAGCAGAATAAAGAGGAGATTTTTAACGATGTCGGAACTGGTACTCTTGTTATAGAAGGTACGGTGACGGATTTTATGGATTTGAGTAAAACTGTGCAATTCACTGTCCAAAATGAAGCGCATACTCTTAAGTTAAATGAAATGTATACAGATTCTGTGTTTAACGAAACAGGGCTTTTAGTAGTAAACGATGAAGATTATGTAAAGTATGCAAGTGTAGTTCCAGATACTGAGAAACAAAAGTATTACGGATATTATATAAAAGACTGGAAAGCGACTGAAGGACTTGCGACAGATATGAGGAACGAAATTGCTCCGGAAAAACAAAGAGCTTTTTCAAATTCGAGTTTATTGTACAAAGAAGTAAAAGAGAACGGCTCAATCACAATGTTTATCGGATTCTTTGTAACAATACTATTTTTCTTCTTCGCTTGTAGTATGACATACTTTAAATGGTTTAACGATAAAGAACAAGACCGCATTCAGTTTCATTCATTAAAAAGAATCGGTATGACAGATGAAGAAATTCGCAAAATTGCAGTTCGGCAAATGGGAGCAGTGTTCTTTACACCAATTGCAGTTGGTGTCGTGCATAGCGGATTTGCATTATATACGTTAGGAAACATGTTGCATTTAGACTTATGGAAGTCAGGAGCTATTATTATTACAGCATACGTACTAGCATCAGCACTATATTTTGCAATTGCACAAAGAGGATATTTAAAGCACGTAAAAAGCTAGGAGTTCCTAGCTTTTTACGTATGTAACGGGGGTTAAAGGGGGTGAAAAGGTGAAGTTTTACCAACTTACTTTTCAAAATGTTAGAGGGAATTGGCACAACTACAAAATATTTTTCTTAAGCAGTTGTTTTTCTATATTTGCTTTTTTTATGTATACATCTATTATTTTGCATCCTCACATAAATGATGTGTATAAGGGAGTACAATCGGGCATTATTGTGTGTGATGTGATTGTAATTGCTTTTTCCATTATATTCATTCTTTATTCTAGTTCGATCTTTATACAATCTCGTAAAAAAGAATTTGGGCTATTTATATTAATGGGAGCTACGAAAGTGAATCTCATATGTATGCTGATAATGGAGCAAATGGCAGTTGGACTCATTGCGAGCTTTGCCGGGATTGGGATTGGTCTACTATTTTTAAAGCTATTTTTTATGATTTTTAGTTTATTGCTTAACATGCCGAATCAATTGTCGTTTATTTTTAGTCTAAAAGCTGTTGTTATAACGATTATGACATATGGTGTTATATTTCTTCTTTTATCCATTTTTAGTGCACTGCGTATATGGAAAATAGAAATCATTCATTTATTAAAGGAAATTCAGGAAGGGAAGAATGAAACAAAAAGTAAGAGGTGGCTTTGTTGGTTCGGTTTCGTCTGTATAGGAATTGGCTATGGTTTAACAACAAAAGTGACGATGATGAACATTGTTGTGTATTTTATACCTGTTTCCATTTTAACGACAATCGGTACGTATTTTGTATGTACACATGGTACGATTCAAGTATTACAATGGATTAAAAGTAGAAAGAGTGTGATGTATCAATATCCGCATTTATTCGTTGTCAATCAGTTGTTACATACAATAAAAGATAATCGACGTTTTTTCTTTATTTTATCTATGTTAACAACGATAGTAGTAACAGCTACAGGCTCTGTCTATTTATTTTTTTCAAGTATGAAAGAACAACTTCGTTACGATCAGCCTCATGCTTTCTCATATGTTGAAAAAGGGATTGGTTCTAAGGAAGTAATGGAGAAAGAAACGGTTGAAAATCTGTTCCGTAAGCATGGTGTCGATGATTTTCGTTATGTAACGTTTGTTGGAATCCCAGCAACATTTCAGTTGGATTCTGATAAAGAGTCTTATGCAACTGTAATCAGCGAAGATGAGTATAATAGAGAAGCAAAAAGGCAGTCGAAGCCGCAGATTCATCCAAAAGAAGGAACCGTAACATTTATTTATTATACTTCTTATGATATTCCGCCTCGGCATCATAAGAAGTATATAAATTTTAAAGTGTTAGAAGAAACATGTCAATTTGCATATAACGGAGCATATGAAGGAAATGTATTTAATACGGATAGTAGTCAGCGCAGTGGTAGATTTCTCGTTATGCATAATCAAGATTTTCAAAAGCTTTCTCGTCAGGTTCCTGACCATGAAAAATATGTATATAGTGGATATGAATTAAGAGATTGGGAGAATACAGAAGCGTTAGGTGAAGAATTACAAGCTCATATTTCAAAAGGCACGGAAGAGATAACGCGCAATAATATGCTCGTATATAAGGTGACGAAAGACGGAGGGAATCTCGTATTATTTATCGGTTCGTTCATTAGTGTTCTCTTTTTTCTAGCGTCATGTAGCACCGTTTATTTTAAGTGGTTTCATAATATTGAATACGACCGCATGCAATATCAAGCTCTTTTAAAAATAGGGATGACGAAGCAAGAAATATATAAGATTTCACGTTGGCAATTAGGGATTCTATTCTTTTTTCCCGTTTTATTTGGAAGCATACATAGTGCAGTTGCATTGCATACGTACTATGTTTCCTTTTTTATATCTAAATCATTTGGGCTCGTTTTAGAGGTTATTGCAGTTTATCTCATCGCGTGTATACTCTATTTCTTCTTTGCGCAAAAAGAATATATGAAACATATAGGCTAGCTCTAGCTAGTCTTTTTTGTTTTAATATTCGAAAAATAAGTAGAAGAATATAGATGTTTATGGTATAACAGTAAGAAAACGAAAAAGAGGGGACAAGATGACGATTCGAGTGGGCTATTTAGGACCAGAAGCAACATTTACAAATATGGCGGTGAGTCGTTTCTTTCCTGAGGCTGAACATGTACCGTATCGAACCATTCCAGATTGTATGGATGCAGCAGCAAATGATGTTGTCGATTTTGCCGTTGTACCACTTGAAAATGCAATTGAAGGCTCTGTAAATATTACGATCGATTATCTTGTACATGAACAGACGCTGCCGATTGTTGGCGAAATTACAGTGCCTGTACGGCAACATTTGCTCGTTCATCCGCAGCACGCACAAGTATGGCAAGACGTATATGCGGTACATTCTCATCCGCATGCGATTGCGCAATGTCATAAGTTTTTAAGTCAAGAATTAAAAGGTGTGACGGTGCGTGATATGACATCAACAAGTGCTGCCGCGCAGTTTGTAATGGAGCATCCAGAAGAAAAAATTGCAGCAATTTCCAATGAGGCTGCAGCTGAAAGATATGGATTATCCATTGCTCAACATGATATTCATACTCATAAAAATAATCATACACGTTTTCTCGTATTGCATAAGAACGAACAAGTGGAATTGCCAAGAAGCGGAGAGCACCGCGGGACGAAAACAACGCTTATGGTAACGTTACCTTCAGATTATGCAGGCGCGTTATATCAAGTGTTATCCGCATTTGCATGGAGAAAATTAAACCTTTCTAAAATTGAGTCTCGGCCGATGAAAACAGGTCTCGGTAATTACTTCTTCTTAATTGATGTGGAGAAAGAGTATGATGATGTTCTGCTTCCAGGGGTGAGAATGGAGTTAGAAGCACTTGGCTTTTCTGTCACATTACTTGGGAGTTATTCCTCTTATTGGGTGTGAAAAAGAAAATCCCATTGCATATGCAGTGGGATTTTTATTTGAATTTTTCTAATCGTGCGGTCAATGATTTTCGCCAATCTTCTGCGAGTTCGGGAACTGCGATAATCCTTTCCATGTCATCTACATCTTTTTGTCCCCGGAAATATACTTCGTTCGCAAATAGAATGGAAACTTGCTGTGGATGACGTTCAAGTAATGTAACTTGTGAATCTTTACGAACTGTTCCTTCTTGCAAAACGCGGCATAAATATCCTGTATAGCCAGTTTCGACAATGCGAGGTAAAATACCAGGAATGCAGAGTCTTTTCGAAATTGTACTACATGGGATTCTTCCTTGCGTTACTTGAACAATTGCATCTCCAAGCTGATAGATGTCCCCAATATAAACATTCTGCTCTAGCATATTTGTAACTGTTATATTTTCTCCGAATGCAGATGTAGGAAGTGATGTATGAAACTCGTTTTCCCACAGCTCATAATGTTCATAAGGATAGACACAAACGGCACGATCAGGCCCTCCGTGAAAACGTAAGTCCGCAACACCATCTCCTCGAAATCCATCTTTTGATAAAAAAGCATCATCAACAAGCAGTTTACATATGCCAGTTGTCATTTCTTTATCCTCTGCATATTGGACTGTTTTTGGTTTCCCGATGCTAAAATGAATGAGTTCGATTCCCATATATTTTCTCCCTTCCCACTATTTTTTCTATTGTAGCATGGATAAAAACAAAAAAATGCACAGAGATAGTAAAAATTCTCTGTGCGTTTTTTTAATAAACAAGAAATCCAGCTCGGTCTAATGCCTCACAAGCTGCATTTAATTTGTCAATAGAATCTGCTTCAATTGTATGCAAATGAATTCCATCTGTAAGCTGAGATAGATAAGTTGCTTTTGTTTCTTCAATCTTTTTTAAATATTGTTCAAGTTCAAATCGGTTACTTACCAGAATCAAAGCAGTTAAATCTCCGTACACTGGATGTTCCACTTTTACATCTTTAATTGTAACTCCATGGTCAACAAGTATTGTAAGCTCTTGGCGTACTTGTGATGGCTGGTGCTGAGAAACAATCTTGCGTTCGAATGTAGTATGTTGTTTTTCTGACGGTTTTAAATATAAATATCCTTGTGCCGTTGCTATAATGGGTTCATTTCGTGCTTTTAATAAAGAAATATCTTGTACGATAACCTGACGGCTTACGTTTGTTTTCTTTGCTAATTCACTGCCAGATAACGGCTTACTTGCAGCAAGGAGCCATTGTAAAATGAGCTGTCTTCTTTCCTCACCTAAAATCTTTTTTTGTTCATTTTGATTCATTTCCTATTAACCCCTCTATTAAATTGATTTCCAATTGCTATAAGTGCATGAATTGTTGTATCAATATGTTCTGTTGTTGTTTGATGTCCGAATGAAAAGCGGACATACTGCTTTGCTTCGTCATATTCTTTGCCGATGGCAAGCATCGTTTTAGAAGGCTCCTGTTTTCCGATTTGACAAGCGCTTCCTGTGGAAATAGCAATACCGCGGCGATTGCACTCTAGCATTGTATACTGGCCTTCTATTCCTTTTATTGTAACCCCAATGATATGCGGCAAACAAGAAGTAGAATGGCCTTCAATTTGTATTTCGTGTGAAATAGCTTGTAATTGCTGAATAAAGTAAGCTCGTAATTCTTGTAAACGAGTCACTTCCAGTTGTTGATTCTTTAACCTGTGCTGCGCTGCTGTAATAAACGAAGCGATGCCAGGGACATTCACGGTGCCGGGGCGAAATCCTTTTTCATGAGAGGTGCCAGGAAACACTTGCCCCCAACGAACTTGTGGATTTATATAGCATGCTCCCACCCCTTTTGGACCGTAAATTTTATGAGCAGAAACAGAGAGACTATCAATATTCATCTTAGTTACATCGATTGGTATTTTCCCAAATGTTTGCACGCAATCTGTATGAAATAAGACGTTATGTTTTTTGAGAATGTCCCCAATTTTAGCAATTGGTTGCAGCGTGCCGATTTCAGAGTTTCCATGTTGGATGCTAGCAAGCACAGTGTGTTCTGTAATAGAACGCTCGAGTGCGTCCAGTTGAATCATTCCAAAGCGCTCCACAGGAATTTCAGTAATTTCATAGCCCTGCTGCTGAAGAAGATGAAAGTAATTTCGGATAGATGCATGTTCCATAGGTGTTGTAATGATATGATTTCCATTTCGAGCATTTAGTAATGATTGAATCGCAAGATAGTTGGACTCTGATCCGCCGCTCGTAAAAAAGACCCCTTGTTCTTTCCCGCTAATCATTGTAGCCAATGCTTGGCGGCAAGACTGTAATAAAGAGGAGGCGGTACCGCCAATATCATGCAAGCTTTGTTCATTTCCAAAATAATGTTCAGCGGCTTTTGTATACGTCTCTAGCGCTTCTTTACTCATCGGTGTTGTTGCAGCATAATCCATATATATCATAGAGCATAGCCCTTTCTTTATAAGATTTTATTATCATTTTATAAAAAGCTCTTGTCATTATTTTAAATATATGTAAATATAGGTGTCAAGACAGTTGAAAAGTGTAAAGTAGGGGGCAATGAAAATGCCAAATGCAGACGTCTTAATTATCGGAAGCGGTGTTGCAGCGCTGCGCGTTGCACAAACAATTTGTCACGAAAAGAATGTGATAATTATCACAAAGAAAACGAGGCGGAATAACAATACAAACTTGGCACAAGGCGGGATTGCAGCAGCAGTTGCTTTATACGATCATCCAGATGATCACTATGAAGATACGCTTACAGCAGGATGTTATTATAACACCCCGGAAGCTGTTCGTTACTTAGTAGAGCAAGGGCCAAACGAAATGAAAACATTATTAGATAATGGCATGCGCTTTGATAGTGATGAACGAGGATTACATCTTGGAAAAGAAGGTGCGCATCGAAAACGACGTATTTTACATGCAGGCGGGGATGCGACCGGGAAAAATTTGCTAGAGCATCTTGCTGAGCAAGTACTTCCGTATGTGACGGTTGTTGAACAAGAAATGGTCTTGGATTTTATAATAGAAAATCAAACTTGTCACGGTGTTGTAGCGCGTGATAGTGAAGGAAATATACAAAAGTATTACGCACAGTGTGTCGTACTGGCAACAGGTGGTATTGGCGGAGTATATGCATTTACTTCTAATGATTGTACGGTTACAGGCGATGGGTTAGCGATGGTATATAGAGCTGGGGGGGAACTCGTTGATTTAGAATTTGTACAGTTTCATCCAACGATGTTATATGTAAATGGGAATTGCTGCGGTCTTGTGTCAGAAGCGGTGCGCGGAGAAGGTGCTATTCTTCGAAATGCAAAAGGAGAGCGGTTTATGACGCGTATTCATGAACAACAGGACCTTGCACCACGTGATGTGGTCGCACGTGCCATTCATGAACAAATGTTAGCCGGTGAAATGGTGTACTTAGATATCTCATCTATTTCAAATTTTGAAGAACGTTTTCCAACTGTTTCTTTTTTATGTAAAAAGAATGGCGTTAACATAGAAAATAAGTATATTCCAGTTGTACCAGGTGCTCATTTTCATATGGGCGGTGTAAAAACAAATTGTAACGGGGAAACATCAATTTATCGTTTATATGCAGTGGGCGAAGTCGCATGCAATGGTGTACATGGTGCGAACCGCCTTGCGAGTAATTCGTTATTAGAAGGTCTTGTATTTGGAAAACGTGTAGGGGAACACATTTTAGCAAATGTTGATCCGCAAATCGTGAATAGCGATGCAGCAGTACAAGGTGAGTTACCGGACATACAGTTGCCGCGAAAAGAAGAAATACAAGAGATGATGATGAAATACGTTGGGATTGTCCGTACGGAAGAAGGCTTATCATATGCGAAGCAATGGCTAGAGCAGTATGGAACATATAGTGAAATGCTTCCATATGAAGGCCTTACAAATGAGGATATAACAATTATTAATATGTTAACTGTTTGTCAGGTACTAACAAAAGCTGCACTGCAAAGAAAAGAGAGTATTGGTGGTCATTATCGTAGTGATTTTCCAAATCGTAGTAATGAGACGCGCGAAGTTGTAATGAAAAAGAATATGTTGCAATTAGCTTAACGAAGGGAAAAGAGGGATTTTATGAATACATTAAAAGTAAAAGAGGCATTGAAACAATTTTTTCTAGAAGATATCGGGGAGCAAGATGTAACATCGCAGCTTATTTTTCCAAATGACTTGCAAGCGCGGGGAACGTTTCTTGTAAAAGATACGGGTGTTTTTGCAGGGGTTGATGTAATTAAGGAAGGTTTTACATTATTAGATAATCGAATTGAAGTTACACTCCATGCAAAAGACGGAGATATGATAAAAAACGGAGATATCCTTGCCACTGTACATGGACCGATTGCTTCTTTATTAACAGCTGAGCGTGTTGTGCTAAATGTGATTCAGCGCATGAGCGGAGTAGCGACGATGACAAGAAAAGCAGTTACTACACTCGGAAGCGATCATACACGCATTTGTGATACGAGAAAAACAATGCCCGGGCTTCGTATGTTTGATAAATATGCTGTTTTATGCGGCGGTGGTTATAATCATCGCTTTGGATTATATGATGGTGTCATGATTAAAGATAATCATATTGCGTTCGCTGGCTCGATTACAAAAGCGGTAACAGCAGTGAAAGAGCAACTTGGACATATGGTGAAAGTAGAAGTAGAGACAGAAACGAAAGAACAAGTGTTAGAAGCAGTTGCTGCCGGGGCGGACATTATTATGTTTGATAATCGTATGCCAGAAGAAGTACGTGAATATTGTAAGCTTATCCCAAGTGCGATTGTTACGGAAGCTTCAGGCGGTATTACGATTGAAAATTTAGCGGAGTATGGTCAAACAGGTGTGGATTACATTTCGTTAGGATTATTAACTCATTCTGTTAAAGCATTAGATATTAGTTTCAACATTGAAGTGTGATAGAAAGAAGGGAAAAGGGGGACTTCACAGATGAGTATTTTAGAAACAGTGCAACCGATTGAAACGATGTTACCAGATCGTTATCAAACAATGTCAATCGAAGAAATGGAAGCGCGTGTGCGTGAGATTAAAGAAAAGTTAGGGGAAAAGCTTTTCATTCCGGGGCATCATTATCAAAAAGATGAGGTCGTTCAATTTTCAGATTCAACGGGAGATTCCCTGCAGCTTGCACAAGTAGCAGCACGCAACAAAGAAGCGAAGTATATTGTGTTTTGCGGTGTTCACTTTATGGCCGAAACAGCTGATATGCTAACAACAGATGAACAAATTGTCATTCTTCCTGATATGCGAGCTGGATGTTCTATGGCTGATATGGCTGATATCGAACAAACAGAACGAGCTTGGAAAGAGTTGCAGCAATTATTTGGAGATACGATGCTTCCATTAACATATGTAAACTCAACTGCTGCAATTAAAGCATTTTGCGGCCGAAATGGCGGTGCGACTGTTACATCTTCTAATGCGAAAGAAATGGTTGAATGGGCATTTACACAAAAAGAGCGTATTTTATTCTTACCAGATCAGCATTTAGGACGTAATACAGCATATGACCTTGGTGTACCTTTAGAAAAAATGGCTGTTTGGGATCCGCACACAGATTCATTAGAATATGACGGGAATGCAGAAGACGTTCAGGTTATTTTATGGAAAGGGCATTGTTCCGTTCATCAAAATTTCACTGTGAAGAATATTGAAAGTGTAAGAAAAAATCATTCGGATATGAACATTATTGTTCACCCAGAATGCTGTTATGAAGTGGTTGCAGCTTCTGATTATGCAGGTTCAACAAAATATATTATTGATATGATTGAAAACGCTCCGTCTGGAAGTAAGTGGGCAATCGGTACAGAAATGAACTTAGTAAATCGTATTATTCAGCAGCACCCAGATAAAGAGATTATTTCATTAAATCCGTTCATGTGTCCGTGCTTAACGATGAACCGTATTGATTTACCACATTTACTATGGGCGCTTGAAGCAATCGAGCGCGGCGAGCATGTAAATGTAATTCGAGTAGATAAAAAAATAACAGAAGAAGCGGTATTTGCATTAAACAGAATGTTAGAGCGAGCATAGAAGCAACGGATTTCCGTTGCTTTTTCTTTTGTACATAATTCTGCTTTTATGAGCATACATTGTGGTGAAGCACTTATTGTGTTACTGTCCGTTTTTATCCCGCATTAACGGACAGTAAGACCCTCACCTCAAGATGCAGAAAAAAGCAATGTCCAGCTCTAGCGGCTAGAATCTCCGGTCGTTTCGCCCCCCTCGGACGAGGCAAAAAAACGCCTCTCTGTCGGGTGCTCCAACGTCCTGCGATTCTGAGCGAGCCGCTTCCGCTTTTCTTAAGAAGATAGGTAGGGGAAAACTGTCCGTAAAAGCCCGATTGGTTCAACTAAACATCAGTAGGGGGATGAAGAAGCCCCCACTGATGGAAGTTTCACTTTATTATAGATAAGTTATACAGGAGGGGGAAAATTTGAAAATTCATATCGTGCAAAAAGGGGATACCCTTTGGAAAATTGCGAAAAAGTACGGGGTGGATTTTGAAGCATTAAAAGCAGCGAATACACAGCTCAGTAATCCAGATTTAATTATGCCTGGCATGAAAATTAAAGTACCATCTAACAGTGTTCCGATTAAAAAAAATCCAGGTGCTGGTTCAGTCCCTCCAAAAGAATATGTAAAAGAAGTGCAGCAAAAAGAATTTCCTATTGCGCCTAAACCTCTTGGTATAGAGGAAGAGGAGGAGGTTCCACAAGCTGGACCAATTACAGAACAGCTAGCAGCGCAAAAACCGCAGAAGGAAATGCAAATAAAACCACAAAAAGAAATGCAAGTAAAACCACAAAAAGAGGTTCAAAAAGAACAACCTATACAAAAAGAACAGCCTATCCAGAAAGAGAAACCAGTAGAAAAACTACCTGTTGTTGAGAAGCAGCCTGCTGTTAGTAAAGTAGAAAAACTACCTGTTGTTGAGAAGCAACCTGGTGTTAGCAAAGTAGAAAAACAAAAAGAGAGTACAAAATTTTCCGTGAACATTTTACCACAGCCACCGCAACCGCCAGTGAAAGCGAAAAAAGAGTATAAAATTTCAGATATTATAAAAAAAGGTAACGATTTAATTGCTCCGCAAGTAAATAAAATGAAGGGAAGTAATGTCGTTGCACCAGGAGTGAAGAAAGAAAATATAAGTAACGTCATCGCACCAGAAGTAAAAAAAGAAAATGTAAGTAATGTCATCGCACCAGAAGTAAAAAAAGAAAATGTAAGTAATGTCGTCGCGCCACAAGTTACAAAAGAAAATGTAAGCAATGTCGTTGCACCGGAAGTTACAAAAGAAAATGTAAGCAATGTCGTCGCGCCGCAAGTTACAAAAGAAATTCCACAAGTGCTCCCACCTAATGTTACGATGCCAATAATGGAAAATATCCAAATGCCAAATGTGATGCCAATGACGGAAAATAGTCCAATGCCAAGTGTGATGCCAATGATGGAAAATAACCAGATGCCACCATTTGCACCAATGCCGTATCCATATCAACCATCATACCCACAACAGATGCCATATCAATCACCATATCCACAGCAAATGATGCCATATCAATCACCATATCCACAGCAAATGATGCCAGAACCACATTATCAAATGCCCTATCAACAAAATCCATACTATGGCATGCCGCCAATGCAAGGTATGCCACAATATGATATGCAATACACTTCTATGCCAAATCCAAATGTCGCACCTATGACAATGGATAATAATGCACTACCAATTGCGCCAATACAAGAGGATTGTGGTTGTGATGATGAACCTAAATTGTATAGCCCGCAGCCAGGTATCCCATATTTCCCACGTGAAATTGATCAGCAAAACCCATATATTCCGTATAGCCCGCAGCCGGGTACAATGTATTATCCACAAAATCCTCCTTCTGTATTTGGTACACCATATATCGAGGAAGAGGGAAATTAAAAAGAGTGTAAAAAACCGTTCTTTCATAAAGAGCGGTTTTTTTGCGAGAATCTTTTTGGAAATTCGGAGAAGATTATATAATATAGTAACGTGTGTACAAATGAATCCTGCTAGTAAGGGAAGTAGCAGAAATGGAACAAAAAATTGAAAAACTTGTTGAGTAATTACAAACGAAAGTAAAAGAAGCGAATGTAAAAGGTCTTATTGTTGGAATTAGTGGCGGCATTGACTCTGCTGTTGTAACGCATTTAATTAAACGTGCATGTCCGAATGATTCTTTAGGAGTTATTATGCCTTGTAAAAGTAATCCAAAAGATCAAGATGACGCATTAAAAGTTGTAGAAAGCTCTACAATTGATCATTATATCGTTGATTTAACAGAGACACATAAAACATTATTTGGTGCAGTAGAAGAGCAACTGAAGTCAAATGGAAAATGGGATGAAGAACGTGCGACATTAGGTGATGCAAATACACGTGCTCGTCTTCGTATGACAACATTATATGCTGTTGCAAACAACTTTGGCCACCTTGTTGTTGGAACAGATAATGCGGCAGAATGGCATACTGGATATTTCACAAAGTATGGCGATGGCGGCGTAGATTTAGTGCCTCTTGTTCATTTTACAAAAGGCGAAGTACGAGAAATGGCAAAAATATTAGGTGTACCAGATGAAGTTATACATAAGGCGCCAAGCGCAGGTCTTTGGGAAGGTCAAACAGACGAAAATGAAATGGGTACAACATATAACATGATTGACAAGTATTTGAAAGGTGAAGAGGTTCCTGAAAAGGATTGCCTTATCATTGAGCGTCTTCATGCCCGCTCGGAGCATAAACGTCAGTTAGCGGCAGCACCACCAAAATTTTAAGTAAAATACTGACAGTGTAAAAACCCTCTTTGCGACTCATGATAAGAAGGAGCTTTTCGAAAGAAAAGTTCATCCTAGCAGAGGGGGTTTTCATATTGAACAAACAAATTAAACTTATTGCCGCTTCTTTGTTAGTTACCAGTGCATTAGCTGCATGTGGTACGACTACAAATAAAAGTGCGATGGACGGTAATGCAACTTATAATTATCAGCGTACATCGTACGATAATACCTATCCGCCTAACAATAATGTAACGCGTACAGATCGTACTACAGATTATGTCACATACCGTAACAATGCGAAAACAGACCAGTATGGAAATGTAAAGTATTCCAATATTAACCAAAATATTCATGATCGTCGTGATAACGTCGGGTACAATTATTACCGTGATGTAAATTATAACGGTCAAATGGCGAATCCATATCCAACTCGTAATGTGACGATGAACAACGCGCCTGCTAACAATGATACTAAAACAGCTGAAGCTGTTACCAATCGTGTAAAGGGTATGCCTAACGTGGAACGTGTTTCTACTGTTGTGCGTGGTAATGATGTTGTCATTGCAGTAAAATCTCGCAGTGGGACAGATGAAAAAGCATTAACAGATGACATTCGTAAAGCTGTTGCGCCGATTGTTAACAATCGAAATGTCTATGTAACGGCAAAAGAAGATATGTTTACTCGTGTTGACACGTTGAACACAAGTCTTCGAAATGGGACAGTTACAAACAATGTAAATCGTGACGTAACGCAGCTGTTCCAAGACCTTCGTGCAAATGTAAATAATGTGGTGCGATAATGAAAAGGGGAAAGGGTTAGCCCTTTCCTTTTTTACAATATGAAATATGAATATGTTGTATTGGGAGCATACATATAGACCATCTGACTATCTCTTTTTCTGTATGTTAGAGTAAAAGATAAGCTTACTAGCGGTGCAATTGTTAAGTAACAAGAAGCAAAACAGCTTGGAGCAAGTGATTAAATTATGGGACAGGATATTCCTATTGGTCGACATAAAGTAAACGGAAATAGCAATTTCGTTGTACGTAGCGCCGGTGGTGGACATATTGATGTATATTCCAAACCAACGATGGTGATGTCATTCATTTCCTTCTTGCTTTTTTATATCATTAATGTTATATTAACAAAGCGATGAGCTAATTTACGTAAGACGAGAGATATGCTTAAGTGCTAAACACGCGGATGTGGCCGCCTGGTCTCTCGCCGTAAACGCATCAAGACGCCTGCTATGCAGGCGTCTTTCTTATTATATGGAAGCTTGTAGCGGAGTAGGATGGATATCCTATTCCGCTTTTTTGTTGTTTATCTTTTAAACGTGGTTCTTTATGCGAAAGAATTTATCCCGCATTAACGGGCAGTAAGCCCCCCAATGATGGAAGTTTCACTTTATTCTAGTCAGCTCCTTCCGTCTAAGAACCTTCTGCACGAGAAAGCAAAGATCACTTGCTGTGCAAAAGAACTTTAGCCTAAGTGGGTTCGCGGTCGGCGTCACTTTTCTAGGGCATAAAACTTCTATTTTCGGTCAAACTGTAAATAGAAGTTTTTTATTTTCCCTAAAAGAGGTGACAGCATATGAAATTCATGATTATTGCAATGCAGATTGTGCTAGCTGTGTTTTGTTTTTATCATGAATCTAGTGTAGCATCGGCAGAGAGTTCTGGTAATGCAGTACAACAGGAACCTCAAATTACAATCATGTTGCAGCGTATATATTTAGACGGGGAAGTGAGTCAGGAAATTTTTAGAGACAAAGTTGTGAATTTAGAAAAACTTTTGGAACAATATAAAGAGTGGCAACTTGTTGATCGAGACGATGTACAAATTGTATTACAAAAGCGCATTGATGATATTTCACCGTTATTAAAAACAAGCGGTTATTTTGGGGTTTCGAAAGAGGGGATTCTCCAAATTTTTAACGGTGTGCCAGAAACCGATAACGTCATTCATTCCTTCTTTCAAATTGATATGAAGAAGATGGAGAGTTATCAGCGTGAACGTTTGAAGCGCGGGATTCGGGTGAAATCAAAAGAGCGATTTGTGGAAGTAATGAAGGATATGGAGCAGTATTCTAGGAGTAATGGAAACAGCCGTAGCTTAAAATAACTACGGCTGTTTCTTATTTTTATTTTTCTAAAATTATTTTTGCAATATTAATTTTTTGAAGGTGCTCTGTCACTATGAAAATGAAAAAATAGAATAGAGAACATTTGTTGGGGGAATCTCGCATTTCTATCGTTATTTATGTTAAAATGGAATACATGATTTGAGAGGGAGAGATACAGTTTTGTTTGAATATATTACAGGTTATGTGGAATATGTAGGACCGGAATATATCGTTCTTGACCATAAAGGAATTGGTTATCAAATTTTTACGCCAAATCCGTATGTATTCCAAAGAAGTGAACAAGAACTTCGTGTATATACATATCATTATGTAAGAGAAGATATCATGGCCCTTTACGGATTTAAAACGCGTGAAGAGCGTTTGTTATTTACAAAGCTTTTAGGTGTATCGGGGATTGGACCAAAAGGTGCCCTTGCGATTCTAGCTTCTGGTCAAACAGGGCAGGTTGTGCAAGCGATTGAACATGAGGATGAAAAATTCTTAGTGAAGTTCCCGGGGGTTGGAAAGAAAACAGCACGTCAAATGATTTTAGATTTAAAAGGAAAATTGGCAGATGTTGTGCCTGATGCCTTTGTTGACTTATTTTCAGGTGCAGAGAGTTTCGATGAGAAGAAAGGAACGTCTGCGGAGCTTGATGAAGCACTGGAAGCACTTAGAGCGCTTGGATATGCAGAGCGAGAAGTGTCTCGCGTAGTGCCAGAACTATTAAAAGAATCACTTACGACGGATCAGTATATTAAAAAGGCACTTAGTCTTTTACTAAATGGTAAGAGGTGAGTAGAATGGACGAACGTCTTGTCTCGGGAGAATCCGCATATGAAGATGTGGACTTAGAATATTCATTAAGACCACAAACGCTCCGTCAATATATTGGGCAAGATAAAGCAAAACATAATTTAGAAGTATTTATTGAAGCGGCAAAAATGCGTGAAGAAACGTTAGATCACGTCTTATTATATGGGCCGCCAGGACTTGGGAAAACGACATTAGCAAACATTATTGCGAATGAAATGGGCGTGAATATTCGTACAACGTCAGGACCGGCAATTGAACGACCAGGTGATTTAGCAGCGGTATTAACGGCGCTTCAACCAGGTGATGTTTTATTCATTGATGAAATTCATCGTTTGCATCGCTCAATTGAAGAAGTATTATATCCAGCGATGGAAGATTTCTGTCTTGATATTGTAATTGGAAAAGGTCCGACAGCGCGCTCTGTTCGGCTTGATTTACCTCCGTTTACACTCGTTGGTGCAACGACGCGTGCAGGTGCCTTATCTGCACCGCTTCGAGATCGTTTCGGTGTATTGTCTCGTTTAGAATATTACACAGTTGATCAGTTATCAGCTATTGTAGAACGTACAGCAGAGGTGTTTGAAGTTGAAATTGATTCGTTGGCTGCCTTAGAAATTGCAAGGCGTGCGCGAGGTACACCGCGAATTGCGAACCGTTTACTGCGCCGTGTACGTGATTTTGCGCAGGTGCGCGGTAATGGAACTGTTACGATGGATATTACACAAATGGCACTCGAACTACTGCAAGTAGATAAACTTGGATTAGATCATATTGATCATAAATTATTGCTTGGTATTATTGAAAAATTCCGCGGTGGTCCAGTTGGGTTAGAAACAGTCTCAGCAACGATTGGGGAAGAATCTCATACAATTGAAGATGTGTATGAGCCGTACTTACTGCAAATTGGCTTCCTGCAAAGAACACCAAGGGGTCGCATTGTTACACCGCTTGCCTATGAACATTTCGGAATGGAGATGCCGCAAGTATGATGGATATGCCAAAGCTGCTTATTACGGCTGGTATCCTTTTGGTTGTTGTCGGATTAGCTTGGAAGTTCATAGGAAGACTTCCAGGCGATATTTTTTTGAAAAAGGGGAACGTTACCTTTTATTTTCCTATTATTACGTGTATTGTGATAAGTATTGTATTATCTTTTATTATGTATGTCATAAATCGATTTAAATAGAAATAGGTGAACATAGTTATGGATATTAATCTGTTTGATTTTCATTTACCAGAAGAACTCATTGCACAAACACCGCTTGAAGAGCGTGAAACATCAAGATTAATGGTGTTAGATCGTGAAACAGGTGAGATTCAGCATAAACATTTTACTGATATCCTTTCTTATTTACATGAGGGCGATTGCTTAGTCTTAAATGAAACGAAAGTGATGCCGGCTCGTTTGCATGGCGTAAAAGAAGATACAGGTGCACATATTGAAGTGCTTTTATTAAAGCAAGAAGATGGAGATACTTGGGAGACGCTTGTTAAACCTGCGAAACGTGTGAAAGAAGGCACGGTAATTTCTTTTGGTGAGGGAAAACTAAAAGCAACATGTGTCGGAGCTGGTGAACAAGGTGGTCGTCATTTGGAATTTTCGTATGACGGTATTTTCTATGAAATTTTAGATGAACTTGGTGAAATGCCCCTTCCTCCGTATATTAAAGAAACGCTTGAAGATCGTGACCGTTATCAGACGGTATTTGCACGTGAAGTTGGTTCAGCAGCAGCGCCGACAGCGGGGCTTCATTTTACAGAAGAGCTATTAGAACAACTGAAGCAACAAGGCGTTCATTTAGCGTTTATTACACTGCATGTTGGGCTTGGGACATTTAGACCAGTTTCTGCAGATACAATCGAAGAACACCATATGCACGCAGAGTATTACCATATGTCGGCGGAAACAGCGGATTTGCTAAATCGTGTAAAACAAGAAGGCGGCCGTATTATTACTGTTGGGACAACATCAACACGTACGCTTGAAACAATTGCAACAGACAATAATGGTAAGATTTGCGCTGCTTCTGGTTGGACTGATATTTTCATGTATCCAGGATATGAATTTAAAGCAATCGATGGTTTAATTACAAACTTCCACTTGCCAAAATCAACATTAATTATGCTTGTGAGTGCATTTGCAGGAAGAGAAAATGTTCTTCATGCGTACAATGAAGCGGTAAAAGAAAAGTATCGTTTCTTTAGTTTTGGTGATGCGATGTTTGTTGCATCTCACTCTAAAGCAGAGAAGAAATAAAAAGGAGTAACTATATGACAGCAATACGTTATGAATTAATTAAAACATGTAAACAAACAGGAGCGCGTTTAGGACGTGTTCATACACCGCACGGTTCATTTGAAACGCCAATTTTTATGCCAGTAGGAACACTTGCGACAGTAAAAACAATGTCACCAGAAGAGTTAAAAGCAATGGATGCGGGGATTATTTTAAGTAATACGTACCATTTATGGCTTCGTCCTGGTCATGAAATTGTACGCGAGGCAGGTGGTTTACATAAATTTATGAACTGGGATCGTTCGATTTTAACAGATTCTGGTGGTTTCCAAGTATTTAGTTTAAGTGACTTCCGCCGCATTGAAGAAGAAGGTGTTCATTTCCGCAATCACTTAAATGGGGATAAATTATTCTTATCGCCAGAAAAGGCAATGGAAATTCAAAATGCACTTGGTTCTGATATTATGATGGCATTTGATGAGTGTCCGCCGTTTCCAGCGACATTTGAGTATATGAAAAAATCAGTAGAGCGTACGAGCCGCTGGGCAGAGCGTTGTTTAAAAGCGCATCAGCGTCCGCAGGATCAAGGTTTATTTGGTATTGTACAGGGCGGAGAGTTTGAAGAGCTTCGTCGCCAAAGTGCACGCGACCTTGTTTCAATGGATTTCCCGGGTTATGCAGTTGGTGGTTTATCTGTTGGAGAACCGAAAGATATTATGAATCGTGTGCTTGAATTTACAACACCACTTCTTCCAGATAACAAGCCTCGTTATTTAATGGGTGTTGGATCTCCAGACTCGTTAATTGACGGTGCAATTCGTGGTATCGATATGTTCGACTGTGTACTTCCAACTCGTATTGCGCGAAATGGTACATGTATGACAAGTGAAGGACGTCTAGTTGTGAAAAATGCGAAGTATGCAAAAGACTTTGGCCCGCTTGATCCAAATTGTGATTGTTACACATGTAAAAACTATTCACGTGCATACATTCGTCACTTAATGAAATGTGATGAAACATTCGGAATTCGTTTAACGTCTTATCACAACCTGCATTTTCTGTTAAACTTAATGGAGCAGGTGAGACAAGCTATTCGTGAAGACCGTCTTGGAGACTTCCGTGATGAGTTCTTTGAACAGTATGGCTTTAATAAACCAAATGCTAAAAATTTCTAATACATAATAATTAAGGAGGAATAAAAGATGAATCCAGGTATGATGAATATCATCATGATCGTTGTGATGTTTGCGATTTTCTACTTCTTATTAATTCGCCCACAACAAAAGCGTCAAAAGGCAGTAGCACAAATGCAAAGTGAACTGACAAAAGGCGATGCAATCGTAACAATTGGCGGTATGCACGGTACAATTGAAACTGTAACTGATACAACAATTGTGATTAAATCTGGTGGTTCACACCTTACATTTGATCGCAGCGCGATTCGTGAAGTTGTAAAAGGCTAATGAAAAAAGCTGTCCTAAAAGTAATACTCTTAGGACAGCTTTTTTTAATATGTTGTGCGCTTACCAATGTTGACTCCAAGTATGCCCCCAATTGTACTTGCTGCAATAATCACAAGCTGATATAGAAGCTGTGCGTTTGATAATGCTGATGAAAAGCCTAAATAATTTACAAGAAATACGAGAATGGTAAATATGACTCCAGTGGATCCACCGACAAACCATCCTTTTCCTTGTGCTTTTACACCAGCGACAAATCCAGCAATTAATGTTGACACAATTGCGAGGACAAAAAGTGCGATGGATAAAGTGCCTTCATTTATGTTTGTAAACTTCAATAATAAAGCAATGATGATACTTGCGAGGCAAGCGAAGATAAGTAAGGTAACGATGCCGAATACAACTGCAATTGATAATTTTTTCGTTCCATCCATAGAGCATCTCTCCTTTCTAATACAAGCATATTTCCCGTTTTGCTAAGTTAGACTAGTTTCTTTTTGTGTGGGGAAGCTAATATATAGAAATTGCAACGAGAAAGGAAATGAAAGATGGAACTAGCTCAAATTGTCTTTCGAACAATTATCTTATACAGTGTAATGCTTATTATTTTTCGTCTAATGGGAAAGCGTGAAATTGGTGAATTGAGCGTTTTGGACTTAGTCGTTTTTATTATGCTTGGTGAAATGGCAGTTATTGCGATTGAAAATATGGATAAGGCAATGTGGCATCAACTTGTTCCGATGGTGCTTATTATGGTTATTCAAATTTCGTTATCCTTTGTCTCGCTAAAAAATCAGCGTATTCGCCATATTTTAGAAGGAGAGCCGGCTATTATCGTGCGTGAGGGGAAAATTGATGAGAAGCAAATGCGTAAACAACGTTATAATATGGACGATTTACTCATGCAATTACGTGAACAAAGTATTGGTGATATACGTGATGTGGAATATGCCATTTTAGAGCCATCTGGAAGATTATCAGTATTTGAAAAACAAAAAAGCAAAAAAAGTAAAAATGACACACCATTATTTTCAATTCCGCTTATTATTGATGGTGAAATTCAGCGAAAACATTTATACATGATGGAACATACCGATATATGGCTGGAAGACAAACTAAAGAAATTAGGGTATAAGGATATTGAAAATATTTCATATTGTAGCTTTCAAAACGGTCAGTTTTTTGTTGATTTAAAAGATAAATGAAAAGTTGCTCCTTAAAATAGGCAGCAACTTTTTATTTAAAAAAAGAGAATTTACGAATGATAGGTAATCGAAATAACTCCTCTTTTCGAATAAGGCGAAAAAGGATTAACAGAAATATATATAGTGTCGTAGTGGATAGTACTTCCCATAATGTTTGCTTGCCGAGTGAAGGGGAGAAGATGATGTGCTTATGTATGTAGTAACCTACTCCTCCGGCAATGATCATGGTAAACAATCCATATACATAATCTTTTATATAAATAGTAAACGTGATCTTTTTTAATACCGTTGCATAGTGAAGTAAAGTAACTGTAACGATATTGGCCGCAATTGCAAGTGCTACGCCCATCATTTGGAATTGTGGCTGTGAGGCAAGGACGAAAATAACAAGTAATTTCACAATCGCTCCGATAAATGTATTCATCATGGCAGCTCGTGCTAAATTTAGAGCTTGTAATACAGATGTCAGTGGTCCCTGAAAATAGTGAAATAAAAAACAAGGCGCAAGTACTTGAATAAAAAGAGTTGCGCTGTCGGAGCCATACATAAGCGTTAAAATAGGTGAGGCGAATACGTATAAAATAACAACAGACCATCCTCCTGTAATGAGAGAGATGCGCATTGCTTGCTGCAATCTACGCTCTATTAAACGGTGTTGCTTTTTAGCGTTTGCTTCGCTAATAGAAGGAACGAGCGCTGTTGAAAGAGCATAGGTAATAAAAGCTGGCAAAGACAAAAGTGGAAAGGCATATCCATTTAATATACCGTATTGCTGCGTTGCGATAGAGGCTGCAACTCCGGCCATTGCTAAACTTTGCATGACAACAATTGGTTCGAAAAAGTAAGAAATGGATCCGATTAAGCGGCTTCCTGTTGTAGGAAGTGCAATATCCATTAAAGAATAAAACGTGTCTTTGCTTTCTTTCACAGTACCTATAAAATGAGATCGAATAGAAAGATGTTTTTCTTTTTGAAACAACGTTAATAGAAATAAAAGAGAAGCAACTTCTCCGAGCACAGCAGAGAGCATTGCCCCAGCTGCAGCGTATTCTATTCCATATGGTAGGAAAAAGCGAATGCATACTGCGATAATTGTAATGCGAACGACTTGTTCTAGTACTTGTGCGTAGGCGCTAGGTTTCATGTTTTGTCTCCCTTGAAAATAACCACGAAGCACAGAGGAAACAGCAATAACGGGCACAACGGGTAAAATAGCGATTAATGGATAATAGGTTCGTTTATCGGTTAGTAATGTTTCTGCTAACAAAGGGGCAAGAAGCATAATTCCTGCTGTTAATAGAATACTAATAACCAAAGTAATAGCTAATGAAACAGTTAATATTTTTTTTACTTGTTGCTTATCATGTGTAGCTTCTGCTTCAGCGATCAGTTTTGCAATGGCAACTGGTAGTCCGATTTGGGTAATGGTAATAGCTAATATAAATGTTGGAACGGCCATCATATATAAGCCAACACCTTCTGCTCCTAAAGTACGTGCCATTACAATGCGGTTAATAAAGCCTAATATTTTCGTGATAAAACCAGCTAACATTAAAATAAAAGCACCTCGTAAAAAGGTTTGTTTCGTCATAGTTTTCTCCTACCTTCTCAAAATCAATGGAATGATTTACAATAATTTATATGCATCTATAAGGCAAGCATGACAAGCATTTGAAATGAGTAACGTGAGATAAGAAGGAGATGAGCTGGAAGTGGCTGGAAAAGAAGAGTTAATAGAAGCATACCGGGAACAGTTAAGAATCGTCTTAGAAAGTAAGGTAGAAGAGTTTCAAATGCTCGGCTATGATCGTGTTACAACGGAAGACGTTTGGAAATGTTTAAAGACCCGAAAGTGGAAAAAAGTAGATAGTGATGTCAGATTGCATGAGCTTGTAAATGATGTGTTAACGTTAACAGCTAACGAGTATATGACATTTTTAACGATGAAGGCGTATCAAGCACCGCTTTGGTCATTTGAAGAATATGAAAATAAATAATAGGTTGTAATTGGTTTGTTCTTCCTCTTGGAGTATAATAATGAGTACTGATAAAGAGGTAATTTTGGAACAATGGCCTTTGTTCAAAGGAGGAACAAGAAACATATGGCAAAACGCAGTAGTAGAATCGTTGCCTTTTTCCTCGTTGTGTTATTAATTGGAGGAATCATTGGAGCAACGACAAAAAACATTACAAAAGGAATTAACCTCGGACTTGATCTTCGAGGCGGTTTTGAAATTTTATATGAAGTACAACCAGCGAAAAAAGGGGATAAAATTACCCATGACACCCTTGTGAGTACGGTTGGGGCACTAGAAAAACGTGTAAACGTTCTTGGTGTAAGTGAACCGAATATCCAAATTGAAGGAAATGATCGTATTCGTGTGCAACTTGCTGGTGTAAAAGATCAGAAGGAAGCTCGAGATGTGTTATCAACGCAAGCGAAATTAACATTTCGTGATGTAAATGATAACATTCTTATGGATGGTTCAGATTTAGCAACGAACGGAGCAAAGCAAACGTTTGATGAACAAGGCCGTCCAAGCGTTAGCCTAAAATTAAAGAGTGCTGATAAGTTCCGTGCAGTAACTGAAAAAGTATCTAGCATGCCGCAACCAGACAATTTAATGGTAATCTGGCTTGATTTTGAAGAAGGAAAAGATTCTTACAAGGCAGAAGCAGCGAAGCCAAATCCAAAATATTTATCGGCAGCTACTGTTAATCAAGTATTTAATCAATCAGAAGTATCTATTGTTGGTGGAAACTTTACAGTAGAAAGTGCAAAACAACTTTCAGAGTTGTTAAATGCAGGAGCACTTCCTGTTGATTTAAAAGAAGTATACTCTACTTCTGTCGGAGCAAAATTTGGAGAGCAAGCATTGCAAAAAACAATTTTTGCGAGTGCGATTGGTATAGCTCTTATTTTCTTATTTATGCTTGTATTCTATCGTCTACCAGGTCTTGTAGCGGTAATTATGCTTGGTTTATATATTTACATAACGTTACTCGTATTCAATTGGATGCATGTAGTTCTAACGTTACCGGGTATAGCGGCACTAGTGCTCGGGGTCGGAATTGCGGTTGATGCAAACGTTATTACATATGAAAGGCTAAAAGAAGAACTGCGCATCGGAAAATCGATGTTGTCAGCATATCGCGCAGGTAATCAACGTTCGTTATCAACGATTTTAGATGCGAATATTACAACACTTGCGGCTGCCGTTGTATTATTTGCATACGGTACAAGCTCTGTTAAAGGATTTGCGACAAGTTTAATTGTAAGTATTTTCGTCGGCTTCCTTACAAATGTTTACGGTACACGCTTCTTACTTGGCTTACTTGTTAAGAGTCGTTACTTTGATAAAAAATATTCTTACTTTGGTGTAAAACCGAAGGAAGTCATTCCGATATCAAAAGGTGTAGTACATGCACCAACGAAATTTGACCGTGTTAACTTTGTTAATATTGGACATAAATTTTTCTGGTTCTCTGTTGTTGTGATGATTCTAGGTGCGATTATTTTACCAATCTTTAAGTTGAATCTTGGAATTGACTTTGCGAGCGGTACGCGCATGGACATTAAAACAAATCAAGCCATAACGGTTTCACAAGTACAACAAGAGTTACATGATTTAAACGTAGATGTGAAGAAAGAAGATATCGTGCCGGTAGGCAATGATAATAAAGGATTTGCTGTTCGTACAAAAGGTGTACTATCAAAAGATGATATTGCGAAAGTAAAAACATTCTACCATGATAAATATGGTACAGAACCAAACGTAAGTACAGTCTCTCCGACAATTGGAAAAGAAATCGCGCGAAATGCACTGATTGCAGTGTTAATTGCATCAGTTGTTATCATTTTATATGTGAGTATTCGTTTCCGCTTCACATATGCGCTATCGGCAGTATTAGCACTGTTACATGACGCATTTTTCATTGTTATTGTGTTCAGCTTGCTACACTTAGAAGTCGATCTGACGTTTATAGCAGCAGTGTTAACGATTATCGGTTACTCTATTAATGACTCGATTGTTACGTTTGATCGAAACCGTGAGTTATACAAGCAGAAACAAAAAATTCGTACTGTGAGTGATTTAGAAGAGATTGTGAACTCGAGTATTCGTCAAACGATTGGTCGATCTATTAATACGGTTGTAACAGTATTGCTACCTGTTATCACGTTGTTAATTTTCGGCAGTGAATCATTGCGTAATTTCTCAATTGCATTATTTGTTGGTTTAGTTGTTGGTACGTATTCCTCTGTTTTCGTTGCATCCCAAATTTGGCTGATGCTTGAAAGCCGTCGTTTGAAAAAAGGAAAAGGTCAGCAGAAAGTTCAAGTAAATACGTCTGAACCGCAAGTATAAGTAAAATCACTTAAGTTTGAATAAAAAGAGATGCCTCATTGCAGGCATTTCTTTTTTGTTCGGGGATAAAATAAAGTGTAGGTTGGCGAAAGAAAGGATTTCGGTTATGGAAAAAGATGAACGTTTTAAACAAGCGGAATTTGGAGCGATTGTTGGAATTGTCGGTAATATTATGCTCGCAATTATAAAAGCGGTTATTGGATATGTTGGGAATAGTAAGGCACTTATGGCAGATGCTGTTCATTCTGCCTCGGACGTCATTGGCTCGTTAGCAGTCCTTTTTGGACTGCGGGCAGCAAAGCAACCGCCTGATGACGATCATCCATATGGACATGGAAAAGCGGAATCTATCTCAGCCATTATCGTAGCTGTTCTTTTATTTGTTGTCGGAATTGAAATTGTTATCTCGTCTATTAAAGCTTTTACACAAGTGCTAGAGCCACCGCGCTGGATTACTGTTATTGCTGTGCTTCTTTCTATTGTTGTGAAAGAAGGGATGTTTCGCTACAAATATCAGTTAGGTAAAAGGATAAATAGTGATGCCATTATTGCAAACGCGTATGAGCATCGTTCGGATGTATTTTCATCATTTGCGGCTTTAATTGGGATTGGTGCGGCGATTATAGGAAGTAATATGGGGGTGGATTGGCTTGTATATGCCGATCCAGTTGCCGGTTTATTTGTATCTTTACTCGTTATAAAAATGGCTTGGGATATTGGAAAAGAAGCGATTCATACAACGTTGGATCATGTACTTCATGAGGAAGATATCGTTCCGATGAGGGAAGCCGTTATGCAAGTGGAAGGAGTAAAGAAAATAGGCTCGCTATATGCCAGAGAGCATGGGCACTATGTTATTGTTGATATTAAAGTGTCTGTCGATCCGCTCATTACGGTAGAAGATGGACATCGCATTGGTAAACATGTGAAAGAGGTACTCATGCGGCAAGATAATGTGCAAAATGTTTTCGTGCACATTAATCCATATTCTCCTGATTAATGTAAGCGAAGGAGAAAAACTACCCGTAAGAGCCCGATGGGCTTAACTAACCTTTAGCAAAAAGCGCTAAAGGAAGTTTCGCTTTACCCCGCTCAAAGGGACAGTAGTGCGGTAGTGAATGCAAAGAAGGAACTGTCCCTAAGAGCCCGATTGGTTCGGCTAACCATTTTGGGAGAAGAGCACTCCAAAAATAGAAGTCTTACTTTACCCCGCTCAAACGGACAGTAGAATGTAGGAACGCCAAGGAGAAGGACTGCCCGTAAGAGCCCGATTGGTTCGACTAACCTTTAGCAAAAAACACTAAAGGTTAGTTGAGCTTTATTGTCACCCCTTAGTCTGTCTAGTATAATGGATGGGTTAAGGGGTGATTTCGTTGTTACAAGCGAAGACGCGTTGGAAAGAAAAGTATTGTAATGAGGAACTTGTAGGACAATTGGCAAATAAACTTCAATTGTCTCCTCTTGTTGCCTCGCTATTATTGAATAGAGGTTTAAATACAGAAGAAAAGATTGTGGACTTTTTAAATACAGAGCAGCAAGAATTTCACGATCCGTTTTTATTAGAAGGTATGGACCGTACTGTAGAGCGTATTCGCCAAGCGATTCAAAACGGAGAGCAAATTTTAATTTTTGGCGATTATGATGCAGACGGTGTTAGTAGTACAACCGTTTTATTTTTAGCATTGCAAGAACTTGGGGCGGATGTAGAGTTTTATATTCCGAACCGATTTACAGAAGGATATGGACCGAATGAAGAAGCATTTCGCTGGGCACACAGTGCTGGTTTCTCGCTTATTATTACGGTTGATACGGGAATTGCAGCTGTTCATGAGGCACAGGTTGCAAAGGAACTTGGCATTGATTTAATTATTACTGATCATCATGAGCCGCCGCCAGAATTACCGGAAGCTTTAGCAATCATTCATCCGAAGTTAGCTGATGGTACGTATCCATTTCATTATTTAGCAGGTGTTGGCGTTGCGTTTAAAGTTGCTCATGCATTGCTTGGAAGTGTGCCAGAACATTTATTAGAAATTGCAGTGATTGGTACAGTGGCCGATTTAGTGCCTCTTCATGGGGAAAACCGCCTGCTTGTGCAGCGTGGATTGAAAAAGTTACGAACAACGCAGCGAGTAGGATTACAAGCGCTGTTTAAAGTTGCTAATATTTCGCAAGGTGAAATTACAGAAGAGAGTGTTGGATTTGCAATTGGACCACGCATTAATGCGGTTGGGCGATTAGAAGATGCAACGCCAGCTGTGCATTTATTATTGTCAGAAGATGTAGAAGAAGCAAAAGAACTTGCACAAGAAATTGATGAACTGAACAAATTGCGAAAAGATATTGTAAAGCAAATTACGGAAGAAGCGATTGCGGAAGTGGAAGCACATTATCCGCCCGAAGAGAATAAAGTATTAGTTCTTGCAAAAGAAGGCTGGAATCCTGGTGTAATTGGGATTGTTGCTTCAAAGCTCATAGATCGCTTTTATCGTCCGGCAATTGTACTAAGCATTGATCCCGAAAAAGGGACGGCAAAAGGATCAGCCCGTAGTATTGAAGGTTTTGATTTGTATGCCAATTTATCAGATTGCCGGGAAATTTTACCGCATTTTGGCGGGCATCCAATGGCTGCTGGTATGACTCTTAGTATGGATGATGTCGATGAACTGCGCCGACGCTTAAACGAGCAAGCTGCAGTTCAGCTATCAGATGAAGATTTTGTTCCAGTCACCACAGTAGATGCAGTGTGTGAAGTAGAAGATGTAACGCTTGCTGCAATTGAGGAGATGCAAAAACTTGCCCCGTTTGGTGTTGGAAATCCAAAGCCGCGTATCGCTGTGAAAGCCGCAGGCCTTGAAAGTATTCGGGCAATTGGTTCGGATGGTTCGCATTTGAAAATGACACTTCGTAATGGACAAGCGACATTAGATAGCATCGGTTTTGGTTTTGGTGCATTTGCCAAAGAAATTTCTCCTGTAGCGCACGTATCGATTGTTGGAGAAGCTTCTATTAATGAATGGAATAATTTCCGTAAACCACAAATTATGATTCAAGATATTGCTGTAGAAGCTTGGCAATTATTTGATTGGCGCAGCATGCGTAATGTAGAAGCAAATCTAGCCGATCTTTCACGTGATAAACTGACAATCGTGTATTTTAAGGAAGAGGCATTGCAAAAGTTTTCTTTAGAAGCGTATGCAGATTATCTCGTGCATGCCAAAGATGTAACAACATTAGAAGGTCGTTACGTTGTTGTTCTTGATTTACCAGATGCGACAGAAGATTTAAAGTCTATATGTGAAAAAGGATTCCCAGACCGTATTTATACTGTTTTTTATCAAGAAAACAATCACTTATTCAGTACGGTTCCAACGAGGGAACATTTTAAATGGTACTATTCATTTTTACATCAAAAAGCACCATTTTCTCTTCGTCAATACGGAGAGCAACTTTGCCGTCATAAAGGTTGGTCAAAAGACACAGTAAATTTCATGACACAGGTGTTTTTTGAGTTAGAATTTGTTACAATAAAAGACGGTGTCATTTTTATGGCAGAAGAAATGAAAAAGCGTGATTTAACCGAATCAAACACGTATCGTGAGAAAATAAACCACTTACAATTAGAAAAGGAACTGGTTTATAGCACATATCAGCAATTATATGCATGGTTTGAAACGATTCGTAATCATAAAGAAGTAGAACAGTTAGGATAAAGGATTTGTATTTACAACTCTTTTATATTTGAGGAGGATTCATAAATATGGATTTCAAGCAACATATTGCAATTGTACCGGATTATCCGAAAGAAGGTATTGTCTTTAAAGACATTACACCTTTAATGAATGATGGAAAAGCATATAAAGCAGCAACGGATGCAATCGTTGATTATGCAAAAGAAAGAAATATCGAACTTGTAGTAGGACCAGAAGCACGTGGTTTTATTATTGGATGTCCAGTTTCTTACGCATTAGAAGTAGGTTTTGCACCAGTTCGTAAATTAGGTAAATTACCACGCGAAGTAATTAAAGTAGATTACGGTAAAGAGTATGGTAAAGATGTGCTAACAATTCATAAAGATGCGATCAAACCTGGTCAACGCGTATTAATTACAGATGATTTATTAGCTACAGGTGGAACAATTGAAGCGACAATTAAGTTAGTAGAAGAACTTGGCGGTGTTGTTGCAGGTATCGCATTTTTAGTAGAACTTACTTATCTAGATGGCCGTAAGATGTTAGACGGTTATGACGTATTAGTATTAGAAAAATATTAATTGTAAACAGGGCGGCATGTGAAGTACCCGTGAATCTCTTTGAGAGGATCGGGTATTTTTATATATGCACCCTGCTATTTTGTCGGTAGTAAGCCTCCATCTTAAGGTTTAGAGAAAAACGGAAGAAGATAGGTGAGGGAGAACTGCTGGCATGTGTCCGATTGGCTCAACTAACCATCAGCGGGGATGAACCTCCATTGATGGAAGGTTCACTTTATCCCGCATTAACGGGCAGTAAGACCCCCACCTCAAGATTGAGAGAGAAGCGAGGAAGATAGGTGGGGGATAANNGATAACTGCCCGTAAAAGCCCGATTGGTTCAACTAACCATCAGTGGGGGATGAAAAAAACCCCCACTGATGGAAGTTTCACTTTATCAAAAAGTAAAGTGAAATGTCTCTACAATCTTTTCCTTTTCACAATTCACACTCATTGCGTTATAATGATAAGATAAAAATTATTCTAATTGGCAAGGAAAGAGATTATGAATCTTCAATAAAAGGTGATTAGATGGCGAATGAACAAGTACTAACAGCTGAGCAGGTACTGGAGAAAGCAGGGCAATATTTACAAGATGATGATATTGATCTTGTTGCGCGCGCTTATGAATTTGCACGTGCAGCGCATAGCGAGCAATACCGAAAATCAGGTGAACCATATATTATCCATCCCATTCAAGTGGCAGGAATTTTAGTTGATTTACACATGGATCCGTCTACTGTATCTGCAGGCTTTTTACATGATGTAGTAGAAGATACAGAGGTAACATTAGAAGATATTGAACGTGAATTTACAAAAGAGATTGCGATGCTTGTTGACGGTGTCACGAAGCTCGGGAAAATTAAATATAAATCACATGAACAACAGCAAGCGGAAAATCATCGAAAAATGTTTATCGCAATGGCACAAGATATTCGTGTGATTTTAATTAAGCTTGCTGACCGTCTTCATAACATGCGTACGTTGAAACATTTACCGCAAGAAAAGCAGCGTCGCATTGCAAATGAAACATTAGAAATTTTCGCACCATTAGCACATAGACTTGGAATTAATACGATTAAGTGGGAATTAGAAGATACAGCGCTTCGTTATTTAAACCCGCAGCAATATTATCGTATTGTCAACTTAATGAAACGCAAGCGTGCAGAACGCGAAGAATATTTAGATGAAGTTATGATGGAAATTCGTGACAAGTTAAAAGAAGTATCGATTCAACCGGATATTTCTGGTCGTCCAAAGCATATTTACAGTATTTACCGTAAAATGGCAATGCAAAATAAACAATTCAATGAAATTTATGATTTGTTAGCCGTTCGTGTTGTCGTAAATAGTATTAAAGATTGCTATGCAGTTCTAGGTATTATTCACACTTGTTGGAAACCGATGCCAGGCCGTTTTAAAGATTATATTGCAATGCCAAAAGCAAACCTGTATCAGTCGCTGCATACAACGGTAATTGGACCGAAAGGCGATCCGCTTGAAGTGCAAATTCGCACGAAAGAAATGCACGAAATTGCAGAATACGGAATTGCGGCACACTGGGCTTATAAAGAAGGACAAGCGGTTGGAACAACAGGAACGCTTGAGAAGAAATTAACATGGTTCCGTCAAATTTTAGAATGGCAAAATGAAGCTTCGAATGCCGAAGAATTTATGGAGTCTTTAAAAATTGATTTATTCTCTGATATGGTGTTTGTTTTTACGCCAAAAGGAGATGTCATGGAATTACCGCTCGGCTCTGTTCCGATTGATTTTGCTTACCGTGTTCACTCTGAAATCGGTAATAAAACAATTGGTGCAAAAGTAAATGGTAAAATGGTTACTCTTGATTATAAGTTAAAAACAGGTGACATCATTGAAATTTTAACTTCTAAACATTCATACGGTCCGAGTCAGGACTGGGTGAAATTGGCGCAAACATCTCATGCGAAAAATAAAATTCGTCAATTTTTCAAAAAGCAGCGTCGCGATGAGAATATTGAAAAAGGTCGCGAGCTTGTTGAAAAAGAGGTGCGAGGTCTTGACTATGAAATGAAAGAAGTATTAGCATCTGATAACTTAAAGCGTGTTGCTGAGAAGTTTAATTTTGCGAACGAAGAAGATATGTTTGCGGCTGTTGGCTATAACGGTATTACTGCATCACAAATTGTAACGCGCTTAACAGATAAATTCCGTAAGCAACGTGAAGAAGAAATAACAGAAGTAAAAGAAGTTCGGAAACCGATGAAAATTCGGAAGTGGGATTCTGGTGTGAAAGTAAGTGGGGCGGATAATTTACTTATTCGTTTATCAAAGTGCTGTAATCCAGTTCCAGGCGATGACATCATTGGCTATATCACGAAAGGCCGTGGTGTATCGATTCACCGTACAGACTGCGTAAATATTCATACAGAAGAAGCGCAAGAGAGATTGCTGGAAGTAGAGTGGGAAGGCAGTCCAGAAAAAGAAATTGAATATAACGTTGATATTGAAATTTCAGGATATGATCGCCGTGGTTTACTAAATGAAGTATTGCAAGCTGTAACAGAAACAAAAACATACATTTCAGCTGTTTCAGGAAGAAGCGATCGCAACAAAATGGCGACGATCCACATGTCTATTTCCATTCGTAACTTACAGCACTTGAAAAAAGTTGTCGAGCGCATTAAACGAGTTCCGGAAATTTATGCGGTGCGCCGCATGATGCATTAATAGGGAGTGAATATAGATGAGAGTTGTCTTGCAGCGATCAAAAGAAGCATCTGTAACAGTAAACGGTGAAATGGTTGGACAAATTCCTTTCGGCTTAACACTATTAGTTGGAATCACACATGAAGATGCAGAAAAAGATGCTACTTATATCGCTGAAAAAATTGCAAACTTACGCATTTTTGAAGATGAAAATGAGAAAATGAATCATTCTGTATTAGACGTTGGTGGACAAGTTCTTTCTATTTCACAGTTCACGTTATACGGAGATTGCCGAAAAGGAAGACGCCCTAATTTTATGGATGCAGCAAAACCTGACTATGCAGAACGTTTATACGATTTCTTTAATGAAGAACTTCGCAAACAAGGTCTGCGTGTAGAAACAGGGAAATTTGGAGCAATGATGGACGTTCAGCTTATTAATGACGGTCCGGTGACATTGATTGTAGAGAGTAAATAAGAAGGAATGAAGAGAGGATATAAGTATATTCTCTCTTTTTTTTATTTTGAAGAATGTTGAGAAAGGAGTTTTTTGTCCCGCTATTCGTGGGCAGTAGGACCCCCACCTCAAGATTCAGAGAGAAGCGAGGAAGATAGGTGGCGGATAACTGCTGGCATGCGCCCGATTGGTGAGAGCTTTCCATCAGTGGGGATGAAGAAAAACCCCCACTGATGGAAGTTTCACTTTATAACAGCGTATAACCTCCATATCAATATGGAACAATAGTCATTAGAATTCCACTATTGAATGTGAGGGATATGCATATGCGTATGAATGAGAAAGGAAGCGCTGCTACTAACGGAGCGAATCAATTGTTTAATGTGAATTTTCATGAGTTTATTTCAAAAGAATCGCAAGATACATCGCTTGAACTTGCTTCTGAATTTGGGCTTTCTTTAAAAGATGTGAAAACATTAAAGAAGCACCTTGGACGTTCTTGAGAACCTTGACAACATTTGTGAATAACCGTATAGTAGTAAACAAATTCGTTTTTTTACAGTTACATATGGTATAAACCGATGATAGAGAAGAGTAGATGAGAGACACATGAAAAGAGAGGAAATGTCCAGGGCTGAAAACATTTCTGCATGATGACTGATCGAATGACACTCTGTAGGTTTCGTCTTGAACAGCTTAGTGCTCAGTAGAGGTCGAACGCAATTTAAGCGTTATTAAAAAAGTGGAAGCATACGTGCTTCAATTAGGGTGGCACCACGGGTATTATACTCTCGTCCCTACTGTATAATCAGTAGAGGCGGGAGTTTTTTTATTTTTATTATTATTGAAAAAATGAGGAGGAACTGAATATGTCTATTCAAATCCCACGCGGAACGCAAGATATCCTTCCAGGTACTGTGGAACTATGGCAGTATATTGAAGGACAAGCACGTGAAATTTGTCGTCGTTACAACTATAAAGAGATTCGTACACCAATTTTTGAACACACAGAATTATTTTTACGCGGTGTTGGGGATACGACAGATATCGTGCAAAAAGAAATGTACACATTTGAAGATCGCGGAGAGCGCAGCTTAACGCTTCGTCCAGAAGGTACAGCGCCGGTTGTACGTTCTTATGTAGAAAATAAAATGTTCGGCGATGCTACGCAGCCAACAAAATTATATTATATCGGACAGATGTTCCGTTATGAAAGACCACAAGCAGGTCGTTATCGTCAATTTGTTCAGTTTGGTATTGAAGCAATTGGCAGTAATGATCCAGCGATTGATGCAGAAGTGATTGCACTTGCTGTGGAGTTTTACCGCGGCATGGGCTTAAAGAATATAAAAGTTGTTTTAAATAGTTTAGGTGATGCAGCGAGTCGTAAAGCACATCGCGATGCATTAATTGCACACTTTGAGCCTCGCATCGGTGAGTTCTGTTCAGATTGTCAATCTCGTTTAGAGAAAAACCCACTTCGTATTTTAGATTGTAAAAAAGATCGTAATCATGAGCTGATGGCTACAGCACCGTCTATTACAGAGTACTTAAACGAAGAATCAAGTGTGTATTATGAAAAAGTACAAGAATTATTAACAATGATGGGCATTCCATTTGAGAAAGATCCAAACCTTGTGCGCGGTTTAGATTATTATCAGCACACTGTATTTGAAATTATGAGTGAGGCAGAAGGTTTCGGAGCGATTACGACGTTAAGCGGCGGTGGTCGTTACAACGGACTTGTACAAGAAATCGGCGGACCAGAAATGCCTGGTATTGGTTTTGCGATGAGTATCGAACGTTTAATTATGGCGCTGAAAGCTGAGAATATTGAATTACCAATTGCTCATAACATTGATTGTTATGTTGTAGCACTTGGTGAAAAAGCGAAAGATCATGCAGCAAAAGTTGTCTTCGATCTTCGTAAGGCTGGCTTAGCGGTTGAAAAAGATTACTTAGATCGTAAAATGAAGGCGCAGTTTAAATCAGCGGATCGTCTAAGTGCAAAATACGTTGCCGTATTAGGTGAGGATGAACTACAAAAAGGCATTATCAACTTAAAAGATATGGCAACAGGCGAACAAGAAGAAGTTGCATTAGATGTATTTGCTTCATACGTAGCAGAGAAATTAGTATAGGGGGAGAGCAGAAATGGCTGAAAGAACACATGAATGTGGAAAAGTAACAGTAGAAGCAGTGGGACAAACAGTTCAATTAAAAGGTTGGGTACAAAAACGCCGTGATTTAGGTGGATTAATTTTCATTGACTTACGTGACCGTACAGGTATTGTGCAAGTTGTATTTAGTCCAGAGACTTCAAAGGAAGCATTAGAAATAGCAGAAACAATTCGCGGTGAATATGTGCTGCATGTAGAAGGTGCAGTTGTTGAGCGTGCGGCCGGTGCAATTAATGAAAATATGGCAACAGGCCGTATTGAAGTACAAGCTACGAAAGTAAACGTATTAAATGCAGCAAAAACACCACCGATTATGATTACAGATGATACAGATGCATCAGAAGACGTTCGCTTAAAATATCGTTACTTAGATTTACGTCGTCCTGCTATGTACAACACATTTAAAATGCGTCACGACGTAACAAAAACAATTCGTAACTTCTTAGATAGTGAAGATTTCTTAGAAGTAGAAACACCGATTTTAACGAAAAGTACACCAGAAGGAGCTCGTGATTATTTAGTACCGAGCCGTGTACATGAAGGAGAATTTTACGCACTTCCGCAATCTCCGCAGTTATTTAAACAGCTTCTTATGGTCGGCGGTTTTGAGCGTTACTATCAAGTAGCACGCTGCTTCCGTGATGAAGACTTACGTGCAGATCGTCAGCCGGAATTTACACAAGTCGACATTGAGACATCATTCTTAACACAAGAAGAAATTCTAGAAATGATGGAACGTATGATGACAAAAGTTATGAAAGATGCAAAAGGTGTAGAGATTAACGCACCATTCCCGCGCATGACATATGCAGATGCAATGGCTCGCTACGGTTCTGATAAGCCAGATACACGTTTTGCGATGGAACTTATTGATCTATCAGAATTTGCAGCAGGCTGCGGATTTAAAGTGTTCACAAGCGCTGTAGAGAGCGGCGGGCAAGTAAAAGCAATTAATGCAAAAGGTGCGGCAAGCAAATATTCTCGCAAAGATATCGATGCATTAACAGAATTCGTAAAAGTGTACGGAGCAAAAGGCTTAGCTTGGTTAAAAGTTGAAGAAGACGGCTTAAAAGGACCAATCGCGAAATTCTTTAATGAAGAAGATGCAAAGGCGCTTATGAGCACGTTAGAAGCGAATGCTGGTGACTTATTGTTATTTGTTGCTGATAAGAAGAGCGTTGTTGCAGATAGCTTAGGAGCACTTCGCTTACGTTTAGGTAAAGAACTTGAGTTAATTGATGAAAGCAAGTTTAACTTCCTATGGGTAACAGATTGGCCGCTTCTTGAGTATGATGAAGATGCTGATCGTTACTTCGCAGCGCATCATCCATTCACAATGCCATTCCGTGAAGATGTTGAGCTATTAGAAACAGCACCAGAAAAAGCGCGTGCACAAGCATATGACCTTGTATTAAACGGTTATGAGCTTGGTGGTGGATCACTTCGTATTTATGAGCGTGACGTACAAGAAAAAATGTTTAAAGCACTTGGTTTCTCACAAGAAGAAGCACAAGAGCAGTTCGGATTCTTATTAGAAGCATTCGAATACGGTACACCGCCGCACGGAGGAATTGCATTAGGTTTAGACCGCCTTGTAATGTTACTTGCAGGCCGTACAAACCTTCGCGATACAATTGCATTCCCGAAAACAGCAAGCGCAAGCTGCTTATTAACAGAAGCGCCAAGCCCAGTTGCAGATGCACAGCTTGAAGAGCTTTACTTACAATTAAAAGTAAAAGAAGAGAAGTAAGAACGAATCCTAGATGGACATACTAATTCCATCTAGGATTTTTTATTAGGAGTATATAACTTTTTCTATACAAATAGTCGGAAAAACGCTAGAATACATGGTAGACCATTTTTGTAATAGGAGTGTAGACCGCATGTTACATCAATTTTCACGTAATGAATTAGCCTTCGGAAAAGAAGGTATTGAAATATTAAAAAACAGTACGGTTGGTATTTTAGGAATTGGCGGCGTTGGTTCGTTTGCAGCAGAAGCGCTAGCACGTTCTGGCGTCGGTCGTCTTGTATTAGTTGATAAAGACGTTGTAGATATTACAAATGTTAATCGTCAAATCCATGCGTTACTTTCTACTGTGGGTCGTTCAAAAGTAGAACTAATGAAAGAACGTATTGCTGATATTAACCCAGACTGCGAAGTTATCGCATTAGAAATGTTTTATACAGATGAAACATACGAAGAGTTCTTTAAACATGGTTTGGATTTCGTAGTGGATGCATCTGATACAATTACGTTCAAAATTCATTTAATTAAACAGTGCTTGCGACGTAAAATTAAAATTATTTCAAGTATGGGTGCAGCAAATAAAATGGATCCAACTCGTTTCCGCATTGCTGATATTTCAAAAACACATACAGATCCAATTGCGAAGGTCATTCGTACAAAGCTTCGTAAAGAGGGCATTAAAAAAGGTGTGAAAGTTGTATTCTCTGACGAAAATCCGATTGTGATTCGTGAAGACATTCGAAAAGAAATCGTTCCAGATGAAGATGCGAAAATTCGCAAAGCGAAATTACCACCTTCCTCTAACGCATTCGTTCCGTCTGTGGCTGGCTTAATTATGGCAAGTCATGTTGTGCGTGAACGTTTGAAGAACATAGAAGTAAAACGTGTGGGACAAGAGTAAAAAAAGAGATGCACATGCATCTCTTTTTTTACTGTGAAACAATTTCTAAATTTCCGTTCTCATCCATTTTAAAAATGGGTGCCATATGCTCTTTTGGCTCGTCTAATATAACAAGCTTGCGAGCGCGGTCCATAATTCTGACAAGTGTTTCATAGTCTTCTTGTACAGATTGTTGTTGCTTCTTCAACGTTTCAAGCTTTTTCTCTAATTCTTGATTTGTTTTTCGCTGTTTTTCGAGCTGCCGACGTAAGGTTTCGTTTTCAGTTTGTAACTTCTCTAATCGCGGATTGTTTTGTTCAATGTTTTGAAGAAATGAAATTACATCTTGTATCATGAGTGATGGCTGATTTGCGCTGAGTTCTTCTGAAAACTCAGCATCAATTACAACACTCTTCTTCGGTCTCAAACGTGATATTTGCTGCTTTTGCTGTGTTGCTTGTGTCCGTTTCAACTCTTTCCGTTGTTTTTTCGCAATTTGCACAGCTTCTTCATAGTTTTGCCGAACTTCTGCATTCCAACGAAAGCCGCAAGCAGCGGATGTTCGGTTTAATTGATCGCCAATTTCATCAAATGCTTTTAATTGGGTGCTGCCCTCGCGAATATGACGTAAAACGGTTTCTGCTAGAAGTAAATCTTCTTCTCCAGTCCATGCATCTTGGCGCATTTTCATTGCGAAACCCCCATATTTCATGTCGTTTTCGCTTATATTACCCTTTTGATTCACTTTTATACGAATGTTGCAATCTTTCATAAACGGAAGCGAGTGCTTGTTCAAACTTGCCTGTTTTCTTTGGTTTATAGTATTGTTTGTTTTTTATTTTGTCCGGTAAGTATTGCTGCTGAACCCATCCATTTGGATAATCGTGAGGATATAAATAGTCAATACCTCTACCGAGCGACTCTGCTCCTTTATAGTGACTATCTTTCAAATGATTTGGAACATCACCTGTTTGTCCATTTCGTAAATCATGAAGCGCTGCATCAAGCGCTTTATATGCTGAGTTTGATTTTGGTGATAAACATAGTTCAATGACTGCATTCGCAAGCGGAATACGAGCTTCTGGAAAGCCAACGCGTTCTGCGGATTCAATGGCAGCTAGCGTACGAGGCCCGGCTTGTGGATTTGCAAGCCCAACATCTTCGTATGCCATAATAAGCAATCGTCTGCCAATACTTTGCATGTCACCAGCTTCAATAAGGCGAGCTAAATAATGCAGGGATGCATTTACATCGCTTCCGCGAACTGATTTTTGGAAAGCTGATAATACGTCATAATGTGCATCGCCGCCTTTGTCATGTACAAAGCTTTTCTTCTGTAGACATTCTTCAGCAATTTCAAGCGAGATTTCTACTGTTTCTTCATCTGTTGTAAAGCTAGATAAGACAGCGAGCTCAAGCGCATTATAAGCAGAGCGCATATCACCGCCAGATGCACTTGCGAAATGACGAAGAGCTTCCGTTGTGACTGTTACATTATATTCTCCTAGTCCTTTTTCTTTATCGGTTAAAGCGCGCTGTAGTCCTTGTAAAATATTTTCTTCTGTTAAAGCGTGTAGCTCAAAAATTTGACAACGGCTCCGAATAGCGGAGTTAATTGCGTGAAATGGGTTGCTTGTCGTTGCTCCAATTAATGTAATGAGTCCGCTTTCTAAGTGAGGAAGAAGAAAATCTTGCTTTCCTTTATCTAAACGATGCACTTCATCTAAAATTAAAATAAGATGACGATGCATTTTTGCCTCTTGGATAACAACTTCCATATCTTTTTTATTATGAGTAACGGCGTTTAATAGACGAAAAGGCATACCGATGCTGCCAGCAATGGCACTTGCAATAGATGTTTTTCCTGTTCCGGGAGGTCCGTATAAAATCATTGATTGTAAATGCTTTGCTTGTACCATCCGCCATAAAATTTTGCCTTCTCCCACTACATGTTCTTGGCCGATAACTTCTGTAATATTAGTCGGACGCATTCGATGTGCGAGTGGTTGTTTCATATTGTTTTCTCTCCTTAAGTGACGGTTCATTGTTTATCTCGCTATTCGCGGGCAGTAATACTCCCACCTCAAAATTCGGTAAAGCATTGTCCAGCTCCAGTGGCTAGAATGTTCGGTGGCTTCGCTTCTTCCTACGAGGTAAAAAACACCTCTACGTCAGAAGTTCCATCCCCCTCACATTCTGAACGAGCCGCTTCCGCTTTTCTAAAGAAGTTAGATGGGAGATAAACTGATGTAAAAGCCCGATTGGTGAGGGCTGATTAAAGTTTCACTTTATGTTATAAATTCCGAGTTATTTGATATACTTATATGTTATCATTTCTGTTAGGAAAGTTGAAATTTCTTATCATACTATATTATGCTATAATTTCAAAGGATTTTGATTTCAGAGAGTGTTCTTCCTACTAAATAAAGTGAAACTTCCATCAGTGGGGAGGCACTTTCTCCCCCGCTGATGGAAAGCTCTCACCAATCGGGCTTTTACGGGCGGTTACCTCTCACCTCTCTTCTTTAGCCTTTCTTTGAATCTTGAGGTGGGAGGGCTTACCGCCCGCAAATAGCGGGATAAAAGAATAACTAGTCAAGTAAAAGTGAAAGATTTGAAAAGAGGTGCAACATATATGAAAATCTCAACAAAAGGCCGTTACGGTTTAACGATTATGATTGACCTTGCGAAAAAATTTGGAGAAGGTCCAATTTCATTAAAATCGATTGCCCAAGCGCACGATTTATCGGAGCATTATTTAGAGCAACTTATTTCACCGCTTCGTAATGCTCGTCTTGTAAAAAGTACACGCGGTGCATATGGTGGTTATGTATTATCAGATCAACCAATTAACATTACAGCTGGTGATGTAATCCGCGTATTAGAAGGTCCGATTAACGTAGTAGAAATGTTAGATGAAGAAGAACCGGCACAGCGTCAGCTTTGGGTACGTGTTCGTGATGCGGTGCAGGAAGTTCTTGATAGTACAACATTAGAAGACTTAGTACGCTACGAAGAAGAAAACAACGGTGGTTATATGTTTTACATTTAATTCCGTGTGTAACGATTTGGAAAGAAGGAGATATAATGGAACGCATTTACTTAGATCATGCTGCGACATCTCCGGCTCACCCAGAAGTAGTCGAAAAGATGATTCCATATATGACAGAAGCATTTGGTAATCCGTCAAGCATCCATTTCTTTGGGCGCCAGGGTCGTCATGCCGTTGATGAAGCAAGACGTGCGTGCGCGCGCAGCATCCAGGCAAATCCAAATGAAATTATTTTTACAAGCGGTGGTACAGAGGCTGATAATTTAGCTCTTTTAGGCGCAGCCCGTGCGAATCGTGATAAAGGAAATCACATTATTACGACAGCGATTGAGCACCATGCGATTTTGCATACGTGTAATGTGTTAGAGCGGGAAGGATTTGAAGTGACGTATTTACCTGTTGATGAAACAGGGCGTATTCGTATTTCTGATCTGCAAGAGGCATTAACAGATCAAACAATTCTTGTCTCTATTATGTTTGGAAATAATGAAGTTGGTACAGTGCAGCCGATAGGAGAAATTGGTGTTCTCTTGAAAGAATACGGTGCTTATTTCCATACAGATGCAGTACAAGCATATGGTTTAACAGCAATTGATGTGAAAGAGCTTGGCATTGATTTATTATCAATCTCTTCTCATAAAATTAACGGGCCAAAAGGTGTCGGCTTTTTATATGCAGGGCAGCATGTGAAATTTGAACCACTTTTAACGGGCGGAGAGCAAGAGCGAAAACGCCGCGCTGGTACAGAAAATGTGCCGGGAATTGTTGGGCTTCAGCAAGCAGTTTTATTAACAGAACAAGCTCGTGAGCAAAAAAATGCCCAATACAAGGAATTTAAAGATATAATGATATCTGTCTTTAAACAAGAAGATATTACTTTCGAGGTAAACGGAAGCTTCGAGCATAGCTTACCACATGTGTTAAATATAAGTTTTACAGGAATGAATATTGAGTCGTTCCTTATGAATTTAGACTTAGCGGGAGTTGCAGTTTCAAGCGGATCTGCTTGTACAGCCGGCTCTATTGATCCATCACATGTGCTTGTAGCGATGTTTGGAAAAGAATCCGATAAAATACGTTCATCCGTACGTTTTAGCTTTGGTCTTGGAAATACGAAAGAACAGGTCGAAAAGGCAGCGTACGAAACAGTGAAAATCGTGAAGCGATTAACACAAAATTAATATAGGAGGTGACGTGATGAACAAACTACCTCACGAAACACGCGTTGTCATCGGGATGTCCGGTGGCGTTGATTCATCTGTAGCAGCGATGCTATTAAAAAAGCAGGGCTATGATGTAATCGGAATTTTTATGAAAAACTGGGATGATACGGACGAAAACGGCGTATGTACAGCAACAGAAGATTATAACGATGTAATTGAAGTATGTAACCAAATTGGAATCCCGTATTATGCAGTCAATTTTGAAAAGCAATATTGGGATAAAGTATTTACGTACTTTTTAGATGAATACCGTGCTGGGCGTACACCGAACCCAGATGTAATGTGTAATAAAGAAATTAAGTTTAAAGCATTTTTAGACCATGCAATGGCACTTGGTGCAGATTATGTAGCGACAGGGCACTATGCGCGTGTAGCGTATATGGATGGTGAATATAAAATGCTTCGTGGCGTTGATGATAATAAAGATCAAACGTATTTCTTAAATCAACTAGGCCAAGACCAATTATCAAAAACAATGTTCCCGCTTGGCGAGTTAAGGAAGCCGCAAATTCGTGAAATGGCGAAAGAAGCAGGTTTAGCAACAGCAGCGAAAAAAGATAGCACAGGTATTTGCTTTATTGGAGAGCGCAATTTTAAAGACTTTTTAAGTAACTATTTACCAGCGCAGCCAGGTAAGATGCAAACATTATCTGGCGAAGTCAAAGGGAAACATGACGGTTTAATGTATTATACAATTGGACAACGCCACGGCCTCGGTATTGGTGGCAATGGTGATCCATGGTTCGCTGTTGGGAAGAACTTGAAAGAAAACATTTTATATGTAGAACAAGGATTCCATAATGAACTGTTATATGGTGATGAAGTATTTGCTACAAATGTAAGCTGGGTAAGCAATAAGCCGAAAGAAAAAGAATTTACGTGTACAGCGAAATTCCGTTATCGTCAAGAGGATAACGCTGTAACGGTTCAAATTGTTGATGAGAATACAATTCGAATTCTTTGTGATGAACCAATTCGTGCTATTACACCAGGACAAGCAGTGGTCTTCTATGATGGAGATGAGTGCTTAGGCGGCGCGACAATCGATGAAGTATACAGTAATGGTAAGAAACTTGATTATTTAGGATAAGAAAGAAAAACCTCTGCCTTATAACGGTCAGAGGTTTCTTTTTAGTAAAGGCGAATTTTTGTTCGTTGTAAAAATAGATTCTTTGTTATAATTTGTTGTAGAGGTGAAGAGTATGTCAAACAAGCTTGAAAAAGGCATTCAATATATGCAAGAAGGAAACTGGGAAGAAGCAGCAAAGAGTTTTACAGAGGCCATTGAAGAAAATCCAAAAGATACACTTGGTTATATTAACTTTGCAAATTTATTAGATGTATTAGGAGACAGTGAGCGTGCTGTTGCCTTTTATAAACGCGCGATTGAATTAGATGAAAAATCTGCTACAGCGTATTATGGACTAGGAAATATATATTACCAGCAAGAGCTTTTTGCAGAGGCAAAAGGAGCGTTTGAGAAAGCGATGCAAGCAGGTTTGCAGACGGGAGACGTTTCATTCATGCTTGGCATTACGTATGTGCAGCTTGGAAATGATCGCTTAGCACTTCCGTTTTTCCAACGTGCGGCTGAGTTAAACGAAAGTGACGTTGAAGCAATTTTTCAATGTGGATTATGCTTTGCACGTCTAGAACATGTAAAAGAAGCAAAACCTTATTTTGAAAAAGTTGTAGCGCTTGATGAAGAACATGCAGATGCCTATTACAATTTAGGTGTAGTATATGCATTTGAAGAAAATAGTGAGAAGGCGCTTGCGATGTTTAAAAAAGCGGTAGCCATTCAACCGGATCACTTTTTAGCAGGTAACGGTATTCGTTTATTAGAGCAAGACGCATAAAATGGAAGGAGGGGCAAAATGGGAAATCAACATGCAATGGATTTGTTTGAGGAAGAGCAAAAGTTTATAAAAGCGCAAGTTCTTCATACCATTTTCCACAACGAAGAAAACCTCTATTCCGTTGTCAGTATGAAAATTATTGAAACGAATGAAACATATGACGAAAAAAAGGTCATGATAACGGGGCACTTTCCCCGGATGCATGAAGATGAAGTGTTTACACTAACAGGTCATTTTAAAGATCACCCGAAGTATGGAAAACAATATCATATTGAAACGTTTAAAAAAGAATTGCCGCAAACAAAAACAGGAATGGTGCAATATTTAGCGAGCGATTTATTTAAAGGAATTGGAAAACGAACAGCTGAAAAGATTGTTGATCATCTTGGCGAACATGCAATTTCGAAAATTATGGATGATCCTGCAGCTCTTGATGGAATTGTAAATAAGCAAAAAGCACAAGAAATATACGATACGATTATTGAACATCAAGGGCTTGAAAAAGTAATGAGCTTTCTAAGCGGTTATGGATTTGGAACGAAGCTTTCTATTAAAATTTATCAACAGTATAAAGAAATGACACTTGAAGCCATTCGGAATAACCCGTATCAGCTTATTGAAGAGGTAGATGGTATTGGTTTTGGACGAGCTGATGATATTGGACGGGCACTCGGCATTTCTGGTAATCATGCTGATCGTGTACGTGCGGGATGTTTTTACACATTAGAGCACGTTTCATTGCAAGAAGGTCATGTATATATGGACAAAGATCAGTTAGTGCGCCAAACAATGGAGCTATTAAATAACCAGGAAACAGCTGTCACAGAAGAAGATGTATTGCAATGCACGGAAATGATGCAAGGGGAAGGTAAAGTAATCATAGAAGATGAGCGTGTATATTTAGCTTCCTTGTATTATTCCGAAAAAGGTGTTGTTGCCTCTATTCATCGTTTACTTGACCAAGAAGAGCTTCCTTCGTTTCCTGAATCGGAATTATTGTTAACGCTTGGGAAAATTGAAGAACAGCTCGGAGTGCAATATGCACCGCTTCAGCAAGAAGGTATTCAAACAGCTCTTCATAAGCCAATGATGATTTTAACAGGGGGACCAGGAACAGGGAAGACGACTGTTATTAAAGGGATTGTTGAAATGTATGCTTCGCTTCATGGCTTATCATTAGACCCGAAGGATTATAGTGATGACAATCCGTTCCCTATTTTATTAACAGCGCCGACGGGCCGTGCAGCAAAACGAATGAGTGAATCAACAGGATTGCCCGCTTGTACGATTCATCGTCTGCTCGGATGGACACCGGAAGGGTCGTTTCAGCGTAATGAGCACGATCCTGTTCAAGGAAAATTACTCATTATTGATGAGTTTTCCATGGTTGATATTTGGCTTGCGAATCAATTGTTCAAATCATTGCCATCTACCATTCAGGTCATCATCGTTGGAGATGAAGATCAATTACCATCTGTTGGTCCTGGACAAGTGTTGAAAGATTTATTAGAATCCAGCGTTATTCCGACGGTAAAGCTCACGGAAATATATAGACAAGCAGAAGGGTCATCTGTTATTCAGCTTGCCCATGCGATTAAAAAGGGCGTGTTACCTCGTGATGTGACACGAAATAAAAAAGATCGTTCGTTTATTATGTGTGCAAGTACGCAAATTGTTGAGGTTGTTAAGCAAGTGTGTGAAAACGCAAAAACAAAAGGATTTAGTGCGCGTGATGTACAAGTGTTAGCGCCGATGTACAAGGGGCCGGCGGGTATTAATACGTTAAATGAAGCACTGCAAGAAGTGTTTAATCCAAAAAAAGAAAAGAGCAGAGAAATCGCATATGGTGAGGTTATGTACAGGGTTGGAGATAAAGTGCTTCAGCTTGTTAATCAACCGGAAAGTCAAGTGTTTAACGGCGATATTGGTGAAATTGTTTCGGTGTTCTATGCGAAAGAAAATGTGGAGCAACAAGATATGGTTGTTGTTTCTTTTGACGGCATTGAAGTCACATATACAAAAGCGGATTTAAATCAAATAACACATGCGTATTGCTGTTCCATTCATAAATCACAAGGAAGTGAATTTCCGATTGTGATTATGCCTGTTGTGAAAAGTTATTATCGTATGTTGCGCCGTAATTTAATTTATACAGGGATTACACGCAGTAAAAAGTTTTTAATTATTTGTGGAGAAGAATCAGCATTTCAATCTGGTGTAAGCCGCCTTGATGATGCGCTTCGTCAAACAACATTATGCGACAGGTTGCAAGGGAAGGCAGAAGAAGCTGAGGTTATGACAGAAGAGGGTCTCGATGTGGAAAACATTTCACCGTATGATTTTATGTAACGAGGTGAAATTATATAGTGTAATGCAGTTCTTCTCATGTATAAACATATATAGTTTGGACATAATGGCGTAATAGAATACGGGAGATTGTAAGGAGATGAACGCCATATGTTCAGTTGTCCAAACTGTAAAGGAAAAGATATTGGAAAAATTGGTGTGAATCAATATTATTGCTGGAACTGCTTTATTGAATTATCGATTTCAAAGGGGAAAATTCATACACATCAAGTCGAAGAAGACGGTTCATTAAGTTCTTTAGATGATTTGTTTGATGAGAATGAACGAACAATCGGCTAATAAGGAGAGTGTTAACTTTGAAATTGCGCTCATCATTAATTGTATTAGGTGTAGGAGCAGCAGCATATCAATATGCACGTAAGCAAGATGTATTTTCAAGACGAAATGTAAAAAGAGCACGTAAAATGCTTAAGTCTTATTTATAATTTTTATCATATGTATGTTTCGGATGCGAAAAAGCTCCCTAATTTTAGGGAGCTTTTTTTACATGCTTGTATAGAGATAAAATAGTCCAATTTGGGAGAATAGATGAGAAAGTCCGTAGCAACCAAGCCCTAGTACACCATAATACCAGAGATGCCTGGCACGTTCTTGAGTTGAAGAAGGAATGAAAAAGCCTTTCCAAATGCCAAATCCAATACATACCCATTCTAATAGCATGCAAAGTGCGGAAAGTCCTAGCATTAACCAAATCATTTTACGCCTCCTAACTTTGTTGAACGAATTGGGGCCTTACTATTCAGTGGTAACGGGATAAAGTTAACCTTCCATCAAGTGGGGTTCTTTATCCTATATTGATGGAAAGCTCTCATCAATCGGGCTTTTACGGACGGTTATCCTCACCCTATCTTCCTCGAGTTCAGTGGGGATCTTACTGTCCGCGAATAGAGGGATAAACAATAATGAGGACAAGGAATTCTATGAAATTGCACTTGTTAATTTGAGTATATGTATTCTTCTACAAAACAGTAAGAATACCTACAAAAAACCCCAAACAGAGTGGGGTTTTTTAATTTTTACACATAACCTTCTTTATTTCTCTTCAAACTAGGAAATAGAGGAGGTTTTTCTATTGAAGAATCTTAAAATTATTTGGATTTACCGGTTAGGTTTATTATTGTTAATTTTTTTATGCCTGCTTGTCTTTTTGAAAATTAAGCCGCTTTGGGCACCGATTTTATTTGTGCTGAAGGTTGCTATTACACCATTTTTAATTGCTTGTTTTATTGCTTATTTATTGCATCCACTTATCGAAAAGTTGCATGAAAAAGGTGTGCCCCGAACACTTGCTATTTTGTTTATTTACATTCTTTTCTTCGGCGGCCTTGGATATGGTGTGTATAAAGGAACACCGGCTGTTATTGCGCAGCTCCAAGAAATGAATGAACAATTTCCGCAAATTGTGAGCATGTATGAAACGTGGACAGATGGAGTAACTGAGCAAACTGAAAATTTTCCTGAGTTTGTGAATGAGAAAGTTAAACAAATCTTTGCAGGAGTTGAAGGGAAGATACAAGCGCTTTTAAATAAAGTGATGAGTACGGCAAGAGGGATACTTGATTCACTTCTTATTATTTTTTTAATTCCATTTATCGTATTTTACATATTAAAAGACTACGGCGAATTTTATCATATTTTTTGGAAGATTGTACCGAGTAAATGGCGTAAGGATGGTCAGCAGTTAGCGAAAGAAGTTGATAAGTCTCTTGGAAATTACATTCGTGGACAATTATTTGTTTGTTTAATTTTAGGAGGGGTCTCTGCGCTATCATTTTGGTTTATCGGAATGAAGTATCCGCTTCTTTTAGGGATTATCGTTGGAGTTACTGATATTATCCCGTATTTCGGTCCTATTTTAGGGGCGATTCCAACATTAATGATTGCCGTGACAGTATCAACGAACTTAGTTATTAAAGCTGGAATTACGCTTGCGATTTTACAATTTGTGGAGAGTAATATTTTGTCTCCGTATATTGTAGGAAGATCTCTTCGGATGCACCCTGTTGTCATTATGCTTGCACTGCTTGTTGGAGGTGAAATTGGTGGCATTGTAGGACTGCTATTATCCGTACCACTGCTAGCAATTCTTCGCACCATTATTGTACATACCAAGCTATTTTGGAAGCATTGACAAATAGAAATGGATTCGCTACAATTTGGGCATATAGTATATGATAAATTGATGATGGAACGAGTATGTTACAGTCCATTTTTCAGAGAGAGACTTCCTTAGGCTGAAAGAAGTGTCAGATGAAGGGTAACAGAATGCTATTCCTGAGAGCAGCTAATCACTGCCGTCTTGCCACGTTATGGCAACTTGAGGTGATGAAATATATGCATATTGTTATGATATGCAAACTAGCCGTCGTGTCTAAAAGTGAGACACTTCCGCTTTTTATTTCATAATCAGGGTGGTAACGCGAGTCAACTCTCGTCCCTGTTATAGGGGACGGGAGTTTTTTGTTTTTAATTTGATTTTAATGAAGGAGGAAATACATATGAAACACTTAACAGGCGCACAAATTCGTCAAATGTTTTTAGACTTTTTCCAAGAAAAAGGACATGCAATAGAACCGAGTGCATCATTAGTTCCGCACGAAGATCCATCTCTATTATGGATTAATAGTGGTGTTGCAACGCTGAAAAAATATTTTGATGGCCGCGTAATTCCGCAAAACCCGCGCATTACAAATGCGCAAAAATCAATTCGTACAAACGATATTGAAAACGTAGGGAAAACAGCTCGTCACCATACATTCTTTGAAATGTTAGGGAACTTCTCAATTGGTGATTACTTCAAAGAAGAAGCAATTACATGGGCTTGGGAGTTTTTAACGAGTGATAAATGGATTGGCTTCGATAAAGAACTTCTATCTGTAACAATTCATCCAGAAGACGAAGAAGCATTCCAAATTTGGCATGAAAAAATGGGCGTACCGAAAGAGCGTATTATTCGTTTAGAAGAAAACTTCTGGGATATCGGTGAAGGCCCAAGTGGACCGAACACAGAAATTTTCTACGACCGCGGAGAAGCTTACGGTAACGATTTTAGCGATCCGGAATTATATCCAGGCGGAGAAAACGAGCGTTATTTAGAAGTATGGAACCTTGTATTCTCGCAATTTAATCATAACCCTGACGGTACATATACACCGCTTCCAAAGAAAAACATTGATACGGGGATGGGTCTTGAGCGTATGGCATCTGTTGTTCAAAATGTGCCAACGAACTTTGACACAGACTTATTTATGCCAATTATCGGTGCAACAGAAGCGATTTCTGGTGAAAAATACCGCGCTGGTAATCATGAACAAGACACAGCATTTAAAGTAATTGCTGACCATATTCGTACAGTAACATTTGCAGTTGGAGATGGAGCTCTTCCTTCTAACGAAGGTCGTGGTTATGTATTACGTCGTTTATTACGCCGCGCTGTACGTTATGCGAAGAAATTAAACATTAACCGTCCATTCATGTATGAATTAGTACCAGTAGTTGGTGAAGTAATGAAAGACTTCTATCCAGAAGTTCTGAAAAAGAAAGATTTCATTGCACGTGTTGTAAAAAATGAAGAGGAGCGTTTCCATGAAACACTTCATGACGGCGAAGCAATTTTAGCTGAAGTGATTGGAAAAGCAAAAGAAGAAAAATCAACTGTTATTTCTGGTGCAGACGCATTCCGTCTATATGACACATACGGATTCCCAATTGAATTAACAGAAGAATATGCAGAAGAAGCTGGTATGACAGTTGATCATGAGGGTTTCGAAGCTGAGATGGAGAAACAACGTGAACGTGCACGTGCAGCTCGTCAAGATGTTGATTCGATGCAAGTACAAGGCGGTGTTCTTGGCGAAATTAAAGTAGCGAGTGAATTTGTTGGTTATGGTTCAGTGGCTACAGAAAGTAATGTTGTTGCACTTGTGAAGAATGGTGAGTTCACAGATAGCCTGCAAGCTGGTGAAGAAGGACAATTGATGTTAGATGCAACACCATTCTACGCTGAGAGTGGTGGTCAAATTGCTGACCGTGGTTACCTTCTTACTGATGGTGTAAAAGTACTTGTAAAAGATGTACAAAAAGCACCGAACGGTCAAAACTTACACAAAGTAGTTGTTGAAGAAGGAACATTAACGAAAGATGCAGCAGTAAAAGCAGTAATTGATACGAAAAACCGCGCAGCAATCGTGAAAAACCATACAGCAACTCACCTTCTGCATCAAGCATTAAAAGATATTCTTGGTGGACATGTAAACCAAGCAGGGTCTCTTGTAACATCAGAGCGTTTACGTTTTGACTTCTCTCATTTCGGTCAAGTACAAGCTGATGAACTTGAAAAAATTGAGCGTATTGTAAACGAAAAAATTTGGGAAAGTATCACAGTAGACATTTCTCAAAAAGCAATTGAAGAAGCAAAAGCGATGGGTGCAATGGCACTATTCGGTGAAAAATACGGAGATGTTGTACGCGTTGTACAAGTAGGCGATTATAGCTTAGAGCTTTGCGGTGGTTGCCATGTAGATAACACGGCATCTATCGGTATCTTCAAAATTGTTGCTGAATCTGGTATTGGAGCAGGGACGCGCCGTATTGAAGCAGTAACAGGAAAAGCTGCATATGAATTAATGAACGAACAAGTTGGTTTATTAAAAGAAGCAGCAAATAAAATGAAAACAAATCCGAAAGATATTTTAACAAGAGTGGATGGCTTGTTTGTAGAAGTAAAACAACTGCAAAAAGAAAATGAATCTCTTGCAGCAAAACTAAGCAACATTGAAGCTGGTAACTTAACAGATGCAGTGCGTACAGTGGATGGTGTAAATGTACTTGCAACAAAAGTAAATGTTGCAGACATGAACAATTTACGTACGATGATGGATGATTTAAAGAATAAATTACAATCAGCAATTATCGTGCTTACAGCTGTAAATGATGACAAGGTTAACATTCTTGCTGGTGTAACGAAAGATTTAATTGAGCAAGGATACCACGCTGGTAAACTTGTTAAAGAGGTAGCATCTCGTTGCGGCGGTGGCGGCGGCGGTCGTCCTGATATGGCGCAAGCTGGTGGTAAAAATCCAGCACAAGTAGAGGATGCACTTGCATTTGTAGAAGAGTACGTTAAATCTGTTTCAAAATAAAGAGATAGTAGTGTACAATAGTAGGGAGAAGGGATATCTTTCTCCCTATACCTAGTAAAGTGAGGTGCTTAAAAATGGACGGGTTCGATAAAACGATGAAGTTTAACTTCCAAGAAGAAAAACAAAATGTCCATGTCAATGACGTACTATTAACTGTGTATGATGCACTTCAAGAAAAAGGATATAATCCGATTAATCAAATCGTCGGTTATTTATTAAGTGGAGACCCAGCATACATACCTCGTCATAAAGATGCTCGCAATATTATTCGTAAGCTAGAACGGGATGAACTGATTGAGGAGCTTGTAAAGTCTTACTTGAAGCATCATCGTGAGGAGTAGTTTATGCGTATATTAGGTTTAGATGTTGGTACAAAGACAGTCGGCGTTGCAATAAGCGATGAGATGGGCTGGACAGCACAAGGCTTGGAAACGATTAAAATTAACGAAGAAAGAGGCGAATTTGGTTTTAATCGTATTTCAGAGTTAGTAAAACAGTACAATGTGGACAAGATAGTAGTAGGATTGCCAAAAAACATGAATGGTACAATCGGTCCGCGCGGTGAAGCTTGTCAGCAATTTGCAGAAAAATTGGGTGAGCTCGTGCAATTGGAAGTTGTACTGTGGGACGAACGCTTGTCAACAATGGCAGCGGAGCGCCTGCTCATTTCGGCAGATGTAAGCCGAAAAAAACGAAAGCAAGTCATTGATAAGATGGCAGCTGTCGTAATTTTGCAAGGATATTTAGATAGTAAATAAGAGGTGACCATAATGGAAGAAAATCAAATTACAATTGTTGACGAAAAAGGTAACGAACATCTATGTGAAATTATTTTCACTTTTGATGCTGAAAAATTTGGTAAAAAATCTTACGTAGTATTCTCACCAATCGGTGAAGTTGACGAAGATGGCGATCCAATTTATGATGCAATGGCTTTCGAGCAAAACGAAGAAGAATCTGGCGGAACATTACTTCCAATCGAATCAGAAGAAGAGTGGGAAATGGTACAAGAAATGTTTAACACTCTTGCTGACGAAGAAGAAGGCGAAGAAGCGTAATACGGTAAGTGTAAAACAAACTGATTTCTATATGAAATCAGTTTGTTTGTTATTTGTACGATGAATGGAAGATTTTTTGTCGAAAGCAGATAGTTATTTGTAGTATAATGATACAGGTTGTAGAAAAAAGAAAAAACATGTCTAAAGAATAGACATGTTTTTTAGTATTTCGTAGGTTGTTGTATAGAATAGACAAGTACATTATACAGTTTGGAATAAGGAGGACATAGGGTAGTGAATCAAATGAAAACAAAAAAACGAAGACGAGTAATTGCAGTCATTTTCATTGCGTTGCTTGTTGTTTGTGGTTGTGCATATGCATATATTACCTCAGCTTTAAAGCCGCTTAATGCAGAGAGTAAAAAGGAAATTGAAGTGGAAATTCCAAAAGGTTCTTCTACAAGTCAGATAGGAGACATTTTGGAGAAGAATGGAATTATTAAAAACGGAACGATATTTGGATTATATGTAAAAGCGAAGTCAGAACGCGGCTTACAGGCGGGAAATTATTTATTGAGTCCGTCTATGAGTGTAGCGGAAGTAACAGATAGCATAACAGCTGGAAAGGTACATAGTAAAGCATATTATAAGCTAACGATTCCTGAAGGAGTACAAGTTGTAGAAATTGCTGACTTAATAGCGAAGGAATTTAAGTTAAATAAAGATGATGTTATACGTCAGTTGAATGATAAAGCATTTGTGCAAAAGCTCCAGCAGAAGTATCCAACATTGCTTACTGATAAAATTTTTGATAGCAATATTAAGTATCCATTAGAAGGGTATTTATATCCAGCTACATATCCGTACTATAAAAAGGACGTAACGTTAGAAGAAATCGTAACGCCAATGCTTGATAAAACAAATCAATTGATTGAACAAAACGCGCAAAAAATGAAAGACAGACAATTGGATGTTCACCAATTATTGACAATGTCTTCTTTAATTGAAGAGGAAGCAACGGGTTATACAGATCGGAAAAAAATTGCTAGTGTATTTTATAATCGTTTAGCAAAAGGAATGCCGCTGCAAACAGATCCAACAGTGCTATATGCATTAGGTAAGCATAAGGGACGTGTACTATATGAGGATTTAAAAGTAAATTCTCCGTATAATACATATGTTGTGAAAGGATTACCAGTTGGACCAATCGCGAATTCTAGTGTAAAATCAGTAGAAGCGGCACTTGAACCTGCACAAACAGATTATTATTATTTCTTAGCAGCACCAGACGGTCAAGTGTATTACGCTAAGACGTTAGAAGAACATAATGCGTTAAAACAAAAATATATTACACAAAAGCAATCGTAAATTTTTTGAGGGAAGCGAGAAAAATTCGCATATCCCTCTTTTTTATGATAAAATATATCGGGTTAAAAACTGGAAGAAGAATCGTTTTTAATATAGAAACGGGACGTACAAGCTAAAGATAGAGCGAGCTTGTATTTTTCTTTCCGTAAAGAGACAATATTCTTTTTTTACTTCTCCATGCGATAAGGAGGACTATCTATGGAGCAACAAGATGCAGTTTATGAATATTTGCAGTCTTTTATCGATCCGAAAGATGAGCTGATTCTTGAAATGGAACAGTATGCGAGTGAGTATCATGTACCAATTATGGATCGTCTTGGTATGGAATTTATGTTGCAATTTTTGCGTTTAATTGAGCCGAAGACCATATTAGAGCTCGGTACAGCAATTGGATATTCTAGTATTCGCATGATGCAAGCCATTCCAAATTCGCGCATTGTCACAGTAGAGCGAAATGCAGATCGATATGAAAAAGCAATTGAATATATAAATCGTTCCCTGGTAAAAGAACGCATTTCTGTTATTTTTGGAGATGCTTTAGAAACAGGAGAACAGGTAAAAGAACATGGCACATTTGATGTCATTTTTATTGATGCAGCAAAAGGACAATATCGTCGCTTTTTTGATATATACGAGCCGTTATTAAATCCTGGCGGCGTTATTATTTCAGATAATGTACTATATCATGGTCTCGTGACGACAAAGGAACACATTGAAAATAGACGTACACGCGGTTTAATTAGGAGAATTAAAACGTATAATGAGTGGCTCATGAATCATGAAGGATATGATACAACAATTTTCCCAATTGGTGACGGAGTAGCAGTGAGTAAAAAGAAGGGGTGACGTATAATGAAAAAACCTGAATTGTTAGTAACGCCAAGAACAGTGGCGGATATTGAACCAATTGCAAAAGCAGGTGCAGATGCAGTAATGATTGGTGAACAAAAGTTTGGTTTGCGTTTAGCTGGTGAGTTCTCTCGTGAAGACGTAAAAGAAGCGGTAGCTATTGCACATGAAAACAACATGAAAGTGTATGTCGCAATGAATGCGATGTTTCACAATGAGAAAATAGAAGCCTTAAAAGATTATGTTGCATTTTTACAAGAAGTAAATGTAGATGCAGTTGTTTTTGGAGATCCAGCTGTATTAATGACAGTGCGTGAAGTGGCGCCAAATATGCAAATGCATTGGAATACAGAAACAACAGCAACAAACTGGTTTACATGTAACTATTGGGGACGTAAGGGTGCAAAACGCGCTGTTCTTGCCCGCGAATTAAGCTTAGATGAAATTGTGGAATTAAAAGAGAATGCAGAGGTGGAAGTGGAAGTACAAATCCACGGAATGACATGCATGTTCCAATCAAAACGTTCTTTAGTAGGAAACTACTTTGAGTATCAAGGCCGCAATATGGAAATTGAAAAGAAGAAGTATGAAGAAAACATGTTTTTACATGATAAAGAACGTAATAATAAATATCCAGTCTATGAAGATGAGAACGGCACTCATATTATGAGTCCGAATGATATTTGCTTTATCGATGAATTAGAAGAGTTAATCGATGCTGAAATCGATAGCTTAAAAATCGATGGTGTATTAAAAAGTTCAGAATACATCGTTGAAGTAACGAAGAAATATCGTAAGGCCATCGATTTATGCGTAGAAGATCGCGATGCGTATTATGACGTAAAAGATGACTTATATAAAGAAATTGAAGAAATTCAACCAGTAAATCGCCCGTTAGATACAGGATTCTTCTTCAAAGAAACGGTTTATTAAAAAGGAGGTTTAGCATATGACTGTCAAAGAAATTTCACGTGTAATTGATGGAAAACGTGTTATTGTAAAGAAACCTGAGTTGTTAATACCAGCAGGTAACTTAGAAAAATTAAAAGTAGCTATCCATTACGGTGCAGATGCTGTATATTTAGGTGGACAAGAATTTGGTCTTCGCTCAAATGCAGGTAACTTTACGCTAGAAGAAATGGCAGAAGGCGTTGAATTCGCAAAGAAATATGGTGCGAAAATATATGTAACAACAAATATCTTTGCCCATAATGAAAATATGGACGGATTAGAAGAGTATTTAAGAGGGATTGAAAAAGCTGGTGTAACGGGTATTATCGTTGCAGATCCTCTTATTATTGAGACGTGTAAACGTGTTGCACCTTCTGTTGAAGTACATTTAAGCACACAACAATCACTATCCAACTGGAAAGCAGCACAGTATTGGAAAGAAGAAGGTCTACACCGTCTTGTATTAGCTCGTGAAGTAGGCTATGAAGAGATGAAAGAAATTAAAGAGCACGTTGATATTGAAATTGAAGCATTCGTCCATGGTGCAATGTGTATTGCGTATTCTGGAAGATGTACATTAAGTAATCATATGACGGCACGTGACTCTAACCGTGGTGGTTGCTGTCAGTCTTGCCGCTGGGATTATGACTTAATTCAAACAGTATCGCAACATCAAGAAGCAGAAGAACTTCCTTTATTCCAAGAAGGAGATGCTCACTTTGCGATGAGTCCAAAAGACTTAAATCTTATTTTATCTATCCCGAAAATGATTGAAATTGGGATTGACAGCTTGAAAGTTGAAGGACGTATGAAATCAATTCACTACATTGCAACTGTTGCAACTGTGTATCGTAAAGTGATCGATGGATATTGTGCAGACCCAGACAACTTCGAGTTTAAACAAGAATGGTTAGAAGAACTTGATAAATGTGCAAATCGTGATACAGCTCCTGCATTCTTTGAAGGCGTTCCTGGGTATCAAGAGCAAATGTATGGAAATCATAGTAAGAAAACAACGTATGATTTTGCTGGTTTAGTGTTAGATTATAATGAAGAAACAGGCATTGTGACAATAGAGCAGCGTAACTACTTCAAACCAGGTCATGAAGTTGAGTTCTTTGGACCAGAAATTGAAAACTTTACACAAACGGTGGAAAAAATTTGGGATGAGGATGGGAACGAATTAGATGCAGCGAGACATCCGCTGCAAATCGTGAAATTCAAAGTGGATCGACCAGTGTATGTGAACAACATGATGCGAAAAAGCATACTTCAATAAGAAAGAGTGGTAGTTGAATGGGGACGAACAAGCCTGTTGTAATTGGAATCGCTGGTGGTTCAGGATCAGGTAAAACAAGTGTAACAAAAGCAATCTTTGATCAATTTCAAGGTCATTCTATTTTAATCTTAGAGCAGGATTATTATTATAAAGATCAAAGCCATCTGCCAATGGAGGAGCGCTTAAAAACAAATTATGATCATCCGTTAGCATTTGATAATGACTTGTTAATTGAGCACTTGCATCAGTTGCTTGAGTATGAGCTGATTGAGAAGCCTGTATATGATTACACATTGCATACACGCTCGGAAGAAATTATTCCAGTAGAACCGAAAGATGTAATTATTCTAGAGGGAATTCTTATTTTAGAAGATCCACGTCTTTGCGATTTAATGGATATTAAAGTGTTTGTTGATACAGATGCTGACCTTCGCATCTTACGCCGTATGCAGCGAGATATTAAAGAACGCGGTCGTACGATGGAATCTGTTGTTGAACAATATGTAAATGTTGTGCGTCCAATGCACAATCAATTTATTGAGCCTTCTAAGAAATTTGCAGATATTATTATTCCAGAAGGCGGACAAAATCATGTTGCGATTGATATTATGGTCACAAAAATCGCAACAATTCTTGAAGAAAAAGTGAATTTGTAATAGCATAGTAAAAGATGTACGATAGGAAGGGATTTTTCCCCTTTCTATCGAATACAATGAAACATGCCAACCTCACCCCCATCTAGGTGAGGGCATATTTATATTAACTTTCCATACATACCTTCTTTATATTAAGGAAGAATTGGGAAAAAATACGGGGTTGTGTGTGACAACTCCGCTAGTGCTAAGCGTACTAGAAACCTCCGCTATTTCATAAGGCGGAGGAGTTTTCATATGGAACTCCTCTTTTTTTCGGGGGATTGGTATATAAAAGGAGTGGAAAACATGGCAACAGAAAAAACTTACCCTATGACACTTGAGGGAAAACAAAAATTAGAACATGAACTTGAACAATTAAAAACAGTAAGACGTAAAGAAGTTGTAGAGCGTATTAAAATTGCGCGCAGCTTTGGCGATCTTTCTGAGAACTCTGAGTATGATGCAGCAAAAGACGAGCAAGCATTCGTAGAAGCTCGTATTACACAGCTTGAAAACATGATTCGCAGTGCAGTTATTATTGAAGATAACGGTGAAGTTTCTACAGTAGTAACGCTAGGTAAAACAGTTATTTTCCAAGAATTACCAGGTGGCGAGGAAGAAGCATATACAATCGTTGGTAGCGCGGAAGCTGATCCGTTTGAAGGCAAAATTTCTAACGATTCTCCAATCGCAAAGAGCTTAATGGGTAAGCAAATTGGCGAAGAAGTAATCGTACAAACGCCAGGTGGAGATATGCGAGTAAAAATCGTTTCTGTAAAGTAAAACATAAAAAGCTAACTCATCGTATGATGAGTTAGCTTTTTTATTATCGTGATTCGTATACCTCATTTTAAGATCCATGGGGAATAAAGTGAAGCTTCCATGCTAATGCGGGATATTCTATCAGTGAAGGTCTTACTGCCCGTGAATAGCAGGATAAAGAGAATCTTTACTATATCAAATTTTTCTGTTTGTTTGTATAAAAAGAATTACACCTCGTCAACAATGAAAGACGAGGTGTTTTTTATGAAAATGCAGCAGAGAATTATCATAATTTTAGCAACTTTTATGTGTATGATGTTTATGTTACTTTGCCGTTTAATGCAAATTCAGATTGTAGAAACGGAGTCGTTTACAGATAAACATATTAATTTAATTGAAAAAAGCGTTGCTCAGCGTACACAGGCAGTTATTGTAGACGATGGACGTGGTCGTTTTACTGATCGAAATGGCGAAGAGTTGGTGGATGATAATCAGACAGTTTTAATTTTATTTCCATTTCTAAGAAGTACGAACTGGCCGGTGCAAAAGATTGCTCATATCATCGGAGTGCGAGAGAAGGAATTAGAGAAGCAAATGCGAATAGCAAATAAACCTGTTGTATTTCAACAAGATGAAAAGCCAGTGAAATTAACGAAAGAACAAATGCAGCAAATTAACCATTTAAAGATTCCGGGTATTGTAGCAGTACATGCAAGATTGAAGCAGAATAACACCCTAGCAGAGCATCTCATTGGAATTACTGGAGAAAATGAAGAGCAGTTTGTAAGGAGATATGGAGATAAAGAAAAGAAGAAAACACCGATCGGTATTTCAGGGTTACAACGCTCGTTTGATGAGTTTTTATTATCAGATGGAGAAGCAAAAATACTGTATCATGTTGATGGGCAAGGAGAACCGATTTTTGGAAAAAACGTTAAGTATACATATCCTGCTAATCCTTTTTATCCACTTAATATAGAAACAACATTGGATAAAAGTTTACAAGCGAGAGCAGAAGGACTTATTAATCAGTACAAACTTGTGAAAGGTGGTCTTATATTACTTGATATTCAAACAAATGAAATTTTAGCAATGGTGAGTAAGCCATCTTTAGACACAAACAATAAGGAAGCGTATGAGCGAGGTGCAAGTAATCAAATGCTGATGCCGCATTTTCCAGGGTCTGTTTTTAAAACAGTTATTGCAGCTGCTGCTATTGAGGAAGGAATACTTACAGCAAAACGAAGATTTGACTGCGATATGGATCTTTATGGAGAAGGGAAAGCAGATAGGTTGATGGGGACGCTATCGTTTAAAGAAAGCTTTTCTCGCAGCTGTAATCGTACGTTTGCAGTGCTTGGGCGTGAACTCTTACAAAAAGATAAAATGGTGATTGAGAAGTATGTAGAAGCATTAGGGGCAGGGAACAGCGTTGGATGGAAAGGTCCTGTTTTTCATACATCTGCATTTCAGCAGCTCGTAGAAGAAAAAGAGGGAACGATTTGGCGTGATGAAAGAGATAAAACGGTTCGAAAAGCAATTGCACAAACGGCAATTGGTCAAAAGGATGTTCGATTATCACCGTTAGCTGTTGCCAATATGATGGCAACTATTGCAAGAGGAGGTGAAAAGAAAGAAGTTAAAGCTGTTCGGGGTATTACATATAAAAATGGAACGGAATTATTTCATTTTGAAGATCATCTGTTACGAGGAAAAACACTTAAAAAAAATACGATAAAGAAAGTGCAGCAATTGTTAAGAGGTGTTGTAACGGCATCAAATGGTACAGGCTCCGCCTATCAATCATTACCATTTACAATAGCAGGGAAATCAGGAACTGCACAAACAGGGAAAGAAAATCGTGAAAATCGTTGGTTTGCTGGTTATTTTCCATATGAAAATCCTCGCTATGCTTTAGTTGTTGTTGACTTAGAAACGAATAGGCAAGACAATGTTGTCACACGCATTTTTGCTGATTATGTAGAAGAAATTGCTAAATGGGAACATAAGAGAAGTTGATGAGAAATATTTTCATTTTGTGAAAAAGTAGACCTAATCCTTCAACCTTTGTGCATTTGATGTTACAATAACAAGTATGAAAAATGTCATGGAGGTTTGAATAATGGCAGGAACTAGATTTCAACAAAAGCAACAAAGGCGTCGTCAAAATGGTGTGTTGAACATTGCAATTGGTATCGTATTATTAGCGGTCGTAATTGTAGCATATCAACTATTCTTTACTTCTGATAATACAGAGCAAGTTGCTTCTAGTGATAAAAAGGTAGCACAGCAAACTGAAAAAGAAAAAGAAGCTGCTAAAAAGACAGAAAAAGAAGAAGTAGCTAAGAAGAAAGCAGAAGAGCAACAGAAAAAAGAAGAGGAAGCGAAAAAGAAAGCGGAAGAAGAAGCAAAAGCAAAAGAAAATGAAAAAGTACCCGCAGAGAAAACAATGGCAAATGCGACAGAAGCATATACAAAACCAGCTTGGAAGCCAGTTGGTACAGAGCAAGGTCAATCACCAGCAATGACGTTCCAAAAAGGAAGCACTGACTGGAATGAGATGATGAAGGCGATTTCTTCTGCAATTGATATCCCAGCAGATCAGTTGGTGATTCACCGTATTGGAAATAACGGAAAACAGAAAGCATACGGAAATGTACAAGATAAACAATCAGGTAAAAAATATTATGTAAATATTGATTGGGTAGAAAATGAGGGTTGGAAACCAACGCTTGTTCAAGTCCTAAATTAAAAAAAGAGAGAGGTGATAAAGCCTCTCTCTTTTTTAGCGCAATTTTTTTAATTTAAAGTGGACAACGGCACTATAATATGGTCGTTTGCTTTCAGGATCCATAATCATTTGATGTGAAACATGATGTACTTCCATCATAAGTGCCTTATTATTATCAATTTGTTCATTGATTTGCTTTTCTAGCGATGCTAAATTAGTTGCTTCAAAAAATTCAATTTTATCTTCCATCATTTCAAATGTAAACGACATGAATCACACCTCTTTCCGTATGTTCATAGTTTAGTGTATCAAAGTAGACTAAGAAATACCATGTGTATTTTTGTTGACTTTTTAGCGTATAAGGAATATTATACTGATAAATCCGATAAGAAAAAGGGGAATTTTTATGGGTACAGAATTTAATGAGCTATTTGATGAATGGGCTCATACGTATGATTCTTTCGTGCAAGGTGAAGATGTACAATATAAAGAAGTTTTCGCTCATTATGAGGAAATTTTAGAGGATGTAGTAAATAAATCTTTTGGAAATATTTTAGAATTTGGTGTTGGTACTGGCAACTTAACAAATAGATTATTAGCTGCTGGTAATACTGTTTATGGTATAGAGCCGTCACAAGAAATGCGTACGATTGCGAAACAAAAACTTCCGCAAGATGTATTGATTACAGAAGGTGATTTTTTGAACTTTGTTATTCCTTCACATGTTGATACGATTGTCAGTACGTATGCTTTTCACCACTTAACAGATAAAGAAAAAAATGTAGCAATTGCGAAGTATAGTCAATTACTAAATAAAGGTGGTAAAATAGTGTTTGCTGACACGATATTTGTAGATCAAGAAGCATATGATAAAACTGTTGAATCTGCACAGAAGCAAGGATTTCATCAGTTAGCAAATGATTTACAAACGGAATATTATACACGTATTCCGGTCATGCAATCTATTTTTGAAAACAATGGCTTTCAAGTCACATTCACCCGCATGAATCATTACGTTTGGGTAATGGAGGCAACGAAGCAATAGAAAGAGGGATTAGATTGAGAATTGCTGTAATCGGAGCAATGGAAGAAGAAGTACGTATTTTACGTGACAAGTTAGAACAAGCAGAAACAGAAACAGTTGCAGGTTGTGAATTTACGAAGGGTACACTAGCAGGACATGAAGTGATTTTGCTGAAGTCTGGTATCGGTAAAGTAAATGCAGCAATGTCAACAACGATTTTATTAGAGCGTTATAAGCCAGAAAAGATTATTAATACAGGTTCAGCTGGTGGCTTCCACCATTCTTTAAATGTAGGAGATGTTGTGATTTCAACAGAAGTTCGTCATCATGACGTAGATGTAACGGCATTTGATTATGAATACGGTCAAGTACCAGGAATGCCAGCAGGATTTCCAGCGGATGAAGAACTTGTTGCATTAGCTGAAAAATGTATGCAAGCAGCAGATGGCATTCAAGTTGTAAAAGGTATGATTGCAACAGGAGACTCTTTCATGAGCGATCCAAATCGCGTTGCGTTTGTTCGTGAGAAATTTACTGATCTATATGCGGTAGAAATGGAAGCGGCAGCAGTTGCACAAGTTTGTTATCAATATAAAGTGCCATTTGTAATTATTCGAGCACTTTCTGATATCGCTGGTAAGGAATCAGATATTTCGTTCGACCAATTTTTAGATCAAGCAGCTCTTCATTCTACAAACTTTATCGTAAAAGTATTAGAAGAGTTAAAGTAATGTAGCAAAAAGGCAACTGTTTCATATATAGAAAATACATACAGTTGCCTTTTTCTTTTAAGGTGTTAGGTAAGGGGGAAATACGATGAAAGTGTATCGCAGTGTTCATGACCTAATCGGATATACACCGCTTGTTGAAATTACGCGGTTTTTACTTCCAGAAGGTGTTCGGCTTTTTGCGAAGCTCGAGTTCTATAACCCAGGAGGAAGTGTGAAAGATCGCTTAGGACGAGAATTAATTGAAGATGCTCTTGCTAAAGGGCTTGTTACACCAGGTGGGACAATTATTGAACCGACAGCTGGCAATACAGGAATTGGATTGGCACTTGCGGCACTTGAGCATGATTTACATGTTATCGTTTGTGTTCCAGAGAAATTCAGTATTGAAAAACAAGAACTTATGAAGGCTCTTGGTGCAACGATTGTTCATACACCAACCTCAAAAGGGATGACAGGTGCTATTGCAAAAGCAGAGGAGCTTTTTAAAGAAATTCCCAATTCGTATTCTCCATGTCAATTTGCTAATGAAGCAAATCCACGTGCGTATTATAAAACATTGGGTCCTGAACTGTGGGAGGCACTAGATGGAAACATTGACATATTTGTTGCTGGTGCTGGTACCGGTGGAACATTTATGGGAACAGCGTCATATTTAAAGGAACAAAATCAACAGATTAAAACAGTAATTGTTGAACCAGAAGGCTCAATTTTAAATGGAGGCGAAGCCGGCTCTCATGAAACAGAAGGAATCGGACTTGAATTTATACCGCCATTTCTGAATCCAACATATTTTGATGCCATTCATACGATTTCAGATCGTGATGCATTCTCACGTGTGAAACAATTGGCACAAAAAGAAGGACTTCTTGTTGGCAGTTCTTCGGGTGCAGCGCTTCATGCAAGCTTACTAGAAGCAGAGAAAGCAAAGCCAGGCACAAATATTGTAACTATTTTTCCAGATAGCAGTGAACGCTATTTGAGTAAGCATATATACAAAGGGTGGGAATAAAAAATGAGGAAAAAAACAAAATTAATTCATGGTATTCATATCGGAGAACCCTCAACTGGAGCTGTGACAGTACCGATTTATCAAACGAGTACGTACAAACAAGAAGGTGTAGGGAATCATAAAGGGTATGAATATTCACGTACGGGAAATCCAACTCGTGCAGCTCTTGAAGAAACAATTGCTGTTCTTGAAAATGGTCATGCGGGATTTGCATTTGGATCAGGTATGGCAGCGATTACAGCGGTAATGATGCTTTTCTCTAAAGGAGATCATGTTGTTTTAACAGATGATGTATACGGCGGAACATATCGTGTAATGTCAAAAGTATTAAATCGCTTTGGAATTGAACATACATTTGTTGATACAACAAACTTAGAAGTAGTAAAAGCAGCAATTCTTCCAAATACAAAAGCAATTTATGTGGAAACACCGACGAATCCACTTTTAAAAATTACAGATATTAAACAAATTGCAGCACTTGCTAAGGAACAAGGCTTATTAACAATTGTTGATAATACATTTATGACACCGTATTGGCAAACACCACTCTCTCTTGGAGCAGATATTGTACTTCATAGTGCAACAAAATATTTAGGTGGTCATAGTGATGTTGTTGCTGGAGTAGTAGCCGTAAATAGTCCAGAATTAGCAGAGGAGCTTCATTTCGTACAAAATTCAACAGGCGGTATTTTAGGACCACAAGATAGCTTTTTATTACTACGTGGTTTAAAAACGTTAGGAGTACGTATGGAGGAGCATGAAGCAAATGCTCGTGCAATTGCTGAGTTCTTACAAAATCATCCGAAAGTAAACAAAGTGTACTATCCAGGACTTAGCAGTCACTATAATCATGACTTAGCGGTAGAACAAGCAAATGGTTTTGGTGCAATTATTTCATTTGATGTAGATAATAAAGAAACATTAAACGCTGTCTTAGAGAAAGTACAATACTTTACACTTGCTGAAAGTTTAGGTGCAGTAGAAAGCTTAATTTCAGTTCCTTCTCAAATGACACATGCTTCTATTCCAGCAGAGCGCCGTGCAGAACTAGGAATTACAGATACATTAATTCGTATTTCAGTTGGAATTGAAGACGGAGAAGATTTAATTGAAGATTTAGCGCGAGCATTAGCGTAATGGAACAAGCACTACTGAATGAAGTAGTGCTTGTTTCTTATATTTTAAATTTGTGAAACATTTCACAAATTAGACACACACAAATAAAAATATCTCGTGTATAGTAATAGCATGAAACAAGATACTTTACACATATTTATGTGAAATGTTTCACAAACAATGAGATTCATGTAGAAAAGGTAGTTCTATTTTTTTAGCTAATAGGGACGCATTTAGACCCTTAGGGACATTATATGTCCAAAAGCAAAATAGGAGGAAATCACATGGCAGTCAAAGAGAAAGTTGTAAATGAAATGCAAGAAGTAACAGAGATGATTGAGGCGTTAGTAAAGAACGGTCAAAAAGCTTTACAAGCATTAGAAGGATTTACACAGGAACAAATTGACAACATTGTACATGAAATGGCACTTGCGGGTGTGGACCAACATATGCCACTAGCAAAAATGGCTGTTGAAGAAACGGGACGCGGTGTGTATGAAGACAAATGTATCAAAAATATTTTCGCAACTGAATATATTTGGAATAGTATAAAAAACGATAAAACAGTGGGGATTATTCGTGAGGATCCACATGAGGAAGTTATAGAAATTGCAGAGCCGGTTGGTGTGGTTGCTGGGGTAACACCAGTAACAAACCCAACTTCAACAACGATGTTTAAAGCAATCATTGCGATGAAAACGAGAAACCCAATTATTTTTGCATTCCACCCTTCAGCGCAGCAATGTTCTATCGCAGCTGCTAAAACAGTGCGCGATGCTGCAGTAAAAGCAGGAGCACCAGAGAATTGCATTCAATGGATTGAAAGACCTTCTGTTGAAGCAACAAAGCAACTTATGAATCATGAAGGAGTAGCACTTGTTCTAGCAACAGGAGGCGCAGGAATGGTGAAATCAGCGTATTCAACTGGTAAACCAGCTTTAGGGGTAGGACCAGGTAACGTTCCTTGTTATATAGAAAAATCAGCACATGTGAAGCGAGCGGTAAATGATGTAATTTTATCGAAAACATTTGATAACGGTATGATTTGTGCTTCTGAACAAGCGATTATTGTAGACAAAGAAATCTATAATGATGTGAAACAAGAAATGATAGCGAATAATTGTTACTTTGTGACAGAAGATGAACGAAAAAAATTAGAGAAACTTGTTATTAATGAGAATACATGTGCAGTAAATAGTGATATTGTTGGGAAATCCCCTCATTATATTGCAGCGTTAGTAGGAATTACAGTACCAGAAGATACGAAAATACTCATTGCAGAAATTAAGGGAGTCGGTGCAAATTATCCGTTATCTCGTGAAAAATTAAGCCCAGTATTAGCTTGTATAAAAGCAAATTCATTAGAAGAAGGATTGCAGCATTGTGAAAACATGTTAGAGCTTGGCGGTTTAGGACATTCTGCAGTCATTCACTCTACAAATAAAGAAGTACAAAAACAGTTTGGATTACGTATGAAAGCATGTCGTCTTATTGTAAACGCTCCGTCAGCACAGGGCGGAATTGGTGATGTATATAATGCTTTCATTCCATCACTTACACTTGGATGCGGATCATACGGAAAGAACTCTGTTTCTCAAAACGTAACGGCAACACATTTACTGAATATAAAAAGACTTGCAAACAGAAAAAAGAATATGCAGTGGTTCAAGCTGCCACCAAAAATTTATTTTGAAAAACATGCAACGCAATATTTAGCAAAAATGCCGAACATTTCACGAGCATTTATTGTAACAGATCCTGGAATGGTGAAACTTGGATACGTTGATACAGTAACGCATTATTTACATCAACATATGAACGATGTAAAAGTAGAGGTATTTTTTGAAGTAGAGCCAGATCCATCAGATGAAACGGTATTTAAAGGAGCAGAAATGATGCGAAGCTTCAAGCCGGACGTGATTATTGCTCTTGGCGGTGGATCAGCAATGGACGCAGCAAAAGGAATGTGGCTATTCTATGAGTATCCAGAAACAGCATTCTTTGGTATCAAACAAAAGTTTTTAGATATAAGAAAGCGTACATGTAAATATCCAAAGCTAGGAAATAAGGCGCAGTTTGTTGCCATTCCAACAACATCTGGAACAGGGTCAGAAGTTACTCCATTTGCAGTTATTACAGATAAAAAGAACAATATTAAATATCCGCTAGCTGATTATGAATTAACACCAGACGTTGCAATCGTTGACCCGCAATTTGTTATGACAGTACCGCCGCATGTGACTGCTGACACAGGAATGGACGTATTAACACATGCAATTGAAGCGTATGTATCTATTATGGCAAACGATTATACAGATGGATTAGCTTTAAAAGCAATTGATCTTGTCTTTAAATATTTACCACGTGCATATAAAGATGGAAATGATGAAGAGGCACGTGAAAAAATGCATAATGCTTCAGCGATTGCTGGAATGGCCTTTGCTAATGCATTTCTTGGTATTAACCATAGCTTAGCACATAAAATTGGACCGGAGTTTCATATCCCGCACGGACGCGCTAATGCTATTTTAATGCCGCATGTTATTCGCTATAATGCAATCAAACCGAGAAAACATGCGCTGTTCCCTAAATATGAGTACTTTGTTGCAGATGAGCGTTATGCATATATCGCGAGAATGCTTGGTCTTCCAGCACGTACAGTAGAAGAAGGTGTAGAATCATTAGTACAAGCTATTATCGCTCTTGGAAAAGAATTAAATATTAATATGAGCGTTGCTGGCCAAGGTGTTGAAAAAGAAGCATTTGAAGCGGTTGTTGATATACTTTCTGAAAGAGCATTTGAAGATCAATGTACAACAGCCAATCCGAAATTACCGCTTATTTCAGAATTAAAAGAAGTATATATGCAAGCATATAAAGGTGTGTAATGAAAGGAAGAGCCGCATGTATTGCGGCTCTTTTCGTTTTGGAAAACTTCTCCCTCATTGGCTGTATTTACTTGCCTACGAAACGATGAAAATATGATACAGTTGAAAAAGAGGAGTGATAGAAGAATGAAAGAATTGCAGCAAAAAATTGCAGATTATATTCGTTTTGGTCAAGTCATGCTAGCAATAAGTGCATTTTTAATGCTCGGTTTATTACTCCCAAATGGACAAAAAGAAACGGTGCAAATGTTTGCCATGATGGGAGTTATCGTTGCCTTTTTAGGCGGTTCATTTTATTTTTTCTACCGTGCAAAAGAGCTGCGTGACAAGCTAGAGGAGAACGAACATGAACAGATGTTATAGATAGAAAGCTACTTAAAGAGTATATATCTTTAAGTAGCTTTTTTTGATGAAATATTGTGGAATAGGTGCTGAGTATAACAAAGCTGGGAGCATATGAGCATTGTTTTTTATATTAATTATGGTATGAATGCAGTAGGCAGTTTTGTCTACTGTGTTTTTTTTGTTAAAACTTGAATGTCAGTGTAAGCTGTAATGATAAAATCAGCGTATGGTGTTAATTCTTCTATTGCATGCTCGTGATTTGCAATCCCTACAGCAATACTGCCTGCATCTTTGGCCATTTTTACATCAACAACAGTATCTCCAATCATAATGAGTTCCTTTGTTTGAATACCAAGTTGTTTACATGTTTTTATAATCATCTCCGGGTTCGGCTTTCCACATGTTACATCTTCTGGAGTAAGAAGAAAATGTAGAGGTGGTACGTGAAGAAGTTCTATACACTTTTTTGTTCGTAATTTATTGTCTGATGTTAAAATACCTGTATAAATTCCCTCGCTTTGCAAGGAACTTATACAATCAGCCGCTCCTTGAATCGGATGAAAAGCTTTTTCAATACATAACTCTTCATCGCTTTCTTTAAAAATAGTAGAGGCAAGTTCCTTACAGCGATGCCATGGATATTTTGTTATTTGATATAACAGGCTCGCGGTAACAATGATTTCATCCTCTTCAGATGCAACTGCTAATAATCCTTTAAAATCAACTTGATCAGGATGTATAAAACCAACTGCTTTTTCCCAAAGTGACTCGTATTCTTCGCTGACGATTTGTAAAAATTTATATTTTCGCAGTCTATCAATTTCATACCAAAATGGGATAGCCTGAAATAACGTACCATCCTTATCGAAAGCAACAGCTTTTGCATCAATAGTTTCTCCTGAAATTTGAATTTTCCCCATATTTAAGGTCACCTCATTTATAATAGACATATAGCTTACTATATATTGTACATTCTGAAATGCGTTACAGGTCAAGGGGGGAAGAATGTGTTTCACACAGACCGTTTACAATTTCGTAAGTATACAATGGATGACTTAGATTTTTACGCTTCTTTATGGGGAAATGAACAAGTCATTCGTTATATTGGGAAAGGGACTCCTAAAACGTATGAACAATGTAAAAAAAGCCTTGAAAGCTGGGTCATACCGGGATATGAACGTGGACTCGGTTTGTTTCTGATGCTCCATAGAGAAACGGGGAAACCAATGGGGCATGCGGGACTTGTTCGGCAGCGCATTGATGGCAAAGAAGAGGTAGAAATAGGATATTGGTTGCTTCCAGAATATTGGGGAAAAGGATTTGCGAAAGAAGCAGCAGCAGCTTTTCGAGATTATGGCTTTCAAGTACTTCAGCTTCAGAAACTTATTTCGCTTATTAATCCGAATCATCCAGCCTCTATTTTTGTGGCAAGAAAAACAGGTATGGCTTATGAAAAAACAGTATTATTCCATGATATGGATGTTCTCGTATATGCAATGAAAAGAGCGGGGTTAGTAAAATAACAATCTGCTCTTTTTTATTTTATAAAAAGCACTGCAAACAAATTTGTTCACAATGCTTCAATAAATGCGTTTTTGATTTTCAGCATGACTTGAGATGAGCAGCAATGCTGGTTCGTCACCAATATTACGAACGATATGTGGTACGCAAGCATTCCAAGAAAATGAATCTCCTTCTTGTACCACTTCAATATCTTCTCCGTGTTGCACTTCTAATTTTCCGCGCAAAACAAGATGACATTCTTCTCCTTCATGAGCATTTGGTGTGTTTTCTTTCGGAAACCCAATGGGGATCTCTACTAACGATAAACGCAGTCCGCCTTGCTCGGCTACATGTTCAATTTTTTGTTGATCTTTTCCGTAAATACTATATTTTCGTTCTTCTTTTTTAATAATTTTCATTCGATCTTTTTGCTCTAACAATAAATAAGGAAGAGGAACATTTAAAAAATGAGCAATTGTTTCTAGAGTAGAAATAGATGGAGAGGTTTTATTGTTCTCCACTTGGCTCATAAATCCTTTAGAAAGTCCTGTTCCTTCACAAATTTGCGCGATTGTAACGCCTCTGCGCTGCCGAATTTCACGTATTGTCGAACCGATATTCATAATGCTCGATCTCCTTTTTCTAAACAGATATTTGTATCATAGCAAATCTTTTTTATTTTTGCTCAATAAAAATAAATTGACGAATAAAAAAATATATTGTATGTTTTGTTTTGTAAATAAAAGTTTTATATAACAAAACAAAAAGGAGAAAGAGCAATGAATCAATATATTGGTAATTTAATTATTCGAATTGTATTAGGAGTTACGTTTTTTGCTCATGGCTTGGCAAAGTTCCAATCAGGAATCGATAACATTGCAGGTTGGTTTACAAGTATTGGTTTACCAGGTGGTCTTGCATATGGCGTTGCGACAGTAGAATTAGTTGGTGGTATTTGTTTAATTATCGGTTTAGGCGTAAGATATGTAGGATTATTATTTGCACTTATTTTAGTTGGAGCAATTATAAAAGTGAAATGGTCAGCTGGTTTATTAGGAGATGGAAAAAATCCTGGATATGAACTGGAGCTTGCATTATTAGCAATGGGCGCTTACTTATTTGTTGTGAAAGCAGAAGGATTTGTAGATCGTTTCTTAAAAGCGACAGTATTGAAAAAAGACTAATTCGAACTAGAATAATAGTATGAGTTTTTGATTTTACCTTAATACAGAAATTTGTACTGTGTATTGTGGTCATCATATTCCATTCATTATGAAATAGAGAAAAGGAAGCCTGAATTAGGCTTCCTTTTCTACATCCTCTTATCGAACAATTGCTTTTTCATTTTGTAAAAACATCTCATCAAACTGTTTTGCCATTTCAAAATCAAGTTTTGTCAAACCTTTTGCATTCCATGATGACAACGTGATAATAACTGCTTTATACTGGATAAGGATAAATGGATGGTGATTGCGTTCTTCTGATAGTTTGGCCGCTTCAGAAACAAATTCGACACCTTTTAAGTAGTCGGAGAACATGTATTTTCGTTCAATCCATTTTTCGTCTTTTACTGTCCATTTTTCCAACTTCATTAACTCTTCTTGAACTTCTTCATTAGTTAGTCGTTGCATTATTTGTCACATCCTTTATTGGGAGTAAGGCAAGTCCATTATTGATTAGACGCTGCACTGCTTCATTATCTGTAAAGGAAGAAAGTTGCTGTAACAATGCTGCACGTTCCGGACTCTCCACTTTATGTTTTAGTAACAACTCTAAAATCTCAAGGCGCAGTAGCCATTCCTTTTCATAAAACTTATCTAATACGTGATGGATTGCTACAAGCTGTTCTATATGCTGTTCATGCAGTGAACCTTCATTGCGAATGTTACGAACTGTTTCGTACATGCTTTCTAGTTCTGTTTGTGTACGTGCTGCAGGCGTTGTTACTTCTTCGTCATCCATTGGGAAAAATGCTGCTGGATCTGCTGCACCAGGAAAAACAGAAGGAATTGCTGAACCAACTGCCATATCAAATGTACCCCACGCTGCATCAAATAATAAGCGATCTTTTAAAGTGACTGTACAATTTGTAAATGAAATGACAGCAACTTTTTCCTCATTTCTAATAATGTCGGTTACTGTCCCTGTCACATGTACACTGCTTGTAAAGGTAAGCTTAGCTTCGTTACCAACAGAGATTCCTAATGTACTTAATTCTTCGTCTGTGCAAGACTCTAATGCGATATTATTTTGTAACAATCCAATTGGCGTACCAAACCCATCTTGGTGCACATCTGTAGAATGATTTGGCAATTGTGTATGATTGATAGCTAATGCAGTTGGGCTCCCTGTTTTTATATAAATAGCCTCACCGCTTTCATCTTTTACTACTTCAACTAGTGTTCCTGTAATTTGTAATCCACTGTTTAAAGTAACTGTCGCTGTATTTTCAGACCGTAAAGCTTTATCTAACCCTTTTGTACCACCTGATTGGAATGCCATTGTTTCTGAGAATTGTTCAAGCGCTGCAATTAGTTCTTCGAAAGAGCAGCATACAAAAAGCTGCGGCTGCATTTTTGTTACATCGTAGCTTGTTTGAATACATGATTCAATGGAGAACGGCACTTTTTTGACAGCGTCAGTTAAACAATGTTTGCTTTCACCGACAGAGGAAAGAAGTCCAGCACCGTAAATTTTCGGACTTTGTATATCACCAATCAATCCGTATTCCACTGTCCACCAGAAAAGACGAGAAATTTGTTCTGCTTCTGATAGGCCAGAAACATGTTTTTGCTTTTCTTCCACTTCTTTTTCGGCAGCAATCATTTCTTCTGGAGTAGATGTGCGGCTTTCTTTTACAATCGTTAATTGGCGAACTGCTTCAAATAAGTCATGTTCTTCTTTTGTAGAGAAAGCTTTTGCTCCAATCTGTCCGAACAATTTTACATATTTTGCATATGTAGGATCGAGTAGAATGGGTGCATGTCCAGCTGCTTCGTGAACAATGTCAGGAGCTGGTGTATATTCAATATTTTCTACTTTGCGAATATCTGTCGCAATTGGCAGGAGACCATGCCCTTGGAAATCAAAGAATGCTACGCCAGGAATCAATCCGTCAATTGTAACAGCCCCCCAACCGCTCGGTGCTAAGCAATCGTTCATTTCTTCTACTTTTGGAATGGCATCTATGTTAATACCGGAAGACTGCAATCCATTTACATACGCTGGATGTGCAACGTCTTTTAAAAAGTTATGATTTTGTCTCATAATGTAGCGCCATACAGCGTGATCAATGGGTGTGTATTGGTTGTAATGCTGCTTTGATACATATGGTTTTAAGTGTGATGGAATTTCTGCTGTTTTTGTCATATACATATATCCTCCTTTTATGTAAAAATGCTATGTTCTGTTTCTTTATGCGCATCACTCCTTTCAAAATAATGTAAGCGCTGTTAAAATTTTATCACAAAATTCCGAATTATTTAATATTTGTTTTGCTGTAAACAGGAAAAATTGCAGCACCAACTCACTTGTAAGTTTTTAAGGTGGACGAGGTAAGATTTGTTTTTAATAAACTTTGCATATTCTGCTGTTGAGTAGCGAAATGCTATAAGAAAAAGGCAGGGGAGAATTATGGAAATAGAGCAAGAGATATTACCATTATTAATACAAGGGGCAACAATCTTTTTATTGTTGTCTTTTGTTATGGCTGCACTGCTATGGTGGAAAACAAAATGTGGTGTATATGGCTGGTTTTTTAGTCATCTTATATTTCTTAGTTTTGGGATTGCAGCTTGGATACATATTTTGCAAGAACCACCTGTCGGAGAGGGATTTGAGTCAGAATATAACTCGTTTTATATTGGATTTTCCGGCTTATCATGGGGAATTAGCATGCTATTTTTCATAAAAGGAATGCAGAGAATTGCAAAGCTTGTAAAGTGAGGTATTTATATGTTTAAGTTGTTCATATTTATTTGTTTTTTCTTTAGTGCAGTTTCAAATAGTTATGCGGAAAATGTACCAATACAAGTTGCTTTTATTCGTAACCATAATCTCTGGATAAAAATAGATGGGAAAGAAAAGCAGATAACAAAAGGAGAACGTATTGTGAATCCAAAGTGGTCATATGACGGGAGGTGGCTTGCTTACGCAAAAGAAAAAGAAGCAAACCGGCTTGAGTTATATCGAATTTCAGATGGAAAAAAGGTGACGCCTTTTCTAGCGGATGCAACAAATTATCAATGGTCACCAACGCAAAACATCATCGCCTTTCAATCTGATGGAGTTTTAAACATATACGATGTAGAACATCCGCAAAAAGGTTTTGAGAATGTATCGGTTGGTGTGGGAGATTATGGCTGGTATCCTGATGGAAAAAAATTTCTCGTTTCTTCTATGTCTCATTTACTGCCAACAGGATGGACAGGTGCTGAATTATTTCAAGTGCCACTTGATGCAAATTCAGACCGAAGTAAGATCAAACATTTTTACACTTTACCAAAAGAATCACCACAATTTTTTGCAATTGTAGCAAGTTTGTTTCAATGGTCGCCTGATAGGAAATGGATTTCATTTTTAGCAACACCGACTGCCTCTTGGTCGATGGATAGTAACACGTTATGTATAATTGGAGCGGATGGAAGTAAGTTTGAAGCGGTTGATCACATGTTGATTCAACCAAAATGGTTTCAATGGGCACCATCAAAAAATATTCTTGCATACATAGAAGGAGAAGGACGTTTTACCGTCGAAAATAAACATTTAAAATTAAAAGAACTTCCCGTTTTTCGGCAAGTTACTTTCACTCCAAAAGGTTATGTTGATTGGGATTTCACTTGGAACAGTAATACGTTGATTACAATTTCTAGAGCAAAGGAAACGGAATGGTCCAATGATCCGAAGCAACGTCCGCAGCCTTCACTATATCAAATCAATGTTGCGAATGCACAGCAACGTCAAATTACAACCCCGTCAAAAGGGTACGGAGATTATTATCCGTACTATATAAAACGCACAAATCAACTCCTATGGATACGTTCTAATCGAAAGCAAGCCGATATGTGGATTGCAAATGCAGACGGTTCACAAGCGAGAAAATGGATTCAAAATATAGATGAAACCGCAAATTATTATGAGAAACGAGATTGGGAGCATGTTGTATCTGTAAAAGAATAAATATATTCGTGCTCTGATTTCAGAGACGCATATTAAAAAATTGCATAGTTTGTTATAAAATTTTTGCCATATAATATTCATTTCTTGGTTGTCCATCCACAATTAAACCATGCACTGCTTCACCTTCGATAACAAAACCTATCTTTTCATATAACGCAATAGCTCTTTCATTATGAGACATCACTGTTAATTCTAGACGCAGTAATTGTTGTCTGCGCGCCCATTGTTCAATTTCCTGAAGTAATCGTTTGCCGATTCCTTGACCTGCATATTGCTGGAGGACGCCAATGACTAAATATGCAGCATGTTGCTTTCGCCTCACTGCTCCGCCGCGAGCTATTATGTAGCCAACAAGTTGCTCATCTTTCTCTGCTACTAAAAGTGTTGAATTATGTGGAGAGAGAAGAGATTGAATCATATATTTTTGCTTCTCAATCGTAAAGTTTCGCTCATTAGGCTCAAATAACATAAAATTTGTTTCTTGATCAATTGTTTGACATAGCTTTAAAAATGGAGCTGCATCTGCTTCTGTAATTTCACGAATCATCGTTATCACTCATTTCTATTTTTATGTGACGTATTACATTCGTTGTATAGATGCTAAACTCCTGTAAGGATGGAACCCTCTTACTATGTTTCCCCCTTAAATTTATATATACGTTAATCCTCTCTTTTACATAAAGAGAGGATTTTTTTGTAAAGAGGAGAAGGAGAAAGTGAATCGGCTACACTTAACTGGACAAAAAAATTAAGGTCAAAGTAGACTAACCACCAAATTTGGCTATACTGCTATCAAGAATAAGAGATCCCGTTCCAGCAACTTTACGCTAGCCTGTTTGGCAAGCCACATGTTCATTATCATCTGGTTCCCGGCTGAGAAAGCATGCCCGCAGAGGCTCTTTGGCAAGTTATGGTATTTATTCACTATTTTGGTAGTCTATGGCATCTTATTCGGTTAAGGAGAAAGATAATAGAACATCAGAAGAAGCAGAGTTGATTAAACTTCGTAAAGAAAACCACCGTTTATTGATGGAAAATGATATTTTAAAGCAAGCTGCGCTGATACTAGGACGAAAGTAAATGTGCCATTTTTTCGTTAAGCGAAGGGATTGAGACCTAAGGAAATTAGGAACCATGCACCTTTTTTCAAAGGAAAACAGTTATCAGGGCTCAACAAACTTGGGATAGACCCAACTTTCTAAAGACCTAACCACATTGTTACTTCAAGAGTTTTTTACACGAAGAGCAAGGCTGATTAAAAGTTTGTTACTCGATCAAAGTAAAATATCGGGAATGGGCAATATATATGCTGATGAAATTCTATATAATTCCAAGATATACCCTAAACGACTTTCAGCTACATTAAATGATGCCGAATGGGAAGCTCTACATCAATCAATTGTTTCAATAATCGAAGGTTATATCGCATGCCGTGGCACTTATAATTATATGGAGTGACATGACCACCACCCAAAAAGGAAATAATTGTTCAGTTTGTCATACGTCTATTGAATGAACAACTATTAATGGATGAGGAAGCTACTTTTGCCCCAATTGCCAAAAAGAAAATGAAAACCATAAACTATAATAAAAAAATCTTGATTTTATCCGCATTTTCCTGATGCTATACCAATAAGTTTATAAGGTAATTTACTTTTATTTAGGGTGGTATTTCATGAATAATTCCTATGTAAAATATAATACGGTTAATGTTGATGGAGTATCTGTTTTTTATAGATAAGCTGGGATCTCTACTAACCCAACAATTCAATTCTAGCGGGCATTTTTTTATTAACGGAAAGTTCGTCCGGCTTGTTGTTGTTTGACATATTGAGCCACCTCCTATTATGTAATTACCTTATATTATTATTTTGAAAACACACTGGCTATTGTATTCCTAACACAGAGTTGGTAAATCTTTGACACGTGAATTATTGAACAAATAGCCTTGAATAAAAGAAGCTTTTAATTAGCTGTGATACCTGCCAAGCCTGCTCCTCGAGAAGGAAGTGCCCGCCGCAAAGAAGGTGGATTTCCACATTGTATAGTTCCTTGCTAAAGGCAACAGCGCCATTCAATGTGAAAATAAAATCATTTTTCCCCCAGATAACTGTCGCTGGGGGCTGCTTTGTGCGCAGATACTGCTGCCAAACGGGGTATTGTTCTACATTTTTTCGATAATCGTAGGCAAGTTCCAATTGAATTTGAGCATTTCCCAGGCGGTCTAATAAGAGCTGATCCATCAAATAGCTGTCCGGGCTGATCAGATTCGGGGAGCAAGCACCGGTAAGGTACTGCTTCTTTGTGAAATCAAAGGTGAGCAAGGCTCCCAATGCTGCTTCAGTGTTTGGGTTTCTGTCTTTCCACAAAGCTTTAAATAGATCGAACGGCTTGCCAAGTCCCTCTTCATGAGCAACGGAATTTTGAATAACAAATCCAAGCACCCTTGACGGCTGGCGAACAGCAATGCGGAAGCCGACTGGACCCCCATAATCCTGAACATAGAAGACTGACTGCCTGATACCAAGCAGATCCAGCAGCTTTTCCATAACAAGAGAAATGTTATGGAACGTGTATGTAAATTCATCGGGAGTAGGCATACTGCTGTTTCCAAAGCCGGGATAATCAGGTGCAATGACATAAAACTGGTCAGACAAAAAAGGAATTAGATTTCGGAACATATGGGAAGAACTCGGAAAACCATGGAGCAGCACAATCGCTGGATTTCTGGGGCTTCCTGCTTCCCGGTAAAAAATACGCAGGCTATCAATTGTGGCAATGTGGTAGCTTACCATCTATCCATCCCCTCTCAGCTTTTAGTAACCTTCTATCTTTTTATATGCAGATAGGGAGGTGTTTAACATTTTTTTCGTCACTTATTCAGTTAAGGAGTGATATAAATATGATTAAAGCCCGATTGAATATAAGAAAGAACACCTTAAAAAACTGTCTAGTTTAGTACTGACATACCAAAGAGAAGCTTCTATGAGTGAAGAGATTTCATGTTACTACAGAATAGAAAGGAATTTTGGTATGAAATTTATTTTTGTCAGGCACGGAGAAGGAGAGCATACAAAAAAACTGCCAGATAGTTTGCGAATGGATCATCCATCCCTTACGGATAAAGGGAGAGAACAGGCATTAGCACTGCGAGAAAAAATCCCTCTACGTGAGAGTGATATATTGATTGCAAGCCCAACGGTCCGAACATTACAGACAGCTGCTCTATGGAGTAAGCAAGTTGCTTGTAGCAGAGTTGTTCATCCATACATTTCGCCTCGTATTTTTCCATATCGAGAAGGAGCAAGAACGTTGCCTTGTGACAAAATGTTAAACCAAAAGAACATTCAGCAGTTGTTCCCGCAATTTTTATTAGCAGAAGAACACAATGACGAGTTATGGAGTGATGGAATCAATACGATTTCAGAGCTTGAATTTTGTACAGTAGCTCATAACTTCATTGAATGGTGTAAAACGTTACAAGTTTCACGCGTAATGATCGTTTCTCATGATGGAACGATTACAGCATATAGGCAATATGTAATGAAACAAGTATTAGCGAGGGAAGACTTTTTAGAGGAAACAGGAATATATGAAATTCAATTGTAGTAAACAGAGATTAAAATAAATATTACATGAGTAAGTGGATATAACTGTGTTTTATCCCACTATTAGCGGACAGTAAGCCCCCCACCTCTAGATTCAGAGAGAAGCAAAGAGAAATGTCTATAAGAACCTAATCGGCTGTACTAACGATAAGTAGAAGTCTACTCATCTAAAAAGATAAAAATATGCTTTTTTATAAAATTTAACATTGAGAACATAATTTTTTTTGTGAATAGTAATGAAAATCATTATCGATTGTGTTATTATAGGTTCAAGTTTTTATTTGCAAATAAAAGTGGTTATATAACGTACGTTTGAAGTATTTTGTGTAAATTGATAAAAAGCATTCATAATGAATGAAACGAAAACCGGTTACGAATGTTGTTGTATTCATGTAATTTATTTAATTACAAAAATCAGGAGGAATGTATGGTTATTCAGTTTTTAAGAGAGAACAAAGCAGTTTCCTATGTACTAGCAGTAGTGCGTATTTATATTGGATATACGTGGCTTATGGCAGGGGTGAAAAAACTAACAGGTGGTGGATTTGACGCAACAGGTTTTTTAAAAGGAGCAATTGAACAAGCATCAGGAGCTCATCCAGCAGTGCAATCATGGTGGGCATCCTTTTTGAACGAAGTAGCAATTCCAAATGTGGAGCTATTTAATTTTTTAGTTACATGGGGAGAAATTTTAGTTGGAATAGGGTTAATTGTTGGCTGTTTAACGAAAACAGCTGTATTTTTCGGTCTTGTAATGAACTTTTCCTATATGTTTAGTGGGTCAACGGGTGTGAATCCACAATTAGTAATCTTGTCTATGTTGATTTTAGTTTCAGGTTATAATGCTGGCAAATTTGGTGTAGATGGACTTATTTTATTAAAAATTTCCAATAAAAAATCACGCAATTATAAAAAGCAAGCCGCTTAGCGTATAAAGTGAAACTTCCATTAGTGGGGGTCTTACTGCACGTTAATGTGGGATAAAAGGGGTATCTCATCATGAGATACCCCTTTTAACGAATTTGAGGTGATTTTGCTATAAATAAACTAAGCATGAGCATCGTAATTGCTGATAGAAAGAAAATCGGGATTCCTAAAAAGGCTGCACCGAAACAAGATTCATCATTTTGGAGGCTCATAAAATAGCCGAAAAAAATAAGATTGGGAATCACGCCAATTACACCGATAATAAACATATTCCAAATCGGTTTGTGTGTAATATACTGGCGATACTTTTTTAGTAGCCGAACCCATAAAAGAAAGTAACCAATTCCTGATAGGAGTAAGAAGAGTAACAAAATCGGTCCAAATAGAAGAATAAAGCTACTTTTTGTTTCAATGAAATGAAAGATTGAAACAAGTCCGATTAATAGAGCGACTGATCCGATAATATAGCATAAATTATAGAAGCTTAAAGATAGTCCATTTTTGTAGGAATTATCTTTATCAAATTTAATCAATACATCTCCTCCTTTTCCAAGATTGTAGTATGATTTTTTCTTGATAGGTAATTGTTGTAAAATTTAAAGTGTAGTAGGATACTTCTTGAAAAACTCATCAACATACTGCATAAACTCTTGCGGTTGTTGACGAAACGGTGCATGTTCGCCTTCTTTGATAATATGAAATGTACTGTTTTTTAAGAATTGATGATACGTTTCGCCTTTTTCCCAGGACACGCTTTTATCATTTCTTCCCCAAATAATTAACGTTGGCACTTTGATTTCATCAGCGTTAATGCGTAAACGGCGCGGCCACATTTTGCCTAACTCGTCATGATGTGCTGTATCTTCACGTTTATACTTGACTTCTTCCTCGCGATATTCTTTCGGAGTAGAGACAGTACTTAAATCAGTTGATAATGTTGGTTTTGGAGATCCTTTCCCATGCTGTAAAGTTTCTGCTCCTATTGCATCCGTTAAAATAAGGTGGGTTACAGCATCTGGATACAGGTATGTTAAATTTAAAGAAATTTCTCCGCCCATAGAGTGTCCTAATACAGCGAATGTATCATATCCTAACTTTTTCATTAATTTATAATATAAATTTGCTTGGTTTGGGAAGGAATAGCGAAAATCCATCGGTTTTGAAGAATGGCCGAAACCTAAAATATCGACAGCAATAATTGTATGATTTTTTGCTAACGTGGGATAAATATCACTAAATCCATTTGATGAGCCCCCAAATCCATGAAGCATAAGTAAAGGTGGTTTATTTTTACCAATTTGTTTGAAGTAAATGGTTTGTCCATCAATTTCAATCATTTTTTCGTTCGTTTCTAGTTTTGTTGCAATTGTTTCTTTTACTTTTGTTGCTTTTTTTGTTTGTTTTTCAATTGTGCTGCAGCTCGTTAACGTTGTGAGAACAAAGCAGCTGAGCATGTAGAGCTTCCATTGTTTCAAAGTGGTTTCCCCTTTCTAGCATAGCGCTGCATCCATCATAGCAAATATAAAATCTCGTTTACCAGGAAGGTTCTCTCCGTTTTTTATCATGAAAGGAGAAAGCAGCGTTTCTTTAAACTCAAATGATAGCAATTTGTCCCTAAAGCTTTTTTGTGAATGAGGAATATCGATACGAACAGTTCCATGCCATTGATTACATATAGATAGTAATAAATGCAAGGCATATTCTTCATTGTGGGCAATAAGGGGAGTAACACATAAAGTGTCTCCTTTTCGTATACATAACGCAAAAGCTTCTAGTCTATCATTTATTTCTATTTTTAATGCAAGGTGTGCTCTGCCTAACAGTATTGAATACAACTTGGGACGATAAGCGTTGCTTGCTATGCAATCGAGTTGAATGAGTGCGTTAAGATCCTGACTTGTGATTTGACTAGTAGAAAAGGCGTTGATTTTTGTTATTGTACTATTTCGCTCGAATCGATGAATAGAAGTAATTGTGTTAAATCCATATGTATGGTATAAGGGCGTACCAGCATCCGTTGCAATGAGGACAAAAGGTTGTAATTGCGGAGCGTTTTTTATGCAAATGTCCAGCAAAGAGCGTGCTAATCCCCTGCGTTGAAAATTTGGATGAACAATAAGCATACCAATAGAAGTAAATCCTGTTTTATATGGAAAAACAGCAATAGAAGAGATAAGTTTACCTTCGTTGTCATGGCCAAACAAAGTACCGATAGAAAAGAAGGTTTCAAATTGTTCTTTTATAAATGAAATGTCATGTAACCAACCTACTGCATCACAAAGAGATAGAAGTTGTGGGATATCAGACTGATTTAGTGTTTTTATCTGCATATATTACACTCCCTCATTTTTCTTTAGTAGATACATTTTATCATGAGAAATCAAAATATTACGTCTTATTGTGCATTAAGGAAAGAGAGAGAGTTACAAACTTGCTGCATTTGGAAGGGTTGTATACCCCAATAAGTAAAACGACAAAGAAATACAACTTGCAACGACATTCACCTTAAATTAACAAAATATTTACATATTTCCAATTTTCACTTAACAATTTTCTATTAAATTTGGTAATGGGGATTGAATTAAGAATTTGGGGGGACTTATCAGGTGAAAAAATTTATAAAGAAAGCATGGCCGTTTGCAGTTGTTTCATCGTTAGCACTTACTTCAATTGTAACATGGAATGTTACGCGTTCCGATGTCATTAAAGCAGATGAAAAAGAAGACAATGCAAAGATTAAAAATGTAATTGTCTTAATTGGAGATGGAATGGGCCCTTCTTATATGACAGCGCATCGTTATATGAAGGATAACCCAAAAACATTTGAAATGGAGCAAACAGAATTCGATAAACACCTTGTAGGAACACAAGTGACATATCCAGAAGATGAACATCAAAATATTACTGACTCTGCTTCTGCTGCAACTGCGATGTCAGCAGGAATCAAAACATACAATGCTGCTATAGCGGTGGATAATGATAAAACAAACGTAAAGACAGTATTAGAGCAAGCGAAAGAGCGTGGGAAATCTACAGGGTTAGTTGCAACTTCTGAAATTACACATGCAACACCAGCAGCTTTCGGCGCACATGATATTAATCGAAAAAATATGGATGCAATTGCAAATGATTACTTCGATGAAAAAATTAACGGTAAGCATAAAGTAGATGTTCTTCTTGGCGGCGGCGTGAATAACTTTGTAAGAAAAGACCGCAATCTTACAGAAGAATTTAAAAAAGATGGTTATAGCTATGTAACAGATCGTCAGCAATTATTAAATGATAAGAATGATCAAATTCTTGGATTATTTGCGCCAGGCGGTTTCGATAAAATGATTGACCGCGATGAAAAAACGCCTTCTTTAGAAGAAATGACAAATGCAGCGATTGATCGCTTAAATAAAAACAAAAATGGCTTCTTCTTAATGGTAGAAGGCAGCCAAATTGACTGGGCTGGTCATGATAATGACGTTGTTGCAGCGATGAGTGAAATGGAAGACTTTGAAAGAGCGTTTAAAGCAGCAATTGAGTTTGCGAAAAAAGATAAGCATACATTAGTTGTAGCAACTGCGGACCATTCTACTGGCGGTTTCTCTCTTGGAGCAAACGGCGAGTATAATTTTGATGTAAAACCGATTAAGGCAGCAAAACGTACACCTGACTTTATGGCAGCTGAAATCGCTAAAGGTGCAAACGTTGAAGAAACATTGAAAAAGTATATTGATTTACAATTAACACCTGAAGAAATTAAATCTGTGAATGATGCTGCAACGTCAAAAGATGTAACAACGATTGATAATGCAATTGAAGCAATCTTTAATACACGCTCTTACACAGGTTGGACAACTGGTGGCCATACTGGTGAAGATGTTGGTGTATATGCATATGGACCAGGGAAATACTTATTTGCTGGCGTTCAAGAAAATACAAACTTAGCAAAACGCGTGTTTGATATTATTGGCGGCGGCGACCCAAATAAAGGTAGACGCTAATATGAAGAAAAAGCGAGGCTTCTTTGCCTTGCTTTTTTCTTTTTGATTTTGGAGGGTAGGTATATGAAGCGATGTCTAAAGAGATTAGGGATTTTAGGGATAGTATGTTTTCAATTATGTGGATGTAGCTCACAAGAAAAAGTGCAAAAAAACACAATGGAAAAGGAAGAAACGATTCATAAAGAAGAGACAAATAAAAAGATTATAAAGCCTATACAGGAGGAAGAACAGCAAGCAATTAAAAAGTTAATAGATTCCTATATTCAAACAATAAATGAAAAAAACTTTGAAGGGCATATGGCACTTTTTTCAACGAAGTCATTAGGATTAGAGGATACAAAAGCACAAAAAGAAGCAGAATTTAAAAATAAGAATAAAAAAATCGAACTATTGGATTTTAGTGTAGGAAATTTTGAAGGAGAGTATGCTGTAGTAGAAACGAAAGAGAAAGAAGAATCTGTTGAAAAGAAAGTTCGTTACACTGTAGGAAAAGAAAATGGTGTATGGAAGATAGAAGATGTAAGAGTGATTGAGAAAGAATAAAAAGAAGTTCTCTATAATCGAGAACTTCTTTTACACAGGTAATAAAATGCGCTCTGAGCACGATTCAATATCATCAATATCTTGACGGATAGATGCCATCTTATTGTCAAGTTCTTCAGCTTTCATAGCGGCATCATGTAATTCCTGCTTTAAATATTCAGGGATATTTCCTTCATATTTATAATACAGTTTATGTTCTAAACTTGCCCAGAAATCCATTGCTAACGTACGTAATTGAATCTCTGCAAAAACATCTTGTGTTCCTGAATTTAATGCCAATGGATACTTAATAATCATATGGAGACTTTTATAGCCATTTGGTTTTGGCTTTTCAATATAATCTTTAACTTCTATGATTTCCATATCTGTTCGTTTTTCTATCAAATTTTTTAAATAGTAAATATCTTCCACGAAACAACATGTAATTCGAATACCGATAATATCGAATAATTGATGTTGGGCGTTTTCGACAGTTGGTGCTAAGCTTTTTCGTTCCAATTTTTTAATAATACTTTTTGGTTGTTTTAATCGTGTTTTTATATGTTCAAACGGGTTATAGTCTTCTAGAAACTGAGCTTCCCGGTTCATAATTTCAAATTTTGTTTTCAGTTCTTCAAGAGCAAATGTATAAGGTAATACAAATGCTTTCCAATAATCAACTGTTGTTTGGTTATATTCCATCATATACACACCTTTTTCTTATTTGAAAAGTAAGGTTGCTTAACCTAAATACCAAATCATATAAGCAAACGCTGCCACAGATGAAATCATAAAGCGATAGCGTGTTTTCATTAGGTTTTCCTCCCTCCCACATAGTGTTTGTTGTATGTTATAACTATGTACATTTTCTATACTAATTGATTGATGTGAATTCCGTATGAACAAATTGTTTCAGTTGTTTGTCTTTTTTATTCGTTTACAAAACATCTTGAGTTTGAGGTGTTTTGGCTTTCTTTGTATAAGCTCCTATATCGTTTCAGTTTTAATGATTGGTATGGGGAAAAGGGGGGAAACTACAATTCGATTATATGGATAACATCTAACGAAGAAAGACCCAGTTTTTCAAATAAGGAGAAATGTTTTTCTTATAGAATTGACAAAGTGAATTCCAAAGTTTATGATATAAATCGTAATGATTACGTTTTGTTTTTTGTGAAATGAATTTTCTAGGAGGTATAAACCAATGCGTGTAAATATTACGTTAGCTTGTACAGAATGCGGTGATCGCAATTATATTACAAAGAAAAATAAACGAAACAATCCAGAGCGTATTGAACTAAAAAAATATTGTCCGCGATTAAAGCGAGTAACATTACATCGTGAAACGAAGTAAACGGCTAGAAATTTTAGTCGTTTTTTTGTTGTTTCTGAAGGAATGTTTTTATTGTAGTACATAAAGCTGTACAGACACAAACAATCACCCGCCTACATACACATAATAAAGACCACTATTTTTGCGGGGGTGAAGAGGTTGAGTCTGTTCGCCGCAATTGGATATATGATTCGTGAGGTTTTTATTTTCGTATCGTATGTCAAAAATAATGCATTTCCACAGCCATTGTCGCCTGAGGAAGAGAGAAAGTACTTAGAGCTTATGGAGCAAGGAGATGCGCACGCAAGAAATCTTCTCATCGAACATAATTTACGTCTTGTGGCACATATTGTGAAGAAATTTGAAAATACAGGAGAAGATGCAGAAGATTTAATTTCTATCGGTACGATTGGTTTAATTAAGGCAATTGAAAGTTATTCGCAAGGAAAAGGAACGAAATTAGCAACGTATGCTGCTCGCTGTATTGAAAATGAAATTTTAATGCATTTACGGGTATTAAAGAAAACAAAAAAAGACGTTTCTCTTCATGACCCAATTGGTCAGGATAAGGAAGGAAATGAGATTCCCGCTAGACTTTATCCTGTTTTGTATGGATAAATAAAAGGTTGACTATACTAATAACATTTGTTTTAATTATGTATTTGATTAATAGTTGTCAACTGAGAGTGGACAACTATATAATAAAAGTGTGAATAAATTCTTAATTTAATAAGGATTTAAGGGGGAATAGATACCTATGACAAAACTCGATGCATTCCAATTAACGATTAATAAAGATTTAGGTGAACTTAATAATAAGCGTAAAGAACTATTAGTAAAAGAATTAAGTGGTTATTATGAACATCATGATCCTGATGCCCCAGAAGGAATTATGTTTATGTATAATAGTTTAGAAAATAATGACGAAGAATTCCAACAAGTAGATGACGAGCGGATTGTTGTTAGTGATGGATTAGTTATTTCTTCTGATGAAATAACGTTTTTAAAGTCAGCTGAGGATAAAAAAATAATAGATATTACATCGATAACATCTATTGTTAAGCAAGTCGTAAATACACTCCTTCTAGATGAAGATAAGTTAGGTATATCTATGGAATTAAGACATAGTATATCTATAGAAGGATCAGCACCTGAAAAGTCTTTAGAATTGTTTAGTACGTTTGGTATTAATAATGTAAAGGCTGTGGGAGCTAATTTTTTAATTGATGAAATGGACTATGCAAGTCAATTTAGCATAAAACCCGTTGTGAAAATAGAGAAGGAATTTGTATGTACGGAAAGAATTAATTATAAGACAGATATTGCGCTGGAGGACTTAGAAGGAGTTATTACAAACGCAATTGAACAATTCCACTCACGAGAGGATGCGGTTATTCAATCCTAATCCTAAATTAAAGGATGATTAAAAATGAAGAAAGATTTTGAATCTAATAATAATAATAATAATAATAAAGATGAAAAGCTATCCCCTAAAGAGAGAGTAGAAAGAATGAAATTCTTTCTGGATAAATTATCAAACATGGAGTATTCTAACTTTTTACCGGAAGAATCTTATCGTGTTTATGAGCAATTAAGGGGGAAGCGTAGTGAATAAGAGTTCGTTATTTTTAATAAATAAAGATCTAGATAAGCTTGATTTACCTCCTTCGGCATTTTTAGACACCAATGTAATACTTGATGTTTATTTGAATAGAAAACATAAGGAAGATTGGTTGAATTTCTTATTCCGGGGAGCGGAAGAAGGAACAGATTTTATTTATACATTACATACTTTAAGAGAAATACGAAATGTTTTAAATGTGCAAGTTCATAAAAGGCAGGCACTTGAACTGAACTTTAAAAGCTATAAAGACACACCAGCATGGAAGGCGCTTGAAAATAGTCCAAAGTTTAATTTTAGTAAAGAAGTGACTAGTGAAGTAAATAAGGTGAAAATCTTTTTAGATTCAGCGGGATTTACATTTAAGACGGTACCTAATGATGAGTCTATGTTTGAATTAGAAGGATTATATGCAGAAAAATATGATTTAGGACCTGGAGATGCAGCAATTGCTGCTCAAATGGACAAGCTAGGGGTTAATTCCATTTGTTCTAATGATTCAGGATTCTTGAAAACAGATTATTTTAATGTTTATACACCAACTTCAAAAGCGTCAAGGTTATCTTCTACTAGAAGTAAAGAAGTAAAAGATTATAAATCTCTATTAACTTTAAAAAAATAAAAGTCTCTATTTCTTAGAGACTTTTATTCTTGTAAAGTTGCTTTTTATTTTGGTAACTTAGGATATAAAGTCAAAGAAAAATCGTCTTTATACTGATGCTTTTCTTTATTATAAACAGCTTTTTCAAGAACTGACTTGAGAAGGCTGTTTTTCTTTTTAGGATCATCTGTTTTGTTGTATAAATCTAATACTCGTTCAACTTGAGGGATAATGTTATCTTGTGCTTCTTCACGTTGCAATTCTGTATCAATACCCTTCTTTACAGTATCAATATCTTCTTGCAATTTTTCAGTTTTTGCAGCAAGTGATTGTGAACGTTCTAAGAATAGTTCATCTGTATAAATGCCACGTTCCAATAAATCAAATAGCTTTAGTTTTTGTTTTCCTGTTTCAGCTAACTCTTTTTCGAGATTACTTAACATTTGTCGATATACATTTATTTGTTTTATTTCCTTTGTTTCTTCTTGTGGCTGATTAGACTCAAAGTTTGCCTTGTACATTTCTAACCATTCAGCAAGACCTTCTAAAATCCTTTTTTCAACTAACTCGTAGTTACTAGATTTATTTTTACAGCGTGTTTGATTATAGCATTTTAATGCTGGTTTTTGAGTAGTATATGGACGATATACCATTGATGCGCCACATTTCTCACATTTAACAATACCAGCAAGTGCATTTTTCACACCATTTGTTAAGTGATAGGGAACATGATAACGACCACTTAAAATAGCTTGTGCTTTTTCAAATACCTCTTCTGAAACGATTGCTTCGTGTTTACCTTCAGCAACAATCCATTCACTTTTATCCCTAATTTTCGTTTCTTTCGTTTTACCCGGTACTGTTGATTTAATTGTTTCTTGCTTTTTCCAAGTAACTTTACCACAATAAACAGGGTTTTTGATAATGCTAAGAACGGTCCAATTTGCCCAATCTTTCCCTGTAGCCGTTTTATGACCTAATGCATTTATTTTATTCGCAATCATAGCAGAGCCGATTCTGATATCCGGATCGTCATGTGTATACCATTCGAAAACTAATTTGATAACTTCTGATTGTACCGGATGTGGTTCAAGTGTGCGACCATCTTTTAGATCCTTAATTATATAACCATATGGCGCATTTGTACCAATGTAATTCCCAGCTTCCACAGAGGCAATACGCCCGCGTTGCATACGGCGGGTAATAATTTTTAATTCTTTACGAGCCATAAATGCTTCAAACTCTGAATATTCTTCGTCCCATTCATCATTTAAATCATATGTTTTTCTAGGCGTCACAATCTTTGTATTTGAGCGTTTAAAGGTTTCGAGTATAATGCCTTGCTCTTTCATTCCACCACGTCCTAGGCGATCCATATCCATACAAAGAACGGCATTATATTTTTTATCTTCAACTTCTTGAAGAAGTTTCAACATTTCCGGTCGATGAACGAGGCTCTCACCGGAAACAATTTCTTCATGTACAGCTATGATATTCAAGTTTTTTTCTTTAGCAACTTTCAAAAGTGCTGTTCTATGCTTGGCTAATGTTTCACCTTCACCGCGAGCTTCAGCTTCCATATCAGCACGTGATTTACGTAAGTAGATTGCTGTTTTCATAGCAACTCCTCCTTAATTAGTATCCATTATACGAAAAGGAAATAGGATAAAGAAGTAAATGTAATAAATAGCAAAAGAAAAGCCCTATAGAAAGGGCTAGGTAAAAAATATCGTTAACTACTTTTTCATCAATGGTGCGACCCATACATCCTTAAATACCATATTATCGCCACTTCTTTGAAGGTTAGCTTTTACAACATTCATATTCTCTTTAATATATGGAGCCTCCCAGAAGATTGTTATATCTGTTAATTCTTTATTCTTAGCGAGTTGTGCGCCAATTTCATTATTATACATATCAATCAATTTTAATGTTGTTTCATTAGAGTTTTTTGGTTTGTATTTCAAATAAATTAAAGCTACGTAATCTCCTTCTTCTGAACTACCTAAATTTTCATTAACCTCAATTTTATTAATCTCAGCATTAGTGATGTCCTTTTTAATTAAATTAGATATATCAGATTCCAAAGAGTACTTTTTCATCTGTTTTTCACTATCAGTAACTTTAGGCTCAGAATTTGATGTGTTTTCTTTGGGAGTTTCTACTGTGTTTGCTTTTTCATGCTTTGGTGGTACTTGTTCTGATGATATATTTGATTTTTCATCTTTGTAATGTTCATTAATATTAAACCTAATATTATATTTTTTTGATTTAGTGATATCACCATTAGAATTTAATTTATTAATTTTAAATTCCACCTGAATCCAATCTAGAGATTCTACCTGTCTATCTACTGATGTAAAGAAAACCATACTTCCATTTGAAAGTTTATCAGTAGGTTTAAATTCAGACTGTTTAATAGTGTTACTACCAGGCGCAGGTGTTAATATATCCATTTGATTTGTTTCTACTTTTGTATCGTTTGTATTAAATTGAAAAGTAGAATTCGATGCATTTTCTATAGAAAATGCAATCCCAATCGCATTCACATCTTTTCCATTGTCGTCTTGCATTTTATTTGATAACGAAATTGGATTCAGAGTAACTTTAAAGTCATCAAAATTGTCATTAAAAGTAGCATTATCATAGAAAATAAATCTTGATTCATTATTAATGGTATATAGTCTTGGATTACCAGTATCCATAGATTGTTCAATAGTTTCAACTGTTATATTTTTTTTAGAAGAACCAGCTTTAGATTCTTTGTTATCCATATTTTTTTGGATAAATATATTTACAGAAACAAGTAGAACAAAAGCTAGTATCGCTATTAAAACAACACTTTTCTTTTTAAAATTCATTATACAATGACTCCTTTAATGTTTTGAGCAAACATGTTCATAAGTCTTTAAACGAGCAAAACTCCTTGGAACCCCATGAATTTCAGCAACTTCTTGAATAGAAAGATTTGTATTCTCATACTCAGAAATCATTTTATCAGTAAGTAGTAGCTCCACAGCAAATGTATTTGCTTCAATTTCGAGTCGATCTACAGAAAATAGTGTTTGATTACGCAAGAATGGAGTATTTGCCTTTGGATGCAATAGTGCATGTCCAAGTTCATGGGCACATACAAATCTTTGTGTAATTTCGTCAATTTGATTATTAATATGAATAAATTTAAATCGTTTATATGTGCTGTAGAAACCAAGAGTATTCCCTAGGTCTTCATACAACACAATAATATCTTTTTGTTGGGCAATTTCGAATGGATTTGTTGACTCATATTTTTGTGCAATGTTTAATACGTATTCTTTAATGTCCATTTAGTTCATTCCATTCGTTATTTTTTATACTTGTTTGGAGTGAATTTTTGTTTTGCCAACTGTTTTGCCATACGCATAGAATTTTCAAGAGAAATGCGTATCATTTCTTTTGTGTGCTCATCTATAGGTTCACCATCAAACATAAGAGCATCTTCACTATTTTCTAAGTCCTCTAATGTTTTTTCTAAATCGCGTGCTATGTCACGTTCTTCTTTTCCAGATAAATTAGGTAGCTCATTAGAAAGTGATTCTTTTTTTACTGTTCTATCTAATAAATAGTCTGTTGATACTTCAAAATAATCAGCAATTTTTTTTAGTGTCTCATAATCAGGCTCGCGAGTTCCTTGTTCATAGTTAGCTAATTTTCCACGTGAAAATCCTAATCGATTAGCTAATTCATATTGACTTAGTTTTTTATCCTTCCTAAGCTCAGCAATCTTTTTTCCAAGCATAAATTCTCCCTTCTTTCTGTATAAGGATAGAGTCATTAAAGTTAATTATAGAAACGTTTAGTTTCCATTTCCACAAAAGAAACAAAAAGTTTCTAAAAGATATTGACAGAAACAAACCGTTTCTATATATTTAAGTTAATAGGAAACAAAATGTTTCCTTAAAGGTGGTGAAGAAGTGAACGAAAAAAGAAACAAATTGATTCTGTATAGAAATGGTAAATCAAGGATCGAAATTGCAAAACAATTAGATATAACTCCTCAAATGTTGGGAGCTATTGAAAGAGGTGATAGAACACCATCTCTAGAGTTAGCTAAAAAAATAGCTGATTTATATAAAAATACAATAGATAATCTTTTTTTTAACTAAAAAGGAAACAAATTGTTTCTGAAAAGAAGGTGAAAAAATGTCAGCACTTCAAATGGCTGTACCAGTCGATTTGCAGCATACATATGTAGAAACCACTTCAAGAGGTGACAACATGAATAAACAAGAAGAGTATGCAGCAACTTATCAATTCGGAAATACAAAAGTAAATATTGTAGCTCCACCACCGAAAACAAAGAAAGAAATTGATGCAATTCTTCGTGAGTATCATATGGCTGGTTGGGCAATCATCAGAGAAATGCAAGAAAAGGAAACAGTTATTGAGGACTAATTCCTCCTTTCTTACATAAAAAATAGACAAGTTATGTATTCTTTATATTTCATTATATTCCTTCGAGAATTGAATATGGAGGCGAACAAATATGGGAACAGCACGTATTTATAGTAATTCAGCAGTCGGAAAGTTGTTAAAAAACGCAAGAGAGTGTTGTGAAAATGCACATTATAGAACAAAGAAAGGATTAGCTCAGTACCTTGGTATTACAAATGAACGTTTAACACGGATTGAAGCAGGTCTTTCTAAACCAGAATTTGAACTTGCGATGGATTGGTGCTATGCAACGGGAGCAAAGTTAAATCAGCAAGCGATAAAACATATATATGGTGTTGGTTTACCTCCTACAGATCCGAGACTAACTCAAGATGTTAACTTACAGCTAATGAATTACATCAAACAGGCTGAAGAAGGTATTGCAGCAGCAAGAGAAATCATGAAATTACAAGTCACAACAAGGTCGTGGCAATTAGATGAAAAGAAGGAATATGAATACGCGATTCATGCAAAAGAAATATTTGATACCATTCAAGCTACTCATTGTGTAATACAAGCTTTAGAACAAGTGCATTTTGGAATTATGGAGCAAATACAAAAAAATTGGTTGCAAAAAGCGATATCAGATAATGTTGTTATTCAAACTGTTGATAGTTTAATGGCTCTAACAGGGAGGTAAACAAATGACAGTAGATTATCAAAATCCCAGATTGGATGATTACGTGAGATTAATTCGTTATGAAGCGGAACTAGGTGGAGAAATAAAGTTAGCTATAGTGTTTGGAGATACAGAAAAAATTAAAGAGTTAAAGCTTAATAAGAAGTTAATAGCAATTCGAATCAGAATTATTGAAGCTTCGTTTAAATTGAAGCATAAAAAGGCAAAAGAAAAAGCTACCGCCTAGACAACAGTAGCTACAAATAAATATCACAAAGCAATTATACCATTTTATTAATCATTTGGACAAGCCATTGTGCTTGTCGTTGTGACCAGAAAGAATTGTTACCCCATCCCCTTAAAATGATTTATCTTTCTGGTCGTAACGATGCGCACAGCATCAATTCTAAATAGAAAAGAGGTGTGAACTATGTTAACGAAAGAGAAACGTCTCCGTGATCTTGTTCTTACAAAAGATATGGAACGTGCAAATCAACTAACTGATAGCATGTTGCAATATCTGAACAATGCGCTTGAAGCTGAAACATCGGAAGGATATGAGCTTTGGTGTGAAAAGTTTGATCGTTGTGCTCATGAATTCTTATTACTTCGCAAGGCAAGAGAAGAGCATGATGTCTCTAAAAGCTACCGTGTGGTGATTAAGGGGCTCCAAGCGAATGGAGTTAATGCTTCATTAGTTTCTAGGGGCAAATAAAAAATCTATCACTTGGCAGAGTGATAGATAAAATGTTTTCAAAAATTAAGTTAGGTTAATTATACCAAATTAAACGCTGTACAACAATGGAGGGTGTTGCATGCTTTTAGACAAGAAAATACATAGAGTGTTGCTGAATCCTAGCATATTTCAGCAATCGACATCAAAGCAACATCTGATTCATTTAGTGCAGCAGTATCTTGCAAAGGGATATAAGAATTATCGCTTATTACGTATAGAAGATGGATTTGCGATATGTAAACGGGAGGATGAATAGCATGGCAGTTTATAGACAAGTACAAGTTTCATTTTGGCAGGATGCGAAAGTCATTGAGGAAATGACTCCAGAAGATAAGTTGTTTAATCTGTATCTTCTTACAAATCCACGTACTACACAAATTGGCGTATACCAAATTACGAAAAAGCAAATGGCTTTTGATTTAGGATACTCCATGGAAAGTATTAATTCACTCTTAGATCGTTTTGAAAAGCACCATAAATTAGTTAAGTATAATCCAGAAACACGAGAATTAGCGATTATCAACTGGGGAAAATACAACCTTAATAGAGGTGGTAAACCGATTGAAGATTGTATCCGTAAAGAATTAGATGGAATATCAGATGTTAGTCTGGTCGGTTTAGTTGCACAAAAAGTTAAAAATGATAAAATTCGTTCCATTTTCGAAGAATTTCTTGTTGCTAACGATACGTCCGACGATACGTCAACGACAGGTGGGCAAGAAGAAGAAAAAGAAGAAGAAAAAGAAAAAGAAAAACAACAAGAAGAACGCGCGGACGTTGTTGAAGTTAATCCAATTTCTTTTTACGAAAAAAATTTCGGAATGATCACTCCTTTTATCGCAGATGGTATTTTAGCTTGGGAAGATGACCTGAATGCAGAACTTGTTATTAAAGCAATGAAAATAGCTTTAGAAAATAATACAAGAAATATGTCTTATGTGAATGCTATTTTAAGAGACTGGCATCTTAAAGGGTTTAAGAGTGTGGCAGATGTTGAAGTAGCCGATAAAGAGTTTCGTGCTAAATCGAATAAGCAGCAACCAGTACCGCAACAAAAAGGTCTATCTGAATCGACTAAGCAAGTTTTACAGAATCAAGAGTCTTGGAAACAAAGTGTTCCTACAAACGAGGAGTTACAAGCATTTTTACAGCAGAATGGTGGGTGGATGCAATGAGTAACGAAATCATTCGCAATATAGAGGCCGAACAAAGTGTTTTAGGTAGCCTCCTTTTAGAAGGTGACTTAATTAAGGATTGTCAGTTGAGAGAAAAACAATTTTCACTACCGACGCACCAAATTATTTTTAAATCTATGCGTGAGCTGGATAGTGAGGAGAAGCCGATTGATATGGTATCGCTCGTTGCAAAATTTGATACAGCCTTTATACAGCAAATTGGTGGAATTGATTTTTTTGCGAATCTAGTAGACTCAGTACCTACTACAAAGAATTTTTCATACCACGAAGGTTTAATTATTGAATCTTGGAAAATGCGTCACGCTCAAGAAGTGGCAGGGGATTTGTATAAACGTATTCAGAGTGAAAAAGATATTAGTGCAATTAGCAATACCGTAGATCAGCTGACGGCGATTGAGGAAACAGGATATTCAGAGGAATTCGATTTGAAAGAAACGCTTGTTGATCTATACAAGGAAATGCAATTAGATGTTGGTGATTTAACTGGGATTAACACTGGATATACAGAGCTGAACAATATGACTTCCGGTTTTCAAGAAGGAGATTTAATTATTGTTGGTGCTCGTCCATCAATGGGGAAAACAGCCTTTGCGCTTAATATTTCATATCATGCAGCCGAATCTGATACAGCGGTAGCGATATTCTCACTTGAAATGAGTAACAAGCAATTACTTAAACGAATGGTGTGTAGTGTAGGTAATGTGGATGCAATGAAAATGAAAAACCCTAAGAAATCATTTAACTTAGATGATTGGAATAAAGCTTCAAAAGCTATGGGAATCATTAATAAATTACCACTTGAAATTTATGATGACGCTGGCATGACTATGCAAGAGATTTATAGCAAAACTAGAAAGCTCAAGCGTAAATATCCAGGGAAAAAAGTATTAGTTATGATTGATTATTTGCAACTCATTACAGGTGATCCAAAACATAAAGGTAATAGGATGCAAGAATTAAGTGAAATCAGTCGCAAACTGAAATTGATGGCTAGAAAGTTAGGTGTATGTGTAGTCGCTTTATCACAACTCAGTCGGGCAGTAGAGAGTAGACAAGATAAACGGCCGATGCCATCAGATTTACGTGAGACAGGACAACTTGAGCAAGATGCAGACATTATCACGTTCTTGTATAGAGAGGATTATTACGATAGGGAAACACCAAATAAAAATACGATTGAAATTATTATTGCCAAACAGAGAAATGGCCCAGTCGGAAGTGTAGAATTGGCTTTCGTTAAAGAGTTTAGTAAATTTGTTAATCTTGAACGTAGATTTGATAACCAAGCTAGGCAGGAGGCATAGTGATGTTGTTACGACAAGAAGTTGAACGGAGAAAGTTGCTTATCATTCGTAAATTATTGAGTTTAGGATTAACTGAAATTCATGGGAAAACGTTAGATCAATTAACATTAACACAGCTTGAAGGGATTTTAATAACAAGCTTACAGGTATTGGAGGGAACAAGTGATGCCAAAGCAGTTAACCATATTTGATGTTGAACCGGTTGTATCATTTGATCCTAAAAAAGCTCATATTCATCGATTGAATTCACAATTACGATTCGCTGATGTGGTTGTTCAAGTACCAAGACAAGCAAAGGCGATTGATGAGCTAAAACCAACAACAGCGCCAGATGATCGGTACGAACTTTTTGAAGAATATGCAATTGGAGTTTGGCGATATAAACGAGCGGAGGACAAACAATTTGGTTGGGAAGAAGCGGAAGAGCTTTGTAAAAGCGCAAGGGATAGCAAGGACCCAATTCCTATACGGATTTATTTATCACTGGAACAATCATTTATTCCAGAAAATGTTTTGCAATATTTATAGGCAAATAAAAAAGCCGAAATCACTCTGATTCCGACATAATTATTCGACAAATTAATTATATCATACAGGAGTGATTTCGGTGGCAATTATTCAAGAAAATATTGCAGAAATGACAGCTGAAATAGATTTGAAAGAAAATAAGATTTATGTAGTGAAAGATGGACAAATCCTTGAGATAGATCCACCAAGCAGCGGACATGGTGAACAATCATTTGTATATAAAAATGGAAAAGTAACTCGTGTTGATGAGCGGAAAACACAGTTACTTTGATACCAAATTTGAATTTTGTATAAAACGAAAGGAGGGTTATGGATGTATCCATTTTATGTTGATGGAGAAAAGGTATTTTCGTTCTCATATAAACCACGAAAAGGTGGTGTCGTGAAAGATGATGATACTGGTAAATGGTACGAAATTAAGGAAGTCGAGCAAGGACGTGGGCGTAAAGTGTATGGAAAGGAAACTCACAACTTGAACGGTATGAATTGGCATCCTTACAAGAATTGAACAAAAGCGTTATTTTGGAGAAAAGGAGCTGTGGAATATGCAGGATGTAAAAATGGAATACGTCGGGGGTCAAGCAATAATTACTGTAGATGGAGAGAAAATTGCAGTCGCTACTGATGAAAAGGCAAAGTTAGTAGCAGAGAACTTATTAGTAAGTTTAGATCAAGTTGGGGCTATTAACTTAACTATTGAGGTTTAATACAAAATCCTTATTTGAATAGCAAGGGAGGGGTTACATGAGCGGTTTCTATCCAAAAGCAAAAGTAAAATTATCTTTCGGTACTATTGGTGCAAATGTATATGATTTCGTATCAACTGTTCAGGTTGAAAATAGAATAGATGATTTAAAGAGATTGGAGCATAACTTAGTTTCAGCATTAGAAATGGTTCGGAATGAAAAACAAGTTTTGGAGATGCATTTAAACAAAGGGAACTGAACAAAAACGCTATTTTAATAGCAAGGGGGAATGAGAGATGAAATTTTGGGCGATTGCTTATCAATATCAAGAAGATGTTTTTTATGACTTCGCTAAAGAAGAGGACACATTAGAGTTAACTGAAAGTTGTTTCTTGCCTACAGAAGAGGTGGCAGAAAACTTTATTAGTGCAGAATTAGATAGTTATGATTATGTTCCGGTAGAAATTGAATTAGAAACATTACAGAAAAATGGCATTTGGTCTTATACAAGAGGGAAAGTTGAACGTTGGGATGAGGATTCAGAATAAAAACTTCATTCTAGTAGGAAGGGTGATGAAGATGCATATTCCATGGGACAAGCGGGTATATGCGTTGTATCAAGGTGATCAGTTCATTACAGAGGGGACTATATTGGAAATTAGCGCTAAAACAAATAGGACGTTGGCATATCTAAGGTATTTACTTACTCCGTCATATGCAAAAAAGTGTGGGAATAGTACAAACAGGATTCGGTTGTTTCAATTGGATGATGAAGATTAATACAAAAATTTCATTTTGTATGAAAGGAAGAATAATCATTATGACGTACCTGCAGCAGTTAAATAACATCATGGGTGATTTACCATTTATGGTGCAAATGGATATTCATAAAAGGATTGGAGATTGGGCAGCGAGTGGTGGAAGTTGTGAAGAAAACGATCCATATATAAAGCAACAGTTACGATTTGCAGAAAACGTATTGAAAAGAGCAGCTAGCAAAAGCTAACTGCTCATCCCAAAGAAGAGAGGTATTCAAGAATAGCTGTTATGGAATAGCTTATGTGTAGTATGTGCAGATGGAGAAATATTATGCGGAGGGATGAGAGATGAATACGGTTGAGTTCAGAGCATGGGATATTAAGCGAAAAGAAATGTTTTATATAGATGATCTGTATTTCTTTGAAGAGGAAGGGATTCATGAGATTGTCGATGGCATAGCGAGAGGTCATCATGCTGAATACAAGATTATGCAATATACGGGGATTAAAGATACAAACGGAGTAAAGATATTTGAAGGAGATATGGTAAGAATTTTTATTCCAAATGATCCAGAAGCAGAAGAGTACATTTCTACAGTCTTTGAATTGGACAGTGCGCTTGTTGTTAAAATGGTTGGATATGATATATACAGAGATGATCATTGCGTTGGATGGGTACCGGAAGATCATGAGTTAGAAGTGATAGGAAACATATATGAAAGTAAAAATTCAACAAAATAATCCTTTTGTAGACAGGAGAAAATAGTTTGCGATTATGTACAGCGTGTGAAAAAGCACTTAGTAAAGGATATTACTGTGAATATGACGATACATATTATTGCAATATGGAATGTGTTAAAGCAGCGATGAAGCCAAGATGTTATAATAGATTATTGAAAGAGCAAACTTTATATTGGACAGTTTGTAAGAATGAAGAAGAAAAATAAATATTAGTGTCCTACCAGAAGAACTGGCGGACATCATTCTATAGAGCGGTATTAATATCGTTCTGTAGTTTGGTGTCCGTTTTTTTTATTTTACAAGAGGTGATGGGATGAAGTGCCTTCGTGATCAGCTACGAGAATGGAAGAAACATCAAAAGAAAAAGCAGCCAAAACGAAAAGAAGAAAAATTAAGTGTTCGTGATATAGAGGAATTAATGGGAATGCATCGACCAAGATATGAACGTGGTCGCGGTGGAGCGTTTAGACAAAAATAAATTAATTGGAGGAATTTAATATGAACAAACAATTATCATTCAATATGCCAGTTGTTGATGGAACGAAGACAAAAAAGGAAGTTGAAGAAGTATTTGAAACTTATCGTCAATATTTAGCGATGATGCCTAGCGATATTTTACCAAAAGTCACACCATCGTATTCTATTATTCCTCCGACAGTTACCAATGAATTTAATAGTTCTACTGAAAACATCGCAATCGAGAGAATAGAATATGAACAAGAAAGAAACAAGTTTATGAGTTGGGTTTGTGAAGGTGTTAATCGTTTAAAAGATGATGAGCGTAAAATTATTATCCAATGTTTTATGGATGATGCACCAGGATATGATCCAGATATTTGGTTAGAAATTGGTGTAGGAAAAACGAAGTATTACAAGCTAAAAGGACAAGCTCTCTTACGCTTAGCTTTCAACTTAAAAATAGAAGTATATAAGAAGAATTATAAACAGAAAGAGGTGAAGAGTGCATGAATCTTGTTCAGCCAATCCGTGATAAAGAAGCCATTCAAGAAATTAAAGAGTTTTTTAAGGAACAGAATGAACGTAATTACATTTTGTTCCTTCTTGGTATAAACACAGGGTTGCGGATTTCTGATATATTACGCCTTCGGATTCGTGATGTAGAGGGATGGAGTATCTTTATTCGTGAGAAGAAAACGAAAAAGATAAAAGAAGTAAAGATGCCTCCAGAATTAAAGAAAGCAATAAGGGATTATACAAAGGGAAGACCGAAGAACGAATTCCTTATTAAAAGTAGAAACGGAAAGAATAAACCAATTACTAGATCGATGGCCTATGTAATATTGAATCAAGCAGCAAGAGAGTTTGGATTAGAACGTATTGGAACTCATTCGCTCAGAAAAACTTATGGGTATCATCATTACAAACAATTTAAAGATGTAGTTGTTTTACAAAGAATGTTAAACCACACGGATCAAAAAGAAACATTGAGATATATCGGTATCGAACAAGATACATTGAATGATTATCAAAAGAAATTCAAAATCTAAAGTTTTATTTTTTTATGTATTTTTGAATTAGCTAAAAAAGAAAAGTGTCAAATTCATTTTTATAAAGTATTGAAAAGCTTATGATTTCTAGGATGAATCGGTATAGGTTAATTCAACACAATATGGTTTGTAGTGAATTCATTTTTACTCATTATTAATCTTAAATATCAAAAACTATATGAAAAGAGGATAAAAAACAATGAAAAAAGGTACAAGTAATGGGGAAGAGGTTGTAGGTCGCGGAGTAATTTATGATGAGATGCATCTTCATGTAGATGGATTGACCAGAAGAATAATAGAGTTGATGGAAGTGGAAGTTAAAGAACAACACGAGTATTTTGCTAAAAAAGAAGCAGTCGCAGCAGAAAAACTTGAAGAGGTAGTTCCTTGTATAGAAATATATTAAAATATAAATTGTTATATAAATACCATATGGGATGTGAAATAGATGAATATCATTGTTGGAAAAATATTAAACTTAAATGAAGATGGAATTGAAGCACTAAAAGCTACAATTAAAAATCTAATTGATCAAGTTGCAAATTTATCATCACTAAATTTGTCTGAACTTGGGAGTGTAATAATTCCTGAAGACTTTGGAGAAGCGTTAATTAATTTTCAAAAAGAGAAAGGGTTACCAATTGGATACACCAATAATGCTCATGCTAAGGCACGTGCGAAAGTACTGAACTATATTAGCGGATCAAGAAGAGAGTGCACGATTTTTATAGATAAAGAAATCATAGCTTGTTTATATGATAAAGGCGCTCAACCTTTAGCTATTAATACAATTCATCATGAGCTATGTCATGTTCATGATTATTTTTATAAAAACAGACTGTTTAGTATTGAAGATAGAGCTTTCGATGATTATCTTTTAAGTCGTTTATATGATAATTCATGGGGACTTTGGAGCGAGTATTTTGCATTACGTAAATCAGCTCCCACAATACCACTAGGCTCAGATTTGGACATACCTTTCCTAAAAGAATTAGTTGAAGAAATATCTTCAGAAATCGAAGAACATATTAAAGAATATCGCCTTGATGCAGATATAAACAAACTGTTCCCTATTATTGATAGTAAAGTAGGCTTTCTATTAACCATGACAGTAACTTGTTTAGGGCGTATTCATGGTTTGGGAGATTATGCTGAAAACATTATTGAAGGTACAACAGAAATAGATTTCAAAAACTTATTTGGAAAGAATGAATTCAATGAGACATGGAAAAGCCTTTGGGTTGAATTAGAGATAATTTATAATAAATATCCTGATTGGAATGGGATGGAGGTTTTTGATGAACTCAATGAAATTGTTTTAAATACATGGAATTTGTTTGGTATTTTCCCTGAAAAAACAGAGAGAAATGAGTTATATATTGATGTTCCACTATAATAATTAACGCTATTTCTAAGTTATAAAAACGTGAACTATTTGCGAACTATTCGCGGAGGATTTGTGAACGATTTACGGACGAAATTAGTTTTTAGGCGTGATATATTTGTATTGTGAGAGATGGCGGAAAACGTTTCTCACAATGATTACGAATAAATAGAAGTGACTGCAGCACTTCTGGTTTGTTCGTGATGATTTCGTTCTAATGTGCAAATGGATATGGTGGTTTGTTGGATTGAATGAACCTCACTATCAAAGGTCTAAACGAGATGAAGGGCTTTTGCTCTTCTTTCAGTCGCTAACACCGAGATTACATTGTATGTACTAACAGGGAAACGCATATGCAGTTGGCGATTGAAAGAGGCGTGAAAACCCCTTAACCAAACTTAATGAAATATAAAGCACACATGACTTGTCTATTTTGGAAAGACCGTTATCCAATCGAGGTAGCGGTTTTTTACTTTATTTAATTGAAAGTAAAAACTTCATTTATTGTATTTAAAGCGAAAGCATCCATTCGGGTGCTTTTTCACATTTTTTGAAGGACGAGCATATACTGCTTGTACACCGTTTAACTTTGGTTAAAAGGAATATCGTAATCCAAATCTCAAAAAGGAGCGCTTGCGGAAACAGGTGCTCTTCTTTTTATTATGTACAAATTACATAGGTGGTGTAGAGAATGTGTGAACATAAATATCAAGTGTTAGATAGTACAACAGAAACATTCTTTGCTGATAGTGCCCAAGTAGCTATTGAAGTGTCAGCCATATTCTATTGTGAGAAGTGTCTAGATATAAAACAAATTAGTAAGAAAGTAAGTGATACCAATGACTAACTTCTACAAAACAAAGCGATGGAAGAGTAATTCAAATGGCAAGTAGACCAAAGAAGTCTTGTGCATTTCCAATGTGCATCAGCTTAACTACAGAACGCTATTGTGAAAAGCATAAGCAAGAATCTACACAATCATATGACAAGTATCAACGCGATAGTGTAGCGACATCATTCTATAAAAGCGTGGCATGGAGGAAGACACGAGAGCAAGCATTATCCCGTGACAGTTATTTATGTCAGCATTGCATAAAAGATAAGAAGTTAACACCAGCTGATATGGTCCATCACATTGTTGAAGTGAAAGAGGATTGGTCAAAGAGATTAGATATAAACAACCTTGAAAGCTTATGTAATAGTTGTCACAACAAAGTACATGGAAAGCGAGGATGAAAAAAATGAAAGAGAATTATAAATCAGCAACTCATGTTGGAGATATGATGATTGGAATTCAAGTCGATACAAAGGTATTACAGAAACAATTGAAGGCAATTGGTGACTATGCACACGGCTTATCCAATCAACTTGAAAAGATTAGTAAGGAAGACAGTGACGATGTATTAGTTAATCATTCTATTGAAGAACTGATTGAAGAACTTAAGAGCCGTGCAATTAGAACAACAGGTTCAACGACTAATTCCGGAAGCGTAGATGTACTAAAGTTTTCTAGAAAACTAGAATTAACTATTACACAAAGATTTAAATAAAATAAGCCCCCCACCTTTTTATTTCTAAAGAGGCCTCTCTGGGGACCGATGCCTCGCTTCGTTTTTCGCGCGGAAGGTTTCTTAAAGGGGGGAAGAACTAGAAAACTGACCACTTTTTTCAAAAGGTGGTTATTTTTTATCCATAAAATGTAAGTGAGGTGAGAGCATGTATGAAGACTTGAAAATGAAGTACAAGCCACCGACTCATCTCAAAAAGATTGGTAAAGATACTTGGTTTCGTATTTGGAAGGTTTTAGAGGCAGAAGGTAAGGCTGAAATCAATGATCCGATTGCTGTAGAAATGATTGCTTATAGTTACCAAATGTATAAGGACATGGCAGCACAGATAAAAAAAGATGGATTAACCATGGACTATACCAATAAAGCAAATGCTACCAATCGAACAAAGCATACTCTTATTCCAGAACTTCCAAAGTATATGCAACAAACACGGCAGTATCTAGGTGAGCTAGGTTTAACGGGGGCAAGTCGTAAGAAGCTTCAAGAGGAATTGGGTAAAGAATTGGAAGATGACTTTGATGACCTCTAAACTAGTTGATACGCATGATTATGTAACAGAATATGCAAAAAAAGTTATTAGTGGAAAGATAGTCACTAGTAAAAAAGTGCGTAAAGCTTGTATGAGACATATTCGAGATTTGCAACGTCAAGATGATGAGACATTTCCATACAAGTACGATGTGCAATCAGCAAATAGAGCGATTATATTTATTGAACGATTTTGTAAACATAGTATCGGTAAAATGGCAGGCAAGCCACTTTTACTTGAGTTATGGCAAAAGTTTAACGTTGGTAGTCTCTTTGGATGGGTTGAAAAAGAAACAGGATATAGACGCTTCTTAGAAGCACTCATTATGATTGCTCGTAAAAATGGAAAAAGTACTTTAGCATCAGCAATTGCTTTATACCTATTTATGAAAGATAACGAGTATGGAGCGCGTGTATATACACTGGCAAATAAACGTGATCAAGCTAAATTAGTATTCGAAGAGGCTAAGCGAATGGTTAAGCAGTCACCAGCATTAAGGCGAAGGGTAAGAATAATACGTGATAAATTATATTATCATGCTATGAATGCTGAGCTTGAACCACTTGCTAGCGATTCGAAAAAACAAGATGGTTTAAACACGCATGGAGCCATATTTGATGAAATTCATGAATATAAAGATCGTAAATTGATTAATGTTATTCAATCATCTTATGATGCTCGTACGCAACCACTTATTTTGCATATTACGACAGCTGGTTTTGTTCTCGATGGGCCTTTAATGAAGTTTTATGAAGTTGCAGATAAGATGTTGAACGAAACGGTCGAGCATGATCGTTTTTTTGCATTTATTGCAGAGATAGATCCAGAAGATGATTGGCAGGATGAAAAGTGTTGGGTTAAAGCTAATCCAAATTTAGACGTTACAATCAATCTCGAAAAATTAAGAGAGGCGTATAAAACATACGTTTTAAACAATGAAATAAATGAATTTAAGACAAAACGTCTCAATCTATTTGTAAATGCAGCTGAGAAATGGCTTGAATGGGATGTTATTAAGAGGAATTATGATCAAATATATAATATAGATGAACTAGAAGGACGTATGTGCATTGGTGGAGCTGACTTATCTGAGACAACCGATTTAACTAGCTCATTTTTAGAATTTCCGCAAGATGACGGTTCAGTAAGGTGTATTCATCATAGTTTTATTCCTGAAGCTAAGCTTTTGAATAGCGAAGATAGAGCAAATTATGAGCTTTGGGTAGAAAAAGGATATTTAACAGTTATCCCAGGAGAAGTAATTGACTATGATTTTGTGACAAATTGGTTTGTACAAATGTCAGAGAAATATCATATTCAAGAAGTTTGCTATGATCCATTCAATGCAGCACAATGGTTTACTCAAATGCAAAATCTAGGTTTTGAGATGGTTAAGGTCCAACAAGGATTTAAGTCTATGAATTTATCGATGAAAGATTTTGAACGTTTATTGTTGCAAGGAAAGGTTAATTTCAACAGTGATTTGATGTTTAGATGGTATTTAAGCAATGTTAAGACACAAAAAGATAGTACGGGAAACATTAAGCCTGTTAAAGCTAATAAGTATTCACGAATTGATGGTGTTGCAGCGGCTTTAACAGCACATTTTAGAGCAATGATTTATTTGCAAAATATGCCTCAAGAATCAATGCTTGAGTTATGGACGTTTGACGATTAGGGGAGGTGAGGAAATGAATTTTTTTCAAAAATAAGAGGATGGCGGAGGTCAAAGGAAGAACGTGCAAATAATCAATTTGGTAACTTTGCTAAGTGGTTTGAGCCTTTTAATATCTTTCGTAAAAGAGCAGATATTACCTTGGCGACTAATGAAACTATATTTTCAGCCATCACTCGTTTATCAAATACTATGGCGAGTATGCCTTTAAAACTCTATCATAATTATGTCCCGGTCGATAGTGATTTAGGAGATATGATTTCTAATGCACCGAATGGGAACTCTACAAGTTTAGATTTTATCCGAACCATGGAGGTATTACGTAATTCAACAGGTAATGCGTATGCACTTAAACGTTATAATTCTTTATATCAAGTAGAAGCGCTGGATATATTGGATTCTTCTAGGGTAGAACCAGTAATCGAAAAAGATACGATGACACTGTATTATCAAATCAATACAGATAACGGACGATATTATGTGCATAATATGGACCTTATCCATGTAAAGCACATTCATGGTTTTGGATGGAAAGGAATTAATCCAATTGATGTATTAAGAAACAGTATTGATTATGATGCGCAAATTAAAGAGTTTAGTTTAGAACAATTAGAAAATGGGGTTAAAGCAAATTTTATTTTAGAAGTTGCCTCCATTTTAGATGAAAAGAAAAAAGAAGCGGCTTTTAGATTGTTCCGTGATTTTTATAAAAAGAATACAGGCGTTTTAATAGAAGATCAGAGTATGAAAATTAGAGAAGTAAAAAATCGTGATTTTATTGATCCAAAAGTGTTCGAAGTAGAAAAAATCACACGTAATCGTGTTGCAGCAGTTTTTAATATGCCACCACATATGGTTGGTGTATTTGAAAGTATAAATAATTCAAGTTCGGAACAGATGGCCTTGGATTTTATCATGCATACATTACTACCAATTGTAAGAATGTATGAACAAGAATTTGACAGAAAGTTACTGACGCCAGAACAACGAAGAAAGGGATATAGTCATAAATTTAATATGAATGGAATCCTCCGCGCTGATATGAAAACACGCGGAGATTTTTATTTTAAAGGAGTTCGTTCTGGATATATGACTCCGAACGAGGCAAGGATGCACGAGGAAAAACCACCAATGCCTGGAGGCGATAAGTTGTTTGTAAGTCGTGATTTAGTACCAATTGATAGTCCAGAACTTTTAAAGGGGGTGAGTACAGAATGAAAAGAAACAAGAGAAGTCAATCTATGGAACAAGATATTGTAGCAGATGATTACGAAAAACGGACATTTTCTCTTAAAGTAAAAAATTTGCAAGTACAGAAACGCGATAATCAAGGGCAACAATCCGAAGTATTAACTGGTTATGCAGCTGTATTTGAGCAATTTACAGAATTAACAGATTGGTGGGGAGATGTATTTTATGAAAAGTTAACTAAGGATTCGATGAATAACACCTTGGCTGATGGACATAAGATTTTTGCTTTATTTAATCATAGTTGGCGTGACTTATTAGGTTCCACTGGTGATAATTTAACGTTAGAAATTAGGGATGACGGTTTATATTTTGAATTTATCCCTAAGAATTTTGAATTTGATCGTAGAATTGTTGAAATGACTAGAAGTGGTACCATTGGTGGTTGTTCAATCGGCTTTAGTATTTTGGATCAAGAATGGGAAGAACGCGATGGAGAATGGTTCCGAATCATTAAAGAAATTTCATTATATGAAATCACATTTACTCCAATTCCAGCATATCCTCAAACCTCAATTCAAGTAGATCTACGAAAGGTTGAAAATGGAGAATTCGAGCAACGCAGTGTGACGAATCCGGGGACAAAACAATTAACGCCTGAAGACGATGATGATACACAACAATCTATTTCAGACGAGGAACGTCAAGCTTTATTGGCTGATATAGATACAACATTAAAGGATTTTGAAAAATATAAGAAATAATAGGAGGAGCATAATATGAAACTTCAAAATAAATTTCCATTTCGAGTAGGATTACAATTTTTTGCAGCACGATCAAAAACGATGATGGACATGAAACGAGATTTACAGATGCTAGGAGAAGAGGTTGTAAATGCTAGTGAAGCGCTTCGCTCTAAACTAACTGATACATCTATTACACCAGAGGAATTAACTGAATTAAAGAGAGCTAAGGCGTTTGCACAGGAACGATTTGATGCAGCAGAGGCAGAATATAAGGAAATGGAGCAAGAACAGCGTTCAAGACTTCAAAGACAAGAGCCTACACTTGCAGCAGAAAATAATGAAGAACGTATGATTGCAGCAAAAGCAGAATATTATCGTTCTATTTTTACAGGACAAGCTGTTAGTGAAGAAACACGAAATCTTTTAGGTGCAAAACAAACAGCATCAACTGGTGGGGAGAAATTCTTACCAACAACTCTTTCTAATCAAATCGTATCTGAACCAAAGCAAAAAAACCCATTACGCCCTGTAATGACTTTAACAAATATTAAAGGATTAGAACGTCCGAAAATTAATTTTGAGTTGGATGATGATGACTTTGTAACGGATGAAGAAACAGCTAAAGAGTTAACGGCCACTGGTGATAAAGTTTCATTTGGTCGTAATAAAGTAAAAGTGAAAGCTAGAATTTCAGATTCTGTCATTCATGGAAGTGATTTAGATTTAGTGACAGAAGTTGAAGCGGCACTATCAGCAGCGCTGGCAGTAAAAGAAAAACGTCTTACATTTGCAGAAACTCCTCAAAAGGGAAATGAGCATATGTCATTATATGAAACTGATAAAATCAAAGTTATTACAGGAAGCAATATGATTGAGTCCATTATTAATGCTTTAGGAGATTTAGGTGATGATTATCAAGAGAATGTGAGTGTTACAATGCGTCGCCAAGATTACTATGCATCATTAAAGGAATTAGCAAACGGTGCTACGGATTTATATAAATTACAACCACAAGATGTAATTGGTGCACCAGTTACTTTCTGTGAACTCGCTAAAAAACCTGTTATTGGTGATTTTACTTACTTACATGGCAACTATGATGGTGGCGTGATTTATGATTCTGATAAAGATGTTGATAAAGGTGAATACATTTTTGTTTTAACAGCCTGGTATGATCAGCACAAGGTGTTAAGTTCAGCATTCCGTATCGCAGATTTGAAAACTACACCCTGAAGAACCCCAATCAGGGGACTTTAAAGAAAGTGGTGATGTAGCGAATGCAGAACCAGCAAAATCAAGAACTAGATCAAGTAAAACTGTATCTAAGGATTGATGGAGACGAGGATGATACACTCCTTGTCTCTTTTATTAATGCAGCGCATCTATATCTAAAAAATGCAGGGGTAATTGGTACAGGTAATGACTTATATAGTTTAGCTATAAATATTTATGTCTCCTTACAATACGATGACATGCCTAAAGCGCAGACAGATAAGCTTTGGAAATCACTAGAAAGTATTATAGTCCAGTTGAAGTACGAGGTGGAATCATGACACCAGGAAAGAAAAATAAACGTATCATTTTACAGAAAAGATCAACTGATTATGAAACAGATGAAGAAGGTAACCCACTTGAGCCGTGGCAAGATGTCATAACCATATGGGCAGCCGTCAAACCACTTAAAGGTCGCGAATTTTGGCAAGCGGCATCTGTCAACGCTGAAAATACCATTAGGATAGAAATTCGTTATCGCAAAGATATAACGAATGATATGCGTATCTTATATGATAATCGGATTTTAGAGATTACTAATATCATAGATGTTGATGAAAAACATCGTGAAATTCATCTCATGTGCAAAGAGGTATTGGTAAATGGCTGAGATGGAATTACAAGGTATGACAGAACTGATGCGAAGAGTACAAGAAATGGGCCGTAAGGGAGCAATAGCACAAGGTAAAGCTGTAAAAGCTGGTGGGGAAGTTTTTCAAGAAGGTTTTTCGCAAGAAGCACCAAGAAGTGAAGAACCACGTCAAGCAACACCAAAGCAATCTTGGCGAACAGGTCAACATGGTGCTGATAATGCAAAAGTTAGTAGTGTTAAAACAAAGAATGGCATTAAGTATGTGAATGTTGGATGGCTCAAAAGTGATAATTCACCATTCTTCTATATGAAGTTTCAAAACTGGGGAACTAGTAAAATGCCAAATCCACCTAAAAAAGGTTTTGCTGAGAAAGTTGTTATGTCAAAAGAAACAGAGGCTCTATATGCAATGAGAAATGTATTAGGTCAGGAGTTAGGGCTATGAGAGATTTGAATAAGGAAATTTTACAAGCTCTTGGGAATAATCAAGAGCTTGTTTCTTTATTAGGAGGTAAAAGGATTGGACATTTAATTTTTACTGGTGATAAGAACAATCCTTATATCACCTTTTCAGAGGTAAATAACCAAGATGGTGATTTTGCTGATGATCAAGCGTACAACAGTGATTTATTGTACCAAATTGATATTTGGTCGAAGAATCCAATCACTATCAAATACAAAAAGGAAGTCGATAGAGTAATGAAATCTATCGGCTTTTCTCGTTTTTCTACAGCAGATCTGTATGAAGAGGATACGAAGATTTATCACTATGGTATGAGATATCGAACCAAAATAACAATATCTGAGGAGGAATAATATATGTCTGGAATTACAGTAGGTTTACGTGATTTACATTGGGCACCACTTATCAAGGATGATGAAACAGGATGTGAATATGATGAACCAATTAAAATAGCTGGATTAATTGAAGCGAAAACATCTACTAAATCCGATTCAGCTAAATTAGAAGCTGATGACGGGATTTATGCAACAGCATCATCATTTGGTGGAGCTGAAATTGAAATTAATGTAGCTGATATTCCACTATCAATTTATGCGAAATGGTTAGGGAAAAAAATGATTAAAGGACAAGTTGTAGATCGTGCTGATGATGTTCCGCCATATGGTGCATTAATGTACCGTCTCTCTAAGGACAACGGAAAGTTTAGATATAGTTGTTTGTATAAAATGAAGTTTGAACTTCCAGATGAAGAAGGTAAAACAAGTGGAGAAAAAGTGGATTTCCAAACAGCTAAAATTAAAGGGACAGCGATTACACGCAAATCTGACAAAGCATGGCGTAACCGTCTTGATGAGGATGAGGAAGGTTTTGATGAACAGGCAGCAGCGAACTGGTTTAAGAAGGTCCCACCATTACCAACAGAGAGTCAAACAGCTTCAATTACTAAGAACTGATGAATTTCATCAGTTCTTTTTCTTTTAAAAATAAGCAAAGCGAGGGATTCAATTGGATCAATTTAAATTAAAGTTACGACAAAAAGATGGGAAATACCGTGTTTATTTTTTGACTGATCATATTTCAGGATTAAAAGCACGGGAAGCGGCGCAACTTGCAGATCAATTAAAAGAGGAAAATGTTCCATTTGCATTAGTTGAACAAGGGGCACAATTTGTTTCCGAAGTCTTTCAACAAAAGTTCACAGCAGATGAATTTTTAGATGGGACACATGCTCCAGATTTAGCGGTAGTAATTTTTGCTGTAGCTCAAATGGTATTAGGAAAAGTTGTTCAAGCAGCACAATTACTAGAAATAGCATACGCTCAACATGATAAAAAAAAGAATCATTATCACAAAAACAGACCGAAGAAACAACAACGTACTCAGAAGCAATAATGGATCTATACAACAATTTGGAAGAGCAACATGATTTAAATCAAAACAAGATTGATGGTACAGATATTGTGTATTTTATGAAGCGTATGGCTAGAAAGTTAGAAGCGAACAAACCAAAACTAGCTACAGCTGAACAAGTGCCTTGGTTGTAAGGGAGGTGGAAGCTTGTCACAAGATATGGAGTTAGGCGTTCGAGTCTCGATGGATTTACGTAATTTCGATTCTGGTGTAGCTGGAATGAATCGAAAACTCAAAATGGTAGATTCTGAGTTTAGGGCGGCAAGTGAAGAGGCGAAAAGATATGGTGATTCGGTATCTCAATTAAGAACAAAGATGGACTATTTATCCCAAAAATTAGAGATACAAGGTCAAAAAGTCAGTCATTACAGACAAGAAATCGACAAATTACATGACAAACAACAGCAATTACGTGCTTCTAGTGAAAATTTAGCTGGTAAAATGCAGAGCTTAGAGCGTGAATATGAACAAAGTGCTCAAGCTACTGGCAGAAATTCTGAACAGACAAGACGCTTAAAACAAGAGCTAGATCAGGTACGATCACAATATACAGCAAGTGTTCAAAGTCTAAGCAGTGTTAATGCAGCGATAGATAGAAATACCACTTCTCTTAACAGAGCAAGGGAAGGAGAAGCTAGGTTAAGAAATGAAATACACGAAACAAATGAACAGTTAGAGAGACAGACGTCTCTTTTTCATAGAGCAACAGAAAGAATGCAATCAATTGGAAATACAATGCAAGATGTTGGAGGGACAATTGGAGCAACTTTCATGTCAGGTGCAACTGCAGCTGGTTTAGCTTTAGGTAAAGCTGTATCTACAGCAGCAGATTTCGAGGCGCAAATGTCCCGGGTTGGAGCTATCGCTGGTGCAAGTTCAGGCGAGTTACTTCTGTTAAAAGATAGCGCCCTTGAATTAGGTTCTAGTACATCAAAAAGTGCCTCGGAAGTAGCTCTAGGTATGGAAAACTTAGCGGCTTCTGGTTATAACGTGAATCAAATCATCTCAGCAATGCCCGGTATTATTTCTGCAGCAGAAGCAAGTGGCGAAGATATGGCCATGGTATCTGAAACAGTTGCCAGTGCATTAAATTCTTTTGGATTAGAAGCAAAAGAAGCAAGTCATGTCGCTGACGTATTAGCTCAAGCGGCAAATCAATCAGCGGCTGGCGTATCAGATATGCAATATACATTCAAATACGCAGCACCAGTTGCAAAAATGCTTGGCATGTCAATGGAAGAACTTGCAGCCGCAACTGGAATTATGGCAGATGCAGGGATTAAAGGTGAGCAAAGTGGTACAACATTACGTGCAGCATTATTACGTTTAGCAGATCCTCCGAAAGAGGCCGCGGAAGCATTAGATGAACTTGGAGTAAATATTAAAAATACAGATGGAAGTATGAGGCCGTTCGCCGATATCGTAGGTGATTTAAAAAATAAAACTGACGACATGGCGAATGCTCAAAAGGCAGCGGCATTAAGTTCTATTTTTGGCCAAGAAGCTGTTTCAGGTATGCTTGCTGTTATCGAAAAGGGACCTGATAAACTCAATGCAATGACAAAAGCATTAAAGGAAAGTGATGGTGCCGCAAAAGCAACAGCTAAACAAATGAAAGACAATTTAAAAGGGGCTGTGCAAGAGCTTGACGGTGCAATGGAGACCGCACAAATCACAATTGGTAATGCTCTTACTCCGGCGATCATCTCTTTATCAAATGGAATAAAAGGGGCTGTAGATTGGTTTAATAACCTTGATGAAAGTACACAAAAAACGATTGCTACTGGTGCAGCATTAACTGTTGGATTAGTTGGCGTTGTTGGTGTATTAGGTCTTCTTACAGCGGCAGTTGGTGCTTTATTAGCAAATCCAGTCGTTCTTGGTATTGTAGCCGCAACAGGTGCTATAGCAGGACTAGGCCTTGGATTAATGAAGTTATCAAGTGATATAAAACAAGCTGGTGACGATGTAGATAAATTTGGCGGTAAAGTAAGTGAAGGAACAAGAAAGGCCGCTGGTGCTTATGTCGATTTAAAAGATAAAGCAATATCAAATATGGTAGAATTGCGAACAAAAACAGGTGAAGAAGCAGATGCAGCAGCTAACGAAACGATACAAGCATTTAAAGAAATGACAAATGAGGTTGTAAAGGAACTAGAAGGCCAAAAAGGAGACATTGAAAAAATGTTCGGCCAATTGATGCAATCCATTCCTGAAGGAACTAAAGGTACACTAGAAGCCGTTAAAAATAACGTTTTAGCTTCAATCGATGCGGAAATTGAAACCGCTAAGAAAGCAGAAGAAATTTTAGCGGAAGGTGTTAAAAAATATCAAGCTGATACATCAAAAATGCCAAAAGATTTCGCGGCGCAATATGAAGAAGCTTTACGTGTTGCTGATAAAAATGTTCAGCAATTTTATACTAAAGCAACGGAATTAGAGTCATTATCTAAACAAATCGCAGATGGTGGAATGCTATCAGTTTCAGCTGGTAAGAAAGCTTTCGAAGAAATTATTAAAACTTATGATCAAGGTATGGAAGGTCTTAAAAAGCAAACAGACGGATGGCGGAATGAAGTAGAGAAATTATCTAAATTAGGTAAAGTTAGCCCAGAAGAAAGGAAAGCTACCCTAGATGCTATCGAGTTATACGAAAAAGATCATGCGAGTAAATTAATCGGAATTAGAAATCAAAGTATTGACTCCTTACGAAAAAACTTAAAAGAAGAAGATCAAGAAATTGTATTAGCTAACTTAGAAAAGATAGAAAAAGAAGATGCACACTGGACCGAAAAAGCAAAAGTAGCTCTCTTTGGTGCTGAAACATATTCAGATGTATTAGAGAGAACTGATAAAGAACAACAGCAAGCTGAAAAAGCCCATAAAGATAAATTACTTGAATTCGAAAAACAATATGGCCGTGAAAGAATTGAGAGTTTAGATAAGTTTGTTGGCGAATTACAAAAGGGAACAGAGTCATCTAAGTTATTAGCTGAAACAATGGCAAAAGACATAAACGGTAAAATGATGATTGATTTAGGACCTGCTGGACAATTTACAGTAGATTCTTTCTTGGAACAATTAAAAAGCGGTGAATTAAAATCAAGTGATGTCGCATTAGCAAATGCAAATAAATTAAAAGAAGTATACAATGTTGACCTGACTGAAAGTGGTATGGATTCTATGCAGACTTTCACACAAGGTTTAATCGGTAAAGATACATCTGAAATCAAGAAAGCATTAGGTGTTAAGCTAGCCGATGATACAAATATTGATCTTGGCATTTATGGTCAAATGTCAATCGGAACGTGGATAGAAGGTCTTAAAAATGGTACTTTATCGTTCGATACTGTGTTCCAATACTTCCAAACGCAAGTGAAAAACGGCTTGAAAATCGACGCTTCGAAAGAAGGAAAAGATAATATTCAAACCCTTATTAACGGTATGAAAATTGGCGCACTATCTGTGAATCAAGTTGCAAAAGCGATCGGTTTAGATATAAAGAATGATACAAAAGTAGATTTAGGAGAATCAGGTACATTTACTGTAGCTACTCTAGTACAAGGCATGCAAGATGGTTCCGTAAATGCTAAAACAGCAGCAAAAGCTATTGCAGAACTTATTGAAAATGGAGCTAAATTAGATTTAACCCAAACCGGTTCTGATATCAGTCAAACAGAAGCTAATGGAATTACTAATAATACATCTCCAGAAGCAGCAGCAACTGGCAAAAAGGATATGGTAGAACAAATATTTGGTAGTACAACAGACGGCGGTGGAGGCACAAACGCTACTTCAACTATGGCTACAAATATTACAAATAATCAAGGTGCTCCACTGGCAGCTTCTGATCAAGTCAAAACATGGGTAGAACATCGTTTAGGTAGTACAACTGATGGTAATGGTGGTTCTCAAGCTGGTGACATGATGGCTGGTGGATTAGGTTCTCAGCAAGGTAATGTGCAAAATAACGCTCTTGGTTTAGCAAATAAAGCAACCGGTAGTATGCAAACTGTAAATGGTTATGATCCAGGGGTGAAAGGTGGTTCACAATTCGCTAGCGGTCTTGGCAGTCAAAGCGGAAATGTTAAGTCAACCAGTAAGGGTATAGCTGAGGATGGTAAAGACAGTTTAGCTAGTGTTAAAACTGTTTCAGTTGGTGAAAGTTTTGCATCAGGATTTATTACAGGTATGAAAAATGGCGAAGGACCGGTAAAGAGTGCAGCTAGAGGATTAGGAAATATAGCGCTTAGTGCTCTGAAAGGAGAGTTAAAAATAAACTCTCCATCTAAGCGAGTGAGAGATGAAGCTGGGCACTCGGTTGGCGAAGGGTTTGAGGTTGGTATCAATGAAAAAATCGGTACCGTACAAAGGGCGGCACAAAGAATGGCTGTAGCGGCTATTCCTAAAGTAAATCCAATTGCTCTTTCACATGCTACGCAATATTTAGGTAGAATGAGCTCTTCAAGTGACACTAATTTTGAAGCTAATCAAATAATGGGTAGATCGTCAGGAATGTCTTTAGCTCCAAAAGATTTAGTTGTACAGGTTACTGTAGATCAGCCTATTATCGTAGATGGACGTACAGTACAGCGTGTTGTTAGAAAAGAAAATTATCGTGAAGATAAAATTAACTTTTTGAAAAGGGGGCAATGATCATTATGCCAGATACAATACTTTTATTTAAAAATGGACAAACTTGCTCCCTACAGAAAGACTATAATGTCGATACGTTAGAATTAGCTGTTGATCCTCCTAAAAAGGAATCTCAGAAAATAAAAATTAATGGAAGATATGGGGTTCATAACTACAACAAGAGTTATACAGAACGAGGATGCCAACTTAGAGTCGCTGTTAATACCATAGACATAGAAGGTGTGTACGAAAAAAGAAATGAGTTATACGCCTTATTTGGAAGGTTAGATGATTTCTATATTATTTATTCAAGGGAACCGGGTATACGTAGACGTGTTGAATACGAAGATATGAGTATTAACCGTCAACCCGGTTTTTTGATGTTTGAAATTATTATCAAATTTTCAATACCTGATGGTTTTGGCGAAAGTATCTTTACATCTTTAGACAAGAAAGAATGGGATACAAATAAATTCGCATGGGGAATGGGAGTGGAATGGGATGATAATTACAATTATATATTTACCGATAAAAGGTTCAATTTTAAAAATATCGGGACTATGGAAATCAACCCGGCCCAACATGATATAACATGGAGAATTAAATGTGATCCACGTTATTTAAAGATTACTAACTTCACTACTAATGACTCATTAACAATTTATAATCCTAGTGCTGTTTCGCAAGGAATTATAGTGATAAAGGGACTTCATATAGAAGATGAATATGGCCGTAACCTTGTACGTCATGCAGATGCAGGAGAAATTCATCTTGTACCTGATATAAATCAAATCAAAATTGAATCGTCTTCATTCCATTGGTGTGAAGTAAATACGAGATTTTATTATTTATAGAAAGGAGCGAATTCCATGAGCTTATCACGAAAATATTATATAAATAGTCTTATGTCTGCTGATGAACGTAAAGAATTAAATTTGGAAGTAGATAATATTTATTTGGAGCTTGTGAACAATAACAATTTTATTCTTATTGTTCAACAAGCTCTTTTAAATTTAACAGAAAAAGAAGCTCTTGATGTTACCCAATTACAGTCACTAATAACAAATGGCGATACAAATACTTTAAATGTAGTCAAAAAAATGATTTCAGATTTCTTAGCGGCAAAGCCATCAAATTTTGATGAGGTGGTCGCGGCGCGATTAGGCGAAAAGACTTTATATGATTTTAACCAAAAAATCAAAACGAAGTTAGATAATACAGATGGGTTTCAAAAGGTAAAGTTAACTGCTGATAACGGATATCTAAATCGTATCAATAGTGGTGCTACACAGGAGAAACCTTGTAATATTCAAGATTTTTTTACGGGTCCATTTAAAATGTATTATTTTACTGGCGGTCAAACATCAGAACCGGTTATTAATCAGCCGCCAAATGTAAGTAATGCTATATTTATGGTGTTTCCTTTTAGTTCTGGAAATTCATCTTGTTTCGTTGTATTTTACGATTGGGACAATCGAAAAGTATGGATAACTACAAAAAATAGTACTGGTTATGTTGGTTCTTGGCGTGAGTTAGCTTTTGCTGGTGCATATGATGACATAAAGAATGAAGTAAATAATGTGAAAGGTGCTCACGCTTCATTAGATGCAGCAATTCGCGCTATGATTCCATACAACAGTGTGCAATACTATGGCAGCGATAACGCAGCTTTTCAAAAGGCGTTAAATGAATCCGCTGGTAAAACGTTAGACATTCCGGCAGGAACGTACACAATTGGAGATTTAGAAATTCCAAGTAACATTAGCATTCGCGCAGATCCGAATGCTATTTTTGTTTTAAAAGCGGGTAGTACAACATTCTTTACCAATAAAGATACAGTAAATATCGGTGGGTATGATAAAACGAGAAGCATCACTTTTAAAGGTGGCCTATTTGATCTGAAAAAGCTAAAAGACGCAAAAGTATTCGTGTTATCTCATTGCCAAGATATAAAAGTGAATACAAAAGTTATTAATGGTGGCGAGTCACAATCCTACGTCGCTTTAAACGCTGTGAAAGATTCAGAAATAGAAATAGAAGCTGTGGATTGTACCGCTACAACATCAACAGGTGCTACAGTAGGTATTTATGTATTTACTGGTACAAACACGCTCACAAACCCAAATGCGAAGCCTTACGACCTTACACCTTGTGACAATGTAAAAGTTAATCTTAAATTGAAAAATACGAAAAAAGGTTTAGTAGAAATTGCGCCGGTTGATAAAGTTGTTCATAAAAATATTACTTATAACGTACAGGGCGAAAATGTATTAGAAGAACTGGGATTATTCAACAATGTTTCTTATTTCAAAACAGAAAAGGTAATTGGAAATGATATTGGCCACGGTTTAGTATTCCAAATCATGAATGACACTTGCGGAGATTTCACAATTGAAGGCGTAAATATTCGTAATGGCAAAAGTAAAGAAACATCTCGTGGTATTTGGTTCAAAAGTAAAGATGGTGATACAGCGCCTAAATATGAAAATGTTCGTATCATCAATCCTGTTGTGAAAGCTTTTAACAAAGGAATTACAACTGACTATGGAAGGGCAGCTCGTATTATAAACCCTGACGTATCCGATTGCTGGGAAGACGGGATTTGGAACTACTTTACGCTGGATTGGAGTTGTATAGGTGGAATGGTTCAATACAACAACAAAAACGGTTGGGGTTCACGCGCAGACATTCACATCGGAGAGTTAGCTGTCGAGAATGGGAATAAAAAAGTATTTAGATCGATTCTTGCAAATGTACAAGCTAGAACTGTACGAGTAGAAAATCTACAGGATAGTATCATTAACGGTGTAATCGTCAAAGGCGGCGGATTTACTAAAGTAGGTTCTGACTTTAATAATAAAATCGATTATTTAGAAGTGGGTTGGTAGTATGAAGCGAGTTGAAAGACCAAAAATTCAGGAATTATCAACTGGTGATCAATTTTATCTCATCGATATGCCGGAATTCGAAGTAATAGAGGGCAAGAATGAACCGTCCTCTATTCGTTTCGTTGTTGCTGACACAGAAATGAATAAACGAGTATACGATTATGTAGAAACTAGGAATCTACTTGTCTTTGAAGGGCAATATTATATCCTTCTTGTTGATGGTCAAGATGAATTAGGTTTCAAGGATTGCGATGCAATTCAACTTGGTGCGGAACTAACAAGACAAACGCAAGAAAAGAAAATAACAGGCTATCTTTCTATTGAAGAAGGTTTAAAACACATATTCGAAGGAAGTAACTTCAAATACGTCAATCGCTGTTCAAAGCATAATCAACTACAGTTTGAAAACTTTGGTGGTGTGAATCGTATGGGTATGATTCAAAATCTACTGAATCGCTTCGATATCGAATGTATCTTTGATAATATGACCGTTATCTTTGCAGATAGAATTGGCAAAACAACAGACAAGTTATATAAGTTCGGATATAACGTAAATGCCATTAAAAAAACAACAGATGACAGCAATTGCTCTTTTTCCGTTCTACTTTTGGGACACACTCCTACTGAAGAAGAAGGTGGGGGAGAACAATTTACGTATTATTACGAATCACCACTCAAGTATAAAATGCCGGAGCTTATCCGTAATCGACAAGCTGAAAATATTGAAGATGACAAAATCAAAGATAAAGAAACAGCAAAGAGACGTTGTGAAGAAATTGTAAATGACATCCCAGTTGTTTCTATCACTGTGGACCATAAAGAAGCGGATTTTGATGATTCTAGTGAGCCGAAGGTTGGAGACAAAGCTATTTTACAGCATCATAAGTACAATATGGACTTTGATGTGCGTGTGGTAAAACGAACTCGTTATCCTTTTGAAGAAACTCCAAATAACTATGAGTTTAGTAACAAACGTGATGAGCTTGTGGATCGTACGGAAGAACAAAAGAAATGGACTTCTGATATTCTTTCTGTGGTAAAAGAGTTGGATAAAAATCTGTTAGAGGAATCCAATAACTATACGGACCGTATCAATGCTATAACAGATAAAAAGGCAGAAGAAGCCAAGCAGGAAAGTGAAGCGGCAAAGGAACTTGCTGAGCTAGTAAAAGAAAATCAAAAGAACTTTCAAACTACCATTATTGAAAGTAATACGGCACCGACTCAAAACTTAGAGCCTGGTAAATCATTGTGGTTGGATACTTCAAAAGGAAAGCCTGGCATTCTGAAAAAATGGAACGGTAAAACGTGGGATCCCATTGTTCCAGACGTTGAAAGTGCAATTAAAATTTCTGAAGAACAAACGAACAAGGAAATACAACAGATTATATCTGATATGCAAGATAAGGCTGATACAGAATGGCTTAACACTCAGTTAGAAGGAAAAGCTGACAAAAGCGGTGTTTTTACAAAAGAGGAAATCAAAGATGGTTTTGTCGGTAAACAAACTTATGAAACTGATAAAGAAGGAAACATTAAAAAATTCCAAGAAATCAGTACCACTTTTGAACAAACGAATGAAGCAATTAAATCAAAAGCAGAGACACAAAGCGTTACGGATTTAGGAAATAACTTGTCGCAAGTATCGAAGGTCGCTAGTGAAGCAAAGCAAACTTCAGAAGGTAATACTCGTATCATTTCAAATATACAAACAACTGTTGATGAACAAAAAACATCGATTGGTAATCTATCTAAAAAAACAACAGAAATCGAAGAAAAAGCGGGGCAGATTACTGAGAAGTTAACAAGCGTTGAACAAAGAAAAAGTGGAATCCGAAATCTAATAACAGGAACAGCTTTTGAAAATGCAAATGGTTGGAAACAGTGGGGAAATGTCGGGCGTGTAGGCGTTTATGGACCAATGGGAACGGCAAAACAATGTTTATACATTGAAACAAAATCAGCAGATGGCAAAACAAATTTAGTAGTTCCACAAGGGACAGCTATTGGATTGCAGGGAAATGGTCATACTTTCTCCGTTAAGGCTGGACAAGAATATACACTATCTATGCAAGTGGCTACCAGTGAATTAGGCGACACACTCAATTATATTTACTTGATGTATAGTGTTACAGGTGGTAATAGACGATTACCAACAATTAAGATTACAGACTTTCTTAAAAGTGAACCGATTTATGTAGGAGCAACAACATATTACTATAAAGTCAGTTTTACATTTAAAGCTGATCGTGACGATAGTAATGTACATTTATTAATTGGCGGTCTTACAGTTAAGGAGTTAACAGGTTCGAACGGTTATGCTTGGATACGTATTTATGAATTAAAAGTTGAAACAGGTAACATGCCTACAGAGTGGACACCAGCAACAGAAGACCAAGTGTCTCAAATTGTATTCGAACAGAAAACAGCTGAGTTTACTCGTACAACCGATTCTATTAAACAGAGTGTAGAAAGTATTTCTAAAACACAAACGACGCAAGGAGAGCAGTTAGAGCAAGCAAAATCTACTCTTGAAACGCAAGCAAAATCGATTGAGGGAAAAGTCGGTATAAAACAAGTAGAAGATTATGTGAGTGGAATTGGATATACGAATGAAATTTTGAATTCTAGATTGCTGAAAGACAAAAAAAATTGGACAGGTTCCGGTGCCGGACTTGTGTGGAATGCAGACACGAATAAGATTTGTAACGGAAACTATTCTATGTACATGAAAGTTACAGGTGAAACGAGCAATACGTATAAGAATGTTACTTCAAATAGAGTTGCTGTATCCCCAGGAGAAATAATGACAGCTTCAGCTTATTTTTATACAACTAATATAGCTGAACATCAAACAAGTAAACTAGAAATGAATATCATCTTTTGGAATAAGAGTGGTGTGCAATTAACAGCGACAGCAAATTTTTTCGGGATTCCCAATAATACATGGACTAGAAATGTATTCACACTCGTCGCTCCTGCCGATGCAGTTGAATGTGCAGTTCGATTCTATATCATTCGTAACGGTGAATATTGGTTCTCTCAACCGATGTTACAACGCGGTGAAATTGCAAGTTCATTTGTTGAGAATCCTAATGACATTGTCGGTAAAGACCAAATCATGAGTGACCTTGCTGAAAAAGTAGCGACGGCTGATTACAACAAGAAAATTACTGAGATAGATAATAGATTCACTGTTAATGAAAAAGGTATCGAACTTGCAGCTAAGAAAACAGAAGTCTATACCCAAACGGAAAGTGATGGCAGATATGCTAAAGGTGCCTACGTGAAAGAAATGGAGGCACGTATCAGCGTTACTGAAAAAGACATTCTTAGCACAGTTAAAGTCGGAAATGTCATCTCAAGTATTAATCAAACAGCTGAAAAGATTCAAATTGAAGCGAAGCGTATTAATTTAGTTGGTGCCGTTACAGCGGAATCCATTGCTGGTAAGTTACTAGAGGGTATAACTATTAGAGCAAAAGATCCGAACGATAATAATAATTTTACAGAGATGTCGAATGGCCGAATTTTCACACAAGGTCCTCAAACTCCAGCTGAATGGAATCAGTGGTCAAAGAAAGTTATTACAGGTTTAGAAAAGGGACTTTTTTATAGTAGAGGTTATAAAGAAGACGGTTCGCAAGCAAATTCTGTAGACATTGCAGCATGGGGTGCCACCTTTAACAACGGTAATGATACTGCGACATATGGATCACAGACATTTACTATATTGGATAAAGGTGCAAGAAAGTCTGTCACCGCAAGATCTTATGATGCAACTCAAGGATGGAGACCATCGTTGAGCCTTGATAATCCTCAAAATGCAGAACTTGCAAATATAAGATCAGATGCAATTTATTTTTATAACTTTAATAAAAACTATAAGAATGAATGGGTTACCGAAAATGGCGGTTCACATTTAACCTTATATAAGTCAATGCTTGCTTGTGACGATGGTTGGTGGGGATATTTACAAGTGAAAAATGGTAGTGGTTCAAGCCACTCTGGAGTTGTAGCTACTGAATACAAAACTACGTCTCAACAAAAGTTAAAAACATATATAAAAGATTTGCAGTTCGATGCATTACAAGACGTTTTGGACTTAAAAATAAAAGAATACTATTTCAAAAGTGATGTAGCTACTTTGTATGAAATGAGGGAGCAAAAAGAAGAAGGACAACCGCCGTACACATTGAATGACATTCCGAAGTACTACGGCTTCATGGTTGACGACTGTCCGCTTGCATTCACAGACGCTGAACGACAAGGAATCAATTTGTATGCTTCTTTATCAGTTCTTATAAAAGGGTTCCAAGAGTATGTAGCAAAAACGGACGAAAGATTAAATCAATTAGAAGGCGAAAGATTAAATCCATTATAAAAGGTGATTATTGATGAAAATAACAGCAAATCCAGAACTTTATGCAAAAGTGGTGGAAGAACAACTAAACGCTGCCACGCAGGAGAAAAACGTTTATTTGTCGCGCGTAATCGAGTTAGAAGCTGAAAATCATAATTTGAGAGAAGAAAATGAAAAACTTAAACAGCCGGAGCCTGCTAAAAAGTAAGGCTTTTTTATTTTGAAAGGAGAGGTAAACAATTGGATCGTATCGATGTATTAACTAAATCATTTATAGCTGCCTTTGGTGGCTTTTGCGGTTACTTTCTAGGAGGTTGGGACGTGTCATTAAAAATCTTAGTCACAATGGCAGCGATTGATTATGTAACAGGAATGATTGCAGCAGGATATAACGGAGAACTAAAAAGCAAAATCGGATTTCGAGGCATTGCCAAAAAGGTAGTGCTTTTTTTATTGGTCGGAGCAGCTGCTCAAGTAGATGTTGCGATTGGAAGTAACAGCGCAATTCGTGAAGCAACTATCTTTTTCTTTGCAGGAAATGAATTACTTTCTATTCTTGAAAACGCTGGTCGTATGGGTATCAAGTTACCAACTGCATTAACAAATGCTGTTGAGATTTTAAATAACAAAAACAAGGGAGAGAACGAATAATGACTAAAAATATTATCGACATTTCATATTTTAATGGTAATCCTAACTGGGATGTATTAGCTCCACAACTGGACTTAGCTATTTGCCGCGTTCAATATGGTTCAAATAAGCAGGATGTTAAATATAATGAATATGTATCTGCATTAGAAGCGCGAGGTATTCCACATGCTGCATATGCTTATGGATGCTATGTATCTGTAAATGATGCAATTGTGGAAGCAAACGACTTTATATCAAGAGTAAATCCTAATGCAAAATTCTTAGTATTAGATGTTGAAGACGACACTCTAGCAAGCTGCGGCGCAACTAATCTAGCAAAAGCATCTCAAGCATTTATTGATACTTGTAAAGCTGCTGGATGGAAAGTAGGTTTGTATGTATCTCATCACATGTACGGTTCTTATGGACTACAAAATGTAAAAGCTGATTTCCTTTGGATTCCGCGTTATGGTGGTCCAAAACCGGCATATGCATGTGACTTATGGCAGTATGCTGATGGAGAAACAGGTGGCTGGCTTGATGGTATTGGCAAAGTTGACTTAAACCGTCTAAACGGTGATAAGACTCTTGAATGGTTTATCGGTAGTTCCAACTCATTACTACCACAAGATGAAGTTTTAGGGTATCTTACAACGACTGCTGATGTTGCTAACATTCGAAAAGAACCAAATGTAAATTCTCCTGTTATGCGTACAGCTACAAAAGGACAAGGTCACACTTATTATGCTTGGTCATATGATGGTGCTCATTTTTGGTACAAGGTAGCTACTGACAACTGGATGCGTGACGATGTTGCAAGCATCAACAAGGATGGTAAATGGCATGGCGTTGTGTGGGTAAGTGGCGACAATGTAAATATACGTTCTGGAGCTGGCACGAATTATAATAAAATTGGCAGCATTGGACAAGGGTCATATGACATTGATGGACGTGAAGGCGACTGGATTCATATCAAAGACCGTGGTTGGATGCTTTTCGATGAGTCATATGTAAAATGGATTAGATAATGAAGAGAGCTGACTCTTATGAGTTGGCTCTTTTTTTTATGCATTTTTTTCATTTTATGTAAAATATTTGTGTATTTTAGTTGACTTAAGTAAACTAAAAGTGTATAATAAGAGTATAAAGAAAAGGAGGTGAAAACATGGATTGGTTAATAATCTTAGGAGGCATCGCAACAGTCGTAACAACTCTTGCTCAATTATCAACAGTAGTTAAAAACAGCGTGGATACATACTACAAGATAAAAGAGGAAAAAGAAAAGAGTCGCTCCCGACAAGAAGACGACTCCGAATAACACCACAGGGGAGGGAAACCTCCCTTGTACCTAAGATTATAACACATTCTAAAGTATCATGAAAAAATTTATTTGGACAAATATACCCGTAGTTATTGTTTTGGTGTTCATCTTGTCTATTCTTGATTATAGAAATTTAAACGTTTGGGGATACATCTGTATAATTGGTACAGCATTATCTTTATTGCTAATGGTAATCAACATAGTAATTTGGTATATAAAGGAGAAGAAAAATGTATAGGTTTGAAACAAAGGAACAACTCATAGAATTCATAAAAGATGAAATTTTGAACTCCTCAGAAGCATTGGACATTCTCGGTTGCTCAAGGCAATATTTAAACAAGTTAATAAAAGAGGAAAAACTAACACCAATTAAAGAAACGGTACGAGATCGATTATTCTTTAAACAAGACATACTGAATAGAAAAGAGCAGATGAGAAAGTAAAAAGCAGCATAGATAGGAACTAGCGGTTTTAAGAAAGAAATATCGACCATTTGAGTAAGCAGAAATGAATAAAACTAAAAGCCCTCTCATGTGAGAAGGGCTCTTTTTATGGTTTCGATATTATAAAGTACCTTGTAGTTTAATACTAACTTGCAAAAAATCTTAGTTTTGAAAAAGGTTTCAACAGTGAAGACGAAACAAATAAATCTCCACTCAATCATACTGTTTAGTTTATAAGGCTTCTTGTAAAATTTTAATTGCTCGCGGTTTCGTTGGATCACGATGAATATAACCGTAATCTTCTAGCTTGACTAAATGCCCATGTACAGTAGAAGTAGAAGCAAGTCCTATAGCATCCCCGATTTCACGTACAGTTGGTGGATAGCCGTCTTCTTTTATTCTTTGTTTCATGAAATTTAGAATTTGAGATTGTCTTTCGGTCAGTGGTTTCATCATGTAGTATCCTCTCTTTATTCATTTGAATATCTGATTATAGAATAACAAAGAAATATAATTTAATCAAACATTTGTTCTATTCCGCGATTAAATTTAATAATTAGTTCACACTCTATTAATATTTTGTTGTTGATGCAGCTAAATTTGTAAGATGATTAAGCAAAGGTGAACTGGAAGCATTTAAGTATTTAGAAAAACATTTTATTTTTGCTTGAAAGTTTGTACATAGGATAGAGAGTTAAAGCGGTTTAATTTTTAATACTGTAACATCAAAGTATTCTCTTCTTAATAGAAGATAACGGAAACTAAACAGGATAAAGTCTAGTGGAGAATGAGATTTCTTTAATAGATATTTTAAAGTCAGAATCAGAAGATGTAATTGATACCATTCAATTGAGTATGGAGCTTGAGAAAATTAAAGAGTATATCGATATATTAGATGAACGGGAAAAAGAAGTGATTGTGAACCGGTTTGGTCTTGGCATGGAAAAAGAGAAAACGCAGCGCGAGATTGCGAAGGCACTTGGTATATCAAGGAGCTATGTGTCACGCATTGAGAAGCGGGCGTTAATGAAGATGTTTCATGAATTTGTTCGTGCAGAGAAAGAGAAGAAGGGGAAATCTTAAAGATGGAAAGTGTCTGATTTTATTCGAAAGCAGGCACTTTTCTTTTTGGATAAAATGAAACTCCTTTGATAAATCTATGTTCACGGTTGAAAATGATGGGTTCTATCTGTAATATTAAAAGGTGCTAATAATTTATGATATAGAAATAAAAATAGGAAAAACTACATGTAATAGTCTTATTACAAAATTATATATCATAGTAGGGGGTTTCGCAGTTTGCGACGTACGTTATATCGATTATTGATTGAACTTACAAACGGTCGTTTTACGTCCTATGTATTGCGTAATTTTGCACAGTCGCGTTTAAGCTCGATTGTTATTCCGTCTTATGCGAAAGTATTTCAAATTAGGCAAGATGAGATGGAGAAGGATTTAAAAGAGTACGGAACGCTTCATGAATTATTTACGCGTAAGTTAAAAGAGGGAAAACGATCGATTGATACAGAAGTATCCAGCATTGTGAGTCCGGTTGATGGTGTTTTTGCAGGGCATGGTCCTATTGATCAGGCAAAAATGTTTGAGATTAAAGGGAAACAATATTCTATTGTAGATATGCTTGGTACGGAAGAGCGAGCAGCGCGTTACGCAGGTGGTACATATATGGTTATTTATTTAAGTCCAAGCCATTATCACCGTATTCATAGCCCGCTTTCAGGTACAGTGACAGAACGTTTTGTACTTGGAAGGAAATCGTATCCTGTTAACGCAGCAGGTATGAAATATGGAAAAGATACGTTATCCAAAAACTATCGCTCTGTAACTGAAATAGAGAGCGAAGGCGAGCGGATGGCGCTTGTTAAAGTAGGCGCAATGTTTGTTAATAGTATTGAACTGCTGCATGAGAGAGAAGTTGTTCAAAAAGGTGAAGAGATGGCTTACTTTACATTTGGCTCTACAGTCGTTCTATTATTTGAAAAAGATATGATTGAAGTAGTTCAATCATTAACTAGTGGACAAGAGGTTCGTGTTGGTGAAAAAGTCGCAACTCGATTATAAAAGAAGCAGCTTTTATATAGCTCGTTTCACTTTATAATAAAAGAGCCGTCTTATAGATGGCTCTTTTTACAAGTGAAGCAATATCTGTCCCGTACTGAATGGACAGTAGATCTTTAACCTTAATACACAGAGCTTATTAAGGCGATCCGGGTCAACTAATCATAAGCGGGTAAAAGCCACTTATGGAAGTTTCACTGTATATGTATTCAAGACGATTGCAAAAGCTTGTCCTCTAGTGAGCGTCTAATGATTTCTTGTTTAATAAGTAAAATGAAGTCGGGATTTAATTTTAATTCTTTTGCTTTATAATAAGACTCAGTGAGTAATTCGGTAGATAACTTTTCCATATGTTTCGCCGTCAAGGCGGTTCACCTCCTGCGAAAAAGGTAAATTTGTCTCATTTAATGTATCAAAAATTGTCTTATGTCACAATCTGTTGGTTATCCACATGCTATCGTGGATAAGATGTGTAATAATTGTTGGTAATTTCGGAATTAACTGAAACTTCAACGAGGAAATTGTGTACAAGTTTATCCACAGGTAGGCAATCGAAAAATGCTGTCGAAAAATTTTATCTAACTTTAACGGAAAGTAGCCGTTAGATGATTTATCTTGCTACTAGTGGAAGTTTCATGAAGAGTAACAGTCCGATAAGTTCAACTAACCCTTTTTGAGAGAAAATCACTTTCAAAAAGGGAAGTTGAACTTTACCCCGCTCTAACAGGCAGTAGTGATAGAAATTTCATGAAGAATAACTGTCTGTAAGAGCCCGATAAGTTCACCTAACCCATTTTGAGAGAAAATCGCTCTCAAAATGGGAAGGTGAACTTTATAAAACTCCTCAAAGAGGTGAAAGAGATTGAGTTTATTTTTACCAAATGAATATGTGAAAAATGTGTATCATATTCAACCTGAAGAATTGAAAAAACAAGGTATAAAAGGGATTATTACTGATTTAGATAATACCTTGATTGAATGGGATCGTCCGAATGCAACACCGCAATTGGAAGAATGGTTTGCAAAAATGAAAGAACATGGGATTCAAGTGACAGTCGTTTCGAATAATAACGAACAACGTGTAAAAGATTTTGCTGATCCACTTGGTATTCCGTTTATTCATCGTGCACGTAAACCGCTTGTTCGTGCTTTTAAACGAGCGCTGGCAAAAATGAATTTACGTGCGGAAGAAGTAGTCGTAATTGGAGATCAAGTATTAACAGATGTGCTGGGAGGCAACCGTGTTGGACTGTACACGATTTTAGTTGTTCCAGTTGCACAAACAGACGGGTTTATGACTCGTTTTAATCGAAAAATTGAGCGTAGAATTATGCGTAGTATGAAGAAAAAAGGTTTAATTAATTGGGAGGAATAAAGTTTGACTGAGACGTTTAAATGTATTGGATGCGGCGTTGCAATCCAAACAGAAAATAAAAATGAAGTTGGTTATGCACCAGCTTCTTCGTTAGAAAAAGAACATATCATTTGTCAGCGTTGTTTTCGTTTAAAGCATTACAATGAAATTCAAGATGTGTCGTTAACAGATGATGATTTTTTACGCATTTTAAATGGAATTGGACAATCTGATGCATTAGTTGTTAAGATTGTTGATATTTTTGATTTTAATGGAAGTTGGCTGCCTGGTTTACACCGTTTTGTTGGAAATAATAAAGTACTTCTTGTCGGCAATAAAGCGGACTTGATTCCAAAATCTGTGAAACCGGAAAAGCTAATACATTGGATGCGCTATAGTGCAAAGCAACTCGGGTTAAAGCCAGAAGATGTTTTCTTAATTAGTGCAGAAAAAGGTCAAGGTATTGATGAGCTTGCAAGCGCAATTGAACAATATCGCGATGGAAAAGATGTTTATGTTGTTGGATGTACAAACGTTGGAAAGTCAACGTTTATTAACCGTATCATTAAAGCGTTTAGCGAGGAAACGGAAAATGTGATTACGACATCACATTTCCCGGGGACAACACTGGATTTAATTGATATTCCATTAGATGAAAATTCATCTTTATATGATACACCAGGTATTATTAATCATCATCAAATGGCACATTACGTTGGAAAGCAAAGCTTAAAAATAATTACTCCAACAAAAGAAATTAAGCCGATGGTATTTCAACTTAATGAAGAACAAACGTTATTCTTTGGTGGATTAGCACGATTTGATTATATAAGCGGCGGTCGTCGTTCGTTTACTTGTCATTTATCCAATCGTCTTACAATTCATCGAACGAAGCTTGAAAAAGCAGATGCATTGTATGAAAAGCATGCTGGAGAATTATTAAATCCACCAACACCAGAGGAACTTGAGAACATGCCAGAGCTTGTAAAGTATGAGTTTACCATTCATGAACCGAAAACAGATGTTGTATTTTCAGGTTTAGGATGGGTAACAGTGAATGAAGCTGGCGCAAAAATTGCAGCGCATGTACCAAAAGGAGTTAGTGTTTCATTACGTAAATCTTTAATTTAAAGTGGTGAGGACTTGTGAAACAATTATATGGGGTAATTGGGAATCCAATTGGACATTCCTTATCACCGCTCATGCATAATGATGCGTTTACACATTTAGAGATGGATGCACATTATCATGCTTTTCTCGTTCAAGAGAGGGAATTAGGCGAAGCGGTGAAAGGATTGAAGGCACTTGGAGTAGTTGGATTTAATGTGACAACGCCGCACAAGGTTTCGATTATGCAGCATTTAGACGAAATTGATCCGTTGGCAGAACAAATCGGTGCGGTAAATACAGTGCTTCATAAAGAAGGAAAATTAATTGGCTATAATACAGATGGAATAGGGTATGTTCGTTCATTGCAATCTATTAGTAAAGAGCCATTAACGAACAAACGTATTTTACTGCTTGGCGCTGGCGGAGCGTGTCGTGCGATTTATTATTCACTTGCAGATGCTGGTGTGAAAGAGATTGACATTGCGAATCGTACAGTAGAGAAAGCAGAGCAGCTTATTGCAGATTGTAGAAGTGAAGTCGTGTCTTTGGCGCTTTCCTTAGAAGAAGCAACAGATAAACAAGCGCTGTATGATATTATCATCCATACAACGACGGTAGGGATGCATCCTCATGTAGAAGATACACCGCTACGTATTCAAGGTTTGAAAAAAGGAAGCATCGTGTCTGACATTATTTATAATCCGTTTGAAACGAAGTTGTTGCAAGACGCGAAGGCGCATGGAGCGATTGTACAAAATGGTATTGATATGTTTGTATTTCAAGGTGCACTTGCATTTGAAATTTGGACGGGACGCTTACCTGATATAGAACGAATGAAACAAATAGTAATGAAAAAGCTTGGAGGCTAAATACATGTTAACAGGAAAACAAAAAAGATTTTTACGTGCTCAGGCACATCACTTAACACCAATTTTTCAGGTTGGTAAAGGTGGAGTAAATGAAAATATGGTAAAGCAAATTGCGGAAGCGCTAGAAGTGCGCGAGCTAATGAAAATTAGTGTACTGCAAAACTGTGAATTTGACCGTCATGAAGTAGCAGAAGAGCTTGCTGAAGGTGCAAAAGCAGAGCTTGTACAGGTAATCGGAAACACAATCGTCTTATATAAAGAATCAAAAGAAAATAAACGTATTGTATTACCAAAAACAAAGTAACGATTTTAGGAAATCTTATTCCAATGACAGTTCGTTGAACCAATCGGGTTCTTATAGGTATCTTGCTTCTTTGACACATTAGAAGTTTTGGGCGAGATCTATTGCCTGTAAGAACAAGGTAAAGGGGCGTTTTCTTTGAAGAGAATCGGGATTATTGGCGGGACATTTGACCCGCCTCATAATGGACATTTGTTAATTGCAAATGAAGTGTATGATGCGTTGCAACTGGATGAGGTATGGTTTCTACCAAATCAAATCCCTCCTCATAAACGAGATAGGGAAGTTACAAGTGTACGTAATCGCTTAGAAATGATTCATTTAGCAATCGAACAAGAAATGCATTTCTCTGTTTGTTTAGCAGAGTTTGAACGCGAAGGCCCATCTTACACGTATGACACTATGTTACAATTAACAAAGGAGCATCCAGACGTACAATTCCATTTTATTATTGGCGGGGATATGGTCGAATACTTACCAAAATGGTATAACATCGATGAATTATTGAAGCTCGTTACGTTTGTCGGCGTTGCCCGTCCTGATTATACACTTTCAACTCCTTATAAAATTGTAAAGGTAGAAATTCCAGAATTTGCTATTTCTTCATCGCTTTTACGCGAACGGTTTACAAAGAAGAAGACATGCAAATATTTGCTTCCAAAAGAGGTACAGGAATACATTGAGAGGAATGGGTTATATGGATCGTAAGCGAGCACTTGAAATTGTGAAACAACAAATGCATGAAAAGCGTTATATTCATACGATTGGTGTTATGGAGACGGCCATTGAACTCGCCAAGCAATATGGTGTTGACGAGAAAAAGGCCGAGGTGGCAGCGATTTTTCATGATTATGCAAAATGTAGACCGATTTTAGAAATGGAAGAAATTATTAAGCGAGAAAATTTGCCAAAGGACTTGTTGCGTTATAATAAAGAATTATGGCATGCACCAGTTGGGGCATATTTAGTAGAAAAAGAAGTCGGTATTACAGATACTGACATATTACAAGCTATTACGTATCATACGAGTGGACATGAACAAATGACGATGCTTGATAAAGTGATTTACGTGGCGGATTATATTGAACCCGGCCGTAAGTTTCCAGGCGTTGAAGAAGCGCGGAAGCTGGCACGAGAAGATATTAATCAAGCATTATTATACGCTTTAAAGCATACAATACAATTTTTAATGGAAAAGAACCAAACGATTTATCCATTAACATTCCAAACGTATAATGCAGTCATTAAGGAGGACTTTACGAAATGAAAGATAGAGAATTGTTAGTATTGGCAGCACGAGCAGCTGACGATAAAAGAGCAGAAGAAATTGTTGTTTTAAATATGCAAGGGATTTCTCCGCTTGCGGATTATTTTGTGATTTGCCATGGTAACTCTGATAAACAAGTACAAGCAATCGCTCGCGAAATTAAAGGACAAGCACATGAAGTACATATTGATGTTCAGCGCATGGAAGGTTTTGAAGAAGCGCGTTGGGTGTTAGTTGACCTTGGGGATGTTGTTGTACACGTATTCCATAAAGATGAGCGTGATTACTATAATTTAGAACGTCTTTGGGGCGATGTACCGCGCGAAGATATCGCAGAAGAGTTAGGTCAATGAGATACGAACAATTTGCATTATTGTATGATGAGCTAATGAATGATGTCCCATATGAAAAATGGGTGGAATTTACTGAACACAGCTTAGCACAAATAGGCAAAACAGATGCAAAAATTCTTGATGTGGCTTGCGGAACGGGCAATGTCACATTGCCTCTTGTGAAAAAGGGATATGATGTAACAGGAGTAGACCTATCAGAAGAAATGTTAACAATCGCTCAGCAAAAGCTATGTGAAGAAGGTCATTTTATTCCTTTTTATCAACAAGATATGCGAGAGTTAGATGTTCCAGGTGAGTTTGACTGTGTGACGATTTTTTGTGATTCGTTAAATTATGTATTGCAAGAAGAGGGCGTTCAAGAAACGTTTCGACGTGTCTATCATCATTTGCATCAAGATGGTTTATTTTTATTTGATGTGCACTCTCTTTATAAAATTCATCACGTATTTCAAAATGAAACGTATACAGTCAATGAAGAAGAAATTTCTCTCATTTGGAACTGCTTCACAGGTGAAGAAACAAACAGTGTCGAGCATGATTTAACATTTTTTGTACGAGATGAAGAAGAGGATGTGTATCATCGATTTGATGAGTTACATATGCAGCGTACATATCCTGTTGAAGAACTGACAAAATGGCTTGAAGAGGCTGGCTTCACCGTTCTTCGCGTAACGGGGGACTTCGAAAGAATTGAAGTAACAGAACAAACAGAGCGTATTTTCTTTGTCGCTAAAAAGAATGCATAGTAAAAAAGCAACCGTATGAATGGTTGCTTTTTTACTTATAAAGTGAAACTTTCATCAGTGTGGGGCTTTATCCCCCACCTATCTTCTTCGATTTTCTCTGAAATCTTGAGGTGGGGGTCTTACTGCCCGTTAATGCGGGATAAAGGTAGATCGCAAAAAAATAAAGCGTTTATGAAGGGATATAGGAGTTTTTGTCGTAAGAGATATATTAATGCTTATTAAATTGTTGTTCTACATGTTTTACATCCTCTTCGTACTTCTCATGTGTTCGTTTTAACACCTTGTTAAACATATCTCCAACATGTTCTTCTAAAACGCGAATTCCTTCCCCTGTTATACCGCCTTTTACACACACTTTCTCCTGCAAAGTCGGCAAGGTGAAAATTTGTTTTTCTAACAGTTTTCCCATACCGATAATCATTTCGCTCGTTAAAATAGTAGCTTCTTCACGTGTAATATTTGTTTCATCTACAGAGGCATCGATAAAACGTTGTAATAAATAACTGAAAAATGCAGGACCACAGCTTACGATATCGGATGCCACTCTTGTGATATTTTCTTCAATAGTAATAGGTTTAGATATTTTTTGAAATAAGTTCAATACACGCGTTTGCCATTCTTGTGAGCAGTTTTTTCCGAATGTACATAGGGAGACACCAGCTAATGCGCGATTTGTAATACTCGGGATAATACGAGCAACATGGCATGATACAATCGTTTCTAATTGTACGGTAGATATAGGGCTTGTAATTGAAACGAGGCATTTGTCATTTGTAAGAATCGGAGCATGCTTTGTCAAAATAGGATATATATCGAATGGTTTTACGCAAATAAAAATTAGCTCAGAGCGTTCAATTACTTCTTGAATTGTTTTTGCTATATGAATAGAAGGATACTTTTCTTTTATATGATATGCTTTTGCGAAAGTACGATTAATAATAGTAAGACACGAAGGTTTGACAGCTTGGGCTTCGATACATGCATCAATGAGTATATTCCCCATATTCCCTGTTCCTATTATTCCTATGTTCAATGTTTCATCCCCTCCTTCGTAACATCTTTCTCCTAAACAATATGAAGTTTATTTTGAATTTATGAATTAGAGGTGCAAAATGATGATGAATTTGCAAATAAAGTGGCTTGTTTTGTTTGCAGCAATTGGTATTGTCGGTATTTTATTTGTATGGCAAACAAGAAGTTGGCAAGAACAACCGATAGTGAAGGTGGAAGCGAGTTCTAAGATAGAAGAGAGGAAGGAGAAAACAAAGGTAACAGACTCTAAATTGCAATCGAAACCGAGTATAGTTGATGTTAAAGGAGCTGTGCATCATGAAGGGGTGTATGAATTACAAAGCGGAGCGCGGGTGAAAGATGTTATTGAAAAAGCAGGGGGATTTTTGCCGGAAGCAGATGTGACGAAGGTGAATTTGGCGCAGATTGTACAAGATCAAATGATGATTTATGTACCAAAAAAAGGAGACCAAACTGCTACTGTGAATGGATCTTCCTTGCAAGAAGGGAAAATACAAATTAATACAGCGACAAAGGAGCAACTTGAAAAAATATCTGGTATTGGTCCTAGAAAAGCAGAAAATATTATGAAATATCGCGAGCAACACGGTCCGTTTCAAAAAGTAGAAGATTTATTGGAGGTTGATGGAATTGGTGAAAAATCGCTGGAAAAAATAAAAGATGAAATAATTGTTCCTTAAATGATTGACGGATTTTTTCATATTTCGCTAAACTGTAAGAAGATTAAAAAGTAGGTGAAGATAATGGAACGAGTTTCTTGGGATCAATATTTTATGACACAAAGTCATTTGTTATCACTGCGCAGCACGTGTACAAGGCTTGCGGTGGGAGCGACAATTGTGCGGGATAAACGCATTATCGCTGGTGGTTATAACGGGTCGATTGCTGGCGGTGTACATTGTATAGATGAAGGGTGCTATGTGATCGATAATCATTGTGTGCGTACGATTCATGCGGAAATGAATGCACTACTACAATGTGCAAAATTTGGTGCGAAAACAGATGGAGCGGAAATTTATGTTACGCATTTTCCGTGTTTACATTGCTGTAAAGCAATTATTCAAAGTGGTATTACAGCGGTGTATTATGCGCGAGATTATAAAAATCATCCGTATGCACTCGAGTTATTTGAGAAAGCCAATGTAAGAGTAAAACATGTTCCTCTTGCATTTGACGTAACAACAATAGAAGAACAACAGAAAATGCAAGAGTTAAAACAGCTTTTGTCTTCGTTAGAAACTGATGAAATGACGTTGGAGCAGTTGCAACAAGTATTACTGCAGGCAAAAAATATGGTATAAACCGTGAGGTGAGTACGTGTTGCGTGGGCAATGGAGCTACGTTGCAATCTCAGTTATCTTTGGGATTGCAACAGCTTATTCCTCTTTTTCTATCGTTCCTTTTCTTATATTCTGTTGCTATTGTTTTGTTTGTTTTTCTCGTACATCTCTTCCAATACTCTCCTTGATTGTCCTCGTATTTGGTCTTACGTATGTATATGCAATCTACATAGACATACAAAATGATTCTATGCTCTCTTTCCGTAAAACAAACGTAACAGGTACAATTCAAAGTACACCACTTATAAATGGAAATCGTCTTTCTTTTCAGTTAGGAATGGAAAGTGATGAAACAGTCCAGTTGTTTTACAAAATTCCGTCTCGTAAATTAAAAGAAGAATTGAAACAGCTGCACCCCGGTATGGTGTGTACATTTACAGGTGCTTTGAAAGAGCCGCCACTCCCTCGGAATTTTTATGCGTTTAATTATAAGGATTATTTATATAAGCAGCATATTCATACTCTTTTTGAAGCAGAATCAATCTCGAATTGTGTGCAAAAAGACATTTCATTTGTTCATTGGTTATTTTCGATTCGACAAGCAGCTGTTTCTTATATAGGAGAGACTTTTTCCGGACAGTCAGCGGCCTTTATGAATGCTTTATTGTTTGGTGATCGTCAATATATGACGTTTGAGGTAGAGGAACAGTATCAACAGTTTGGGCTTGTGCATTTGTTGGCGATATCAGGATCGCATATTGTTCTGTTAACTGCGATCTGTTATTTCGTATTACTTCGAACTGGTATGACACGTGAAAGTACGACGATGCTCCTACTCGTTTGTATTCCGCTGTATATGTTTTGTGCAGGGGCCTCGCCATCTGTTGTGCGAGCATCTATAGCTGCTGTTATTGTGCTAGGGGCGCTTACGCAAGCAATTCGTGTCTCAGGGATGGATGCTTTAAGTATGACGTTAATAATCATGCTTTTTTATGATCCGTATGTACTATTTGACATTGGATTTCAATTTTCGTTTGTAGGAAGTTTTTCTCTTTTATTATCTTCGTCACGGCTTCTAGCTAGTGAAAATGGTATAGTGAAAAATTCCATATATCTTTCAGTTATTTCCCAGCTAACAAGTACGCCTATTTTACTTTATCACTTTGGATATTTTTCTCCTTACAGTATTCTTCTCAATATGATTTATGTTCCGTTTTTATCTTTATTTGTTTTACCTATGTGCATTGTGCTTCTTATATGTATGATATTTCTCCCAATTGTGTCGCAGTGGTTAGCTCACATATTGTCTCTATGTATACATGTTTCAAATGCGATGCTTCAAATGTGCGAAGCTTTACCATTTGTACGTCTTACCTTTGGACAAACACCGCCATTTGTCGTTGCTCTATATGGCATAAGTATTATAGCCGTTCTTTTATCATGGGAGGGGCTTATTTGGAGAAAATATCGCATGTTGTTTCTATTGAGCTTTTTTCTGCTTAGTATATGTCATTATGCATTTCCATATGTGAACGCAAACGGAAGTATTACTTATATTGACGTTGGACAAGGGGATGCTATTTTGATTCGTCTCCCATACAATCAAGGAACGTATTTAATTGATACGGGTGGGACACTTCCAGTAAAGAAGGAAGAATGGCAGCAGAAAAAACATGAATTTTCTGTCGGACATGACATTCTCATTCCGTTTTTACAAAAAGAGGGTGTGCGAATGATTGATAAATTAATTGTGACACATGGAGATATGGATCACATGGGAGCAGCGGGGGAAGTAATGCAATCCATTGCTGTGAAAGAGCTCGTGTTAGGGAAGAAGAAAGAATTTTCCTTACCTGAACAACAAATAAAGCAGCTTGCTGTGCAAAAGAATGTGCCCGTTCGAGTTGTAGAAAGAGGAGACAGCTGGACGGCTGGAGAGGCGGTGTTTTCGGTATTATCCCCAGGAGGAGAAGAAAAAGAAGATAATGATCAATCTATTGTGATTTGGACAAAAATAGGAGGACTAACATGGTTGTTCACAGGTGATTTAGAAGAGATAGGTGAGAGGCGTCTCATCCAATGGTATCCAGAGCTGTATGCAGACGTTTTAAAAGTTGGGCATCATGGTAGTAAAACGTCATCTTCACAACAGTTTTTGGATATTGTGCAGCCGAAAACAGCTATTATTTCTGTTGGAGAGAACAATCGTTATGGGCATCCGCATATTGAAGTGTTAGAGCGCCTAGGGGAGCGCGGCATTGAAGTGTGGAGAACGGATGAACAAGGGGCAATTTCTTATATTTTTCAAGGGGAGACGGGAACGTTTCGCAGTAAGTTAACATATGATGAAACACAGAAAAAAAGAAGACTGCCACATGCAGTCTTTAAGAACCGATAAATTTAATGACTGTTGCGATAATAAATAATGTGGTGAAAAATCCGAATGAAACTATAAATCCAACCCCTGAATCAGTAGCGTCATTACGCTTACTTTGAACGTTTTGTTCAAATTCATTCATTTTGAATCCCTCCCAACATTCCATTTTAGTATAAAATATTGTCAGAAAAAAATCTACAATTTATCCTGTTATTCGTGGATAGTAAAAGTCCGATTGGCTCAACTAACCAATAATGGGAAACGCCCTCCGCTGATGGGAGTTTTACGTTATCAATGCTTTTCCAAGTGTGCTAACACTTGTCATTCATAGTTGGTAAGGCAGGTGCAAACAATAAAACAAAGGTGATCACCGTTACAAAATCAGATTCCCGGGGCTTATTTTGTAACGTTTTATATAGATCAAGGAACGGGTAGCTACCTGTTCCTTTGCACTTGTAAAACGGTAGCTGTCACATTACTATAAGTATATAAAGTATTAGGGAGTAGGAAGTTACATGAGTGATGTACATAAAAAAATAAAGAAAAAGCAATTTGCCGCATTATATTTGTTATATGGAACAGAGGCATATTTTATAAATGAAACGCTTCAGCTTTTGACATCAGAGGCTTTACCTGAAGAAGACCGTGAGTTTAATGTTGTTACGTATGACCTAGAAGAAGCATATATAGAAGAAGTAGTTGAAGATGCAAAGACACTTCCTTTTTTTGGGGATCGTAAAATTATCGTTGTGAAATCACCGTTATTTTTAACATCGCAAAAAGCAAAAATTGAACAAAACGTAAAAGTGTTAGAGGAATACATTGCTGAACCTTCACCATTTTCTATTCTTGTATTTATCGCCCCGTTTGAAAAATTGGACGAGCGCAAAAAAATTACAAAACTCTTGAAAAAAACAGCAGATGTCGAAGAAGCAAATGCAATGCAAGTGCAAGATGTGCGTAAATGGATCGTAAGCCGTGCAGAAGAAATGCATATTCATATAGAGGAAGGAGCAGCTAGCTTACTATTAGAGCTTGTTGGAAGTAATGTAACGATGCTTGCGCAAGAAATGAATAAGCTTATATTATATGTCGGGATAGGCGGTGAGATTACTACAAGTCTTGTAGCAGAGCTTGTTCCGAAGTCTGTTGAACAAAATGTGTTCGCCTTAACAGAAAAAGTAGTAAAGAAAGATATTGCAGGTGCAATGCGTATTTTAGAAGGGTTATTTACACAGCAAGAAGAGCCGATTAAATTACTTGCGCTTCTTGTAGGTCAGTTTCGTTTATTATATCAAGTGAAGGAACTTCAGCAGCGTGGTTATGGGCAAAATCAAATTGCATCACATATTGGTGTGCATCCGTATCGCGTGAAATTGGCCATGAATCAAACGAATTTCTTCTCATTTGAAGCGTTAAAGCGAGTGATTCACGAACTTGCTGAAGCGGATTATAATATGAAAACAGGAAGAATGGATAAACGGCTTGTACTAGAATTTTTTCTAATGCGTTTAAATCATATTGGATAGTGGAAAAATGTTCATGTAGACAACTACATGAACATTTTTTTTGGAAAATAAAAAACGACCCAGATGGATCGTTTTTTTAAACGCTTACGCGTTTACTTGTTTCGCTAAGCGAGATTTTTGACGAGCTGCAGCGTTTTGGTGGATAAGACCTTTACGAGCTGCTTTGTCAAGTTTTTTAGAAGCTACTTTGTATGCTTCTTTTGCTGTTTCAAGATCGTTATTGTTAACTAAAGCTTCTACAGTTTTAACAGCTGTACGCATGTCAGACTTGATAGAAGCGTTATGTGCACGACGCTCTTCGCTAAGTGTAGCGCGTTTGATAGCAGATTTAATGTTTGCCATATATTTCACCTCCCTGGTGCGATCGAGTGACTCGATACTTACATAGAACAAGTGATATTCTATCAAACGGAGAAGAGAATTGCAATAGTGAGATCGATGAAATTTCAATATAGGAAAAGAATGACTAAAAATAATTTGGGGAATTCTAATGAATATTTATTATAAGTAGTGGAGGAGATTGTATGCGTGAACCGCTTGATTTAAGTAAATATGCGATAAGAACAGATCTTGCATTAGAAGCTCATCAAATGCTGCAAGAGCAGCAAGAAGAAAAAACTGCTATTCAAGGTGTAATTGTAAAAGAGCGCGAAGAAGATGGTATTACAATTACGAAGGTGACGATTGATGAAAGTGCTGTTGAGGCGATGGGAAAGAAATCAGGAAATTATTTAACCCTAGAAGTGCAAGGGATTCGTCAGCAAGATACAGAGTTACAACAAAAGGTAGAGGGGATTTTTGCAAAAGAGTTTTCTCGGTTTATGGAGGAAATCGGAATAAATGCAGAAGCGAGTTGCTTAATTGTTGGACTTGGTAACTGGAATGTAACGCCGGATGCATTGGGGCCAATTGTTGTAGAAAATGTACTTGTTACACGCCATTTATTTCAGTTGCAGCCGGAAAGTGTCGAGGAAGGTTATCGTTCTGTTAGTGCTATTAGACCGGGAGTTATGGGCATTACAGGTATTGAAACGAGCGATATGATTTATGGGGTTATTGAAAAGACGAAGCCAGATTTTGTGATTGCAATTGATGCGCTTGCTGCTCGGTCTATTGAACGAGTAAATAGTACGATTCAAATTTCGGATACTGGTATTCACCCTGGTTCTGGTGTTGGGAATAAACGAAAAGAGTTAAGTAAAGATACGCTAGGTATCCCAGTTATTGCAATTGGTGTTCCAACTGTTGTAGATGCGGTTTCAATTACAAGTGATACAATAGATTTCATTTTAAAACATTTTGGGCGTGAGATGCGAGAGGGCGGAAAGCCATCCCGTTCTTTACTTCCGGCAGGCTTTACATTCGGTGAGAAGAAAAAGCTTACAGAAGAAGATATGCCGGATGAAAAAAGCCGCAATATGTTTTTGGGAGCTGTTGGTACGCTTGAGGAAGAAGAGAAGAGAAAGTTAATTTATGAAGTGTTAGCACCGCTAGGACACAATTTAATGGTAACACCAAAAGAAGTTGATGCGTTTATTGAAGATATGGCTAATCTCCTTGCGAGTGGTTTGAATGCAGCGCTTCATCATCAAGTTGATCAAGATAATACAGGGGCATATACGCATTGATTCTAAAAGGAGAAATAAGAATTGGGGCAGTTTACACGCAAATGTATCCTTCTCGTTATTAGTTTATTTCTTATAACGTTAGCAGGTATGCAAGTTGCTAATAGTGGATTGAAACGAATGAAAGGCTATAATAATCCAACATATGAGCAGATTGCTCACATAACAGGAACAGACCACAGGGATGTAGAAACAACAATTCTTGGAGAGACATTTTCCATTGAGGAAAAACAAAAGCAACTAGAAGAATTAAAAAGTTTTAATATGTTAGAGAGTATGGGAAGAGGATTGACCTCGTTGGTGCAAAATGTAGTTCGCAGCATAACATATACCATTGTTGACAAAATAAAAGGTGCATTTCATTAATGTGAAGTATACGGGAGCAGCTATCTTACTTAAGAGTAGGGTAGCTTTTCTTCATGATAGAAAAGGTTTGTCTATTGTTTACGGATTGCATATGATAAAAGTAAGAGCACTTGCTTATAACGCTGCACCAGTTTTCATTGAATCTTTGCCCTTGTATTGATATAATCAGTGCTAGTGTATATTGGCGAGATTAGTAGGAGTGAGAAAATAGATGAATAAAGAAGAAAGAGCAAAAAGGCAGTCTAAAATTCGTAACTTTTCCATTATTGCCCACATTGACCACGGAAAGTCAACGTTGGCAGACCGCATTTTAGAGAAAACAAATGCGTTAGCACAACGCGAAATGAAAGCACAGTTACTTGACTCTATGGACTTAGAGCGTGAGCGCGGAATTACAATTAAATTAAATGCAGTACAATTAACGTATAAAGCGAAAGATGGAGAAGAATATATTCTCCACTTAATTGATACACCAGGACATGTCGATTTTACGTATGAAGTATCTCGTAGTTTAGCGGCTTGTGAAGGTGCAATTCTTGTTGTTGATGCAGCGCAAGGGATTGAGGCGCAAACATTAGCAAACGTATATTTAGCACTAGATAATAATTTAGAAATTTTGCCGGTTATTAATAAAATTGACTTGCCGAGCGCTGATCCAGAGCGCGTTCGTCAAGAGGTAGAGGATGTAATTGGCTTAGACGCATCAGAAGCTGTGCTTGCTTCTGCAAAAGCGGGGATTGGTATTGAAGAGATTTTAGAACAAATCGTTGAAAAAGTGCCAGCTCCGGCAGGTGATTCAGAAGAACCATTACAATGTATGATTTTCGACTCTTTATATGATCCGTACCGCGGTGTAATTGCATATATCCGTGTTGTAAACGGTACAGTAAAAGTTGGCGATAAAGTACGTATGATGGCAACAGGTAAAGAGTTTGAAGTAACAGAAGTAGGTGTGTTCACACCGAAAACAACGCAGCGTGAAGAATTAACAGTAGGTGATGTAGGCTTCTTAGCGGCATCCATTAAAAATGTTGGTGATACGCGTGTAGGTGATACGATTACACATGCGAAACGTCAAGCGGCAGAACCTTTACCAGGGTATCGTAAATTAAACCCAATGGTATTCTGTGGTTTATATCCAATTGATTCTGCACGTTATAATGATTTACGTGATGCATTAGAAAAGCTAGAATTAAATGACTCTGCTCTTGAATTTGAACCTGAAACGTCTCAAGCACTTGGATTTGGTTTCCGCTGTGGATTCTTAGGCTTACTTCATATGGAAATCATTCAAGAACGTATTGAACGTGAATTTAAAATTGATTTAATTACAACAGCACCAAGTGTTATTTATAAAGTATATTTAACAAACGGTGAAGACATGATAGTTGATAACCCATCTAACATGCCAGATCCGCAATCTATTGATCGTGTGGAAGAACCGTATGTAAAAGCATCTATTATGGTTCCGAACGATTATGTTGGAGCAGTTATGGAAATTTGCCAAGGGAAACGTGGTACGTTTATTGATATGCAATATTTAGATGAAACGCGCGTTACGTTGACATATGAAATTCCACTTTCTGAAATCGTATATGATTTCTTCGATCAATTAAAGTCGAATACAAAAGGATATGCATCCTTTGATTACGAGCTAATTGGTTATAAACCGTCTAAGCTTGTGAAGATGGATATTTTATTGAATAATGAGCAAGTCGATGCGCTATCTTTCATTGTGCATCGTGACTCAGCATATGACCGCGGAAAAGTAATTGTAGAAAAGTTAAAAGAGTTAATTCCAAGACAGCAGTTTGAAGTGCCTATACAAGCGACAATCGGAAATAAAGTTGTGGCGCGTTCTACAATTAAAGCGATGCGTAAAAACGTATTAGCAAAATGTTACGGCGGTGACATTTCTCGTAAACGTAAACTTCTTGAGAAACAAAAAGAAGGTAAGAAGCGTATGAAGTCTGTTGGTTCTGTAGAAGTACCGCAAGAAGCATTTATGGCTGTATTGAAAATGGATGATAACTAATAAAAAAGAAGCCGTTTGTACGGCTTCTTTTTGTTTAAGGAATCAGAAATAATAGCCTCTAAAGCTTTGGTTAATATTTAGACATCTTTGTATCTCTCCTTTACAATAGTGGTGATGCTTTTTCGTAAAGAGTAACCAAACAGCAACCATAACCATAGATTAAAAGTTGGGATACTGTCGTGTCTGAGAACATTCGAAAAGAAATTCAAGAAAAAATACAAAATGGTGATTTTCATTTTGAAAAGGAACTAGGACTTTCTATCATTAGTAGAAAGTTGTGATTTTATGGAATTTATGTATGGGAAATCCGCATCGTTTTAGTAAATTTCAGCGTTTATTCCCTAATATTTCTCATAAAGTCTAAAAGAATTGACCGAAGATGGAAGCATTAATCGGATTGTATCTCCAGAAGTACCTCCATATGTAGAGTGCTTTATGACGGAACTTAGCATGACGCTTTTACCAATCGTTGAAATGATGTATGATTGGGGAAAAATGCGAATGGAATAAATTCGTATAGAGTTACAGAAGTAAATAAACCTCCGAAGTGTGGGGGTTTTCTTTTTAGAAAGGTAGGAACAGAATTTGATACAAGTTGCGTATATTCATATTCCGTTTTGTCAGCATATTTGTCACTATTGTGATTTTAATAAAGTATTTATTGAGCGTCAGCCAGTTGAACAATACTTGCAATATTTAGAGAAAGAAATTGTGAATACAATCAACAAAACGCCTTTTGAACAAATGAAAACGATTTTTGTAGGTGGAGGAACACCAACAGCGCTAAATATGGAACAGACAGAGTATTTGCTAGATATTATTAATCGTCGTTTACGTCCGTTTGCGCCAAATTGTGAATTAACTTTTGAAGCCAATCCGGGAGATTTACCTAAAGAGAAATTGAATCTTCTACTAGAAGGTGGTGTAAACCGGATTAGTTTTGGTGTTCAAACATTTCGAGATGAATTATTGCAAAAAATTGGGCGCAAACATACGAGAGAAGATGCATTCGTAGCAATTCGTGAGGCGCAGGAAGTTGGCTTTACAAATATTAATGTTGATTTAATTTATGCACTGCCGACGCAAACGATAGAGGATGTAAGAGAAACGCTAGATATTGCTTTTACACTTGGGGTTCAACATTTCTCTGCGTATTCTTTAATTGTCGAACCGAAAACGGTCTTTTATAATTTAATGAATAAAGGAAAACTGAGACTTCCAGGAGAAGATCATGAAGCAAGAATGTATGAAATTGTGATGGATGAGATGGAAAAGCATGGTTATAAACAGTATGAAATTAGTAATTTTTCGAAAGAAGGCTATGAAAGTAGACATAACCTCACATACTGGAATAATGAAGAATACTATGGTTTTGGAGCTGGGGCTCATAGTTACGTAAACGGCGAACGAATTCAAAATGTGGGTCCATTAAAACAATATTTCACGAAAATTGATGAGTCAGGTTTGCCATATTTAGATGTTCATGAAGTGACAAGGCAAGAAAAAATGGAGGAAGAGTTATTTTTAGGACTGCGAAAAACAGCAGGTGTTTCTAAAATAGAATTTAGAAAAAAATTCGGCGTAGAAATGAATGAAATCTTTGCAAAGCAATTACTCCATAATAAAGAACATGAATTGCTTCAAGAAACGAATACCCATGTCTGTTTAACAAGAAAAGGGAAGTTATTAGGAAATGAAGTATTTCAATCATTTTTAGTGGACTAATTTCATATAAAGTTTCGTTTTACCCCGCTCAAACAGACGGTACGTAAAGGTAAATCGAGAAGTAAAACCGTCTGTTTGAGCCCGATTGGTTCAACTAATTAGCAGCGAAAAATCGTGCTGCTAAAAGTTTCGCTTTATCCCGCTCAAACGGACGGTATAGGAAGAAAAATCAAGAAGTAAAACCGTCCGTAAGAGCCCGATTGGCTCAACTAATTAGCAGCGGAAAAACTGCTGCTAAAAGTTTCGCTGTATCTCATCACGTTTCCGTTGACAATTCAATATCAATTTTGGTAAGTTATTAATAGATTTAGCACTCAAAACGCAAGAGTGCTAACAGAGGTGATGATGAAATGCTTACGGAACGTCAGCTCTTAATTTTACAGACAATAATTGACGACTTTATCGGGTCTGCACAACCTGTCGGATCAAGAACATTATCTAAGAAAGAAGAAATTACATTTAGTTCAGCGACAATTCGAAATGAAATGGCTGATTTAGAGGAACTCGGATTTATTGAAAAAACACATAGTTCTTCAGGGCGCGTTCCTTCTGAAAAAGGTTATCGCTTTTATGTAGATCATCTTCTTTCACCGCAGCATTTGCCAAGTGAGGATATTGTACAAATTAAAGACTTGTTTGCTGAAAGAGTTTTTGAAGCGGAAAAGCTTGCGCAGCAATCTGCACAAATTTTATCAGAACTCACAAATTATACGGCAATTGTTCTTGGACCGAAAGTGAGTGCGAATAAGCTAAAAAATGTACAAATTCTTCCGCTCGATCACAAAACAGCGGTCGCAATTATTGTAACTGATACAGGACATGTGCAAAGTAAAACCATCACTGTTCCGGAATCTGTTGATTTGCAAGATTTAGAAAAGATGGTTAACATTTTGAATGACAAGTTATCAGGTGTACCGATGTCAGAACTGCACAATAAAATCTTTAAAGAAATTGTAATGGTTTTGCGTCAGTATGTTCATAATTATGATAGCGCCATGAAAATGTTAGACGGTACATTCCAATTTCCGTTATCTGAAAAAATATATTTTGGTGGGAAAGCAAATATGCTTGCTCAGCCAGAATTCCATGACATTCAGAAGGTCCGATCATTATTCACTATGATTGAAAACGAAGATGCGTTTTATGACATCTTGCAGAGCAAACAAATTGGTATTCAAGTGAAAATTGGACGTGAAAATTCTTCTGCTGCCATGGAGGATTGTAGCTTAATTTCTGCGACATACTCGATTGGGGATGAGCAGCTTGGAACAATTGCGATTTTAGGACCGACGAGAATGCAATACTCTCGTGTTATTAGTTTGTTGCAATTGTTTACAAAACAATTTACAGATGGAATGAACGGTTTATATAAACCGAAATAATAGAAAACTTTCATTTGTGGCGGGGGGTATCTCCGCTGCTGATGAGTAGTTGGATAAAAGAAATGAGATTGCTGGATTAATGTAGTATTGTGTTAATCTTGCCTTTTTAAGGAGGTGAAAGTTGTGGAAGAGCGTAACGAACAAGTAGTTGAAGAAGCGAAAGAAACGCAAACCGAAGAGACTATTACAGCAGAAAGCAGTGAAGAAACTGTAGTAGAAGAGAAAAGCGAAGCGGCTCTTTTACAAGAAAAAGTAGACGAATTGCAAGCGAAATTGACGGAAACGGAAAGTCGCACACTACGTCTACAAGCTGATTTTGAAAACTATAAGCGCCGCGTTCAATTGGATAAGCAAGCGGCTGAAAAATATAGATCACAAAGTCTTGTGTCAGATATTTTGCCGGCTCTTGATAACTTTGAAAGAGCGATGCAAGTGGAAGCGAGCGACGAGCAGATGAAGTCCTTATTACAAGGGATGGAAATGGTATATCGTCAATTGCTAGAAGCACTGACAAAAGAAGGTGTTGAAGCGATTGAAGCTGTTGGTAAACAGTTTGATCCGCATGAACATCAAGCTGTTATGCAAGTAGAAGACAGCGAGTTTGAATCAAACGCGGTTGTGGAAGAATTCCAAAAAGGCTATAAGCTGAAAGATCGTGTGATTCGCCCATCAATGGTAAAAGTAAATCAATAATTTACATAAATGTAGGAGGTTTCGCCATGAGTAAAATTATCGGTATTGACTTAGGTACAACAAACTCTTGTGTAGCTGTTATGGAAGGTGGAGAACCAAAGGTTATCCCAAATCCAGAAGGGAACCGTACAACACCTTCTGTTGTAGCTTTCAAAAATGAAGAGCGTCAAGTTGGGGAAGTAGCGAAGCGTCAAGCAATTACGAACCCAAATACAATCATGTCTGTTAAACGTCATATGGGTACAGACTACAAAGTAGAAGTTGAAGGTAAAGATTACACACCTCAAGAAATTTCTGCAATCATTTTACAAAACTTAAAAGCTTCTGCTGAAGCGTACTTAGGTGAAACAGTAACAAAAGCTGTTATCACAGTACCAGCATACTTCAACGATGCAGAGCGCCAAGCAACAAAAGACGCTGGTCGTATTGCTGGTTTAGAAGTAGAACGTATTATTAACGAACCAACAGCAGCTGCGCTTGCTTATGGTTTAGAAAAACAAGACGAAGAACAAAAAGTTCTTGTATACGACTTAGGTGGCGGTACATTTGACGTATCTATCCTTGAATTAGCAGATGGAACATTTGAAGTTATTTCAACTGCTGGTGACAATCGTCTTGGTGGTGACGACTTTGACCAAGTTATCATCGATCATTTAGTAGCTGAATTCAAAAAAGAAAATAACATTGATTTAAGCCAAGATAAAATGGCACTTCAACGTTTGAAAGATGCAGCTGAAAAAGCGAAAAAAGATCTTTCAGGTGTAACACAAACACAAATTTCATTACCATTCATTAGTGCTGGAGCTGCTGGTCCATTACACTTAGAATTAAACTTAACAAGAGCGAAATTTGAAGAACTTTCAGCTAATCTTGTTGAAAGAACATTAGAACCAACTCGTCGTGCATTAAAAGATGCTGGTCTTTCTCCAAGTGAATTAGATAAGGTTATTCTTGTTGGTGGTTCTACTCGTATTCCAGCTGTACAAGAAGCAATTAAACGTGAAACTGGTAAAGAACCATATAAAGGCGTTAACCCTGATGAAGTTGTAGCATTAGGTGCTGCAGTTCAAGGTGGCGTACTTACTGGTGATGTAAAAGGCGTTCTATTATTAGACGTAACTCCACTTTCTTTAGGTATTGAAACTATGGGTGGCGTATTCACAAAATTAATCGATCGTAACACAACAATTCCAACAAGTAAGTCACAAGTGTTCTCAACTGCTGCTGATAACCAGCCTGCAGTAGACATTCACGTACTACAAGGTGAGCGTCCAATGTCAGCTGACAACAAAACATTAGGTCGCTTCCAATTAACAGATATCCCACCAGCACCACGTGGTATTCCACAAATCGAAGTAACATTCGATATTGATGCGAACGGTATCGTAAATGTACGTGCAAAAGACTTAGGAACAAGTAAAGAACAAACAATTACAATTCAATCTTCTTCAGGTCTTTCTGATGAAGAAGTAGATCGTATGGTTCAAGAAGCTGAAGCAAATGCTGATGCTGATCAAAAACGTAAAGAAGAAGTTGAACTTCGTAACGAAGCTGACCAACTTGTATTCCAAACAGATAAAGTTGTAAAAGATTTAGAAGGTAAAGTAGATGCAGCTGAAGTAGCGAAAGCAACAGAAGCAAAAGATGCATTAAAAGCGGCAATCGAGAAAAATGATCTTGATGAAATCCGTGCGAAAAAAGATGCACTTCAAGAAATCGTACAACAATTAACTGTAAAATTATATGAACAAGCTCAAGCTGCTGCAGGATCACAGCAAGCAGAAGGCGCACAAGGCAACGCAGGCGCGAAAAACGACAATGTAGTAGATGCTGAGTTTGAAGAAGTAAAAGAAGATAAGTAATAAAATAAGTAAGATGACAAAAAGTCAAAGTCAAGCGTGCCTTGGCTTTGGCTTTTTTCGCGAGTGAAGAAAAGACTGGGTGTACACAGAGTCTTTTGTGTGAGAGTCCAATGTTTTTCTTTTTGCATACTGTAAGTGAGGAAACAGTGTTGCAAAGCACTTTCTTTCGATGTTAAAATTACGTTTATGTGAAAGGAATCGGGGGTTACAAACTTATGAGTAAACGAGATTACTATGAGGTGCTTGGCGTTAGCAAGAGTGCTTCAAAAGACGAGATTAAAAAAGCATACCGTCGTTTGGCGAAAAAGTATCATCCAGATGTAAGTACAGAAGAAAATGCAATTGAAAAATTTAAAGAAGTGCAAGAAGCATATGAAGTATTAAGTGATGATTCAAAACGTGCACAGTACGACCAATTTGGTCATGCTGATCCAAATCAAGGCTTTGGTGGTTTTGGTGGTGGCGACTTCGGTGGTGGATTCGGTTTTGAAGACATCTTCAGTTCATTCTTTGGTGGTGGAGGCGGTAGACGCCGTGATCCAAATGCGCCGCGTCAAGGGGCAGATCTTCAATATCAAGTGAATTTAAATTTTGAAGAGTCAATTTCTGGTAAGGAAATGGATATTGAAATTCCAATTGAAGATCCTTGTGATACATGTAACGGTAGCGGAGCAAAACCGGGAACTTCGAAAGAAACATGTAAACATTGTTCTGGAACAGGGCAAGTTAGCGTGGAGCAAAACACACCATTTGGTCGTATTGTGAATCGTCAAGCTTGTAGACAATGTTCTGGAACAGGCCAAATAATTAAAGATAAATGTATAACATGTCATGGATCTGGAAAAGTGCGTAAACGCAAAAAAATTAATGTTAAAATTCCAGCAGGTATTGATAACGGTCAACAAATTCGCGTGACCGGTAAAGGAGAAGCTGGTATAAACGGCGGACCAGCTGGTGACTTATATGTAGTAGTTCATGTGAAAGAGCATGAATTCTTCCATCGTGAAGGTGATGATATTATTTGCGAAATGCCATTAACATTTGCGCAAGTAGCACTTGGAGATGAAGTCGAAGTTCCGACTGTGCATGGAAAAATAAAATTAAAAATTCCAGCAGGAACACAAACAGGAACAGAATTCCGTTTAAAAGGAAAAGGTGCTCCGAACGTACGCGGATATGGGCAGGGTGATCAATATGTTGTTGTTCGTGTTGTTATACCGACAAAATTAACATCGCATCAAAAAGAATTGCTAAGAGAATTTGCAGGTCAAGAAGACCATGATAATAGCCTGTTTAAAAAGCTTAAACGAGCTTTTAAAGGGGAATAATGGAAATAAAAGATGGAGTTGGTAAATTGTGAAATGGTCAGAAATTAGTATTCATACAACAGAGGAAGCGGTAGAAGCAATCTCGCATATTTTACACGAGGCAGGAGCAAGCGGTGTTGCGATTGAAGATCCTGCTGAATTAACGAAAGAGCGTGAACAACAATTTGGTGAGATTTATGCGTTAAATCCAGCTGAATATCCAACTGAAGGTGTACTTGTAAAAGCGTATTTCCCAAAGACTGATGCTTTACAAGAAACAGTTGCAAGTGTAAAAGTATCCATTGACTTGTTGCCTTCTTATGGAATTGAGATTGGAGCAGCGACGGTATCTGTTAATGAAGTAGATGAAGAGGATTGGGCTACTGCTTGGAAAAAGTATTACCATCCAGTGAAAATTTCTGATACATTTACAATTGTGCCAACATGGGAAGAGTATACACCTTCTTCGCCAGAAGAAAAAATTATTGAGTTAGACCCAGGGATGGCATTTGGTACAGGAACACATCCAACAACAACGATGTGTATTCGTGCTTTAGAAAAAACAGTACAACCTGGTGATACTGTTATTGACGTTGGAACAGGATCTGGCGTATTAAGTATTGCTGCTGCTAAATTAGGGGCCGCTTCTATTCAAGCATACGATTTAGACCCAGTAGCAGTAGAAAGCGCTGAGATGAATGTGCGATTAAATCGTACAGAGAATGTTGTAACTGTTGGACAAAACAGTTTACTAGAGGGCATTGAAGGCCCTGTTGATTTAATTGTTGCAAATTTACTAGCGGAAATTATTTTATTATTCCCAGAAGATGCAGCAAAAGTTGTGAAGCAAGGTGGATTATTCATTACATCTGGTATTATTGCTGCGAAAGAAAAAATTGTAACAGAAGCGTTAGTAAAAGCAGGTTTTACAGTAGAAGAAGTGTTAACGATGGAAGATTGGGTAGCAATTATTGCACGTAAAGGATAAGATAGAATTTTCCTTGTTCAAGTGTACAGTGCCCGTTTGTACGGGAGAATGTAAGTGGAAAGTCTCTCGCTGAAAGTAGTGAGGGACTTACCGTTTGTTTAGTCTAAATCATACTGTTTGGCTCTTTTCGTAAGCATTCGTTTACGAAAAGAGCTAAACTTTACTAAGGTGATATGATGCAGCGTTATTTTGTAGAAGAGCAAAACATAAATGAAACAACAATTCGTATTGTAGGAGATGATGTGCATCACATCGGAAGAGTGATGCGTATGACGCCTGGTGATCACATTTATTGTTGTACAAATGGAAAAACAGCAATTTGTACAATTGCTGAAATTACCAATGAATTTATAAATACAACTATTGTAGAATGGGTAGAGATGTCAAGTGAACTACCTGTATTTGTGACAATTGCTAGCGGACTGCCTAAAGGAGATAAGCTTGAGTTGATTTTACAAAAAGGAACTGAGCTTGGAGCAGCCGCCTTTTTACCGTTTCAAGCATCTCGATCTATTGTAAAATGGGATGCGAAAAAAGCAGGTAAAAAAGTAGAGCGTTTCAATAAAATTGTAAAAGAGGCAGCTGAACAGTCTCATCGCAGTGAAATTCCGACTGTGTATGCACCTGTTTCTTTTAAAGAGCTTCTCGCGATGAGTAAAGACTATGATAGCTGCCTTGTTGCGTATGAAGAAGAAGCAAAGCAAGGTGAAAAAACAAATTTTGCTAAGGCCTTAACAAAGTTGGAGCCAGGACAAAAGGTGCTCATTGTATTTGGCCCAGAAGGTGGTTTAACAGAAGAGGAAGTATCTTCTCTTTCTGAGCATGCTTTTGTACCTTGTAGTTTAGGGCCAAGAATATTGCGGACAGAAACGGCGCCTTTATATGCGCTAAGTGCCGCATCTTATCATTTTGAATTAATGGGGTGAATATATATGGCAACTGTTGCGTTTCATACGTTAGGTTGTAAAGTAAACCACTACGAGACAGAAGCAATTTGGCAACTGTTTAAACAAGGTGGTTATGAACGAACTGAATTTGAAAAAACAGCTGATGTATATGTGATTAATACATGTACTGTAACGAATACAGGGGATAAAAAAAGTCGTCAAGTCATTCGTCGTGCCGTTCGTCAAAATCCTGATGCGGTAATTTGTGTAACGGGATGTTATGCACAAACATCTCCAGCAGAAATTATGGCAATTCCAGGTGTGGATATTGTTGTCGGAACGCAAGACCGTGAGAAAATGCTTGGCTATATTGAAGAATATCGCAATGAACGTCAGCCAATTAATGCTGTACGTAACATTATGAAAACACGTGTATATGAAGAATTAGACGTACCGTATTTTACAGATCGTACACGTGCATCTTTGAAAATTCAAGAAGGATGTAACAACTTCTGTACGTTCTGTATCATTCCATGGGCTCGTGGTTTAATGCGTTCTCGTGATGGGAAAGAAGTTATTCGTCAAGCGCAGCAATTGGTAGATGCTGGTTATAGGGAAATCGTCTTAACAGGTATTCACACAGGTGGATACGGTGAAGATATGAAAGATTATAATTTGGCAGGATTACTTCGCGATATGGAAGCGCAAGTAACAGGTTTAAAACGTCTGCGCATTTCTTCCATTGAAGCAAGTCAAATTACTGATGAAGTGATTGAAGTACTGCGCGACTCTAAAGTTGTTGTACGTCATTTACACATTCCGCTTCAATCTGGATCTAATACAGTGTTGAAGCGTATGCGTCGTAAATATACAATGGAATTTTTCCAGGAGCGTTTAGACCGCTTAAAAGAAGCGTTGCCAGGATTAGCAGTTACATCTGATGTTATCGTAGGTTTCCCTGGTGAAACAGAAGAAGAATTTATGGAAACGTTCAATTTTATTAAAAATAATCGTTTCTCTGAACTTCATGTATTCCCGTATTCTAAACGTACAGGAACACCAGCGGCACGTATGGATGATCAAGTACCAGAAGAAACTAAGAACGAACGTGTACATCGTTTGATTGCATTATCTGATCAATTAGCGAAAGAGTATGCATCTCAGTTTGAGGGCGAAGTTCTTGAAATTATTCCAGAAGAACCATTTAAAGAAGCTGATCGTGAAGGATTATATGTAGGCTATACAGATAATTACTTAAAAGTTGTCTTTGAAGGATCTGAAGAATTAATCGGTAAATTGATTAAGGTGAAAATCACGAAAGCTGGTTACCCTTATAATGAAGCACAATTTGTTCGTGTGTTAGAAGATGTATCCCCGAAAGAATCAGCAAGCGCATAACCGAAAAGCATGCAAACAGTTTTGTTTGCATGCTTTTTTATTTGATGGAGAAGTTAAAATATGAAAACGCTATATTTTATGATATAATGCTGAAGATTAAGGTTGTCAGACAACTAACAAGTAATAAAATCGCTGAGTATAAGTTGAGAAAGGGGCAATTTTTAAATGAACTATGCAAAATTAATTGATCATACGTTATTAAAACCCGATGCAAAAAAAGAGGCAATCGTTACTCTATGCGAAGAGGCGAAACAACATGATTTTGCTTCTGTATGTGTAAATCCAACATGGGTTGAAACAGCAGCAGAAATTTTAAAAGGGACAGACGTAAAAGTTTGTACGGTAATTGGATTCCCTCTTGGAGCAAACACACCAGAAACGAAAGCATTTGAAACAAAAGATGCGATTGCAAAAGGTGCAACAGAAGTTGACATGGTGATTAATATCGGTGCATTAAAAGATAAAAACGACGAGCTAGTAGAGCGTGATGTTCGCGCTGTTGTCGAAGCTGCAAAAGGAAAGGCACTTGTAAAAATAATTATTGAAACATGTCTATTAACAGAAGAAGAAAAAGTTCGTGCCTGTGAATTATCTGTAAAAGCAGGCGTTGATTTTGTAAAAACATCAACAGGATTTTCAACAGGCGGTGCAACAGTAGAAGATGTTGCATTAATGAGAAAAACAGTAGGATCAGATATCGGTGTAAAAGCATCAGGCGGTGTTCGTGACGAAAAAGGTATGGACGCAATGGTAGAAGCAGGTGCAACGCGTATCGGTACAAGCTCTGGTGTAGCGCTAGTAAGCGGAAAAACAGCAACAACTGATTATTAATTTAAAAGCGGAGGCGGCTCGTTTAGAACATGAGGGCGTTGGAAGTCTTGACGCAGAGGCGATTTTTGCCTCGTAGGAAAGAATGAAACGACCGAATGTTCTAGCCGCTGCAGCTGGATAAAATAAAAGCGGAGCCGACTGTTCAGTCCCGTTGGCTAAAGTTCTTTAACACGAGCGTCTAGAATACTGTACCCAGATAATAAAAAATAGAAGCGAACATTTTGGTAGAATAATGTCACATTGATATAGAATTTTATCTCGAAATTGCACGTACTATGAAAAAAGAAGAACAATCGCTCTTCTTTTCTTTTATCAGATAGTTGACCTAAAAGTATAAAATGTATTATAATCGTAAAAGACATGCTGAGAAAGTGTTTCTTTTTGCATGCTGAAATTAGGATGTAAGTGGATGTTTCGGAGGGAGGGAAAGAGAATGTCAAAAACAGTCGTTCGTAAAAACGAGTCTTTGGAGGATGCACTTCGCCGTTTTAAAAGATCAACTTCTAAAGCTGGTACGCTTGCTGAAGCAAGAAAGCGCGAGTTCTATGAAAAGCCAAGCGTAAAACGCAAGAAGAAATCTGAAGCGGCAAGAAAACGCAAATTCTAAGAGAGGGTGTAATTTATGAGTCTTCTCAGTCGTTTAAACGATGATATGAAACAAGCGATGAAGAATAGAGAAAAAGAAAAATTAACCGTTATTCGTATGGTTAAGGCTGCTTTACAAAATGAAGAAATTAAACTGCAGCACTCTCTTCTAGAAGATGAGGAATTAACAGTTTTAACTCGTGAAGTAAAACAGTATAAAGACTCCCTCCTTGAATTTGAAAAAGCGGGTCGTGAAGACCTTGTTGATAAACTGAAAAGCGAAATTCAGATTTTAGAAACATATTTGCCAGAGCAATTAACAGAAGAAGAATTGGCTGCTGTTATTCAGCAAACTATTTCTGAAGTTGGTGCAGCTTCTAAAGCTGATATGGGCAAAGTGATGAGTGCTGTTATGCCGAAAGTAAAAGGTAAAGCAGATGGCTCACAAGTGAATAGGCTTGTTTCACAACTATTAGCATAAAAAAGCGTCTCATTTATAATGAGACGCTTTTTTATGTTTTTTTCAATTTGGACGTGATATTACAAGCTTTTTTTTCATACATATGGGATGAGAGGGGGGTCTTCGATGAGAAAGTTGCAGCAAATGAAAAATTGGATTACTAAGCAGATAGACCTACCTGCGGATGTATTCATGGATCTGCCGAGAATTACCCTTGTCGGGCAGGTGCATATTTATATAGAAAATCATCGTGGATTATTAGTATTTAGTGATAAAGAGGTACGGCTTTTGTTAAAGCAAGGACAATTATTAATAAAAGGGGACTCTTTTGTTATTAAAACGATTCTTCCAGAAGAGCTTTTACTTGAGGGAACTATTGAGCAAGTCTTGTTTTTAGAAGAAGAAAAGAAAGATAGATAAAGTGGAAATTCCATTCGTGAGACGCTTTTCCTCACGAATGGTGAGTTGAACCAATCGGGCTCAAACAGTCGATTAGTATTCGCCTCTTAGTCTTACTGCTACAACCGATTGTTTGAGCGGGGCAAGGTGATAGGAAAGGTGCAGGTCTTTATGGAGACTGCGCCTTTTTCAGAAAGCAGATGGGGGCGACCTATGAAAAATCAGTGGTTTACAAGATGGATTGGGTATGTGAAGGTACGGATTGAAGGCAGAGGAGTAGAACGATTTATTAATGAATGTGTACGGCGTGATATTCTTGTTTGGAGTGTGAAGAAAGTTGCAGATGATACACTTGTATTTTGCATGCCGCTTCGTGATGTGAAACGATTACGTCCGATTTACCGTAAAAATGAATGTAAACTGTATTTCATTGGACGTTATGGGCTGCCATTTTGGAATAAGCGCTTACTTCGAAATAGTGGTTTTCTTGCTGGTTTTTTCCTTTTTTTCTTAATTGTTATCGTTTTATCAAACATGGTATGGAAAATAGAAATAACAGGAGCAAAGCCAGAGACGGAATATATTATGATGAAAGAATTGGACAAAATGGGTATTAAGAAAGGGAAGCTACAATTTCAAATGCCTAGTGTAGAGACTGTGCAGCGTTATTTGACTGATAATATTAATGCCATTACATGGATTGGTTTGGAAGTGAAAGGAACGACATATCACTTTAAAATAGTTGAAAAAAATGAACCAAAAAAAGAAAAAGAACAGGTACCGCAACATTTAGTTGCAAAAAAAGAAGGAATTATTACGAAGATGTTTGTGGAGATCGGAAAGCCAGCGGTTATGAAAAATGATTATGTGCAAAAGGGACAACTTCTTGTATCAGGGGTGTATGGGAACGAAGAGAGCCCGACAATTGTTTCTGCTAAAGGGGTTGTATTTGGTGAAACTTGGTACAAGTCTGAAGTGGAGGTACCTTTGAAAACGACATTTCAAGTTTATACAGGGAATTCATATAAAGAGCATTATCTTACTTTCGGAAACGCAAAAATAAAAATATGGGGATTTCAGCATGATAAGTATAAGCAGTCTAAAACGGAGACAGTAAGACATGATGTTAAGTTGCTCGGTTTCGCACTGCCCATTGCTTATGAAAAAGCGATTGTACGTGAAGAGGAGGAAGCAAACCGTGAATATACAGAAAAACAGGCGATTGCGGTAGCGGAGGAAATGGGACAAAAAGAATTAAAGAAAAAACTGGATGAACGTGCTATGATTATAGGGAAGAAAGTTTTGCATAAACAGGTTGAGAATGGGAATTTGAAATTGTTGTTGCATTATACAGTAATTGAAAATATTGCAGAGGCTCAACCGATATCTGAATCCGATATTCAAGGAGATTGAGTAATTAATGGCTGAACAATTAGTAGAGATGAATCAACAATTGGAAAACCATAATGAAGCAATTGCTTTGTTTGGAGTAAATGATGCGCATTTAAAAGTAATTGAGAACGAACTTGAGGTATCGATTGTTACGAGAGGGGAATCTGTTCGTGTATCTGGAACAGACGAAGCGATAGCTCTTGTTGAAGGTATATTACAACAGCTTTTAGTTGTTATTCGCAAGGGTATATCGATTTCTGAGCGTGATGTAATCTACGCGATTCAACTTGGCCGTCAAGGGAAATTGGCTCATTTTGAAGAGTTATATGAAGAAGAAATCTTTAAAACAGCAAAAGGCAAGTCCATCCGTGTGAAAACGATGGGACAAAGGCAATATATTTATGCCATTAAGAAGAATGATATTGTTTTTGGAATGGGACCAGCCGGTACTGGCAAAACATATTTAGCTGTAGTAATGGCTGTTCGAGCATTAAAAAATGGTTATGTGAAAAAAATTATTTTAACAAGACCTGCTGTTGAAGCTGGGGAAAGTCTAGGTTTTTTACCTGGAGATTTGAAAGAAAAAGTGGATCCGTATTTACGCCCTCTTTATGATGCTCTTCATGATGTACTTGGGCAAGAACATACGCAAAGAATGATGGAACGCGGTATCATTGAAATTGCCCCGTTAGCATACATGAGAGGACGAACACTCGATGATGCATTTGTTATTTTAGATGAAGCACAAAATACAACAGGAGCACAAATTAAAATGTTTCTAACGCGCCTTGGATTTGGCTCAAAAATGGTTGTAACGGGAGATCCATCCCAGATTGATTTACCGAAAGGTGTGAAATCTGGTCTTTCTATTGCAGCGAATGTATTAGATCGTGTACCTGGACTTTCGTTTATTAAACTTGAGCAAACGGATGTTGTTCGTCATCCGCTCGTACAGCGAATTATTGAAGCATATGATAAAATGGAATGATCCTGCTTGTAAGGATCATTTCTTTTTATCCCGCTCAAACAGTCGGTAGTAGTAAGTCAAAGAAGAGAAGGCCGACCGACTGTAAGAGCCCGATTGGTTCAACTAACCTTCTAGAGGAAAGCACTCTAGAAGGAAGTTTCACTTTATATCAGGAGAGGAGAAGGTATTGTAATTATGTCAAGGTTTCAAGAAGTTGCTAAGTGGTTTCGCCATACACAACATTCGAAAAAACTGAGCTGGATTTCTTATATTTTAGTAGGAGCGGTGCTGTTTTTGGCGCTGATGAATAATGTAAAACCGGAACAATTAGATGTCAAGATGTTGTCTATTTCAAAAAAGACAATCTATTCTCCTGTTAAAATTGAAGATAAAGTAACGACAGAAAAGAAAAAGAGAGAAGCGGCTCAAAAGGTTGAGGATCAGTATACGTATCGAAGTGAATATAAACAAAACCGGATTGATGTTGTGAATTCGGTCTTTGATGCAATTAAAGAAGTGGATTTAGAGACAAATGCTTCGGCACCAGATGCGCAAAAAAACTTGTCGACTGCAGAACGATTAGATAAATTAAAAAAGAAATTGCCAACGGATTTAACGAAAAGTTTGTCTGATCAAGTATTATTGCAATTTTTAAATGCGACAGAAGATGAGCTTCTTGTGGCGAGGGAATCAACTGTCACAGCTGTCAATAATTTAATGAGTTCTTATATTAAAATGAATGAAGTGGATGAGTTTAAAGCTCGTATTGCAGATGAGTTAAAAAATGTATCTGTTAGCAATGAGTTGAAACAAGCAATTATTGCACTCGGTCAGTATGCGATCGTACCAAATTATTTTTATGATTCGGCTGCTACGAAGGAACGGAAACAAATGGCAATGGATCAAGTGAATTCTGTCTATATTTTACAAGGTCAAATTCTTGTAAAAGAAGGCGAAACAATTACAAGAGAAGTGTATGAACAGTTGAAGTTGGTAGGATTGCTGGATCAAAGTAATTCATTTCAACCATTTTTAGGACTAGCTATTTTTATTGGTGTTCTTCTATTTTTTATGCATAAGCAATTTGAGGCGTTTTTAAAGCCGAAAAGAGAGGATAAGCCATATATTTTAGCATATACAACAATTGTTGCTATTACAGTTGTTTTAATGAAAATTATTAGTTTGTTTCAAAAGTTAGAATATGCCGGTATTGCTTATATTGTCCCAGTTGCGATGGGAACTATATTAGTAAAGCTGATGATTGGTGACCGATTTGTTTTTATAACGAGTGTGATTTTTTCAGTGTGCGGTAGTATTTTATTTAATGAAGAGGTAACGAGTACACTTAATTATTCAGTTGGGATTTATGTATTGCTTAGCTCGCTTTCTGTTAGCGTTTTCTTGAGAGAAAAAAATCGTCGTTCAATGTTGTTGCAAGCTGGGATACTTGTATCTATTTTAAATGTGGTTGTATTAGCAGCTTTATTGTTACTACGCAATGGAAACTTTTCACCGCTTGAGATTGGAACACATTTATTAATGGCAGCAGCATCTGGGATTATTTCATCAATTTTAGCGATGGGGATTTTGCCGTATTTAGAAAGTGGTCTTGGTCTTGTTTCTAGTATGAAGTTGGTGGAATTAGCAAGTCCCAATCATCCATTGCTTCGCAAAATTTTATTAGAAGCACCAGGAACGTATCATCATAGTGTCATGGTTGCAAATTTATCAGAAGCGGCATGTGAAGCTGTTGGGGCGAATGGTATGCTAGCACGTGTGGGGGCATATTACCACGATATCGGAAAAACGGTGCAGCCGCATTTCTTTATTGAAAATCAAATGGGAATCTCAAATCCCCATGATCGCTTGGACCCTGAAACAAGCAGAGATATTATAATTGCCCATGTGACAAATGGAGTAAAAATGTTAGAAGAACATCATATTCCGCAAGAGATTATTGATATCACAGCGCAGCATCATGGGACTACTTTGTTAAAGTATTTTTACTATAAAGCAATGCAAGAGGATAAAGAGAAGTATACAGAAGAGATGTTTCGTTATCCAGGCCCAAAAGCGACATCAAAAGAATCGGCTATTGTCGGTATTGCTGATAGTGTAGAAGCGGCAGTGCGTTCGATGAATGGGCCAACACCAGAGCAAATTGATAATCTTGTTCGTAGTATTATTAAGGATCGTCTACAAGATGGACAATTCAGTGAATGTAATTTAACATTTAAAGAATTGCAAATTGTGGAGAAAACATTATGTGAAACATTAAATGGAATTTTCCATTCCCGGATTAAGTATCCGAAATTATCAGAAGAAAAGGTGAAGTAAATGGGATTAATAATTGACTTTTTTGATGAAACGGAAGAAGTAAAAGAAGAGTATGTTGACATGATTCAACAGTTAGTTGAAAAAGCAGCAGAGATAGAATCTGTAGAAGACGGTACAGAACTTTCGATCACATTTGTGAATAATGAGCGCATTCAGGAAATTAATCGTGAATATCGTGATAAAGATCAGCCGACAGACGTAATCTCTTTTGCGATGGAAGATATGGGCGAAGGAGAAATGGAAATTGTCGGTGTGGAAATGCCTCGCATGCTAGGTGATATTATTATTTCTATTCCGAGAACGAAAGAGCAGGCTAAAGAATATGATCATTCTTTTGAGCGTGAGCTTGGTTTTTTAGCAGTGCATGGCTTTTTGCATTTACTTGGTTATGATCATATGACAGAAGAAGAAGAAAAGGTTATGTTTGGAAAACAAAAAGAAATTCTCGGTGCTTTTGGATTAGGGAGATGAAAAAAGGAAAACTTATAAACAGTTTTCGTTATGCATTTTCTGGAATTTTCTTTTGCCTTCTTCATGAACGAAATGTACAAATTCATTGTTTAGCAGCGTGCGTTGTGAGTATTCTTGGTTTTTATTTTCGTATTACGAAAATGGAGTGGCTTATTTTACTTTTGACAATTGGCATTGTATTTGCTCTAGAAATCGTTAATACAGCGATAGAAAAAACAGTTGATTTAGTAACGGATGATGTGAAACCTCTTGCTAAAATAGCAAAAGACGCAGCAGCGGGTGCGGTATTGTTTTTTGCAATTATTGCCGTTGTAATTGGTGCTATTATCTTTGGGCCGTATATGATATAGTTGCATTCCGAAGATTTTTATCTTTTCATAATGTGAATGGAAAGGACGAGACACGATGAACAGCAAAGAATTAATTCAAGAAGCAATCGAAGCGCGTAAACAAGCATATGTACCGTATTCTAAATTTCAAGTAGGTGCTGCCTTACTAACGAATGACGGGAAAGTATATCGTGGTTGCAACGTTGAGAATGCATCATATGGTTTATGTAACTGTGCAGAAAGAACGGCGCTATTTAAAGCAATTTCGGAAGGAAGTACAGAATTTACTGCAATTGCAGTTGTAGCAGATACAAAACGCCCAGTGCCCCCTTGTGGAGCCTGTCGTCAAGTTATGGTAGAATTGTGTGAGTCAAATACAAAAGTATATTTAACAAATTTAAACGGTGACATTCAAGAAACAACAGTAGGAGAATTGTTACCAGGAGCATTTTTAGCGGAGGATTTACATGAATAGAGAAGGTTTTAAATCAGGTTTTGTCTCTATTATTGGGAGACCAAACGTTGGGAAATCAACATTTTTAAATCGAATTATCGGTCAAAAAATTGCGATTATGAGTGATAAACCACAAACAACACGTAATAAAATTCAAGGTGTGTACACAGAAAATGATGCGCAAGTCATATTTATTGATACACCAGGTATACATAAACCGAAACATAAGCTCGGCGATTTTATGGTTAAAATGGCTCAAACGACAATAAAAGAAGTAGACATTGTTTTGTTTATGGTTAATGCAGAGGAAGGCTTTGGACGCGGTGAAGAGTTTATCATTGAAAAATTACAAGAAACGAAGCGGCCAGTATTTTTAGTAATTAATAAAATTGATCAAGTTCATCCAGAGGAGCTGCTTGGACTTATTGATAAATACCGTACGTTATATGATTTTGCTGAAATTGTACCCATTTCAGCATTAGAAGGAAATAATGTGGAGGCGTTAATTGGGGCAATTAAAAAATATTTACCAGAAGGCCCGCAATATTATCCGGAAAATCAAGTGACAGACCATCCAGAGCGTTTTATTATTGCAGAACTTATTCGTGAAAAAGTATTGCATTTAACACGTGAAGAAGTGCCGCATTCTGTTGCGGTTGTTATTGATGCAATTCAAAAGCGCGAAGGCGGGGCAATTTATGTTAATGCAACAGTCATCGTAGAACGTCCATCACAAAAAGGGATTGTGATTGGGAAACAAGGTAAGCTGTTAAAAGAAATTGGAAAAAGAGCGCGCTTTGATATTGAGTCGCTTCTTGGTTCAAGAGTATTTTTAGAGCTGTGGGTAAAAGTGCAGAAAGATTGGCGTAACAAAATGTCACAGTTACGAGACCTTGGCTTCCGCGAAGACGAATATCTATAAAGTGAAACTTCCATTCGTGAGATGTTTTTCTCGCGAATGGTTAGTTGAACCAATCGGGCTTTTACTGCCTGCGAACAGCGGGATAAAAGCTGCATAATTTAGAAAAATTTTTCTCACATGAAAATGAACAAAATGGGTCATTTTAATAGCAAAGAAAGAAATTGGATTACATGTACGCTCACTGAGAAAGGTGGATTCTTATGTTAGATTTTACCTGGAAAGTTTTCTCGAAAACAGGAAGCATTGAAACATATCTTCTTTTGAAGGAAATGGAAAAAAATGTAGAAGATGAAATGCAGCAGCATGAAGAAATACAAGTAGAGCTAGATTCTCCAATTTCCTAACCCATTTTGTTCGAACCTTGGATGGTGATGAACATGTTTCAAAAAATTGAGGGAATTGTCATTCGAACGATTGATTATGGAGAAACAAACAAAATTGTAACTATATTTTCTCGTGAATTAGGGAAAGTTAGTGCGATGGCGAGAGGTGCTAAAAAGCCTAAAAGTAGATTGTCATCTATTTCTCAATTATTAACTCACGGCCATTTTCTTATCCAAATGGGTTCTGGTTTAGGAACATTGCAGCAAGGTGAAATTATTTCTTCTATGAGGGAAATCCGTGAAGATTTATTTTTAACTGCTTATGCGTCATTTGTTGTTGAGTTGACTGATAAAGCGACAGAAGAGAAAAAACATAATCCGTATTTATTTGAAATGTTATATCAAACGTTGCATTATATGTGTGAAGGGGTTGACCCGGAAATTTTAGCGCTAATCTATCAAACGAAGATGTTGCCGGTTTTAGGGCTTAACCCATACTTTGATACATGTGCAATTTGTCACCAGTCAACAGATTTTGTCGCCTTCTCTGTTAGGGAAGGCGGCTTTCTTTGTAAACATCATGCTGAGCAAGATCCATATCGTATTCCAATTAGCGAAGCTATTCACAAGCTGCTTAGATTGTTTTATCATTTTGACTTAGCCCGTCTTGGAAATGTATCTGTTAAAGAAGAAACAAAAAAACAAATGCGCACAGTATTGAATATGTATTATGATGAATACTGTGGGATATATTTGAAATCAAGACGTTTTTTAGATCAACTTGATAAATTTCAAATATAGGAGGACCGTATTCGGGTCCTTTTTACATACTTTCCTTTTCGAATGATATATTTAGTATATAATATTCTTTTTTGAATGATATATTTAGTATATAATATTTAAGAGATAGTATAACTTTTTTCGTTTTGTAATGAAGGTGGTGATTATCATAGAACTGAATAAGCGCCAAGAACATATCATTCAGATTGTAAAAGACAACGGTCCAATTACAGGAGAAGCGATTGCTGAGCAATTAAGTTTAACGAGAGCAACGCTTAGGCCAGATTTAGCTATTTTAACAATGGCTGGCTATTTAGAAGCGCGTCCGCGTGTTGGTTATTTTTACACTGGAAAAACAGGTGGGCAACTGCTTTCAGAAGCAGTTAAAAAAATGATCGTACAAGATTATCAATCTAGACCAGTTGTGATTGATACAAACGTTTCGGTATATGATGCGATTTGTACAATGTTTTTAGAAGATGTCGGTACTTTATTTATCGTTGACCAAAATACATTGTTAGTCGGTGTTGTTTCTCGAAAAGATTTGTTAAGAGCAAGTTTGGGAAAGCAGGATTTAACGTCATTACCGGTAAATATTATTATGACAAGAATGCCGAATGTTACGATGTGTTGTAAGGAAGATAGCTTGTATGATGTTGCAATGGATTTAATAGAAAAGCAGATTGACTCTATTCCGGTTGTAAAGGACACGAAACAGGGATTAGAAGTTGTCGGTCGAATTACAAAAACCAATATTACGCGTGCATTCGTTGATTTAGTGAATCATGAGTAAGAGCAATTCGTTTAAAGTGAGGTAATGCAATGAATAGTAAAATCGTATATGTCGTATCTGATTCGGTTGGAGAAACAGCTGATTTAGTTGTTCGAGCGGCGATGGGACAATTTCCATTTGCGCCGGATATTAGACGTGTACCGTACGTAGAAGATACAGGGACCTTAAAAGAGGTTATTTCTATCGCCAAAAGTAATGATGCGCTTATTTGTTTTACGTTAGTAAAGCCTGATATGCGACAATATTTACGGACAGAAGCGGCAAAAGAAGGTGTAGAGGTTTATGATATTATCGGTCCTCTTATCGATCAAATTGAAGAAATAACAGGGCAAATTCCAAGGTATGAGCCAGGGGTTGTACGAAAATTGGATGAGGAGTATTTCAAAAAAATTGAGGCAATTGAATTTGCTGTGAAATATGACGATGGTAGAGATGCGCGTGGTCTTTTAAAAGCTGATATTGTACTAATTGGAGTGTCTCGTACGTCAAAAACGCCACTTTCACAATATCTTGCACATAACAAGCGATTAAAAGTTGCCAATGTTCCTCTCGTACCTGAAGTAGATCCGCCAGAAGAATTATATCGTGTGCCGAAAGAAAAATGCTTTGGTCTAAAAATAACGCCCGATAAATTAAATCATATTCGCAAGGAACGTTTAAAATCTCTTGGATTAAGTGATGGTGCAAGTTACGCTAACATTAATCGTATTAAAGAAGAGATTGAACACTTTGAACGTGTAGTGAATAAAATCGGTTGTCCTGTTATTGATGTATCTAATAAAGCGATTGAAGAAACAGCAAACATTATTGTGAATGCAGTGCAAAACCAACAGAAGTTTTAGCACATTTACCAAAGGTGAATGTGCTTTTTTCACTCCATTATAAAAAATTAGTGGACATGTAGCTAAGTTTAGAAAAATATATTATAATAAAAAATTGTGATAAAAACATTCATTTTACGTTTAGACTTTAATTTTTCAGAATAAACTAGGGATAGGATTTGTAAAGGGAATACTTTTACGTAAAATCGACAAAAATCTGAACAAGAAAACACACATTATGGAAGGATTCACAGAAGGGATGTAGAATAGAGAAATATGCAAAACATCACTAAAATTTTTGTTGATGCAGATGCATGTCCAGTGAAGGAAGAAATTGTGCACGTCGGTGCAAAATTTCATGTCGACATTTGGTTTATCGCATCCTATGCCCATCAGTCAATGAGCCAAAAAGGAAATTGGGTATATGTAGATTCTGCGCAAGACGAGGTGGATTTTTACATCTATTAACGTGCAAAGGCAGAAAATCTCGTTATCACACAAGATATGGGACTTGCTGGTCTTCTCGTCAAAAAAGGAGTACATGTATTATCTCCGCGCGGCACATTGGTGACCGATGAGCAGATGGATACAATTTTATATAATTGATATGTATCCGCGAAGTTACGTAGACAAGGAACCTTTACAAAAGGGCTAAAAACATTTTCTAAGCGTGATCGATAATGTTTTTTATCTAGTTTAGAAAAAATATTGTCGAATTATAAAGGAATTCTTTAGTTTGTATCGAATACAAAATACGACACGGAGATGGAGTTATGGGGAACAGAATTCCCGAGGAAGTTGTAGAACAAATTCGTACATCATCTGATATTGTTGAAGTGATTGGGGAATATGTGCAGCTTAAAAAACAAGGTCGAAATTATTTTGGACTTTGTCCGTTTCATGGCGAGAACTCACCGTCGTTTTCTGTATCCTCTGATAAGCAAATTTTTCATTGCTTCGGGTGTGGAGAAGGAGGAAATGCTTTTTCCTTTTTAATGAAAATAGATGGACTGTCTTTTATGGAAGCTGTGCAAAAATTAGGTGAGCGAAATGGTATTCCTGTTGCTAACTTTACATCAGACCTAGAGCAAAAACAAAACATATCTGATGATAGCATGATTATGTTGCAAGCTCATGAGCTTTTGAAAAAGTATTACCATCATCTCTTGGTAAATACAGAAACTGGAAAACAACCACTTTCATATTTGCTAGAGCGAGGTATTACGAAAGAAATGATTACAAAGTTTGAAATTGGGTATGCCACTCCTGATTGGGATGCAGCAGCGAAAATTTTGCAAAAGCGAGGATTCTCGCCAGCTGTTATGGAACAAGCTGGATTACTTGTTCGCAGTGAGAAGGATGGCAGTTATCATGATCGTTTTCGTGGACGAGTTATATTTCCAATTCATACATTGCAAGGAAAAGTGGCTGCTTTTAGTGGACGGGCATTAGGAGATGACACTCCTAAGTATTTGAATAGCCCAGAAACACCTATTTTTCATAAAAGCAAGCTGCTATATAATTTTCATCAAGCAAGGCCATTTATTCGAAAAAGAGGGCAAGTTCTTCTCTTTGAAGGATATGCAGATGTTTTAGCAGCTGTGAAAAGTGGAATTGAAGAATCTGTTGCAACAATGGGAACTGCTTTAACTGAGGAACAGGCGAAGCTTCTGCGGCGTAATGTTGAAACTGTTGTTCTTTGCTATGATGGTGATAAAGCAGGACAAGAAGCAACAATGAAAGCAGGACAATTGTTATTGCAAACCGGTTGTGAAGTGAAAGTTGTCTCTATGCCAGATAAATTAGACCCTGACGAATATGTACAGCGATACGGGACAACACCGTTTCAAAAACTTGTACATGCAAGTATAAGTTTTATTGGATTTAAAATAAATTATCTTCGTTTAGGGAAAAATTTGCAAGATGAATCTGGAAAAGAAGCTTATGTGAAAAGTGTTTTAAAAGAGTTAGCGTCATTGCAAGATGCAATGCAGGCGGAATCGTATTTGAAGGCATTGTCACAGGAATTTGCTTACTCAATGGAAACACTACTTGGGCAATTGCACCAATATCGCAAAGAACAAAAGGTACAGCAAAAACAGACAAAGCCAATTTCGCAGCCTTCTCAAATTGTTCATGCGAAGCCGAAATTTTCTGGTTTTGAAAGAGCTGAAAGAGAGCTTATTTATCATATGTTGCAAAGTATAGATATCGCTTTTCGTATCGAGCCTCATATAGAAGATTTTCATACGGAAGAACATAAAGGGATTTTATATGAGCTATATGCATATTATGAAAAGGGAAATGAACCGTCAGTCGGAAACTTTTTAAGTTGGCTTTCTGATGAAAAGTTAAAAAACATTGTAACCAATATTTCAACAGATGAAATGATTAATCCCGAATACTCGGAAGAATTACTTCAAGGTAACGTAGATGCTTTACGTCGGCATAAGCAAAAAATAAAGAACATGGAAAATATTTTTACGCTCAAGCAAATGGAAAAAGAAGACCATTTGGCCGCAGCGCGTTTTTTCCAAGAGTATTTACAAAAACGAAAAGCAAGAAAATAGCTTTTTGTATAAAAACTTATTATAATCATTGTTTGTATCTCGCGTAAGGAGGGGAACAAATGGCTGATAAACCAGCTCGTTCTAAACAAATTGAAACTGATATAACACTTGAGCAAGTGAAAGAGCAACTCACAGAGCTCGGAAAAAAACGTGGCGTTCTTACATATGAAGAGATTGCAGAACGCATGAGCGGATTTGATATTGAATCCGAACAAATGGATGAATATTATGAATATTTAGGTGAACAAGGAATTGATCTAGTTGGCGACAACGATGAAGATCCAAACACGCGTCAATTAGCCAAAGCAGAAGAAGAGTTTGACTTAAATGATTTAAGTGTACCACCAGGTGTAAAAATTAATGATCCTGTGCGCATGTACTTAAAAGAAATTGGGCGTGTTGATTTACTATCCGCTGAAGAAGAAATTGCCCTTGCAAAACGTATTGAAGAAGGCGATGAAGAAGCGAAGCGTCGCCTTGCAGAAGCAAACCTACGTCTTGTTGTAAGTATTGCAAAACGTTATGTTGGCCGCGGTATGCTTTTCTTAGACTTAATTCAAGAAGGGAATATGGGTCTAATTAAAGCAGTTGAAAAGTTTGATTACCGCAAAGGGTATAAATTTAGTACGTATGCAACATGGTGGATTCGCCAAGCGATTACACGTGCAATTGCGGACCAAGCAAGAACAATTCGTATACCAGTTCATATGGTTGAAACAATCAATAAATTAATTCGTGTTCAACGTCAGTTATTACAAGATTTAGGTCGTGAGCCGTCTCCTGAAGAAATCGGTGAAGAGATGGATCTAGCTCCTGAAAAAGTACGCGAAATCTTAAAAATTGCACAAGAGCCAGTATCTCTTGAAACACCAATTGGTGAAGAGGACGACTCTCATTTAGGTGACTTTATTGAAGACCAAGAAGCAACATCTCCTGCAGATCATGCAGCATATGAGTTATTAAAAGAGCAATTAGAAGATGTATTAGATACATTAACAGATCGTGAAGAAAATGTTCTTCGTCTTCGTTTCGGTTTAGACGATGGACGAACTCGTACACTTGAAGAAGTTGGAAAAGTATTCGGCGTTACGAGAGAGCGTATTCGTCAAATTGAAGCAAAAGCGCTTCGTAAATTAAGACATCCAAGCCGTAGCAAACGTTTGAAAGATTTCTTAGAATAGAGATTTGTTTAAAGTTTACTTCATTAATATGGAGTAAACTTTTTTCTTTTGTTAATTTTTGTTAAAAATTAACTGTCAAAAGCAATTACAATTCTTGTAATTTATTTTACAGAATTGTCTTTTGATTTGCAAATGGTCATTTTTCGATTTTTCGATTAATTTCGTGTATTCCTTGCAAAAATATGTGGAAAATATAACTGTTTATGATGAGAAAAGTGGATATTTATCAAAAATTTACGTGATTTTGTGGTGGAAAAGTTGGTAGAATATACGGAATATTTTTAACTTAATGTGGTTTGGTCTTTTCTGGTAGAGTGTTTTCAAGTACAATAGAAATGACTGAATCATCAAACTATTAGGGGATATAGAGGGGGAAAGAAAAATGAAGCGTAATCCGTTAATTCCATTTGCTCTTATTGCTGTATTGGGAATTATTATTATGTTTGTATTTTCATTTCAAGGCATGCATAAATCAAAGGAGCTGGCTGAGGAGAAGAAACACGGGGGAAAAACGACGCAGACGGCAGCGAAACCTGAAGAGATTGTAAAACAAAGTTGTACAAGTTGTCATGGTGATCAGTTGCAAGGAGCAGTTGGTCCTAATTTACAAAAAGTGGGTGACAGACTTTCAAAAGATCAAATCCAAGAAGTTATTTTAAAAGGAAGAGGAAACATGCCACCAGGTATTATTCCAGCGGATCAAGCGTCAAAAGTTGCAGATTGGTTATCAAAGAAAAAATAATATATTGTTACATGGCAACTCTTTGCGTCTAAGCGAAGGGTCTTTTTTTGTTTCGCTTTAATGGGCGGTAAGGCTTCTATCTCAAGATTCAGAGAAGGTAGGTCCATATCAGAGTCCAGTTGGTGAGAGCTTTTGATTAGTGTGAGGGCCTCGCTGATGGATGTTGTGTTTGCTTTCTGTTGATCTTCTTTTTAAAATAGGATCAAGATAATTAAAAAAGACATGTAGAGACTACACGACATGATTATTTTGTGATATATGGTGGTCTCGCTTTATCTCGCTATTCGCGGGTAGTAAGATCCTGCCTTAAGATTGGGAGAAAAGTGAAGAAGATAGGTGGGGATAAAGAAAATCCCCACTGATGGAAGTTTCACTTTACCACCTAAAATTTTGGATTCGAAAATAAATGGTTTATAAGATAGGTAAAATGATTTATTTCCTTGCAACAACGACTATAAATTCTTTATCATGAAGACAGACTGAAAAGAGAAGGAGTAATTGAAACAAATGAATGAAGTAAAGCTTTCAAAACGATTAGAAGAAGTGGTTCTTGAAATCCCAACAGGTTTCACTGTTGCAGATATTGGTTCGGATCATGCTTATTTACCGTGCTATACGATTTTACATAATATTGCCACACGAGCGGTAGCGGGAGAGGTTGTAGAAGGTCCGTTCCGTTCTGCTCAAGCTACAGTAGCAGAGTGTGGATTGCAAGATAAAGTAAACGTACGTAAAGGGAACGGCTTAGAAGTAATCGCGCCAGGTGAAGTAGATGTAATTACAATTGCAGGTATGGGTGGCGCGTTAATTCGCGATATTTTAGAGAATGGAAAAGAGAAGCTTAGTGGTGTAACTCGTTTAATTCTACAACCTAACATTGCTGCGCATCATATTCGCGAATGGTTTATTGAAAATGGCTGGGAATTAATCAAAGAAAAAATTGTAAAAGAAGACGGGAAGATTTACGAAATTTTAGTAGGGGAGCAGGGAAACACCCTTGCGCCGTACAGTGAGAAAAAAGAAGAAGCGTTATTAATGGGACCGTTTTTAATGAAAGAGAAAAATGAAGTGTTTGTAGAAAAATGGGAAAGTGAACGAAACAACTTTAAAAATATTTTCAAGCAATTAGAACGTGCGACAGAGACAGAAGATACAAAAGCAAAGCGTGCAGAAGTGTTAGAGAAGATACGTATGATTGAGGAGGTTTTATCATGAGTAAAACGCCGAATGGATATGAAATCATTTCTTTATTTGAAAGTATGTACCCAAAACATTTAGCGATGGAAGGCGATAAAATTGGTTTGCAAATTGGGGCATTAAATAAAGCGGTAGAGAATGTTTTAATCGCACTTGATGTGACGGAAGAAGTTGTGCAAGAAGCGATAGAAAAAGGGGCAAATTTAATTATTGCTCATCACCCGCTTATCTTTAATCCATTAAAAGTAATTCATACAGAGCAAGCATACGGACGTATTATTGAAATGTGTATAAAACATGATATTGCAGTTTATGCTGCTCATACAAATGTGGATATCGCAAAAGGTGGTGTGAACGATTTACTTGCAGATGCTTTAGGATTGCAGGAAACGGAAGTGCTTGTTCCTACTTATGCAGAAGAAATGAAAAAGTTAGTTGTATTTGTCCCTTCTTCGCATGCAGAAGTGGTACGTCAAGCGATTGGTGACGCAGGAGCAGGTCATATCGGCAATTATAGCTACTGTACGTTTAATAGTGAGGGTACTGGGACGTTTCTGCCGCAAGAAGGAACGAATCCGTATATCGGAGAGACAGGGCGTTTAGAACAGGTGGAAGAGGTTCGTATTGAAACAATTATCCCTGCTTCCTTGCAGCGTAAAGTCATGAAAGCAATGCTAGAGGCACATCCGTATGAAGAAATGGCATATGATATTTATCCGCTAGAGAACAAAGGTGAAACATTAGGGCTTGGGAAAATTGGATATTTACCACAAGAAATGACATTACAACAGTTTGCAGAGCATGTAAAGCAGTCTCTCGAAGTGAAGGGAGCTCGCGTCGTTGGAAACTTACATGATACTGTGAAAAAAGTAGCGGTACTTGGCGGGGATGGAAATAAATATATAAAGCAAGCGAAGTTTAAAGGAGCAGACGTATATGTAACGGGAGATATGTATTATCATGTTGCGCATGATGCGATGATGCTCGGGTTAAATATTGTAGACCCAGGGCATAACGTGGAGAAAGTGATGAAAAAAGGTGTGCAAAAACAATTACAAGCAAGAGTAGATGAGAGGAAATTTACTACGCGGATTCATGCTTCAGAATTACATACCGATCCATTTACATTTGTATAAAATCCAAAGTAAAATCCGTTATCTCATAAGATAACGGATTTATTTATATTATGCTGATATTTGTGGGAGGCTTAATGCCCGTGAAAGCTCGATTGGTAAGAGAAATCCCACTAATGGAAGGTTCGCTTTATTTTATCTTTACTTTCGGTAAGATTTTTTGAAGTGGTACGTTTCGCTTGCGTTCCCACGTTGCAGGATTGGTTGGATCGTACTGTTCAAAAAATGCGATTACTTCTTTTGTAATAGGTGTTGGTGTAGAAGCACCTGCTGTAATAGCGACTGTTTCTACGCCTTGTAGCCATTCTAATTGAATTTCACTTACATCGGCAACGCGGTATGCCTTTGTGCTGGCAATTTCCTCAGATACTTGTGCAAGACGGTTAGAGTTATTACTTTTTGGATCGCCAACAACAATTGTCAAATCAGCAACATTTGCTTGTTTTGCGACAGCCTCTTGACGCACTTGCGTAGCAAGGCAAATCTCTTTATGAAATTCTGCTGTTGGAAACTTTTTTTGGATTTTCTCCATAATATGTTGGACATCCCATTGACTCATCGTCGTTTGATTTGTGACCAAAATTTTATCAGTTGGAATGGTAAGTGTTTCAAGGTCTGCTTCTTTCTCAATGAGATGGACAATATCAGGGGCAATTCCAACTGCACCTTCAGGCTCAGGATGCCCTTTTTTACCGATATAAATAATATGGTAGCCTTCTTCTTTTTTTGCCTCAATTAAGTCGTGTGTTTTTGTTACGTCAGGACATGTCGCATCAATTGTTGTTAGGCCTTTTTCTTTTGCACGTTGTTTTACTTCAGGAGATACACCGTGAGCTGTAAAAATAACAGTGCCAGTTTCAATTTTCTCTAAAATATCTAAACGGCTTGGGCCATCAAGTGTAATAATGCCATCTTCTTCAAACGCATCTGTAACGTGTTTGTTATGGACAATCATACCTAAAATATAAATTGGTCTCGGTAAAGTTTTATCAAGCGCTGCATTGCGCGCAATGACCATCGCGTCTACAACACCATAGCAATAGCCGCGAGGGGAAATTTTAACAATTTTCATGTAATTAATCCGCTCCTTTAAAAAAGGATTTGTTTTATAAAGTTAATCCTTTTTATTATAAAGGAGAAGGAGGCAGATGACAAAGAAATGTTACACATATAACTTTGGTTTAGGAGTAGTAGACGGTAAGGTTTCTACGTTTGCGTCATCTTCAGGTGTGATGTGAGAAGTAAGTGGTTTGCTTGTAATAGGTATTTGTTTAGGTGGAGTGGGAGGTATTATTTCGACTTCTTCTGTTTGTTTTTCCTCAGTGCTTTTTCCGGATGTAAGTATTTTCACTATGTTAGGAATACTGCGGACAATCGGGGTATATTGCTGCACGACAGGTCCAACAGATTGGGCCATTTGGACAACTTTTTCAACGTTATTTAGCATTCCTGTTGGATTTGAAATAAAGTTAGTGAAAAAGCCGCCAATCCCACTAGGTGTACTTCCTGCTGCTCCGCGTGTTTCGTTTTCTGTCCCTCGTGTTTCATTTGGTGCCATCATTTTAGGTTGCATCATTCTTTGCTGTTGTTGTTGTGGCTGCATATATGGATCGTTTTGCTGGTATGGTATATTTGAGTATGTTTCCGTTTGTCTATAAGGGGGTATCATATGCATATAATCTGCAGCTGGGTCGTTTTTTTTAAACAATTTTGCAAGAAAGCCTTTCTTTTTAGGCATCATCGGCTGCATACCTGGTGGTGGCTGCATACCTGGTGACGGTCGCATACCTGGTGACGGATACATCGTATAAGGATAGGGAGACTGACCGTACATTTGTTGATATGGAGGAGATTTCATACGCATTAGGAAATCCTCCTTTCTTCAATTTGGTAATATACACCACAATATGCAATTGACAGTAAGAAGGTTAGTTTTTCCCTTGAAAAGCTAAACTAAAGATAGATTTTACTGGTAGATTTCGATATAATGTTAACTTGACTGATTAATGAACGCAGTAGAAATAAGGAAGAAGGTGGAATGTATGACAGTGCAAACATTTACACAGTATGATTTTCAACCATTTTTAATAGATGCAATTCGTGAATTACGTTTTTCAGAACCGACAGAAATTCAACAGAAGATTTTCCCGGTTGTGAAAAAGGGAATTAGTATTATCGGGCAATCACAAACAGGTTCTGGAAAAACACACGCGTATTTACTTCCAACGTTAAATCGTATCGATACAAACCGAGAGGAAGTACAGCTCGTAATTACAGCTCCAACTCGTGAATTAGCACAGCAAATTTATGCAGAAATTGTAAAGCTAACAAAGTTTTGTGAAGAAGACAAAATGATTACAGCGCGTTGTTTTATCGGTGGGACAGATAAACAGCGTTCAATTGAAAAACTGAAGAAACAACCGCATGTTGTTGTCGGAACAACTGGCCGTGTTAAAGATTTAGTGGAAGAGCAAGCGTTATTTGTACATACGGCTTCTGTTATTGTTGTCGATGAAGCAGATTTAATGCTTGATATGGGTTTTATTCACGATGTGGATAAAATTGCAGCGCGTATGCCGAAAAATTTACAAATGCTCGTTTTCTCAGCAACAATTCCGCAAAAGTTAAAACCGTTTATGAAGAAATATATGGATAATCCGGAGCATATTCATATTAATCCAAAGCAAGTAGCAGCAGTTAATCTTGAACATCATCTTATTCCATCAAGACACCGTAATAAAGTTGAGCTTGTGAAAAATATGTTACTGCAATATCAGCCGTACTTAGCAATTGTGTTTACAAATACAAAGAAAATGGCTGATGAAGTAGCTGATGGCTTAGCGGAGCGCGGTTTAAAAGTTGGTCGTATTCACGGTGATTTATCCCCTCGTGATCGCAAGAAAATGATGAAACAAGTTCGTGATTTAGAATTCCAGTACATTGTAGCCACAGATTTGGCTGCACGCGGTATTGATATCGAGGGAATTAGTCATGTTATTAACTATGAAATTCCGTCCGATTTAGATTTCTTTATTCACCGTGTTGGCCGAACTGCACGTGCTGGGTACTCTGGTATTGCAGCAACAATTTACGATCCGGCTGATGAAGAAGCATTAGATACTTTAGAGAAGCAACGCCATATTGAATTCAAACATGTTGATTTACGTGCAGGTGAGTGGGTTGAATTAGGACCTCGTCGTCGTCGTCAAAGTCGTAAGAAACCAGATGATAAATTAGATGCTATGGCGCAAAAAGTTGTGAAAAAACCGAAAAAAGTAAAACCGAACTACAAGAAAAAGCTTGAATGGGAACGCGAAAAAATTAAGAAAAAATATAGCAAGAAGAAAAGATAAGGGATTCCTTATCTTTTTTTATGGAGAAGTTAGCAGTGTCAGGTTTCTACAAATTATGCTATCATTATAGCTATTGTATTTATAAGAGGTGATTACATGTTGAAAATTGGATCTCACGTTTCGATGAGTGGAAAGAAAATGCTATTAGCAGCGAGTGAGGAAGCTGTATCCTATGGTGCAACAACATTTATGGTTTATACAGGGGCACCGCAAAATACGAGAAGGAAACCGATTGAGGAGTTAAATATAGAAGCTGGACGTAAACATATGGAACTTCACGGGATTGAAGAAATCATTGTTCATGCGCCTTATATTATTAATATTGGTAATACAACGAAACCTGAAACATTCCAACTAGGTGTTGATTTTCTTCGTATGGAAATTGAAAGAACATCAGCATTAGGTGTTGCGAAACAAATTGTGCTTCATCCTGGAGCGCATGTTGGAGCAGGTGCGGATGCAGGAATTCAAAAGATTATTGAAGGATTAAATGAAGCGTTAACAACTGATCAAACGGTGAACATCGCGCTAGAAACAATGGCTGGAAAAGGAACAGAGTGCGGGCGCAGCTTTGAAGAACTTGCTAGAATCATTGATGGTGTAACACATAATGAGAAGTTATCTGTCTGCTTTGATACTTGTCATACACATGACGCTGGTTATGATATTGTTAATGATTTTGACGGTGTGTTAAACGAGTTTGATAAAATTATAGGTATTGATCGTTTGCAAGTATTACACATTAATGATAGTAAAAATGAGCGCGGTGCTAGAAAAGACCGTCATGAGAATATTGGCTTTGGTCATATTGGTTATAAAACATTGCATCACATTGTGCATCATCCACAATTACAACATGTACCGAAAATTCTTGAAACACCATATGTAGGTGAGGATAAACAAGATAAAAAGCCACCATATAAATTTGAAATTGAAATGCTGAAAAACGGTGTGTTTGATGAAGAGATTCTTCAAAAAATTAAAGGTCAATAAAAAAAGGGGAAGATCCCCTTTTTTATTTTGTTAATTTTTGGAATACAATATTGATTTGCTGTGCAGTAGCAGGAGAAGTAACCTTTGCAATTTGTTTTAAAAGTTGTAATCTTTCTTGGACATCATAAATATTAATATGTTTTCCTTGAATTAATGTGGCAATTTTATCTGCTTGTTCGCTTGTAATAGGCACTCCATATTCTGCACTGTATTTTAATAATTCTTTAGAAGTCATATTATTGATTTTTTTATTTACAAACTGTTGAATGAGGTTCATGTTGCTGCCCCCTTTGTTTTGTCCTCATATCCGAATATATGTGGAATATGCTTGTGTATATTCCAAAGCAGGCTGTTTTCTCATCAGAAAAAGAAGAATATGCTATAATAATAGAAGGACAAAACTATATAAAGATACTTGAGGAGGTAGCATGGAAAAAAAACAGCATAGAAAAGAAAGTATAACTCATCTTGTGTATCGTCTTGTTATGATTGTCATAGGTGCTGGCTGTGCAGCAGTGGCACTCGAACTATTTTTAATTCCAAACAAAATTATTGATGGTGGTATTATTGGTGTTTCCCTCATATTAGATTACCTTACACCAAATATTTGGTGGCTAAGCTTTTCCACTTTAGTTGTAATCCTCAATTTTCCATTTATGTACTCAGGTTATAAGCAAATCGGAAAAACATTTATGTTATCTTCTGTTTTTGCGGTTGTATGTTTAGCTTTCATTGAGTCAACATTACATTCTATTCAGCCTTTTACGACAGAGCCGATTTTAGCGACTGTCTTTGGCGGATTAATTTTAGGTGTTGGTGTTGGACTTGTGATTAGGCATGGTGGTTCATTAGATGGAGCGGAAATTCTAGGTATTTTACTAACAAAGAAATTACCGTTTTCTGTTGGTGAATTTGTAATGTTTATGAATATTTTTGTCTTTTCTTGGGCGGCATTTGTGTTTGGAGTAGAACAAGCAATGTATTCTGTTATGACATACTATATTGCCTTTAAAACGATTGATACAGTTATTCAAGGTTTAGATGAAACAAAAGCAGTTATTATTGTATCAGACTATTATGAAGAGGTATCAAATGCAATTTTACATCGACTTGGTCGTGGAACAACGAAGCTGGTTGGGAAAGGTGGCTATACGGATAAAGAAAAAGAAGTCATCTATGCAGTTATTACTCGTTTAGAGGTAACGAAGCTAAAATCGATTGTTCATGAAGTAGATGAAAATGCTTTTATTACCATTATGAATACGCAAGAAACAAAAGGTGCAAAATTTAAATCAGCCATTCACTAAAAGCAGAGAGATTTTCTCTGCTTTTTGCTATAATAGAAGGGTTGTCTAAAATGAGAGGTATATTTTAGGGCAGATTGGTTTACAACTCGTGATGGGCTATAATATAATTCAAAGAGAAATAAATCGGAATCATTCTGAATTAGAATAGGTGAGATATGGTGGAATATATATTAGAAATCGAGAATTTAACCTTTCGTTATGAAGAGCGAAATGTGTTAGAGAACATTCAATTGCAAGTTCCTAAAGGAGCTTTTTTAGGTTTAGTAGGCCCAAATGGATCGGGAAAATCTACATTATTGAAATGTATATTAGGTATTTTAAAACCGAAACAAGGGACGATTCGGTTGTTTAGTGTTGATAGTAAAAAGTTTAAAAATTGGAATAAGGTTGGATATGTTTCACAAAAGGCGAATAGCTTCAACTCTGGATTTCCAGCAACTGTATTTGAAGTTGTTTCGATGGGACTTGTTTCTAAAAAAGGTTTGTTTCGTTTTTTATCAAAATCTGATAAAGAAAAAGTAAGACAGGCTATTGCCGATGTTGGAATGAGTGATTTTATAAATCGGAATATTGGAGAGCTTTCTGGAGGACAACAGCAGCGCGTGTTTATTGCAAGAGCACTTGTCAGCGATCCAGAGCTATTGATTTTAGATGAACCGACAGTAGGCGTAGACGTAAAAAATGTTGAAAGCTTTTATGAAATGCTTGCACATTTAAATAAGAAATTAGGAATTACACTTATTCTTGTGACGCATGATATTGGCGCGGTAACAGAAAAAGTGACGCATGTGGCGTGCTTAAATCAGCATCTACATTTCCATGGAAGTGTAGAGACATTCCGAGAGTTAGAAGATGCTGAAATGTCGTTATTATATGGTCATCATGTTCATCGTTTAGAGCATGATCACGAGCATCACGGGGGGATACGATGATACAGGATTTTTTGCAATATGACTTTTTACGAAATTCTTTATATGCTGGAATTTTAATTGGAATTGTTGCCCCGCTGCTAGGTGTTTTTGTTGTAATTCGTCGTTTATCATTCATTGCTGATGCGTTAAGTCATGTTACGTTGTCAGGTATTGCATTGAGCTTATTACTAGAAAAAACAGTATTTACCAGTGGTTTTATAAATCCATTATATATGGGAATGGTATTTTCTATTGGCGGTGCCTTACTCATAGAAAAGTTAAGAACGGTATATAAACATTATCAAGAATTAGCAGTTCCAATTATTTTATCAGCTGGTATTGGGATTGGTGTTGTGTTCATTTCGCTTGCGAATGGGTTTAATACAGATTTATTTAGTTATTTGTTTGGTAGTGTGAGCGCGGTAACAAGCGGCGATTTACTCATTATTGGGTTAGTTGCTATTGTTGTACTTGTTGTCATCATCTCGTTATACAAAGAACTGTTCTTATTATCTTTTGATGAAGAATATGCTGTAGCAACAGGTCTGCGTGCAAAATGGATTCACTTTATTTTTGTTATTTTAGTGGCACTTGTGATTGCGGTTTCGATGCGTGTTGTCGGTATTCTTCTCGTTTCATCGTTAATGACATTACCGGTTGCAGCTAGTATTCGCATTGCGAAAGGATTTAAGCAAACGATTTTCTATTCTATTGTATTTGGAGAGATTTCGGTAATCGGAGGTATGTTAGCTTCTTATCAGCTTGACATCGCTCCAGGTGGTACAATTGTTGTGTTAGCAGTTCTTATTTTAATCGGTATAATCTTATGGGAGAAGAAAAAAACTGCGTAAAGTAGGGATGATTATGAATCTTACAGAAGCTTTACACCTTATGAAGGAGCAAGGTTATAAACATACTAGAAAAAGAGAAGAGATGCTGCGTCTATTTGCAACTCATAATAAATATTTAACAGCGAGAGATGTTTTAGCTAATATGAAAGATGATTATCCGGGATTAAGTTTTGATACCATTTATCGTAACTTAACCGTATTTGTAGAAATTGGTATTTTAGAACAGACTGAATTAAATGGTGAAAAGCATTTTCGTTTTAAATGTTCTACTACAGAACACCATCATCATTTTATTTGTTTAGATTGCGGGGGAACGAAGGAAATTACATCGTGTCCAATGGAACTAATGAATAAAGATTTTAGAGGATTTGAAGTAACTGGACATAAGTTTGAAATATATGGACGCTGTCCGAAGTGTGCACAATAAAGTGAAACTTCCATCTGTGGGGGGTCTGCCCGCGAATAGCGGGATAAAAAAAGCTTGTCAGTTTCGAAACTGACAAGCTTTTTTATTGGAATCTTTTTACCTTATTTTTCTTGTTTTGCTGCATATTCTGCTGCAATTTTATCAATTTCTTTTTTTAGCTCTTCTACCATTGTCTCTTCAGGTACCTTACGTACAATTTCACCTTTACGGAAGAGGAGACCTTCTCCGCGTGCTCCGGCAATCCCAATATCAGCTTCGCGTGCTTCACCAGGGCCATTTACGGCGCAGCCAAGTACCGCAACTTTAATCGGTGCTTTAATTTTTGAAATATATTCTTCTACTTCATTTGCAATGCTGATTAAGTCAATTTCAATACGTCCGCAAGTTGGACAAGAGATCAATGTAGCAGCGTTAGAAGCAAGACCGAATGATTTTAATAGTTCACGCGCTACTTTTACTTCTTCAACTGGGTCTGCACTTAACGAAATACGTAGTGTGTTACCGATGCCCTTGCTTAAGATAGCTCCAAGACCAGCTGCACTTTTTACAGTTCCAGCAAATAAAGTTCCAGATTCTGTAATGCCAAGGTGTAATGGATAATCGAAAGCACGTGATGCTTTTTCGTATGCTTCAATTGCTAAGTTCACATCGGACGCCTTCATCGATACGATGATATCGTGAAAATCTAAATCCTCTAAAATTTTAATGTGATGCAATGCACTTTCTACCATGCCATCTGCTGTTGGATATCCATATTTTTCTAAAATATGACGTTCCAATGAACCTGCATTTACACCGATGCGAATTGGAATACCGCGTTCTTTGGCAGCATTTACAACTGCTTCAACTTTATGGCGGCGACCGATATTTCCTGGATTGATTCGAACTTTGTCAATGCCACCTTCAATTGCTTTTAATGCTAGGCGATAGTCAAAGTGAATATCAGCAACAAGAGGGATATTAATTTGTTTTTTAATATCAGCAATTGCATCTGCAGCACGCTCATCTGGAACGGCTACACGAACAATTTGACAACCTGCTTCTTCTAAACGTTTGATTTCAGCAACTGTTGCTTCCACATCATGCGTTTTTGTTGTTGTCATACTTTGTATAATTAATTCATTATTACCGCCAATTGTTAAATTTCCAACTTTAACAGGACGTGTTTTTGTACGATGAGTTATTTCATTCACGAATAGATCGCTCTCCTTATAAAAGAAGTTTCTTATTTTGTAGACAAATACATTTATATTGTATGCAGTATTTGTCCTGTGAAGTCAAATGTGCAACTTCACTTTTTCTATTGTATCAGCGCTTTGCTGCAGTTGACAAGAATTATGTGATGCTATTGTGGATAGAGAGGGAATTTGTACTTTTTTCCAATTTGCATTTTTGCAGGAGATTCATTTTGGTTTAATCCTTTAAAATCTGTAACAACTTTTTCAATAGAGGGAATTTTTTTTTTGTTAATTTCCTCTGTAATGGATAGAACGGTATCACCTGTTTTTACTTCAATGATTTTATATTTTGCCCCTGATATATTTTCTTTTTGGTCGTTTTTTGAAACTTCTGCTGAAGTTTTTTGGGATTTGGAATATGTATGAAGTAACGGTAAAGTACCGATTGTAATATCGTAGTAAAAAATGTAACCGAGAACAAGCAACAATAAGACACCGCTAAGTCTTTTCATATTTCTTCACTCCTTTGTAGAGAAATATATGCTTGTCCAAAAAAAAAATGCCTTGAAGGCATTTTTTATAGTGAAGTTTTTTGTTTTGGTTTTGGTACTTCGTTTATTGTTAAATAAAGGACAATTAGAACAACAGTAATGAATAGGAATAACGAGCCCGGGACGGTGATTTTTAACAAATCCATTATCATAAAGAATATAGTTGGGATTGTATAGCTGTATGCAGTTAATGTCCAAATTTGTTTGTAAGATAGTTTACGCTGTCCGCTCATTGCAGAACCGATAAATCCTAATAGTGTAACACCAAGGAATGTAATGAAGAGTTGGAATAAGTAAATAAGTATTCCGATAACGAACATAGCAATTGGATATATGCTATCGATAAATGAAACCAATTCTTGAATATCTTTTTTTTCAAAAGTTGTATTTCCTAAGTCACTATATGGAAATGATTGTGTTTGTTGCTGTGCTGTTGAAATCATTTTATCTTTTAAGATGAACAAACCATCTCGATTTGGGTATGCGCTTGCATCCGTTGCGTTTGGATCAAATACAAAAATAAAATTTGTGTCATCTTTTACAATGGGTTTGTCGATGTCTGCGTGAAGTTCGCCATTTTCAATTTTAAAATCAGGTACATCTTTTTCGATAGAATGATTAACAAGACTGATGCCATCTTGAATTAAATTTCCAAATAGAATTGTTTTTGGAACGGTAGCAAGTAAACATAGCAACATTATGTAAAGAATCGTTTTTCCGATCTTTTGAAAACGAAAGAGTGCCATCTCTTTTGGTGCATATAAGCTTTTAAACAGTTGTGTAAATATGGACATGAATTCACTTCCTTCTTTTAAATATATTGATTTACAATCTCATTGTAACGTACGCTTCTAAAGAATCACAAGATGTATCACGTGTGATATGAAAATGCAATTGACACATTTCTTTTCATTATGGTAAATTTATCTTACATTTTTATATATACTCATACATTCCATAGTAATTTATCTAACTAGAGCATACATGATGCCTTAGCACCTATTCGTATATATTGTGGACCCTTAGCTCAGCTGGTTAGAGCAGACGGCTCATAACCGTCCGGTCGTAGGTTCGAGTCCTACAGGGTCCATATCCATTTCATATATTGATACATAGCACATATGCTTCCTCATAGAAGGAAGCTTTTTTTACAAAATGTATGAGCATTTCGTTTGAAAAGAAATGGGAAATTTGCTACTTTAATGTTAGCAAGGCAATATGTTAAATTTGTTTTCACCCCTATGTAATTAGGGTAAAATGAATTTGTATGCCAAGTCATTATCGGCAATACATACAATGGGAGGAATATAACAATGGCAAAACACGAATTACCAAATTTACCTTATGCGTATGATGCATTAGAACCTCATTTTGACAAAGAAACAATGAACATCCATCATACAAAACATCACAACACATACGTAACAAACTTAAATGCTGCATTAGAAGGACATGCGGAATTAGCAGAAAAAAGTATTGAAGAGTTAGTTGCAAACTTAAACGAAGTACCAGAAGCAATTCGTACAGCAGTACGCAATAATGGTGGCGGACATGCAAACCACTCTTTATTCTGGACAATTCTTTCTCCAAATGGCGGCGGACAACCAGTAGGTGAACTTGCAAGTGCAATTGAAGCGAAATTTGGCAGCTTCGATGCATTTAAAGATGAGTTTGCAAAAGCAGGCGCAACTCGCTTCGGCTCTGGTTGGGCATGGCTTGTTATAAACAATGGTGAGTTAGAAATAACAAGCACACCAAACCAAGATAATCCATTAATGGAAGGTAAAACTCCAATTTTAGGACTAGACGTTTGGGAGCATGCATACTACTTACATTACCAAAACCGTCGTCCTGACTACATCGGTGCATTCTGGAACATTGTAGATTGGAACGCAGTTGAAAAACGTTACCAAGATGCAAAATAATTATAATAGTAAAAGCTAGGAGATGTTTCTCCTAGCTTTTTTTTGTTTTCTCACACCGGTCTGATTGGTAGAGCTCCCATCAATGGAGAAAAACACTCCAGTGACGGAAGTTTCACTTTACCCCGCTCAAACAGGCGGTAAGAGGCTTTACAGAGAAGAGAACCCCGAACCGCCTGTAAGAGCCCGA